>NZ_JBITDI010000072.1:0-1023 GCF_044454005.1 Nocardia sp. NPDC051570 | reverse complement strand
TTCACCGCCGCGGTCCGAATGCAGAATCGTGCCCCGGCACTGCCCGCCGCGCGCGGCGACAGCCGCCTCGATGGCCTCGGTGACCATCTCGGCCCCGATGTGGTCGGAGATGCTGTAGCCGAGCACTTTCCGGGAATGCCCGTCACGGATCGCACACAGGAACATGTCGCCCTGCCCGCAGGTCAGGTAGGTGATATCGGTCAGCCACGCCGCATCCAGTCGGCCCTGATCGAAAACGCGGCCGAGAAGGTCGGACGGGAACGACGCTGTCGGGTCGACCACGGTCGTTTTCACCTTGAACGTGCGCGGGCTGATGCCCTCCAAACCGATCGACGCCATGATCTTGGCGACGGTTTTCCTGATCACCACCTCGCCGCGATCACGTAGCTCGGCAGTTACCCGTGGTGATCCGTAGGTGCGGTTCGAGTCGGTGTGGATGTCGGTGATCTTCACCTCGAGGTCGGCTCGACGCTGCTGTCTTGGCGTCAAAACTGTTGCCGCCGAACGCTTCACATACTCGTAGTAGCCCGACGTGGAAACCTTCAACAACCGCGCCATCCGCACGACGGAGAACCGGGGTCCCGCCGGTCGGACAGTGCCGGCGGTGGCGAGGATGTCGTCGGGGCCGGCGTACTTCACCATCAGATCGAACCGGGCCGGTTCTTCTGCATCGCGGCAAAGTACGCCGAGGCTTTTACCAGGAAGGTGTTGTCCTTCTCCAGTTCGCTGACCTGCCTGCGCAATCGCAGCAACTCGGCCCGCTCGGCCGCATCCAGAGGCTTCTCACCGTGGGCCTCGGCAGCGGCGATCCGGCGCCGCTCGTCTTTGACCCAGTTGCTCAGCAGGCCCTCGTTCAAGCCCAATTCCCGGGCGACTTCGGCGATCGTGCGGCCGGAATCGATCACCCGATGGGCAGCCTCGACCTTGTACTCGGCCGTGAACGACCGGCGCTTGCGAGGAGGCATAGCGACATCCTTCCAGCAGGACCTCCGGTCCTGCCAAATCAGTGTCCACTATCCGGGG
>NZ_JBITDI010000071.1:0-1057 GCF_044454005.1 Nocardia sp. NPDC051570 | reverse complement strand
CCATATACGAGATTTACGTATGGCAGAAACATTTGAATCGCGCCCTCAGGGCCGGTTGATGTAACTGTGTAGCTCAGGTCGTCGCAGCCCGTCATTACCTTGGCTGGGTACGGGAATGGCTGGGTCATCCCTGGGCGGGTCATCGTATTCCAGTCGGCGTATTCGACGTGCCGGGTGACGCACATATGGCGGGTGCCGTCTGCGTCGGTGTGGTTCACCAGGCCAGAAATGGTTCCGTTGTTCTGGGTGAAGACGAACATGAGGTCCTCGGATCCGTCAGGGTTGCCACTGGAGATGTAGTCCCACACCTTGTGGTCGCTGAGTGTCCAGTTCGGGCCCCATTCGCGTTCTTGCTCTCCGGCCCAGTCGCGGATCTCCACGGGGTCAGAGCCGGGGTACTTCACTGTTCCGTTGACCTTTGCTACCGCGATGGAGGACGCCCACAGCATGTCTTGACCGTCGTGGTTGAGCCGAATCTTCGCACCGGGGTGTGTGTCGGTGTACCACACATCGACCCAGGAGTCGTTGTTGTGGCCGTGGTTCACGTAGTGGTATCCGTTGCGTGCGGCATCCCAGTAGAACTGGAAGGTGCTGTTCCCGTTGTAGGCGGGCATCGCGGGCGCCTGGTTCACCACCAGCCGATTGGTGAATGCATCCCAGTCGTGCACCCCGCCCCCGCCGGGGGACGTCACGGTCCATGTCCGGCCACTGATCGGCAGACCACCGAAATTGCCGTTGGTGTCGAAAGTAGTGATGAACTGCCCCGGACCGGCCGGATCCCAGAGCCTGATCCAGTTGTAGTCCTGCGGCCCGATCCCCGTCGGGGCCAATGTCATGTCCGTCATGTCCCATGGCGTGGCTTCGCCGATGGCGATGTCACCCGGATTGGACTGTGGTGGCAGGTAGTTCACATACGACTCAGCGGCCGCTGGTCCGGCTCCCACAACTGCCAGAGTCAGTACAAGACAGGTAGGAACAGCGAGAGCGATCGAATTGAACACTGTCGTCCGCCCCCGTTCGGATACCTCACGCCATGCCATAGATACCTCCAGGAAGT
>NZ_JBITDI010000070.1:0-1158 GCF_044454005.1 Nocardia sp. NPDC051570 | reverse complement strand
TACAGAGACTGAATTCGTGATGTCGCCGGGCTTGACGCTGTTGCGGGCTGGGTGGAGTACACCTGTTGGATGAGGTATCCGCAAGGCGGTGGATTGACCGCTGAGCGACGAAAGTTTCGGGAGCAGTTGCGGTTCCGCGCCGCCGAAGGCTTCGGCCGGGGCGAGGACAACGCGGTGATCGCCAAAGGGCTGCGGGTCAGCGTGCGGTCGGTGCAACGCTGGCGCAAGGCATGGACGGTCGATGGTGATCGTGCGTTGCGGTCGAAGGGCCGGGCATCGCTGCCGCTGCTGTCCGATGACCAGTTCCGGGTACTCGAACGGGAACTGGCCAAAGGCCCGCTCGCGCACGGGTGGCCCGATCAACGCTGGACTCTGCCGCGGATCAAGACGGTGATCGGTCGCCGGTTCCACATCCGCTACACGGCCAAGGGCGTGCAGGTGCTGCTGCGCCGGCACGGCTGGAGCTGGCAGGTCCCAGCACGGCGGGCGGTCGAACGCGACGAGGGCGCGGTGGCGAATTGGGTGAAAGATACGTGGCCGCAGGTAAAACCGCCGCGGCGGCGCTCGACGCCTGGCTGGTCTTCGAAGACGAGGCCGGCTTCTCGATGACGCCGCCGACTGCGCGTACCTGGTCCCCTCGCGGGATCACCCCGACGATCCGCGTGCGCGGCCGGTCCCGGCGGCGGGTCTCGATCGCCGCGCTCACCTGCTACAAAACCGGGCAGCGGCCCCGCCTCATTTATCGGCCCCGTGACGACCGGACCCCTTCGGGCAGAATGAGTTTCGCCTGGACCGAGTACCGGGATCTCCTTGCCGACGCGCACCAGCAACTCGGCGGGCCGCTGGTGGTGATCTGGGACAATCTCAACACTCACCTCACGCGGGGGATGCGGAAATACGTCGCCGAGCGGGACTGGCTGACCGTTTACCAACTGCCCGCCTACGCGCCGGATCTGAATCCGACCGAAGGTATCTGGTCGCTGCTACGTCGCGGTTCCACGGCCAACCGGATCTTCACCGACCCCGACCACCTCATCAACACCCTCCGCACCGGTCTGCGCCGTATTCAGCACCGGCCCCACCTGATCGACGGCTGCCTCACAGCAACCGGCCTCGCACCCCTCAGCTCATGACGACATCACGAATTCAGTCTCTGTA
>NZ_JBITDI010000069.1:0-1358 GCF_044454005.1 Nocardia sp. NPDC051570 | reverse complement strand
CAGCTGTCCGAGGCTTTTCAGTACTGGCACAACGGGTTACGGTTGACGGCGAGGGATTCACATCAGCGGGGGTGTCGATCTATGCGATCCATGCGACGGATTGTTGTCGCGATCTTCGCGATCACTATGCTGGCGGGCTCGACCGGGACCGACGCGATGGCCGCGCCGGCGGGGGTGGACCGTGTGGCGCTGCAACAGGCGATGAACGAGGTGGTTGCCGCTGGTGCCGCTGGCGTGCAGATGCGCGTGCACGATGAGCACGGTGAGTGGGCCGGTAGCGCCGGGGTGACGGAGCTGGGCCGTCCCGACGGGGTGCCGACCGACGGGCAATTCCGGATCGGCAGTATCACCAAGACCTTCACGGCCACGGTGCTGCTGCAGCTGGTTGGCGAAGGCAGGCTCGGATTGGACGATCCGGTGGACCGCTACCTGCCGCAGTTCGGCCTGGATCCGCGGATCACCGTCCGGATGCTGTTGCAGCACACCAGCGGATTGTTCAACGACCTCGGAGACCGGAATCCCGATGGGACAATGGAGCCCGGGTTTTTCCCGTCGGAGGGTAAGGCGGGCGTGGACAGCCTCTTCCGTGATTATCAGCCGGAGGAGTTGGTGCGGTTCGCCTTGTCCAAGCCCGCTCGATTCGCGCCGGGTACCGGCTGGTCGTACTCCAACACCAACTACATTCTGGTCGGCCTGCTGATCGAGAAGATCACCGGCACGCCCTACGCCCTGCAGATCTACGGCCGCATCGTGGTGCCGCTCGGGTTGTGGGGCACGACCGTTCCGGGGCATTGGACCGGCATCCCCGGTCCCCATGCCCATGGCTACACGTCGTACCTGGGGGATGGCGTCGTGACGGTCGTCGACGTCACCGATCAGAATCCGTCAGCGATATATGCCGCAGGCGAGATCGTCTCCACAACCCGAGACCTCGATACCTTCATGACCGCATTACTGGGCGGCAGGCTCCTCACGCCCGTGTTACTTGCCGAAATGCGTAAGGGGCATCCTTTTGGACCGAATCCCGGTTACGGTCTCGGGCTGGGGCACGGCCCGCTCGAGCCCGGCTGCGACGTTGTCGGCCACGACGGTGGTGTTGCCGGCTATCTCTCGGAGATGTACAGCACAACTGAGAGAGGCAGGCGCGTCGAAATGTCGGTGACCAAAGGCCCCGGAGTGGACCTCGATGACGCGGCCGCGTACAAGAAGTTCTCCATGGCCAGCGACAAGGTAGCTGCCACGGCCCTCTGTGACGGCTGATTTCGCGTGGGTCCGGGTGCGTAGGCAGGTGGCCGGGCGGTGGTGGATTTCGGCCGTCTCAGCTACTATTCGCATCTAAATAGATTGCGGCACACCAT
>NZ_JBITDI010000068.1:0-1455 GCF_044454005.1 Nocardia sp. NPDC051570 | reverse complement strand
GACGGATTCAATCGGTCGTCGCAACACCGGGTTGTTGGAGCGATCGTAGGTGTTCGTCGAGGGCTTCGGCGGGAGTGCGCCATCCCAGCGTCTTGCGGGGTCTGGTGTTGAGTGTGTGGGCGATGGCTTCGAGTTCGTCGGCGTCCCATCGGGATAGGTCTGTGCCCTTCGGGAAGTATTGCCGCAGTAGACCATTGGTGTTTTCGTTGGTTCCGCGTTGCCAGGGGCTGTGCGGGTCGGCGAAGTAGACCTCGACGCCTGTCTCGATGGTGAACCTGGCGTGGTCGGAGAGCTCTTTGCCGCAGTCCCAGGTCAGCGAGCGCCGCAACTGCTCGGGCAAGGTCGTGATGGTCGTGGCGAGAGCGTTCGTCATCGTGATCGCCCCGTAGCCGGCCAGGGCCGGCCCGTTCTTCGTGCGTGGGATGAGTCCGTAGCCGTGTTCGCGGGGCAGGTGGATCAGCATCGTGAACCGGGTGGAGCGTTCCACCAGTGTGCCGATCGCGGAGCGCTGCAAACCGATGATCAGGTCGCCTTCCCAATGTCCGGGAACGGCACGATCAGCCACTTCCGGAGGCCGTTCGCTGATCAGTGTCTCCGGGGTGACATGCGCCCACGCCTTCTGCTTCGTCCGGGCGCGGGGAACCCGCAGTGCCCGACCGCGCCTGAGGCACGCGACGAGTTCGCGTTTGAGCGCGCCGCGGCTCTCGACGTAGAGCGCCTGGTAGATCGCTTCGTGTGAGATCCGCATGGATTCATCATCGGGGAAATCCACCGTCAGCCGGTGGGCGATCTGTTCGGGACTCCACGCGTTCACCCATGCACGATCAGCCCTATGCGGTTTGTTGCGGCCCTTCCACTGCGGTCCCACAGGTCCGGTCATGACCCGGCCATCCGCGGCGTGGACCACGCCGGAGAGCCTGTCCTGGACGTACTGGCGGAGCCGGTCGTTGGTGACGAGCTTGGCGACCTTCGGCCGTCGTGCCCGGCGTTCGGCATGCCACTGCGCGGTCGAGGCCTTGTAGTCCAGCCAGTACGTGCGTGTCGAGGCGTTACGGCGCAGCTCACGCGAGATCGTCGACGCGTCCCGGCCGAGTCGACGCGCGATTTCCCGGACCGAGACGCCCTGAGCACGCCACAACGCGATGTCCTCACGCTCACCAGACGACAAGTAACGACCCGAAACCTTCAGTGACAACCGGGGATTCACGCCGCCAGCATGCCGGAACCAGCGAAACGCAACCGGCGAGGACACACCCGCTTCCGCGGCCGCATCTTCGGTCATCACCCCGCGCGCGATCGCTGCCCAGAATCTGACCCGGTCCTCACGCCATGCCACCGTCGGACGCCCCGGCGACGGGATCTGCCCTCGATACGCGCGAACCTCGATCTGCCGCTTCCCATACGCCAACACACACCTCCAGAATCGAGGTGTTGCAACGACCAGTTGAATCCGTC
>NZ_JBITDI010000067.1:0-1558 GCF_044454005.1 Nocardia sp. NPDC051570 | reverse complement strand
CGGAATTTTTCAAGCTGAATGAGACCAGTGGGTGTGTTATGCGGCCGTTGTGTCGGTCTCCTCGGTCGGCGGGTTGATCCAGACGGTGCCGGGCAGGTCGAGGATCTTCGGTGTCGTTGTGGTGGTGGCGAAGCGGTCCGGGTGACGGGCGCGGGCGGCGGCCAGGACCGATCGACGGTCGGCGGCTTTGGCGGCGGCGAGGCCGTAATGGACGTCGGCGGGGGTGTGCAGGCCGATGCCGGTGTGGCAATGTTCGTGGTTGTACCACTGAGTGAACGAGTCCATGAATTTCCTTGCGTGGGTGAGTGATCCGAAGCGTTCGGGGAACTCCGGCCCGTATTTCAAGGTCTTGAACAGCGCTTCGGAATAGGGGTTGTCGTTGGACACCCGCGGCCTGGAATGCGAGCGGGTGACCTCGAGATCGGCGAGCAGCGCGGCGACAGTTTTGCTGGTCATCGAGGTGCCCCGATCCGCGTGCACGACCTGCGGGATGCCGTGGACGCCGAAGATCTCGGTCATCAATTCTGTTGCCAGTACCCCGGATTCGTGGGTGTGGACATGGACGCCGACGATGTAGCGGGAGTAGATGTCGATCATTACGTAGGCGTCGAAGTACTGGCCCTTGATCGGGCCGGCGAGTTTGGTGATGTCCCAGGAATACACCTGCCGAGGTGCGGTGGCGAGAAGTTCCGGACACGCCTTCGCCGGATGCCGCGCCAGTCGGCGACGCTCCTTGACCTGTGCGTGCTCTCGCAGCACCCGATACATCGTGGACACCGAACACAGGTAGGTGCCCTCGTCGAGCAACTGGGCATAGACCTGCAACGGGGTCAGGTCGACGAACCGAGAGCTGTTGAGGGTGTCCAGGATTCGGCGTCGTTCCAGCACGGTCAACTTGTTGGCCGGATCGACCGCCGACCGCGCCCCGACTACTGCGCAGGTATTGCCCCGGCGGATCGCGGTGGAGCGCACCAGTCCGGTCAGCGCGGCCGCGTGCCGAGTGGAGACACCGGCGCCGGTCAACGACGCATACGCGGCTGTCAACGCTTCTTGCGCGGCTCGTCGGTGTCCGCTCTCTCGGACAGAGATTCCAAGAGAGCGTGTGCTTTTCCCATAATGTCCAGCGCGGTTTCGGTGGTCGCCAGCCGCTTGTTCGCACGCGCCAATTCAGCTGTGAGCCGGGCGATTTCGGCTTGCTCGGCAGTCAATTTGCCGATCTTCTCACCTGGCTTTCGGCCCGCGAGCACCCCCGCGTCGCGCTGCTTGCGCCACTCGCTGATCAACGACGAATACAGGCCCTGCGACCGCAGATACGCCCCGCCCTCACCGCGCTCGACTGCTTCCTCGTAGGCAGCCAGATGCGCGAGCTTGTCCGAAGCGCTGAATGCGCGTCGCCGCTTCGGCTCGTCACCGCGCGGCCCCACAGAACCCATGCGCCCATTCTGGTCGCTGACCCTCGAGGCCCTCGTGCTGGTCATGAAATATCGATCCGTATCTCGCCCCGCGTCAGGCCGATTTGCTCTGAACCAATGGACTCAACTCAGCCTGACACGCAGGG
>NZ_JBITDI010000066.1:0-1581 GCF_044454005.1 Nocardia sp. NPDC051570 | reverse complement strand
TGCGCGCGGGCCGCCCTGGGTGCTGGGCAGCTCGTCACCGAACCAGACATCACTCTTCCGGCAGACGGCGTGATCGCCGCCGGAATCGTTTGCCGAGGCGACAACACCACTACCATCGCGCTGCGCGAAGTGATCAACCGCTACGGCCGCCCTGAAGACCGTATCCCGGTCTGCCCCGGCTGCGAACGCCGCCTCATCCCCGCTGGACAACCCCTCGGAGTGAACGAAGGCCGCCTCTCCGCCCGGGGCATGTGCAAAGCCTGCTACACCGCTACCGAACGATCCGGGCAGTTGGCGAAGGTCTATCAGCTGCGGCCGTCCGACTGTATCGACTGCGAACTCCCGATGGTCGGTCGCGACGACGACGCCCCCGAAGGACACGTCCGCCATCACTCGAAGGGCCGCTGCCTCGGCTGCCAAACCAATCACCGCCGGGTACATAGGGCGACAGCATGATCAAACCGTTCGGCCAGCTCAACAGCCACGACGTGGGCAAGTCGCTCATCTACCGCGATCATGGTCGCGCCCATCGTGTGAAACTCACTGGCCTGGAACACAAATCGAGCTACATCGTCGCGTTTGTGACCACCGGATTCGTGACGGAAAAGCTGCTCACGCTGCCGCCGGACACCACGGTCACCGTCGAACTCTGACCGCCTCGTCGACCGCCATCGACACCGCAAGGAACCAACCCGATGAACAGTGCCATCCTGCCGCTACCGTACTCGAGACCGCCGCTTTCGATGAAAGACTCCGGCGTCTCGCGCGGAGCCACGTTCGCGAAAGCCCGGGCCCGCAAACAGATCCGCAAGGACGTGTGTCGCCTCGCCGCCATTGCGTTCCTGCCGCGCGGCGTCGACCACGTCACCGTTCAACTGCATTACCGCCCACGCGATAACAGAGTTCGCGACACCGACAACCTCTGGGCCACATTGAAACCCGCCTGTGACGCCCTCACCGTCGGCAAGACCGCAGGCGTCTCGCGCCGCACCAAACGTGCGGTGCCCGCGCAGCTCGGCTACGGCATGGTCCAGGACGACTCGCCCCGCTGGATGGCCAAGCCCGAACCGATCATTCACGAAGCCGTGCAAGGCGAGCCCGGCTCGCTGTGGCTGGAACTCACCTGGCGCGACCCGGCCGAATCAGCAGGTTCCGAGTGATCCGCCTCGCCCTACACCTGCCGTTCGGGATCGCGCTGCGCATGGAAGTGCACCGCCGTGTCGATCCTGCCGACCTCGCCGCCGCCGCCTGGTCCGACGCCTGGCGTGAACCCCCGTACGCGGAGGACGAAAACGACGACAGCGGCGACTGACCTGCAAACCACTGGACCTGAAGGAGATTCACTATGCCCCCGACGACTGTCGGAGTGACCAAAGAGCAGCTGCGCGCCAAGCTGGAGGAGGCACTGCAACGTTTCCCGGACGGCGAGGCCCTGTCGGTCGACACCTCCACTGTTGCCGCTGGCGCGAACCCGCTCATGCCGACCGAGGCCGAGCGGCTCGCCGCAGCCAACGGCCACAACGACTCCGGCGCCGCTGACGACGAACCGACACCTGTCGAACCCATCCCCCAGTCGCCCGT
>NZ_JBITDI010000065.1:0-1646 GCF_044454005.1 Nocardia sp. NPDC051570 | reverse complement strand
CACAAACACGACATGATCACGCGGTGGCCGCCCTGCTACCAGCAGCCCCGTCCACCAGCGCTGCCGTCACCAACGAAGTCCGGCTGGAGTACTAGCCGCCAGCACTACCCCCGCGAGGCCGTGAAACCCACGGTCTCGCTGTCGTGGCGCCGGTTCCGTAAGGGGCTATGGCAGGCACCAGCTGGTCGACCTGAGTGGCCTCGTACTGGCACGCGGCCCACCTCACCCCGTGCTGCGCCCACCACGCCCCGCAGCGTGGGCCTCTCACACCCCCGAACTCCAGAACGCGGTCACCGAGCTGGTGACAACATCGTTCAATACGCGCAATTCGGTATTTCCGGAGACTCCGCTGCCGTAGTCATGATCGGTCCGCGTAGCGGATCTGGAATATGTTCTCTCGGTGGATCACCTGCTGTCGGTGGTCCCACGACTGGCAACATGGTGGTCCCACAACGGGGTTCTGGCGTGCATTCGGTGATCGGAGGTGTTAATCATGCTGTGCCGCAGGTGATTACCGTACAGGTAGTAGCCCGCAGTCGGTCTGCGACACCGGCCCTGCCAGCGACACGAGATCGTCATCGTCGAACACCGCCCAAATCCGCGCGGCGAACATACGTGACAGTGCTACATCGGTCAGGTTACGAGAACGTCGGTCGCGCCATGAGGGAGTACCCTCCTGGGCTCTCCGGCTTCTCGAAGCCGACGCCGATTAAGAACTCGCCAGGGCGGAAGGTACCAACTGCGGCAGTACCCGAGAACGTCCAGGTTCCCTCCGCACCAGCCGTCGCCGGGCAGTCCACGGTGATGTCTTTAATAGGTTTGGAGGCCCGGGGCTTACCCGTGTACGTCATTAGACCAGTCAGTGTTCGGGTTCCTCCGTCGGTCTGGCACCGGATACGGCCTTTCATAGTGGCGGTGCCGTCGTCCGTAACAGTCGCGGAGTCCAGCAGCAACGCCTCATATACACCGGAGGACACAGCGAACTTTCCCAGCGACGAGGCGATGATTTGGCGGGAGTTAAGCCCCGTCAGGGTCACGGTGATCCTCAATGTCGAAGCGACGGGTTCGGTCAGCGGGACAGGCGCGGTAAACGATGCTCCCGGCCCCGGACATGGCAAGGTGTCCTCGAAAGATCCCGAAACGCTGTCACCTGAAGCGGCCTCCACACGTATGCGCAGCTTGGTACTCCTGCCGCATGAATACGTGCCCTTGACCTCGAGGTTCGTGCCGGTCTGGGTCGCAGTCTCTGCCTGGACGCCCAGACCCGCTGGCATGGACGCCTGCGTGGGGGTGGAGATCCCGCCGAGTATGCCGGCCGTGACTGCCGCGACCACCAGCGCCCGGGCGCCAAACGATCCGATCGACATGGTCGATGTTCTCCTTCGAGACGGGGTATGCCAACAAGCACCCACAGCAGGCACCGATCAAACATTCGTTGCCACTCACGACAAGGATGTCCACCTGTCAATCCATATGCGCCTCGGCACTGCACAACACGTCCGCATGATCTACACGGACCAGCACCAGCACGCGGATGATCGACTGAGGTTTCCCCGGATAGTGGACACTGATTTGGCAGGACCGGAGGTCCTGCTGGAAGGATGTCGCTATGCCTCCTCGCAAGCGCCGGTCGTTCACGGCCGAGT
>NZ_JBITDI010000064.1:0-1667 GCF_044454005.1 Nocardia sp. NPDC051570 | reverse complement strand
CCTCGGCCATTCATTGTAATTGGTGACAACTGGTCGCTGAAATGGCGAAAGGTGCTCTGAGCTGCGATAATTCGATTTGTCTAGGATCGAAATCAAGCAGTTCGGGAGCACCTTTCTGGTGGGCAAGTCTACGTGGTATCCGTTGCTGAGTGTCGACGGGGATGGTTCTGGTGTGGTGTCGCAGGCCGGGGCGGTGTTGCTGTCGCGCACGGCAGAGAAGGTCGGGTTGATCAGGGGTTTGTCGGCGGCGCTGGCGCCGTGGGGCAAGCGGTTGGCCACGCACAATCCGGGAAAGATCGTGTTGGACCTGGCGATCGCGGTCGCCCTCGGGGGTGACTGCGCCGCGGATGTGGCGGTGCTGCGGGCCGAGCCGGGCGTGTTCGGTGTGGTGGCGTCGGACTCCACGGTGTCGCGGCTGGTCGCGACGTTGGCCGATGATGCGGCGAAAGTGTTGGCCGCCGTCGCCTCGGTGAGGGCCGACGCTCGGGCGGCCGCGTGGAAACTCGCCGGCACCTCGGCTCCGGCGCACGGGATCGACGCCGAGCATCCGCTGACCCTCGATCTGGACGCGACACTGCTCGACTCCCACAGCGACAAACAGTCGGCTGCGCCAACGTTCAAGCGTGGGTATGGATTCCACCCGTTATGCGCGTTCGTCGACCACGGCACCGAGGGCACCGGGGAGCCGCTGGTGATGATGCTTCGACCGGGAAACGCTGGCGCCAACACCGCCGTCGACCACAAGCAGGTCCTGGCCCAGGCCCTCGATCAGTTGCCGTGGCGGCCCGGTTACCGCGTCGGCAGGAAAGTACTGATCCGCACCGATTCCGGCGGCGGCACCCACGAATTCGTCGCCTACCTGCACAAGCGTCGCCTGCAATATTCGGTCGGGTTCGGGCTCACCGAAACCTCCGCCGCCGCAGTTGATCTGGTGCCCAACAAGGCATGGACCCCTGCCTACGACGCTGACGGCAACGTCCGCGACGGAGCTTGGGTCGCCGAGATCACCGGACTACTGGACCTGTCCGGGTGGCCGCCCGGGATGCGGGTCATCGTCCGCAAGGAGCGCCCGCACCCCGGCGCGCAACTGCGGTTCACCGACCGCGACGGGCTGCGATTGACCGCGTTCGCCACCAACACCTGCAAAGGCCAACTCGCCGACCTGGAACTGCGCCACCGCACCCGCGCTCGCTGCGAGGACCGCATCCGCAACGCGAAAGATACTGGGCTGCGCAATCTTCCGTTCCACAGCTTCGATGCCAACCGCATCTGGATCGCCCTCGTGCAGCTGGCCCTGGAGCTGACCGCATGGATGCAGATGCTGGCACTGCACGGTCACAACGCACGCCGCTGGGAACCGAAAACGCTTCGCCTGCTCCTGTTCTCGATGCCCGGCAAGATCGCACGCCACGCCCGCAGAACACAGCTACACCTACCCCGACACGCACCCTGGACCGGTCTGGTCCTCACCGCCATCACCCAACTGAACGACACCTGACCAGCACAAACCCGCACCGTCAACCAATGAAAGGACCACCCGGGACCGTGGAACCCGGCAGCCAACCCGCGGACACGGGTCGCCCCGCCATACCCGACGACCCGGATACCATCGAAAAACCAATCCGAACCCGATCAAGCCAGGCCGCTACCGCCCTGCAAGATCGAGG
>NZ_JBITDI010000063.1:0-1675 GCF_044454005.1 Nocardia sp. NPDC051570 | reverse complement strand
AGTGGTCATGCCTACAAGTTCTTCGGGGGTCAGTGTCCGAGGTAGAGGTCGCAGGCGCAGTCGAGGGCTTCTTGTGGGCTGCCTGCGGTGAATCCGGTGGGCAGGATCTGGTTTTCGTATTTGCCGCTGCTGGCGAGGTAGAGGCCGAATCCCCACGTTGACGCTGATCCGCCGTAGCGGAGCCGGATCAGTGGCAGCCGGTCACCATCGGCCAGTTCGCCCTCAACGTAGGCGAATTGACCGTGGTAGCGGACATGCAGACAGGTCAGCTGGGACCAGCGCTCGGCAGCGTGTTGACGCAGCCGCTGCGCCAGGGAGGTCTTCGTCGAGTCCGGGATCGCGGGCATGAGGTCATCTTGCCTGCTGCGGCGTGTCGAGTCGGCGCAAGTGAGCTCATCGGGCAAGGTCGTGCGGTCTATGTTCGGAAAGTCGTTGAAGGCCTGCCGTTTTCGTGTCAGTTCCCCGTGCCCGCCAGATCGTGCTGACCGCGCCGCAGCGGCGCCGGCTCGAGAAACTGGCTTACTCCCGCACCGCCGCGATCGGGCTGGTCGTCCGTGTCCGGATCGTCCTCGATGCTGCTCATGGCTACTCGAACAACACGATCGCGGTGCGGCAGGGCGTTCATCTCGACACGGTGCGAACCTGGCGTGGTCGATACGCCGACCACGGCCTCGACGGGCTCAAAGACCGGCCGCGCTCAGGCCGGCCGCCCCGATTCACTCCCGTCCAGCGCGCCGAGATCAAAGCCCTGGCCTGCCAGCTGCCGGCCGAAACCGGGGTGCCGCTGTCCCGGTGGAGCAGCGGCGAACTGGCCGCTGAGGCAATCAACCGTGGTGTCGCCAAGACGATCTCGGCGTCGACCGTCCGCCGGATCCTGGCCGAGGATGCGCTCAAGCCATGGCAGTACCGGTCGTGGGTGTTCATCCGCGACCCGGACTTCACCACGAAAGCGGCCCGAGTACTCGACCTCTACCAGCGGACCTTCGACGGCACCCCGCTCAACGACGACGAGTATGTGATCTCCTCGGACGAGAAGACCTCGATCCAGGCCCGCTGCCGCTGCCACCCCACCTTGGCGCCCGGCCTCTCCCGCACAATGCGCGTCAACCACGAATACGACCGCGGCGGCTCGGTGGCCTACCTGGCCGCCTACGACGTTCACCACGCCCAGGTAGTCGGGTACTGCGCGGCCAAGACCGGGATCGTGCCGTTCATGACCCTGGCGGAGAAAGTCATGACCAGCGAGCCCTACGCCTCGGCCAAACGGGTGTTCTGGGTGGTGGACAACGGATCGTCGCACCGCGGCACAGCCGCCGCCGACCGGCTGGCCGCGCGGTTTCCCAACGCGGTCATGGTCCACACCCCGGTGCACGCCTCCTGGCTGAACCAAGTGGAGATCTTCTTCTCCATCGTGCAGCGAAAAGTCTTGTCTCCCAACGATTTCACCAGCCTTGACCAGATCGAAGACCGACTCACCGCCTTCGGGCGCCGCTACAACCAGACCGCCCGGCCCTTCGAATGGAAGTTCACCCCGACCGACCTCGAGGACCTGATGGCCCGGATCGAGCGGCACGAACAGAAAGAGCACTCCCAACAACCCACCGGCTGCGACCACCAGACTGCCGCATCACCGGCAGCCGCGTGAACCCCCGAAGAACATGCGGGCATGACCACT
>NZ_JBITDI010000062.1:0-1897 GCF_044454005.1 Nocardia sp. NPDC051570 | reverse complement strand
ATCCACCGCCTTGCGGATACCTCATCCAACAGGTGTACTCCACCCAGCCCGCAACAGCGTCAAGCCCGGCGACATCACGAATTCAGTCTCTGTAGCTGGTTACTGTGGGTCGGTACCGAATCGGTCGATTTGACGTGTGTTCACCAGCGTCTCATCCGACCGCGCCGCCTCCGCATCGCGATTCGGGGCGAGCTTCATCATCTGACATATCGAGGAAAGTCTTTGAGGGCTCACGTATTTCCGGCCTCACTGATGTCGGGTCTCCGATCGGAACCGGCGTCACGGTTGGGCGACCGACGCAACGGCACGATGCCGCCATTTCGTATGAACAAGGCACTTTTCGCTGTCGCAACGCTGACAGCATCGGCAGCGGTGCTCACCGCGTGTGTGAGCGGCTCGTCGGAACCGGACGCCGTAGATAAGCCTGTCACCACGAAATCCGTCGTCGCATACGCCGCGGTCGAAGCGTCCGGCGATGTCGGCCTCGACCGATCCGACAGTGGCACAACGGTCACCGTGCGGGTCGGCAACGACGTCGTGGTCCGAGTGGCCCACGGTGCGGACACCGAGTGGAGTTTCAACCCCGAGAATCCGGCCATACTGCAGTATCCGGCCAGCCCTCCCATCGATGGAGGCGGTCGCTACATGATCGGATTCCACGCAGCCGAGCCCGGCACGACTCGGCTGGTGGGAATACTCTCCAGCCACGACGGGCAGCAGCTCGACACATTCACCGCCGAGGTGATCATCCGACGGTGATGAATGCCGACTGCGGTCTTCAGGCCACGTACAACGACCCGCAGGCGTACCGCGCCAGCGAGCGTCCCACAAGGTTCACCGTCGGATCTACAGCGTACCGTGGTTGACGGGGCGGCCGAGCACGCGGCCGAGGGCATCGGCAACCGGATTGAGCGCCAACACCTTTCGTCCACCGGTAGGAAACACCGAGTAGTAGGACGAGTCTGCCGCGATGGTGATCAGCCCTGCGAGCGGCGGCCCTCCTGCTCGCTCGCCGAATGCCGTGTACAGGGTGCCGATGTGGCTGCCGAGACTGTGCCCGAGGACATAGATCGGCGCCCCCGGCCGCACGCGTGCGGTGAAGGCGAGCAGATCGGCGAGATCGCCCACGCGCTCGGTGAATCCGAAATCGTTGGTTCGTCCGGGTGGCGGCCCGAATTCGCCCTGCCCACGCAGATCGCGGATCACACAGTTGATTCCGATATCTTCGAGTCGCTCGACAAGCGGCCGATAGTAGGTGGCCGCGACACCCATCGCCGGGACGATCACGATCACCACCTCGGTTTCGATGGCATCCACCAGTTCCACTTCCCCATCAGTTTCATCGCGGCCGGGACCAGGATCCCGCGGACGAGCGTCGCATCCAGAGCCACACCGATTGCCAGTCCCAGGCCGATTTGCTGGGTCGGCATGATGCCGGTGATTCCCAGCGCTACGAATACGACGACCATCAGCAACGCCGCACCGCTGATCAGCGGTGCGGTGCGGGTCATACCACGCAGCACCGCCAATCGGTTGTCGCCATGCCTTGCGTATTCCTCCTTCACCCTCGACAAGGCGAACACCTCATAGTCGGTGCTGAGACTGAAAAGCAGGGCCAGCAACAGCACCGGCACGAAGAACATCAAGTAGCCGGATCGGTCCACACCCAACGCGGCCGCGCCGATGCCGCGCTGAAAGATGAGAACGAGGATCCCGAACGTGGCGCCGACCGAAAGAAGGTTCATGGCTACGGCTTTGAGCGGTAGTGCGATCGACCGGAATGTCAGAACGAGGACGAGCAGAAGACGGATTCAATCGGTCGTCGCAACACCGGGTTGTTGGAGCGATCGTAGGTGTTCGTCGAGGGCTTCGGCGGGAGTGCGCCATCCCAGCGTCT
>NZ_JBITDI010000061.1:0-3793 GCF_044454005.1 Nocardia sp. NPDC051570 | reverse complement strand
CACAGCACCAGCCCCGGCTCGACCATCTCCAGGCCGTCGAACATAGCTTGGATCTCGGCGCGGGTGCGGAACCGGCCGCCGCCCATCGGGCTGTGGACGAACTTGTCTTCCATCTTGCGGGCCAGGTCGCTGTACTCGTCGACTTCGGGATCGAAGAAGTGCGCGATCGCCACATACGATCCGGACGGCAGCGCGTCGATGTAGGTCGCCATCAATGCGGCCGCGTCGTCGGCCAGGTAGTGGTGCAGCGTGCCGACCTGGAACAGCGCGATCGGGCGAGTTACCGTCGTAGGCTGGGGGTGTGGGTCGCCTACTGTTCCTCGTCCTCTTCGTGGCCGTTGTGGCGCTGGCCGTGTGGTGGATCTCGCGGGAGTGGTCCGGCAACGCCGACCGCGTGGCCCACAATAAAGCCGAGGTCCGCCGCTACCTGGACCGCATGGGCAGCGAACTGGTCTCGCTCGACCCTGACAACGGTATCGCCCTGGACGCGCTCGGCGAAGCCTCCGACCGCATGAACACCGCCCGCACCCAACTGGCCTCCGCTACCACCCTCGGACAGGTCCGTATCGCCCGCGAAACCGCCCGCGGCGGCCTGTACTTCATCCGCAAGGCCCGCGAAGCCATGGGCTTGGACCCCGGCCCACCGATCCCGAGGTGAGCAAGCCGATCGTCACCGCACGCCTGCCGGATACCGGCTAACCCTGCCTCGGTGCCGAATCATCCGTGACGCCAACGGATTCCGGTGGGACGGCTACGGCCTCGGGCATTGACCCACCGATCACCTGCATCGCCGCGCGCACTTGCGCGACCGTGCGCGACTCACCGACGGTGCTGTCACGCACGTACCACCGCAGTGTGTCGAGCACCACGATCATGCGGGTTTCGGAGTCGGCCGGCCGCCGCTCGGTATCGACCCAACCCTCGAGCAGCAGATGCACACGTTCGACCGCGCCACGCCAGTGTGCGAGGGCCCCGATCGAATCATCAAGTGCAGCAAACAGTTAGCGGCTACGGGCACGGTAAGGTCAGGGTAGGAACGTGGAGCCGGGGCCTTGAAGTGCGACGGAGTCGGTCATGCGCGGAAAGTCGGCGTCACCTGACGGGTGGCAAGGCACGGCAACGGCGGGACCGGGATATATGCGGTACGCCGGTGCAATCCCCCCAGCCCGGTTGCACAGCCACCGGGCGGTGCAGATCCTCGTCGCCCTCGAGGGGCCGATGGTGCTCGCGGACGGTCGTGCCAGCCAGCTTGCGTGCGACGCGGTGGTCATCCCGTCGTGCGCTCCACATGCGATCGTGCACGGCCCGACGCGAGGGCTGCTGTTGTACCTTTCACCCGAATGGTTCGCTGATCCCACCTGGGTGATGTCGCCGAGCGCGGAACTCGAGGAGTGGGTCAGGCTGTCTCGGATCGCCGGCGTCGACCAGCTCGGCGTGGCCTCGCGGGACTGGCCCCGCAGCGGACTGGAGGCCACCCGCTCGATCATGACCGCCCTCTGCCTCCCACAGATCAATACCCACATCGCCGGACACCCTGCCGTGAGGGAATTGATGCAGCTTCTGCCCGACCGGCTCGACGGCCCGCTCCGGTTGACCGCCCTGGCCGGTGAGATCGGAATTTCGGTGGATCGGCTCGCTCATGTGATCCGCTCGGATCTCGGTGTGCCATTCCGCAGCTACGTATTGAACCTGCGATTGCACCGCACCTACCAGTTGCTCGCGACACATCGCACCCTCACCGACGCGGCGCACAGCGCTGGCTTCGCCGATGCGGCCCATTTCAGCCGGGTGTTCCGTCGCATGCACGGCTTCGCCCCGATCGAGCTCGTCCGGCACACGCAGCGAATTCTCGATGACAGCCTGATTTAGCAGGTTTGTTCAAGCACTCACCAGCCGACTCCGGTGATGATTTGTCGGCCACCGCGACAACACGGTGGACGACAACGTCGCCGGTTTTTGGCGCTCGGGTCGATCCGGAGGGGGCGACCCGAGCGTCGCTTTCGTCAAATTATGTTCTCGCACAGCGCTTTTGATGATCATTTAGGGAGAGAGACCATGACCGAGACGGCATCGAATGTGCCGGTCGAAGGCGTCGCCATGACCGCGATCGGCGTCGCGGTCATCCGGGCGCGCGAGACCGAGCGCGCAGATCGACTGTACGACGACCCGCTGGCGCGGGCGTTCGTCGACGCGGCGCGCAAGGGGTTCGCCGCGGAACGGTGGGCACGGGTGCTCGCCGTCGCAGATCAGTTCTACGAGGGCCGCACCGTCGGTGTGCGCTTGGTGGACGACCGGATCGGCACGGCGTTGGATGCCGGCATCCGCCAAATCGTGCTGCTCGGTGCGGGTTTGGACACCCGAGCATTCCGTATGGGCCCGCCGCCGGAGACGGGCGTCTTCGAAATCGACCTTCCCGAACTGTTCGCGTTCAAGGAGCCGGTGTTGGACCGCGCGGGTGCGGTACCGACCTGCCAGCGGCGCGTCATTGGCGCCGACCTGCGTCAGGATTGGCGAAACGCACTGCTGAGCAGCGGATTTCGGACAGACCTACCGGCGTGCTGGGTGGACGAGGGCACGCTCGGATCCCTGGCACAGGAGTGGAGTCAGCGTGTCGTGGTGACCCTCACCGAACTGTCCTCGCCCGGCAGCCTTTTCGGTGCGGCCAGGCTCATCGCCGATCCGGACAGCACACCGTATCGAGAGCTGCGACGCCTGATG
This sequence comes from Nocardia sp. NPDC051570, assembly GCF_044454005.1. NCBI lineage: Bacteria > Bacillati > Actinomycetota > Actinomycetes > Mycobacteriales > Nocardiaceae > Nocardia > Nocardia sp. NPDC051570. The sequence goes on along the minus strand of NZ_JBITDI010000061.1, from coordinate 1,075 downwards.
GCTGGTGACGCGGCAGCCGACGCGACCCGAATCGATATGCCTGACCCCGATTTCGATGTCGAGCAGTGGCTCACTGGGCTCGGCTGGAACACCGAGTTCCGCAGCTGGAACGACATGGTAGCCCCGCTCGGCCGCCCGGCCACCCACCCCGATCCCCGAGTCGGCGCTATCGCCGCAATGCGCCGCTGATGCCGCAACACAATCCACCGCAGGCTGACCCAGCCCAGCTCCATCATCGGATCTAACAGACCGTACAGTCTACCTCGATGTGAGGCGCCTCCGCTTGCGCGGAGCTTCGCAGCCCTGGTCTGCCAGTAGGAATTTGGCAGGTTCCCAGTAGCGAAGCAGCGTTTGTTCGTTGGGCACGTCGGTCCTACACGGCATGGGTTCGCCAGTTGTTCGGCCATCACCAGTGCGAGCAAGTCGCTGGGCGGCCATGACCAGCTCGGCGACGAGTCGCATCTGTTCCTGGTTGTTCTCGGCGACAGCTGCCTCGATCGATTCGTCGGCGACAGCCGGGAGCGGCAGCGCGAAGCTGGAAACGATCTGTGCAGCGTCGTGGATCTCGATCCTCCGACGGTGCGCCCGCTCTTTTGGTGAAGCGTGCCACCGGTCGGGCCCTCTCAACGCCAGCACAACCTGTGGGGTGGCGGTTGTCAGGTCTCGCCATAGTGGATAGAGGCGGCGCGGGAGTCGCGGTCCAGCCCTAGCAGCTGCGTCATCGCTTGTACCGACGACGGCACCAGTGCCAAGGCGAGAATGGCGAACGCCGGCAATAACGGCTCGCCGGACGCGAACCCATCCGACACGGCGCTGTATACGTGACGGGTGAGCTCGTGACCGACCCTCATCGCACTCAACGCGGAGAAGGACGCGAATGAGGCGATGGGGAGCACGCTGAGAACGGCGAACACGCGCAGGGCGGCCACCACGATCCGCTCCCGCAGGGCTGTCGTACGCCGCCACATCGCAACCGCCGTTGAGGTTTCCCCCGGATAGTGGACACTGATTTGGCAGGACCGGAGGTCCTGCTGGAAGGATGTCGCTATGCCTCCTCGCAAGCGCCGGTCGTTCA
>NZ_JBITDI010000060.1:0-4045 GCF_044454005.1 Nocardia sp. NPDC051570 | reverse complement strand
CCCGGATGCCAGTCCACGAGTCGCCGAGCGACGGTATCGGTCTTGGCCTTACGCAGCGCGTCGGCCTGCGCCTTACCACGCCCCTCCGCGACCGCTTCGGCCAGATTCGCGAAAATCACTGTCAGCCAAAGCCATACGACGATCGCCCAGGCGAAGAACGTCGGCTTGGTCAACGCGAGCACCGTGGACCAGATCGCGCCGATCTCCACGATCAACATCACCGGATTACGCCACAACGTGCGCGGATCCAGCTTCTTACACGCGTCCGGCAGGGACTTGACCAGCATCCTGGGGTCGAACAAGCCGCCCGTGACGCGCCCCTTGGCGCTCGGCTGGACGTGCTTGGACGGTACGGAATCGAGTGTTGGAGTCGTCATTTCAGTGAATTCCTTCGGCGAGCGGCCCGAGTGCCAGTGCGGGCAGGAAGGTGAGGGCGACCAGGATGACGGTCACACCCGCCACCATGCCGACGAACTGCGGCCGATGCGTGGGCAACGTGCCGGCCGATTCCGGAGTATGGCCCTGCACCGCCAGCGAACCGGCCAGCGCGAGAGCGAACATCATCGGAACGAACCGGCCGAACACCATGGCCAGGCCCAGCGCGGTGTTCCACCACACGGTGTTAGCGCTGAGACCGGCGAAGGCCGACCCGTTGTTGTTCGCCGTGGAGGTGAACGCGTAGAGCACCTCCGATAGGCCGTGCGGGCCAGCATTGGCCATGCCAGCGCGTTCGCCTGGCAGCGCCATCGCGATCGCGGTGCCGGTCAGCACGATCAGCGGCGTCACCAGGAAATACGAAGCGGCGAGCTTGATTTCGCGCGGCGTGATCTTCTTGCCGAGGTATTCCGGTGTCCGCCCGACCATCAGACCGGCGACGAACACCGTGATCACGGCCAGGATCAGCATGCCGTACAGGCCCGAACCGGTACCACCGGGCGCGACCTCACCGAGCTGCATATTGAACAGCGTCATCAGGCCGCCGAGGCTGGTGTAGGAGTCGTGCGCGGAATCGACAGCGCCCGTGGAGGTCAGCGTCGTCGCGGTGGCGAAGGTCGCGGAATCCGTGACGCCGAAACGGGTTTCGATCCCCTCCATCGCGGCGCCGACCGCGGTCGGCACGGTGCCGTGATGCTGCAGCTGGAAGAAGTTCTGCAGCGCCACGCTGATCAGCGCGATCGTGGCCATCACCGACGCGATCGCATAACCCTGCTTGGTGCTGCCGACCATCCGCCCGAAGGTGCGCGGCAGCGAGAAGCTGATCACCAGCAGCAGGAAGATCTCCAGCCAGTTCGTCCACGTGGTCGGGTTTTCGAAGGGGTGGGCGGAGTTCACGTTGTAGAAGCCGCCACCGTTGGTGCCCAGTTCCTTGATGACCTCCTGGCTGGCGACCGGACCGCCGGGCAGGGTCTGTGAGCCGGTGTTGCCGACGGTGTGGGCGACCTGGTCGTAGACGTGGAAGTTCTGGATCACGCCACCGGCGATCAGAACGATCGCGAAGACGAAGGCGATCGGCAGCAGGATGCGGATGATTCCCCGCACCAGATCCACCCAGAAGTTGCCCAGATCGTTCGTACGCCGACGGGCGAAACCACGCACCAACGCGATCGCGACCGCCATGCCCACCGCGGCGGAGACGAAGTTCTGCACGGCCAGGCCACACATCTGCACGACGTGGCCAAGGGTGGATTCGCCCGCGTAGTTCTGCCAGTTGGTATTGGTGACGAAGCTGATCGCGGTGTTCCAGGCCAGATCCACGGTCATCTTGGTACCCGGATCGTGCAGGTGCAGGGGCAGACGCCCCTGCACCAACTGCAGGAAGAACAGGAACAGCACGCTGATCGCCGAGAAGGCCAGCACACAGCGGGCATACACCGCCCAGGTCTGTTCCGCGCCGGGCTGAACGCCGATGGCGCGGTAGATGATTCGCTCGGCCCGAGAATCCTTCTCGCTGGTGTACACCCGATACATGTAGTCGCCCAGCGGAATATGGACGACGACAAGCGCGATAACCAGGGCCGCCGCGAAGACGATCCCTGCGGTAGTTGTGTTCACTAGAACCTTTCCGGATACAGCAGCGCCGCCACCAGATACACGGCGACCGCGACGGCCAGAACGAGACCGATTATGTTCGCCGTCACAGCCGCTCAATTCCTCGCTGGATCAGGCCGAGCACGGCGAAAATTGCCACGGTCACTACCGTGAACACCACGACAGACATGGAAAGAACCTCTCTTCGACCACGACACACCTGATATGCCGCGGCGATTACTGCGATAAAAATCGGCCCGACCTCCGGATCGACGGGCCATCTATAAATGTCCCCGGCGCACCGCTCGAAGGTCGTCAATTTCTGACCCCCGAGCATCAACGTGTCGTCAATGGTGCCGGTCGGAAGGATTCGGTGGGATAATGATCTACTTCTTGCCCAGCGGCCAGGACCCAATTCGACGGGCCACGTTTCACGGCCGGTGGTTGTGCCGGAATCCGTTCCGGCACAACCCGATGCGCACGATCAGGCGGCCGGAGCGGGAGCCGGGGCCGGGACCTGCGGAGTGTTGAGCCGCTGGAAGAACTGGATCGCACTGGCGATGCCGACCGGCAAGCCCAGCAGCACGGTGCCCGCGGCCGCGCCGAGGGCGACACCCGCCGCGGCACCTGCCAGACAGCCGCCGATCCAGCCGGGGAAGAAGATCGGGGTCAGCAGTGCGGCGGGCACGATCGCACCCAGGACACAGCCACCGATGCCGCCGACAATGGTGCCGATCAGCGCACCCACGCCGACGGCGAGACCGAACTGGGTGCCCGCCGCCGACAGCGCGCTGTCGAAGTCGGACTGCGCGTCGACCGGCTGCAACATCCGTACCGGCGTGGCAGTGGCCGGATCGGTGCTCGGAGTCAGCGTGGCGGTATTGCCATCGATCGTGGCCGCGATCGGGAACTCGAGCCCGTTCATCCCATAGGACAGCGGCAGTCCGGCAACAACGGTGCCGGCGGCGTCGAGTACCTGGAACTGGCCATCACGTGCGGCCAGCGAGCCCGCATCGATCTTGACGACCACGGAGTTGTCGACACGGTCCGCGGTCCAGTGAATACCCGGAGCGAGATCGGTGCGTGTGACCGGCACCGGATTCGGTTGTGCCGGAGCGGCATCCGAGACGGGCATGGTGAAACTGAGCACACCGAGCGCGAGCGCGACGACGGTGGTGTAGCTGGTGATCTTCCTCATCAGATGAACCTTCGAAAGGGTGTAGATAAAATTCTCGGCCGCGACCCGACGGGCACGGCCTTTCCGGGCACAGCGAAACCATGCCCGCGCTGGTATTCGGCGATTACCGCAGCCGGATACCGGCGTGTAAACGCAGCATGAAATCAACAGTCGCGTGCCAGCGCATACGGCGACACCGACCGAGATATCTCAGGCTCGCGTGATATGAATCCACCCGCACGGGGGCGGTGGAATGGAATTCAGATACTGTCCGTCGCTGGGAGACACGGTCGCCCTCACCTCCAATTGCGACCGAGGCGCGCGAGAGCGCCGTCACCAGTGCACACGAGGTCCGTCGCGGCGAAATACCGCCGGCGCATACCTCTCTCGACAGAGCTTCGGCACTGCACGACGTATCCCGTTATCCAGGAAGCCACTTGGATCAGTGGCCTGTTTTCGTACAGGAGCCTCGCCCAGCGAGGTGCTTTATCCGCGATACAGCGTGACATAACCCGGTAACGGCGTCAATTCAGACAGCCGACCAAGTTCCTTTTTCGAATTCCTGCTATTCGGAACCACTTCCCCGGAGGACGGACAATTCAACGACCGCCCAGTTCGGGACTGATCACCGGCGAGGTTGACGCCGTGCCGCAACCCGAGTCGGGGCGGTGGCCATCGGCCCCCCGATCGGTCCGGCGGTCCGGATCGCTGTGTGGATGACCGAACCGCGCATCAGTTCCCGAATCGGAATTTTTCAAGCTGAATGAGACCAGTGGGTGTGTTATGCGGCCGTTGTGTCGGTCTCCTCGGTCGGCGGGTTGATCCAGACGGTGCCGGGCA
>NZ_JBITDI010000059.1:0-4903 GCF_044454005.1 Nocardia sp. NPDC051570 | reverse complement strand
AAGACAGGTAGGAACAGCGAGAGCGATCGAATTGAACACTGTCGTCCGCCCCCGTTCGGATACCTCACGCCATGCCATAGATACCTCCAGGAAGTAGTCGCACGGATCCTCTGTCGGTTTTCCTGTTTCAAGACCGGGCCCTGACCGCGGGCAAAATAAAACTGTCCGCTTCGGCCCGCCCGGCGATGCAGTAGACGGGTTGGACGGCGCGCTGTCTCGGTTGGATGCGCCGCATGGGCGCACAGCGATACCCGTCGGAAGCAGTGTGGGTGATCCGAGACGACGACTGCCTCACGCAGCGAGGCCGGCGAGGGTACCCGCTATCAGAGCGCCGAGCCCGGCGAGTAGGTAGCCCCCGAGGATGATCGGGGATGCAATCGAACCTATAAACGGGATGGCGATGGGTGCCGCCGCAGACTCGATGAACCCAAACCCGTCATAAATGAGAGAGGCGACTATGCCGACTCCCAATCCGACTCCCGATAGCATGTCGTTCTCCTTCTGTTCGTCGCTGTCGAGCTACGGTGAGCGGAGCCCAGAACGGTCGGCCCGGATGGAGGCTGTACCACCCGGCCGGAACAAACGAAAGAACGTACTCGGACTGACATCAGGTACTGGTCAACGGGACAGTAGCGCACGCACGCGATTCGAAGCAGAGGATCCGCGACATTCCGCCGAAAACGTACGCTTTCGGGTATCAGTTTCATCCGCGCAACCATTTCCGGTTCGGCTCGATATGGGATGGGTCTGATGTGCGGCACCTCCGGGCCTGTCGGGGTCTGACGGGCGGCAGGCGCCTCCGCCGACGGCGAGTCCAGCTGCGGTGGTGTTGACTCACCGGCGGTCAAGCATTCCGGGGTGTTCGCACAGCCGAGCCATCGGCCTGGACGTCAACCCAACCCCTGCAGAAGCCTGCCGACGGTCAGACAGCCGTCTACTGCGTCAAGATCTGTGGCAGCGTCGATCAACTGGTCAGCGACTTCGGCGGGATGCTGCCACCGGAGATATTGTCAAATCTTGTGGATGAGGGGGAGTGCCCGTTAATCGCGGAGTCGATTCCGGCCTCATTGATCGTATCCTCGATGATCGGTGGCGGCGATCCCGAAAATGCTACGCCGACAGCAACATTCATCTCGTACGCGGATGCATCGTGTCGTCACCGACGCTCGGTTGCTCCCGAAAGTGGAACAAGGCCGGATTTCAGAGAGTCCCGATTTCAGTTGATGTTGTTGAGGCATGGGTCTCGAGTTGGCTGCCGAGGCAGAGCGTGCTCATGTCGGTGTAGTGACGGGGGTGGATGCGGTTGTGGTCGGGGGTGAGGCGGATGTGGTAGATCCGGGTCCAGTGTTTGCCGGTGAGGAGGAATCCGCCGGTGGGGTGGGCGGCGATTCCATTCATCCAAGTTTCCGGGTTGGCGGGTTCGTGGGTGTGGAGGGTGCGGGCGTCGACGAGGTCGGTGGTGGTGCCGTCGTGTGGGTTGATCCCGACCAGGTAGGCGGTGCCGTAGAGGTTGGCCCAGATGCGGCCGCCTGCCCATTCGAGGTCGTTGAGGCAGGGCAGGGGGTCACCGGCGTAGGTGACGGGCAGGGTGCGCAGCGGCCGCAGGGTGTGGGGGTCGCGCAGGATGAGTTCGCTGGTGCCGTCGCTGGTGATGACGTGGGTGCCGGTGTGGCAGATGCCCCAGCCGTCGCGGTCCAGGGGCACGGTGTCGACCAGGGTGTGGTTGGACACCGACCAGCGCAAAGCTCGGTGTTCCCGCCAGGTCAGCTGCCATAGGTGGGTGCCGATGCGGCAGATGCCTTCGCCGAAATATGTGGGGTCCAGGGGGCCGATCCAGTCCGGTTCGGTGGCGCCGAGCCGATAGCGGCGCAGCGTGGAGTGGCCGTAGAGGCCGGTGCTTTCCCACACGTTTGTGCCGTCGGTGCTCAGGCCTTGGGTGAAGCCGCGCCCGGGGTGGGGCAGGCGCCTGATAACGGCGACCTGGTGATGTTTCATCGGCTCTCCGGATGTGGCTGCACGTTCGGTCCCCGTGTTGTCTTGGGAAGGATGCACTCGTTAGTTGAGGTTGGTGGGGTCGCCGTAGACGGTGTCGCCGTCGGTGGCTTCCGGTGTGGTGACAGTGATGGTGGTGTAGGAGCGGATGCCTGCGCCGCCGAGGCAGCCGTTGAGCATGAAGTGGGTGTTGCGGTGGATCAGGTATCCGGTGATGTCCGGTGTCAGCGGCCGGGTATCGCCTTGGACGTCGGTGATTTCTCCTGGTTTCAGGGCCAGCGTGAGTTCGGGTCCGGCACTGATCTGGGGGCCGATGGTGATCACGGGAGCGATCCCGCCGCCGAGCGTGACACCGGGTGCGATGCCGAGTTGACCGAATAAGCCGACGGACACAGCGGTGAGGTTGACCGCGCAGCCGAGCAGGTACCCGGTTTTCAGTGTCCCGGTGGCGGTTCCGGTGATGCGGCCGTAGCTGGTGTTGCTGACGAACATCTCCAGTGAAGTCGGGGTCTGGTTGAGTGCGGGCACCTGGTCGATCGTCTCGTCTTGGTGGCCGACGGTGAACTGTGTTCCGGTCGGGGTGGTGTCGGCTCGTTCGTGTGGCGCCAACGCCACCGGTTGCGCGGACGCCGACACAGCCGACGCCAACCCCACCACTATCGCGGCGATGCTGATGATCACGGCCTTGGTGCACATGGCCGTTCCTTCCTGTCCGGCCTTGCCGGGCCGGTGTTCGATCCTGTAACCGCGAGTCCCGGAATAGATCTCGGGAACCGTCGACCGGTCAGTGGTGGGCCGGGGTGGGGATTGTGGTGGTGTTGGGGAGTTTGCGGACGGCGTGGCTGCCGGTGGTGATGGTGGCGTCGGGGCCGGTGAGGTAGAAGGCGGGGAAGGCCTGGTTGTCGAAGGCGGTGGTGACCGCGCCATCGGCGGCGGGTTCACAGACCACCGTGGCAACCGGAGTGAGCGCGTCGAGCATGTCCCGGCGGGCGGTGGGATCGGTGTTCTCATCGACGGTGACCACCGCCAGGACCTGATCACGCGGGAACCCGGCGCCGCGCACGTAGGCGACGAATTCGGGCAGGTTGACGCGGCAGTGCGGGCAGTCCACCGCGAGCAACGCGATCGCCGCGGGATGACGCAGATCGGCCTGAGTGATCGCGGCGCCGTCGAGGGTGCCGGTGGTGAATGCCGGTGTGGGAGTACCGGTCGGCAGCAGCATGTCGGTGGTGTCGGCGAGCTGGTCGAGCAGATCGGTGTGCGCACGTAGCCGGCGGATCAGGCCGAGGGTGATCGCCAGGTGTCCGGCCGTGATCACGGCCAGGATGATGACAAGGGCTATCAGAATGTTCATTGGAGACGTTTCTTCTGTCCGGTGACCGCGGACCGTCGAGTGGTCGCGGTGTGCGGAGTGGTCGATGGTGGAGTGGGAGTGAACAATTCGGCCAGCTCGTCGAAGCTGGTCAGCACCGCGCCGAGCACTGCTCCGGTACCGGCGGCCACCCACAGCCCTGCCGCGGACACGGTTGCACCGGCGGGCAGAGCCAGGGTAAGCGCGGCGGCGGTGAGGCCGGTGAGGGTGACGGCGAGCAGCACGAGGTTGCGGGCCAGTTGAATGCGCGACACCGGGTGGGTGGAGGTGCCGAAACAGCGACACCCGGTGGTGGTGCCGCGACGGATCCCGGCGGTGATGGCGGTGGTGAACGCGCCCAATGTGGTTGCGGCGAGACCGAACCCGGCCACCGTGGTGACCGGGTCGGGGATCGCCAGCACCACCACGATCCCCCATTCCGTGGCGATGACCGTGGTGGCGAGGAGTGCGGCGGAGCGGTTCCGGGCGGCGGGGACCAGTCCGGTCACCGCCGCCCGGAACTCGATGCGGGCGGTGTGACCGAGCTTGGAGACGGTGGCGAGGACGAACACGACCCCGATCGCGGCCCGCGCCGCCACCGCCACACACGTCAGGACAACACTCATCCCAACCGACTCCCGGTCCTACCAAGCCCCCGGGTCAGACGCAGAGGCCGAGTTCGCAAACTCTGTCGTGCTTGCACACGGGCGCGGTTGGGCAGCACGGCTGCAGAAGCCCCCCGCAGGTCTGGGCGCGGATGGGGGTTGGTTTGCGGATGATGATCTTGTCGGTGAAGGTGTCGAGCAGTGTCTCGGCCCGCTCCAATAGCGCGGTAGTCATAGCGGTTACATCTCTTCTCTTTCTCGGTGACGCCCCCTGCGGGGCTATCTGAATCGTTGCCCCGCTTGTGAGGCGCGTCACTCGCCATCGTTTACCCGCCGTCGGCGCATAGCTAGCAACTAGTTGGTTTGACTATGCAACTGTGACCTTGCCGTCGCCGATGCTCCACAAGCCGTTGGCGTCGAGCGAGAGCGCATAGAGCCGTGAAGTTGCCGCGGACCGATCTCGACCGCGCCGACAACCACTGCACATGCCGAATAATCAACCATCACACCCGGCTCCACCCGATCCGGACCTTGGAGGTCAGGGGCGGGAGTCGGCTCTGCGCAGGGAGTCCGAGCCGCACGTGATGTCGGCGCAGCACTTCTCGCCGATCAGCCCGACCTGCGGAGGGGCTGAGGATTTCGTGCCGATGACGATGTGCCGGTGCCGGTGTCGAGCAGTGTTTCGGCCCGCTCGATCAGCGCGGTGGGTGCGGCAGTCGCCTCTGGTTTCGTTCTCGATGCCGCCTGCCCGGGTTATCGGCCAGTGATCCCTTTTTGTGATGTGCGCCACCTACGATGGTGAATCCGGAACCTGCGTGGCAGTGCCAGTCGGTCGGTTGCAGCAGTGCAGCTGTGACCTTGCGGTCAATGGCGCTTCACCGCAGGGGCCGGGAGTTGTTGGAAGGAAGCACCTTTAGTGGATACCGCGACGTTGCTGCGGATGCTCGATCCCGAC
>NZ_JBITDI010000058.1:0-5058 GCF_044454005.1 Nocardia sp. NPDC051570 | reverse complement strand
CACAAACACGACATGATCACGCGGTGGCCGCCCTGCTACCAGCAGCCCCGTCCACCAGCGCTGCCGTCACCAACGAAGTCCGGCTGGAGTACTAGGTCGCTCAAAAATGCGGGCGTTCGGCCTGCCGATCCGGTCCCCGCACCAGATCGGTTGGCCGACATAGCATTCGGCGCGGCTGACCACGGTAATTCCGATGTGCGGTTGTCCTGAATTGCTCGACATCGCTGTCCATGGCGATGGTGCGTCAGTTCGTATCTGTGGCGGCTTCGGTCTGCGCCGGTTTCGCTCGTGCGGCCTTGGTCAGTAGTCGGCTGAGTTGGCGCTGCTCTGTCGGGCTGAGTTGGGCGATGGGTGACCGGGTGTGCATTGCCGTTGCGAGTTGTCGCCGTACTTCGAGGCCGCGCTCGGTGAGGGTCACGATCTTGGCCCGTCGGTTCGCCGGATCGATCTCTCGGGTGATCAGGCCCTTGTCCTGGAGGCGGTCGGCGAGGAACGTCACGGTGGACGGGTCGCAGCCCAGGTCGGCGGCGAGTTGCCGCATCGACGGGGTAGCGGACGGCTCGATCTTCCACAGGGTGTTGGCCATGACAGCGGTCAGCCCCAAGTCACCGACGGTGTCAGCGAGTAGCGCATTGGTTTGCTCGGCCACGGCGAAAACCAGGTCCAGCACGTCATAGACCAGCGATTCTTCCGCGTCCGCATGCTCTGCCACAACCCCACAATAGTTGGATACTCAAACACTTGACAACTCCAAGTATCGGCATGAGAGACTGCAAACACTTGGACGCTCCAAGTGTTCGACTCAGGAGATCTCGAATGACCACGGGTACAAGCAAACTGCGATCCGACACCCTCGACGTTGACACCAACGCGCCGTCCAGCATTTCGCCGAGGGTCGGGCAACCGCCGGATCGGTGGCGCTATCTGTGGCTCGGCGCCGGTGCAGTCCTGTCGTTGTTCGCGGTCAACGGCCGATGGGATATCCCGTTGGCCGCATGGGCCTTCTCGATTCTGCTGCTGCGTTTTTCGCGAACCAGCCGGCCGGCCGTCGGCATCGGCCTGGTCTGGCTGGTCAGCGTTGGAGCCGCGATGTTCTTCCTGTGGCACGTTGCCGTTCCGCTGACGGGCATGACCGCACTGGGCGGGCTGAGCTTCGGCACCGTACTCACCCTGCCCTACCTGATGGACCGCCTGCTCGCGCCGCGGCTCGGCACGGTCGCAAGCCTGCTTTTGTTCCCGATGGCGCTGGCCGCGTGCGAGTTCCTGCTGGGAGTTTTCGGTCCGTTCGGCACGGCCTACGGCCTGCTCGCCGACACGCAATACACCAACCCTGCTCTGCTGCAGGTGATCTCACTGACCGGCCCGTACTCTATCGGGTTCCTCATCGGCGCCCTCGCCACCGTCGTGAACTACGGGTGGGAGCGATCACTGTCCTGGCGCACCGCCCGCGTACTCGCCGTCTATGCGGCCGTGCTCGGCGTCGTGATCGTCGGCGGCAGTGCACGATTGGCATTCTTTCCGGTATCTACTGCCCAGACCGTACGCATCGCCGGTATCAACCCGAGCACGGCAGCCTTGAACGCGGAAATGAAGGCACTCGGCCAACTCGGATTCGACCCGATGGCCATACCCCGCTTCGACCCGGCCACGGTGCCGCTGGAATCGAACGCGGTCATCGACGGCCTGTTCGATGACACCCGGAAGGCCGCTCGAGCCGGCGCGAAAATCGTTCTCTGGTCAGAGAACGCGGCCAGGATCTCGGTCCCGCAGGAACCGGCGCTCCTGGCCGCCGCGCAGGCCGTCGCCCGAGACGAGCAGGTGTATCTGGACGTCGCAGTCAACGTCTACCTACCGACCACACCCTACGGCCGTGACGAGACACATTTCATCGGACCGGACGGCGCGCTGTTGTGGACTTATGAAAAGGCCCATCCGATTCCGGGCCTGGAGACCTACACCCCCGGAGACGGAAAGGTGCCCGAGGTGGACACGCCATACGGTCGAATCGCGAGCGTGATCTGTTACGACGCAGACTTCCCGGCCATGATGCACGCCGATGCCGACATCATGCTAGTGCCGGGCGGCGACTGGCCACAGTTCGGCCGGTTGCACACCCAGATGTCCAGCCTGCGCGCGATCGAGAACGGCTACTCGCTGGTCCGGCAGGACTTCAACGGCTGGTCGGCCGCCTACAACCATCACGGACAACCCATCTCGACACAGGACACCACCGTCGATCACGACCCGTGGATCGTGGACGTCCCAACCCACGGCACCACCACTCTCTACCGACTCACCGGTGACATCTTCGCCTGGCTATGTCTGGCAGGCACGCTCGTGCTGACCGGTATCGCAGTTATCCCGCGACGCTCGGCAATTCGACACTGACCCCAGAACGGAAACGAAGGCCACCAGCCCCTGTCCGTCAACGCACCCTATGTCGCGGTGCGGTCCTCGCACCGCGGCAACCGAGTCTCCGGTGAACGCGCTGTCGTCGACACTCGCCAGAGCCCGAAGTGATCGACGCGGGCAATAGCCTTGCCGACGCTCTCGCCGAAGCGACGACGGATCTTGGGTGCCGATTTACGGTGAGCGTCGGCAGCGCGCCGATATCAATGGCACGCTTCGGCGGCCTGCCCGGCACCAGGTAGCCAATAGCGGGCACCATCGCGGGTGCGATCGAGGCAACCGGCCACGACCAGATAGCGGCATGCTCCCAGTGTCATGCCACCACTCGCGCTGTCACAACCGGATTTCGAACCGGTCACACGACGGCTCGCGACAGCAGACACAAACGCTGTGCCGCGACGTGCAGTGCCTCGGCCCGGCGGCCCGACCGGTGCAGCGCCAGCATCCACTGCCCCACCAATCGCTCATCCAACGGACGTCCGACAACCCAAGCGGGCAGCACACCCGACAACTGGATGTGCCGACCTGCTCTCAGCATCCTGTCGACCCGCTCGTCCTGGACCGCGGCGTGCTCTGCCTCCCACTGCCTGCAGACCTCGGCCAGCCAAAGGCTGTCGAGCCCGGTGAACGGCTTGCCGCGCCATAGTCGCAGCGCCTGCTCCAGCATGTCGGCGGCTCGAGAATTGTCGTCGACCCGACGGGCTTCAGTGGTCAACTGACGGAACCGGTGCAGACCCACCGCGTCCGGGTTGGCCTCGACCACATAGCCGCCGGCTCGCCGGGACAGCGGCACCCCTGCTGCGCCCAGCGCGCGCCGGAGCCGGGAAACGCAGCCGAGCACTGCCTCTCGCGCCCGCACCGGCGCCTGCTCACCCCACACGCGATCGACGAGCACATCCACCGTCATCGGACGGCCTCCCCTGCGCTTGGTGTTCCCTGCTTCTCACCCGCATCGATCAGCCGATTCCATGTTTCCCCAACGATCACGCGAGGCCAGTGAGGCAACCTCACTCCAGGCGGACACCGCTGGACCGCCAATCACGAGTCAAATATGATGCTGCACACCATAGTTCGATACATCGCCAACGATCTCAACGAGACGTAACGTGATGTCGATTCACAACAGCGTTGTTGCACAACCGGTTTGATCAGCTGTCAGTCCCGGTAAGCATGCTGAACCGCCGATGTTGAAGCGGCCCAACAGGTTCGAGGACGCCAGCGGAATCAGACACTGGTTGTCCAACCAACCGTCGAAGGAGGAGATCCTGCCCCCGCCACGGCCATCAGGGGGCAGACCGGCGATCGCAATCAAGTAATCCGAACAGCGGGCAGTGATGCAGGGCATGGAAACGGTGCCATCCGCACCGCTGCCTGTCAGCGAAAGTAGAAAGCAATGTCTCACACTATTCTCGGTAAAGTCTTGACCGCATCCGCGACAGCGGTTGTAGCCCTGGGCCTGTTCGTATCGATGCCCGCGACAGCAGCGGCACCAGCGGACGGCAATCCCGGCGTCGAGTCTGCTACACCAGACGTGGGTCCTGCCACTTCATCGCCGGAGACGGATAGCTCACAACCCGCTACCGCATCGAGACAAGCTCCTAGCGGAACCTCCAGTGGACCCGGAAAGGTCACTTGTCCATCGGGCTACTTCTGCGCCTATCCGTATGACAACTATGGAAGTTCGGACCGGGTACCGCCTTTCTATATATCCGGCTGTGGGACAGTTGACATTCCGGACAACTTTCCCCACAGCGGCGGGTCGTGGTCGAACGCCACCGGAAGACGAGCGGCCTTTCTGGGAAAAAACCATCAGATACTGAGCTATGCAAATGTCAATGCTTATACTCCGCACGGTAACTGGCGCCCCGTGTGGTCCATCAAGACCTGCGCATAGCGCGAATCTGTTCGCACTTCTCACTGAAAGCAAGTAGAAGGCCGGGCGCCCTGGGCCCGGCCTTTTGACAGCCGTGTCCCGATGCCGTCCACCGTGAGTGCGGACCCACGCCCCCTTCGCATTGTCGCCTGCCAGCGTATGGACCACCGGTTTGCTGGGGGCCTGGGACCGGGTTGGGTCCGGTCGCGGGCCGTGTACTGGTGGTGACCCACGACCGGGCCGCCGGTAATCCGGATCGGTGGGGTGGGATGGTTTGGCGGGTCGGGGTTTCTTCTCGATGACCGCTTCGCCGGACAACACGGTGGCCGCAGTCGAACCATACTGGCGGGCAATACGTTTCAATGAGTAGCGGGCGCACCGACCCGACGGGTCGACCCTGTGGGCAGATCATGATCGAGGAAGACGATATGACCGGTTTCGATGCGAACATCTGCCGATTCCCCATCGAGACGCGAGGGCAGTGCCCAAGACAACAACCGATAGTTGCGAAACGGAGATCGAACCATGACCACCTCAGCCACGGATGAGACGACTACGGTCGAGACCGTTGATGCGCCCGCTCCGAATATTGCGCGCAGGCTTGCGGTCGAAGGTATCGGCACATTCTTTCTCGTCTTCACCGTTGGAACGGCAGTGCATGGCGGGAGCTCACTCGCGCCGTTAGCCTCGATCTTGCAGGGCGGTAGCGGCCTGGCTTGATCGGGTTCGGATTGGTTTTTCGATGGTATCCGGGTCGTCGGGTATGGCGGGGCGAC
>NZ_JBITDI010000057.1:0-5387 GCF_044454005.1 Nocardia sp. NPDC051570 | reverse complement strand
TGCCCTCGATACGCGCGAACCTCGATCTGCCGCTTCCCATACGCCAACACACACCTCCAGAATCGAGGTGTTGCAACGACCAGTTGAATCCGTCCTGACCTTTACCGACGACGAGTTCGAACACGCCATCCAGGACGAGACCGGCGTCAAGCCCGCCTGGGCGGCCGAGGCGTTCGGGGACCTGAACGAGGATGTGCGCCAATCGATTCGGCGCATCGCCGCCAGCCCGTTCGTCACGGCGACGACCTCGCTGCGGGGCTTCGTCTTCGATATCGCCACGGGCAAGCTCGACGAGGTCACATTCTGAACCGGAAGAAAACCGGAAATACGGCGAGGCGCGGTCCGAAGGAAATCGTTAACGACCCGTCCGACCGCTCGTCGATGGTGTTCGATACAGATTCCCCCATGATGCTGCGAGGAGTTGGTGACCCCGGTGATGACAACCGATATCTCCCTGTCGGCGTGCCACGTTCGCTGGTCCGCGGCGGAGGCCGCCTTCATAGCGCGCTCCGATCAGCATCCGGGACTGGTCTGCCGTAACGAATGGTCCTCCCTGGCGGCGATCGAGGGCCTACTCGTGCTGATCGAGCGGCATCGACCCGCTCCGGAGCAGTCCCACCGGCCCGCCGCCTGATCCGCTACACCTCGATATGCGAGCCCATGATGACCGTGCGCTCGCGCGGCAGGCCGAAGTATTCGGCGGCGTCGGCCGTGATGTAGGAGGTGGCGATGAACAGCCGTTTGCGCCACATCGCCATGGTCGGTTCGTCGCCGGGCCGCAGTTCGATCTTGGACAGGAAGTACGAGGCCCGATCCAACTGCAGCCGTCCCTCGGTCCGCGCCGGATCCACCAGCGCCAGCGCGCGCGGCACATCCGGGGTCTCCATATAGCCGAATGCCGCTGTGACATGGGTGATTCCGTCGTCGGCGGGACCGAGCGCGTCGACGGAGATGCGCTCGGAATCGGGAATCCGTGGCACGGGTTCGGTCTGGATGGACAGGACCACGACATGTTCGTGGCGCACGTGATTGGCTTCCACATTGGCGCGCATGGCCAGCGGTGCGGTCAGCTTCCCGCGGTTGAGGAAGATCGCGGTGCCGGGCACGGTCGTGGTCGGCTGCGTGCCGTCGCGCAGCTCATCGATGAACACCCGCAGTGAGCCCTCGCGGCGTTCGCGCGCGGCGGTGACGATCTCGCGGCCGCGCTGCCAGGTCGTCATCACCGTGAAGGCCACCAGGCCGATCAGCAGCGGCAGCCAGGCCCCGTGCACGAACTTGGTGAGATTGGCCGCGACGAACAGCAGATCCACCACCAGCAGCGGGATCGCGCCGAGGCCGAGCAACCACCATGGCGTACCCCATTTCGCCCGGGCGACATAGAAGAACAGCAGCGTCGTGATCGTGATCGTGGCCGTCACCGCCATGCCGAAGGCAAAGGCCAGCGCGGCCGAACTGCGGAAGGCGAAGATCAGGGTCAGTACCGAGACCATCAGCACCCAGTTGATCCACGGCACGTAGATCTGCCCGATCCTCGACTCCGAGGTGTGCGCGACCCGCAGCCTGGGCAGATAGCCGAGCTGTGCGGCCTGGGACGCCACCGAATACGCGCCGGTGATCACGGCCTGGGAGGCGATCACCGTCGCGGCCGTCGCCAGCACGACCATCGGCAGTCGCGCCCAGCCCGGCGCGAGCAGGAAGAACGGGCCGCTGATATTGGCCGGATCGTCGAGGATCAGCGCGCCCTGGCCGAGATAGCTCAGCACGCAGGCGGGGAATACCAGGATCAGCCAGGCCCGGGTGATCGAGCGGCGGCCGAAATGGCCCATATCCGCATACAGCGCCTCGGCGCCGGTCACCGCGAGAACGATTGCGGCCAAGGCGAAGAACGCGGTGCCGAAGTGGCCGAACAGGAAGCCCAGCGCATAGGTCGGCGACAACGCCTCGAGAATCCGTGGGTGCTGGGCGATTCCGGTGATGCCGAGCGCGCCGATGGTTACGAACCAGACGATCATCACCGGCCCGAACAGCCGCCCCACCACCGCGGTTCCGCGGCGCTGCACCATGAACAGCGCCACGATGATCACCGCGGTCAGCGGCACCACCAGCTCCGCCAGCGACGGCTGGACGGTTTTCAGGCCCTCCACCGCCGAGAGCACCGAGATCGCCGGGGTGATCATGCTGTCGCCGAAGAACAGCGACGCGCCGAAGATGCCCAGTGACGCAAGGAAGATCGCCAACCGCCGGCCCCGCACGGTGCTCCACCGCCGCAACAGCGTGATCAGCGCCATGATGCCGCCCTCGCCGTCGTTGTCGGCGCGCATCGCCAGCAGCACATAGGTGATCGTCACGATGATCATCACCGACCAGAACACCAGCGAGACCACGCCGTACACGTTCTCGGTGCTCACCGGAACCGGATGGGGGTCAGCCGGAGCGAAGACGGTCTGCAGGGTGTAGATCGGACTGGTCCCGATATCGCCGAAGACGACCCCGAGCGCACCGATCACCAGCGCCGACCGCACCGAATCCGATCGCGAGAGATGCGGCGGAGCCTGCGGGCGATCTGTCACGGTGTTCCTCCTGGCGGGTGCTGTGAGATATCCCCGTCCGGACGATACCGGCGGTTCGGTTTCCGGTCGCCTCGTCGTGTAGGGAAGTCGTCAAAAGATCTCACGGGCACGACAGCGTTTCGTCAACGGCCACCGTGCATCCACTCGCCGCGCCATAGCGTTGTGCGGTGAACGATCTCGACCTGATGTGGTTGCGTGAGCTGGTCAGCCACCGCTATGTCGTGGAGATACTCGATACTCTCGCCGAACGCCCCCGGACCGCACGCGAACTCATCGCCACCCGGACCCAGGCCCGAGACGTCGGCCGCGCCCTGCGCACGCTCGCGGCCCAGGGTTTCGTCTGCGCCGATGGCGAGGGCAGCTGGGACACCACTCCCCCGCTCCGCGGCCCGATCCGACTGACCCCCGCAGGTCTGAACGTGGTCGACCTGCTCTCGAACTTCCTTGTGTGGGAAGCCCTTTACGAGATCCCGGAGGCCTCGGCGCGGTGACGCGCTACCGCCACGCCGGTCGCAGCGTGGCGCTGATATCCCGTGGCCGACCGGGTGTGTCGAGCTTGGCGAACTCCAGCCGTCGATCATGCCGGACGAACGAGTTGTAGTACCCGAGAACGACCAGTCCGCCCCAGGCGATCACGGCATTCCAGATCCCGGGATGCACCATCGCGACGATGAAGAAGGCGACCGCCCACGCGGTCACCAGCACGACGTCGAATACCTTGCCTCTCATCGAACGACCACCTCCCCGGCGGCCGGCGCCACCGACATCCGAAGCCTATCCGCCTGCGCCCCTTAACCTTTCGGATTCATCCCACGAGACCGTAAAGATCCGGCAATGTCGTGCCGCGCCTACCCGAGTTCGGCGAGTTGCCGCCCGGCCGGGGCCATGGCGTCTATCCATGCCGCCGGGGAGCCGCCCCGCGCAATGAGCACGACCTCATGCACGCCGACCGCGGCGTAATCGGCCATCGCGCGCACGAATTCGTCGCGCGTGGCCGGATTCGGCACCGGGTTGAGGGGCGCGATCGTCGTGCGGATCTCGTCATAGTCCCGGCCGACCTCGTCGCAGTGCCGGCGCAGGACGTCGAGCTTATGCCTGACCCCCTCGGGCGAGGTGCCGACGACATTGCAGGCATCGCCGTACTGCGCGACCAGCCGCAGCGTCTTGCGTTCGCCGTCGCCCGCGATGAGCACCTTCGGCCGGTGGATCGGCTGCGGTGAGCACAGCGTCTCCGCCAGCTGGTAATGCTCGCCGTGAAATGGCCCGTTGTTCTGTGGATCCCACATCTGCGCGCAGATGCGCAGCGTCTCCTCCAGCCGATCGAACCGCTCGGCGGTGGCGGGGAAGGGGATGCCGAGCCCGCGATGCTCGCGTTCGAAATACGCGGCGCCCAGACCCAGGACGGCCCGGCCGCCGGACAGTACGTCCAGCGTGCTCACGATCTTGGCGAGCAGGCCCGGATGCCGATAGGTCACCCCGGAGACGAGCATGCCGAGTCCGATGCTCGAGGTGTGCGCCGCCAGATAGCCGAGCGTCGTGTACCCCTCCAACATGGGCGACTCCTCCGGCAGACCGGAGATCGGGATCTGGAAGTAATGGTCCTGCAGCGACAACCAGGCCGCACCCGCCGCCTCCGCGGCGGCGCCGACCCGGGCCAGCTCACCCGCGAGAGCAGCGGCGCCACCGTCGATCTCGAATTTGGACACGTGAACACTGAACTCCATGAGAACCCCTGGATAGATATCTCGTACCGGCAGAGCGGCTTCCGAACCGACACTCGGGATCGAGGCTAACGGCGTCGGCGAAATGCGAAAGCCGCCTTCATCGATGAATGATGAAGGCGGCCTTCGTGATCGGGGGTGGATCAGCCCTTGTAGGGGTACTGCTTGTCCAGGTCCAGATTCAGTTCCAGGACGTTGACCCGGGGTTCGCCGAAGAAGCCGAGGTCGCGTTTGTAGGAATGGGCGGCGACCACGGTGCGGATCCGGTCCTCGGAAACGCCTCGTGCCTTGGCGATTCGGGGGATCTGGATGGCCGCGTACTCCGGGGAGATGTTCGGGTCCAGGCCCGAGCCCGAGGCGGTGACGGCGTCGGCGGGCACGGGGGTGTCCTTGGCGACGTCGCCGGGGATCGGAATGATCTGGCCGGTCGCGTAGCTCTCGCCTGGGACGGCACAGTCGACCTTGACACCCTGGTAGGCATCCTGGAACGGCTTCGCCGGGCAGGCCTCGTTGACGCTGACCACCTTGGTCGGCTTGATCACGTTGCCGTGCGCATCACGCGGGCCGATCACCGACAGCACCGCGCCGACACCGTCGGGTGTGCAGAACGGCCGCGCACCCGAGACGCCCTCGCGGTCACCGATCGCCTTACTACGCGAGCACACCGTCGACAGCAGCGCGAGCTTCGTCTTCGACGGATCAGCATCGAGAGTGTCCACCATGCTCTCCGGGCCCATATTGCCGAACGAGGAGTTGGACGCGTCGTACCCGTCCGGGATGCTGCCGTCGGCCGGGACGGAGTTGGACGGGCGGCTCTGGAAGTACTGCACCAGCGCATTGCCCTTACCATCGGTGAACGCCTGCCCGATCAGGCTCGAGCCCACGATCTTCCCGTCCTGAGTGATCAGCGACCCCTCCGCCTTGTCATGCAGCCCGGGCAGCTGAGCGACCGCGAAAACCGCCACGGGATAAACGATTCCGGTGATCACCGTCAGCACCAGCAGCGCACGTAACGCCGCGATATGTTGCCGGATCCAGGTTGACATACGCATATCAGGACATCCCAGGGAGGAATTGGACGACAAGGTCGATGATC
>NZ_JBITDI010000056.1:3155-5391 GCF_044454005.1 Nocardia sp. NPDC051570 | reverse complement strand
GTCGAGAATCCCGATAGCACCCACCCTGCCTTCGCAGAGTGAGGAGAGAGTGTCTGTGTATTGTTTCAGACACCGCACAGTGGACGCGTAGCACCTTTGTTGGTAAGCCCTCGGCCTATTAGTACCGGTCACCTCCACCCCTCACAGGGCTTCCAGTTCCGGCCTATCAACCCAATGGTCTGTTGGGGGCCTTAACCCATCAAGTGGGAGAGAAACCTCATCTTGGAACAGGCTTCCCGCTTAGATGCTTTCAGCGGTTATCCCTTCCGAACGTGGCCAACCAGCCGTGCCCCTGGCGGGACAACTGGCACACCAGAGGTTCGTCCGTCCCGGTCCTCTCGTACTAGGGACAGCCTTCCTCAAGTTTCTAACGCGCGCGGCGGATAGAGACCGAACTGTCTCACGACGTTCTAAACCCAGCTCGCGTGCCGCTTTAATGGGCGAACAGCCCAACCCTTGGGACCTACTCCAGCCCCAGGATGCGACGAGCCGACATCGAGGTGCCAAACCATCCCGTCGATATGGACTCTTGGGGAAGATCAGCCTGTTATCCCCGGGGTACCTTTTATCCGTTGAGCGACACCGCTTCCACTTGCCGGTGCCGGATCACTAGTCCCGACTTTCGTCCCTGCTCGAGCTGTCGCTCTCACAGTCAAGCTCCCTTGTGCACTTACACTCAACACCTGATTGCCAACCAGGCTGAGGGAACCTTTGGGCGCCTCCGTTACATTTTAGGAGGCAACCGCCCCAGTTAAACTACCCACCAGGCACTGTCCCTGAACCAGATCATGGCCCGAGGTTAGAAGCCCAATACGATCAGAGTGGTATTTCAACGATGACTCCACCCGAACTGGCGTCCGAGCTTCACAGTCTCCCACCTATCCTACACAAACCGTACCGAACACCAATACCAAGCTATAGTAAAGGTCCCGGGGTCTTTTCGTCCTGCCGCGCGTAACGAGCATCTTTACTCGTACTGCAATTTCGCCGAGTCTGTGGTGGAGACAGCAGAGAAGTCGTTACGCCATTCGTGCAGGTCGGAACTTACCCGACAAGGAATTTCGCTACCTTAGGATGGTTATAGTTACCACCGCCGTTTACCGGGGCTTAAATTCTCAGCTTCGCGCCGAAGCGCTAACCGGTCCTCTTAACCTTCCGGCACCGGGCAGGCGTCAGTCCGTATACCTCGTCTTACGACTTCGCACGGACCTGTGTTTTTAGTAAACAGTCGCTTCTCTCTGGTCTCTGCGACCCAACCCAGCTCCCACCGCAAGGATGTTCACCAGACCGGGCCCTCCTTCTCCCGAAGTTACGGAGGTATTTTGCCGAGTTCCTTCACCACAGTTATCTCGATCGCCTTAGTATTCTCTACCTGACCACCTGTGTCGGTTTGGGGTACGGGCCGTGTACCAACTCACTAGAGGCTTTTCTCGGCAGCATAGGATCACTGAATTCGCCTCAACGGCTACGCATCACCTCTCAGGCTACATGTTGTGCGGATTTGCCTACACAACGCCCTACAGGCTTACACCCGGTAATCCACCACCGGGCCCAGCTACCTTCCTGCGTCACCCCATCGCTTACCTACTACAATCAGGGTCCCATGCAGCCACTTCTCTTCACCCGAAGGTGATAGGTCCGCTTTTGGATGGTTAGCACAACTGATTCGATATTTGGCGCGGATACACGGGTACGGGAATATCAACCCGTTGTCCATCGACTACGCCTGTCGGCCTCGCCTTAGGTCCCGACTCACCCTGGGCGGATTAACCTGGCCCAGGAACCCTTGGTCATCCGGCGGACGAGTTTCTCACTCGTCTTTCGCTACTCATGCCTGCATTCTCACTCCCACAGCCTCCACCACTGGTTCACACCGTGGCTTCCCTGGCTGCAGGACGCTCCCCTACCCAGCCACACTCCTGGCTCCAAAGAGCAGAATAATGTGTGACTGCCGCGGCTTCGGCGGTGTACTTGAGCCCCGCTACATTATCGGCGCAGGATCACTTGACCAGTGAGCTATTACGCACTCTTTCAAGGGTGGCTGCTTCTAAGCCAACCTCCTGGTTGTCTCAGCGACCCCACATCCTTTTCCACTTAGTACACGCTTAGGGGCCTTAGCCGGCGATCTGGGCTGTTTCCCTCTCGACTACGAAGCTTATCCCCCGCAGTCTCACTGCCGCGCTCTCACACCCCGGCATTCGGAGTTTGGCTGACTTCGGTAAGCTTGTAGGCCCCT
>NZ_JBITDI010000056.1:1936-3058 GCF_044454005.1 Nocardia sp. NPDC051570 | reverse complement strand
CTTAGGCCATCCAGTAGCTCTACCTCCAGGGTGAAACACGCGACGCTGCACCTAAATGCATTTCGGGGAGAACCAGCTATCACGGAGTTTGATTGGCCTTTCACCCCTACCCACAGCTCATCCCCTCAGTTTTCAACCTAAGTGGGTTCGGGCCTCCACGACGTCTTACCGTCGCTTCACCCTGGCCATGGGTAGATCACTCCGCTTCGGGTCCATAGCATGCGACTCAGGCGCCCTATTCGGACTCGCTTTCGCTACGGCTACCCCACACGGGTTAACCTCGCCACATACCGATGACTCGCAGGCTCATTCTTCAAAAGGCACGCCATCACCCCACACACCACAAGGATGCGAAGGCTCTGACGGATTGTAAGCGCACGGTTTCAGGCACTATTTCACTCCCCTCCCGGGGTACTTTTCACCTTTCCCTCACGGTACTAGTCCGCTATCGGTCACCAGGTAGTATTCAGGCTTACCGGGTGGTCCCGGCAGATTCACAGCAGATTTCACGGGCCCGCTGCTACTCGGGAGCATTTCACAAGAGCCAAGATGTTTTCGTCTACCGGACTCTCACCGTCTACGGTTGGCCATCCCAGACCAATTCGACTAACAACTTGGTTTCTGACTCTCGCCCAGCTCGGCAGAACTGAGAAGAAATGTCCCACAACCCCGCATAGACAACGACTGCCGCCTATCACATCTACACGGTTTAGCCTCATCCGCTTTCGCTCGCCACTACTCACGGAATCACTATTGTTTTCTCTTCCTGTGGGTACTGAGATGTTTCACTTCCCCACGTTCCCTCCACACACCCTATATATTCAGATGCGGGTGACACGACATCACTCGTGCCGGGTTTCCCCATTCGGACATCCTCGGATCTCAGCTCGGTTGACAGCTCCCCGAGGCTTATCGCAGCCTCCTACGTCCTTCATCGGCTCCTGGTGCCAAGGCATCCACCGTACGCCCTTAAACACTTACAAACAAAGATGCTCGCGTCCACTGTGCAGTTCTCAAACAACACACAAGACTCCAACCACACTGCAGCACCAGCACCCTCAACAAAGAGAATCGGTATGACTGCGGGCCGAGCCCTGTCGTTAATTCGCCTAGAAAGAACGT
>NZ_JBITDI010000055.1:0-5840 GCF_044454005.1 Nocardia sp. NPDC051570 | reverse complement strand
CACTCCCAACAACCCACCGGCTGCGACCACCAGACTGCCGCATCACCGGCAGCCGCGTGAACCCCCGAAGAACATGCGGGCATGACCACTAAGACATTTCAGGACATTCGTCGCAGAATCGGCGCGCAGTCACTACTACTACTACTACTACTACTACTACTACTACTACTACTACTGCGCGCACCTCAGGGCTGGGGACGCACGACCATGGCACTGCGCGCACTGCACGAAGAGTCCACGACGAGCGTGTACACATTCGGACCCGACGTGGAACTTCGCTCACTGGAGATCGAATTCTCCGAGCGCACCGGATATCTGATGGAGTCGTTCGGTCCCGATCAAGTCGCTCACCTGCACCGATTCCACCTCGAACAGCTCAGTAGCAGGCTGCGCGAGCAGGGCTGCCGGATGATCGTGCTGTTGGACGACGCCATCGGCCTTCCGCCCGACCTCGGGGAATTCCTGTTCGACGCCGGCGATCCCGCCGATACGACCGAGCTGGTCCGCAACCATGCGCGATACTATCTGGACCGCGACCCTGCCGACATCCTCGACCTCCCCGATGTGGTCCAGCTACTGGCGAGATATACCCAGGACCGGCCACCCGCCCGCGTTCTCGCGGAGCTCGGCAACGAGTTGGCCGATGTCGCCGAGGGACGCGCCGAACTCGCCGAGATCATCGAGCGTCATCTCGCAGCGATCAGTCAGGATTTCCGGCTGTGGTTCGACGAACAGCTCAGCTTGGAGGCACGCGCCTTCGCGATCGCACTGGCAGTCTTCAACAGAATGCCGCTGTACATGGTCTCCGACGCGGCCCGCGAGCTGACTCGGGTCATCGCCAGCGAGGAACAGCCTGACGAGACGCCCGCATGGCCGGTGTTCGGTTCACGCAACAGCGAACTCATCGCTGCGGCGCGGGCGCGGGCGTATCGATCCACCGAGTACAGCATCTACGGTGAAATCCCGGTCCACGTAGTCGAATTCACCGATCCCAGCTACCCGCCCAAGATCCTCGATCGGGTATGGCAGGAGTATCACACCGCTCACGAGTTGATGCGCGAGTGGCTGCGAGCACTCGGGAGCAGCTCCGATCTCAGGGTATGCGCGCACGCGGGAGTGGCAGCCGGGCTCCTGTCCACCTTCGAGTTCGAGCATGCGCGCACGGTGGTCATCGAACCGTGGGCGCGCAGCGGCCGACGATCCGACCGGGTCGCCGCGATGGCCGCGTTGCAGTTCCCGTTCCTGTATTCCGATCTCGCCCCGCTCGTTTCACGGATGCTCGAGGCCTGGTCGCACCGTGACCAGCCACTGGCGTTGCGAGTCACCGCCGCGCGGACCCTGGGCAGCGAGATCGGCCAGGCAATGCCCGATACGGCCATTGCGCGGCTGCGCCGTGCGGCGCGAAGCACCCGACTCGCACTCCGGCTGGCCGTGTCGCTCTCGATGGCTCAGCTGTTCTGGTCGGGCGGACTCACCGACCGAATCCTGGGCGAACTGTTGCGCTGGACCGGGCCTTCGGCCCGTCCTCGATTGCGCGACACCGGATTACGATGCGTGCTGGATCTGAGCCGCTACCGGTACGTGCGGACCGAGCAGGGCCTGCACGAGTGGCCGGTGGCACTGTGCCTGACCGGGACAGACCGTGAGGCCATCATCACCCTCTTCGGTCGTCTCATCGAAAGCCCCGGCCACCCGCCCGAAACTTATGCGGAGATCCAGGTCTGGGTCGGCATCGCCGAGAAGGACCCGAATCTGCGCGAACCACTCGCACGCTTCCTGTTCGATCTCGGAAATGCCTTGCAGGACGACGAGATTCTTCCCTATCACCTGAGGGGATGGGCCGCCGAGCCCAAGGGACCCCGGCGTGCGGTCCAGGACGTACTGACGATCCTGGATTCGATGGGACAACTCGACTCGAAGCAACTCGACTCGAAGGAGCAAACGGAATGAATGCGAACAATCCGGAGCTGCTGGTCTACTACTCGGCGATGTCTATCGAAAGCTGGCGTCAGTTCCGTCCGCAATCGGACGGGTATTGGCTGACCGTCTCGCTGGACCACAGCGGCCGTTTGGTGCCGATCGAACGAAAATCGGCCGGTATATTCGCATCCCGGCCCATCGGCGTGTTCTGGGTGAATGTCGCGGTCCATCACTCATCATTCCAGGTCGAGGTGCCCGCCTCCGAGCACACGCTCAACTTCGTCGTCCAAACACACTTGTCCTGGCGGATCACCGATCCGTTGCGGGCAATCCGGGACAATGTGCGGGCTGCGGAGTTCGTCTACCGTCCAATCGTCGAACAACACCTTCGGGCGATGGGCCGCCAGTTCGATGTCGACCGGTTCCTCGACGCCGAGCAACATGTGAATTCCTTTTTCGCTTCCCACCCCATCGAATTGGGCCACGGACTGACCTTGCTGGAATGCCGGGTGCAGCTGCGACCGGACGCGGAAACCCTCGGCCACCTCCGGCACCGGACCCTGGACCGGCGGGCCGCGGAACGCCGTCTCGCCGAGCATCACGTCGCGCTGCACGATGCGAAGTTCGAGCACGAGGTCGCCGACTTGAAGGGGCAGAACCACATCGCGCGCGAGCAGCTCCGGATGGAGCACTACCGGGGCGCCCTGCGCGAGGGCGATCTCAGTATGTTCGCGCTTCAGCTCGCTTCCCGCAGGGACGATGTCGGTAAGGTGATCGAGCAGCTGATCGCCCAGCAGGACATCAACAAGCAGTCCGCGCGGGAGATCATCACCCTGTTGCTCGACAAGGGCATGCTGAACAAGCGGGATGGCGACCAGCTCCTGGCGAAGGTCAACGCACTTATCGACAGCGCTACCAAGCCGACCGCAGTCGCGGGTTCCGCCTCGGCGCCGGACATCGAGCTGACCGCGTCAGCGATCATCGCGGACACAGCGTCGCTCGGTGCCCTGGACACCGAGCCGGATGACGACGAAGAGGACGACGAAGACGAAGGCGCCTGACGCAATTGCACAGCGGGCCGACGCGATCCTCACCTCAACCGACCCGCCAACCACCGAGACCCGGCAGCGACGACACGATGAACCAGACCACGAACGCGATCAGGCTCACCGCACTCCATCGCAAAGCCACCGCGAACCTGCGGTATTTGCCGCAGGCGATCTCGGCGAGCAACGCGGCCTCCCGCCACGCATGATCGGCCAGCACCGCGGCGCTCGGCCGCGAGTCGATCTCCGTGGGAAAGGTCGGAAAGCTGAACCAGTTCCCGGCATCGGCGCCACGCAGGTTCGGCCGCAAGGTGGCAGCCAGGTACAACATGCACACCAGCAGCGACACCCCGAGGGTGGCGGCCACCACGCACGTGAGCACGGTCGTGTGCGTGCGGGAGGCCGCGATCAGCCCGGTCAGCGCGAATCCGTTCGCGGTCAGCAGCAATCCGACCTTCGTATCGGTTGCGGCGATAACGCGATTGAACTCCGACACCGTCCGCAGTGCCGTGGACAGATCGTCAGCGGATCCGAGCCGCCCCAGTCGGAGTTTCCTGCGAGCCGTCTTCACCATGCCAGGTTTCATACGATCAGAACACCAGTGCGCCACAATGGTTTCCACGTACAAGTGCACACTCGGAGGTCAATTCGGCGGGGTGCGGGTTCTGGTCGCCGACGACGCCGCCGATACCGGATCGAGCCTAATCGAATCTATATACGCCACTTGGGCTTCCACTTTTGGGTTGGTCAAGAGATTCAATGCGGTCATCGAAACGTACAAAGCACGCATTGCCGAGTTGCGCACCCTGGAGGCGCGACGTGCCGAGTTCGTCGCATCCGGGAACGGAGTGTCGGACAACGATATTCAACGGTGCAACGGGACCTCGACCGGACCGGCTGAAACGAACACCGGCATCGCCCAGGAACCGTTGACCCCCGATCAGCGAATGTACTGCTGGAACGCGACGGTCGGCGCGGCGATCGGGGTGGCCATCGGAGTGATGATCGGGTTCCCGTTACTGATGCCCGGAATGCTCGCCGGAACCATCATCGGAGGTCTCGTCGGTATGAGTGTCGTGTTGAACGCCCCTATGCCCGGAATGCCTCCCACCGACCTGATGACCAAGTTCATCCGGTGCCAACAGGGGATGAGTCCTTTCGGCGGGTGACACCCAGCGAATCGCCGCGACTCGTCGGTGCCGAATTCAGTACGCCTCCGTGGAGCGATGGCATGGGGCCGACCGATGTCATCACGGATCAGCCGATCGCGGGCGGTCGGACCCGACATCGTGGGATGATAAGTGGGACAGCTGGTTTCAAGCTGTGCCGCACACGGGCCGGAAGGCGCGATCGAAAGGCACTAGTCAGGTCGATGGCTGTGCGGTGGAACAAACGAGAACCGTCGATCTTCGCAACAGCGGCTTCAGACCCCGTCTTGAGCGGGATTTGAGTCCCAACCAGTGGAGGTGCCAGTTGGTCGAACCCACACCGCCCGGATCCGGAATTGTGGCGGCCCATTTCATCGTATCGGACGACGTCGAGCGCTCTCAGCACTTCTACACCGAAGTGCTCGGCGGCAAGGTGGTCTTCTCCGGAGGGCCCATCTATGTCGCACTGGCCAACAGCTTCATCATCATCAATGTGGGCGGAGGCCCGACCGACGATAAGCCGTCAGTCACCCTGGAGACGCCACGCGACCCCAACCGGGTCAGCAGCTTCCTCAATCTCCGGGTCGAAGACATCCACGCCGTGTACGCCGAATGGAGCGCCCGGGGTGCTCAATTCTTGACGCCGCCGAAACAGCACCAGTACGAGATTCGTTGCTACATCCGCGATCCCGACGGTCATCTGATCGAGGTTGGGCAAACCACCGACCCCGAGGGGGACTGGTCGGCGTGGTTGCCGTCTCCCTCGGTGTCATGAAGATTCCGACTCCACGGAAGATCAACGGGCCGAGATCAGGCGGATTCCAGGGGTCGTCGCAACACTGCTGGTGTTAGGCGGTAAGTAGATCACGTAAGCGCTCGGCTGGGGTATCCCAGTCGAGCGTTTTGCGTGGACGACTGTTGAGCTCCTGAGCGACGTATTCGAGCTCTTCGGGTCCGTGAATGGACAGATCACTGCCCTTCGGGAAGTATTGGCGCAGTAAACCATTGGTGTTTTCGTTGGTGCCGCGTTGCCAGGGGCTGGCCGGGTCGCAGAAGTAGACGGTCATGTCGGTGGCCATCGAGAACTGCTTGTGTTTAGCCATTTCGGTGCCCTGATCCCAGGTCAGCGAACCCCGCAGATGCGCGGGCAGTGCGGACACCGTGTCGATCAGTGCGTCGCGCACCGACACCGCGTCGTGTCCACCGGGCAGGTGAACCAGCATGGTGTATCTGGTCGTGCGCTCGACCAGGGTTGCGATCGCGGTCTTGTTCGAGCGCCCGGTGATCAGATCGCCCTCCCAATTCCCGGGCAGCGCACGATCTTCGACCTCGGCCGGCCGATCGCTGATCATGATCATCTCGCCGAGGACGCGGTTGGTCCGCTGCCCAGGCGAACGCCGCGGTTTGCGTCGGGTCCGGCCGGCCCGAAGGGCTTGCTGCACTTGCTGTTTGAGTCCCCCACGGGCCTGGAAATACAGTGCTTGGTAGATCGTTTCGTGGCTCACCCGCATACTTTCGTCGTCGGGGAAATCCTTGCGGAGCCGGTGGGAGATCTGTTCGGGAGAGTGCTTTTTCGACAACCCGTCTTCCACGACTTCGCGCAAAGCCTGGTTGCCCACCAGTTTGGACCCCTTAGACGGTGTCTCATGTCGTTGATTTCGCCAGTTTCTTGTAGCACGTCAATGCCGCAGCGAGGGTGAGGAAGCCGAGAAAGTGCGTGGCCTTG
>NZ_JBITDI010000054.1:0-5990 GCF_044454005.1 Nocardia sp. NPDC051570 | reverse complement strand
TGTGCGTAGGGCGGGTGTTTCGTCGTTCGGGATCAGTGGCACGAATGCGCATGTGATCATCGAACAAGCGCCCGACGAACCAGTGGCCGAGCCGGCAGATATTGCGCCGCAGCTGATTCCGGTTCTGCTGTCCGGACACACCGAGGCCGCGCTCTCCGATCAGGCCGAGCGCATGCGGTCGGTGGACCCGGCGGCATCAGTGGCCGATATCGCCGTCGCGGCGGTAACAGGGCGGGCCCGGCTCGGTCATCGTGCCGCGCTGGTGGCGCGGGACCGCGCCGAATTGGACGCCCAGCTGGCGGCGCTGGCCGCGGGCACATCGATGACCACGATCGTCACCGGCAAGCCGGTATCGGGCAAGGTGGCGTGGCTGTTCACCGGCCAGGGCGCACAACGCCCCGGCATGGGCGCCGAGCTGTACCGTCAATTCACCGTCTTCGCCGAGACGATCGACACTACCTGTGCGTTATTCGACAACCATCTCGAATTGCCACTGAGAGAGGTCATTTTCGCCGAGCCAGGCACCCCGGCGGCTGCCGCGCTCGACCGCACCGAGTACACCCAGTGCGCGCTGTTCACGGTCGAGGTAGCCCTTACTCGGCTGCTCGAATCATGGGGACTAACACCGGATTTCGTGGCGGGACATTCAATCGGCGAGTTGACCGCGGCGCATATTGCCGGGGTGTTCGATCTGGCGAGCGCGGTCCGGCTCGTCGCGGCCCGTGGCAGGCTCATGCAGGCGCTGCCCGCGGGCGGGGCGATGCTGGCTGTCGACGCCGCCGAAGCGGAGGTCGTCGGGCACCTGGACGATACCGTCAGCATCGCGGCAGTGAACGCACCCGGTGCGGTAGTGGTCTCCGGTGACGAGTCCGGCGTCACGGCGATTGCCGCGGCCTTCGCCGATCGCCGGACCACCCGGCTGCGGGTCAGTCACGCGTTTCACTCGCCGCGGATGGACGCGATGCTGGCGGAGTACGAAGAGGTAGTCAGTGCACTCGATCTGCACGTACCGACGATCCCGATGATCTCGACTGTGACCGGCATCAGCGCGACGGTCCAAGAGCTGACCGCGGCCGCGTACTGGGTGCGCCAGGTGCGCGATACGGTCCGCTTCGCCGATGCGGTCGCCGCCATGGAGGCGGCGGGTGTCCGGGTCTTCGTCGAGGTCGGACCGGATGCAGTGCTCGCCGGCATGATCGGCGAGACGCTGGCGGATCCGCAGCGTTCGGCGGTGGTGCCGACCCTGCGCAAGAACAACGCCGACGACGTCGCGTTCGCGTCCGCGCTCGGTGCGCTACAGGTGCACGGGGTCGAACTGGCCTTCGCGACGCACCGCCCGGTCGTCGCACCTCCGGTGTTGTTGCCTACCTACGCTTTTCAGCGTCAGCGATTCTGGCTCGAGGACGGGCCGAGTGGTCCGGCCGGCGCGGCGGCGCTGGGGCAGGGCACAGCCGCACACCCCATGCTCGGTGCCGTGCTGACCGTGGCCGAGAGCGAAACGGTGGTGCTCACCGGCGTGCTCTCGCCGCGCACTCAGCCTTGGTTGGCCGATCACGTGGTGGCCGGAGTGGTGCTGGTGCCCGGTAGCGCCTTCGTAGAATTGGCCGCGCACGCCGCGGAACATGTGCGCTGCGCAGCGGTCGACGAACTGACGGTGGAACGACCGTTGTCGATATCGGACGGTGACCCCGTCGATCTCCAGGTCGTCATCGATGCCGCGAATGACCTTGGCGCACGGACGATTACCATCCACGCCAGGGTACGGAGGAGCGGCTCCTGGACCCGGCACGCTTCGGGTGTGCTCGCACCGGTGGCGGCGCCCGAACCCGCGCCGCTACTGGTGTGGCCACCGGCGGGCGCGGTGCCGGTCGACGTCGATGGTCTCTACGACAGCATGCGGGAGCAGGGATACGGCTACGGCCCGGTATTCCGCGGCCTGCGTGCAGCGTGGCGGCTCGATGCGGATCTGTTCGCCGAACTGGCCCTGCCTGAGGGCGCGGTGGACGACGGCGCCGAATTCGGTTTGCACCCCGCGGTGCTCGATGCCGCGCTGCACGGCATCGACCTACTCGGCGGCCAAGACCCGACCGTGCTGTCGCTCCCGTACAGCTGGGCGGGGTATCGCCTGTACGCCGCGGGCGCATCGATGGTGCGCCTGCAGCTGACCCGCCACGCCGTCGACCAGTTGAGCGTGCGGCTGTTCGACCCGGCGGGCAAGCCGGTCGCGGTGGTGGAGTCGGTGCGGCTGCGGACGGTGACTCTTGACTCGCTCGCTGAGCCGCAGACCGGCGACTTGTTCGAAATGATCTGGGAACCAACGATATTGCCGGACATCGCGAGTGCGGAGCCCACGGCCGACGTGCTGTTGCTCGCCCCCGCGTCGGCGGGTACGACGTCGGTGCAGGCGGCCCGCGAGGTAGCCGCCCAAGCATTGACCGCGATGCAGGACCGGATCGAGCGCAGCTCCGACACTGAGACGCCGATGGTGCTCGTCACCAGAAATGCGGTCGACTTCGGTGTCGGTCAAGATAATTCGCCGGACTTGGCCCATGCCGGCATCTGGGGGATGACGCGTTCCGCGAGCGCCGAGCATCCGGGCAGGCTGGTCCTGGTCGATATCGACGACGACCCCGCCTCATTGGCCGTACTGCCCGCCGCGATCGCCACCGGGGCAAGCGAACTGGCGCTGCGGGCGGGCAACGCCTACCTGCCCCGGCTGGTCGAAACCAGCCCCGGCCGGTCGCCATGGCCGCTGAACCCGCGCGGCACCGTCCTGATCACCGGCGGTACCGGCACTTTGGGCAGGCTGATCGCCCGGCACCTGATCACCGAGCATGGCGCGACTCGGTTGATCCTGTGCGGTCGTTCCACCCCAGCCGACCTCGGTGAGCTGGCTGAGCCAGGTGCCGAGGTAACCGTCGCGGCATGTGACGCGGCCGATCGCGACGCACTCGCGGCCGTGCTGGCGAACATCCCGGTCGACCATCCCCTCACCGCGGTAATCCATGCCGCAGGCGTCCTCGACGACGGATTGATTTCGGCGATGACCCCGGACCGGTTCGATACGGTCTTCCGGCCGAAGGTCGACGCCGCATGGCATCTGCACGAGCTGACCGCCGAACTCGAGCTGGACGCCTTTGTCCTGTTCTCCTCCGCCGCCAGTATGCTCGGCGGCGCCGGACAAGCGAATTACGCTGCGGCGAACGGGTTCTTAGATGCGCTGGCCGTGCATCGACGGTCCCGTGGTCTGCCTGCGCAGTCGCTGGCCTGGGGGTTGTGGCACACCGAGTCTGGGATGGCCGGGGCGCTCGGGGAGACCGAACTGCACCGGTTGCGCCGCGAAGGCGTCGAACCGTTGTCGGTGACCGCGGCGCTCGCGCTGTTCGATCGCGCGCTCGCTACGGATCGAGCGGTGCTGCTGCCGATGCGAGTACGACGCAGCGAAACCGCTGTCGCGTTGCTGCGTACTGCGGCCGAGCCGGCGGCTCGGCGGCGGGCGGGGGCGCGTTCCGAGACGGCAAACCAGCCGGAGACATTGGCGCAGCAGCTGATCGGGCTGTCGGCGACGGCGGCCGAAGAGATCCTGCTCGCGGCCGTGCGCGCACATGTCGCGGACGTGCTCGGCTACGCGGGCATCGATGCTATCGGTGCCGACCGGGGTTTCGGCGATATGGGTATCGACTCGCTGGCTGCGTTGGAGGTGCGCAATCGGATCGGCGCGCAGACCGGACTACGACTGTCGGCGACCATCATGTTCGACTACCCGAATCCCGCCGCGCTGGCCGGTCACCTCGCCGAGGAAGTGGGCCCGGAGCAGGAGATGACCGACGCTGCGGCGGCGGAGCTGCTCCGGCTGGAGGTATCGCTCGATACGATGACGATGACCGAGGCGCAACGCGCGCTGACCGCTGCTCGGCTGGGAGAAATCGCCGCCAAGTGGGCGAGATCGGTTCTGCCGGAGCTGAATACGGAGAGCGTCCTGGGTGCGGCGACTGCCGATGAGATGTTCAGTATCTTGGACAGCGAGTTGGGGGCCGCGAATTGAGCCAGCTACCTCCCTTGAGGGATTACCCCGTTCTTGCTAAATCACATCTGTACTGATCAGGCGAGGGAACATGGCAAGATCATACGAACCAGGCTCGGGCGCGCGGCACGTGACGGCAGACAAGTCCATAGACGCCAGGCGTTGGTTGGCGCTCGCCGTGCTCGGCGTGGTCCAACTGATGGTCGTGCTCGATGCGACGGTGATGAATATCGCGCTACCGGATGCGCAACGGGCACTCTACTTCTCGGATGCGAACCGGCAATGGGTGGTCACCGGGTACTCCGTCGCCTTCGGCAGTCTGCTACTGCTCGGTGGCCGGCTGAGCGATCTGTTCGGGCGGCGGGCGACCTTCATCGCCGGGCTCGTGGGCTTCGGTATCGCATCGGTAGTCGGCGGCGCCGCGGTGAATTTCGAGATGCTGGTCGCCGCGCGGGTGGGCCAAGGTCTATTCGCTGCGCTGCTGTCACCAACCATCCTGTCGTTGCTGACGGCGACCTTCCACGAACCTGGCGAGCGGGCCAAAGCTTTCGGCGTCATCGGTGCGATCGCCGGAATGGGCGCCGCTGTCGGTCTGCTGCTCGGCGGGTCGCTCACTCAGGGGGCCTCATGGCGGTGGGCGCTGTATGTCAACGTGGCATTCGTTGTTGCCGCACTGATCGGGACGTTCCTTGCATTGTCCACGCAGGTCGTCGATCAGAAACCGACGCTCGATGTGCCAGGTACGGTGACGGTCACCGCTGCGCTGTTCAGCATCGTCTACGGACTGTCGGAGGCGAGCAGCAAGAGCTGGACCGATGCGAGCACGATCGGATTCCTGATCGCCGGTGTCGTGCTGCTCGCAGTATTCCTGGTTTCGCAGACGCGGGTCGCGAATCCGATACTGCCACTGCGGATCCTGATGGATCGAACCCGCACGGGCGCCTATCTCGCGATGTTCATTCTCGGTATCGGCATGTTCGCGATCTTCCTGTTCCTCATCTACTACCTGCAGTTGAATCTCCGTTACTCACCGATTCGGGCAGGTATTGCATTCCTGCCGATGGTGGCCGCGATCATCATCGCCTCGACCACGGCACCAACGCTGCTGCTGCCGCGGCTCGGTGCCAAGATCACTGTCGGGAGCGGGTTCGTCTTGTCCGCGGCTGGGATGGCGACACTGACTCGGATCGGGCTGAAAAGCCAGTACGTGTCGGGGATCCTGCCGGGGCTGCTGCTATTCGGACTCGGGATGGGCGCAGTGATATCGGTTGCTCTGCACGGGTCGAGCGCCGGTGTAGACCAGGCGGATACGGGTATCGCGTCGGCGATGGTCAATATGGCCCAGCAGGTCGGCGGCGCGATCGGTATCGCATTGCTGAGCACGATCGCCGTGACCGCGCAGACCGAGTACCTGGAGGGTCGCGAGTTGACCCCGATTGTGCAGGCCCAAGCACAGATTCACAGTTACACCACCACATTCTGGTGGGCCACCGCGATCTTCGTGATCGGGGGACTCATCGTGGTTGCCCTTCTCCCCAACGCATTGCCCGCGTCCGCCGCAGAAGCATGATCCGCCACCTCCGAGACTCCGGAACTCATGCCGCAACCGATTGCATTGCTCACAGGCTTTCGCGGCGGCTGGCAGGGGGCAACGCCGGATACGGCGGGATGGACTTCGCCACCAGAAGGGCGCTCCTCAACCACGAAAATTCTGTCTTCAGCAAACAGGATTATCGCAGGTCGGAGCACCCGTCACCCCCAGGTCATTTGACGGCGTCCCATCCTTCTCGGTACTCGCTATTGAAGGTCAGCGACGGGAATTTCATAATTCCACCGTGGTAGGCGTTAAGGACGTTGCCCATGTCCCCCTTAGACCGTGTCTTACGTGGTTGTGATTCGGTTCTGCTGCGTCGGATCCGGTTGTGCTGCATGATGTTCGACTTGTGGTCGATGAGTTGTCCAAACG
>NZ_JBITDI010000053.1:0-6585 GCF_044454005.1 Nocardia sp. NPDC051570 | reverse complement strand
CGGCCGGGGGGGGGGGGTTTTTTTGTTCTGTGGGGGGTGGGGGGGGCGGGGGCCCCCCCGCCCCCGGGGGGGGGGGCGCGCCGCCGCGCCCCCCCCCCCCCCCACCCCCTCACGTGGGTGCCGCCCAGGGGAATCGGCCGAGTTCGGCCGCTGACGGCCTGTCGTCCGATTCCCCTGGGAGCGAGCTATGCCCGTGCGCTTCGCTTACGGGCTGCCCGCCCCGCACTCCCTTCGGTCGCAACGGGGGGAGGACGGCCCCGAGAGGGCCGCCCAGACGGCCCCCGAGGGGGCCGCCGACTGACGGCCCGAGGCCGTCAGTGGTGGTCGCAGAGCCAGCGGACCGGCGGACCCTCGCAGTGGGCGCAGGGTCCGGCCAAGTCGCAGTCCGCCCAGCCCCGATGGGGCAGCCCGACCCCGGGGCAGTGGACGCCCCGGGAACAGGACATCGAGCCGTCGCGGTGGTCGAGCTGGATACCGGTGCACTCCGTGACGTGCTGCCGGAGGCGGGATTGTTGGCGGACTCGACGTGCCATGACGGTCTCTCCTTCGGTCAGCGCTCGACCCTGCGGCGAGCGGCAGCAGCGTCCCGCCGTTCGGCGAGCTTGGCCAAGGTGGCGTCCCACGCTTCGGTGATCTCGCCGGGGGTGAGGAGCCGGACCGAGGCCGCCGACGCACCGGCGAGGGTGACCACTTCGGTCACGGCGTCGAGGTCCAGGCCGTGACCCTCGACGGCCTCTGTCGCGGCCAGGTCGAGCGCGCGGCCGGTGACCTTGTGCCAGGTGTTCGTCTGGAGCTGGACGCCCGCCCGGATCTCCGAGGCTCCGTCGATCTCGAACAACAGGTCTGCGTCGTCGTCCTCGGTGTCGCCGCCGACCAGGCCCAGGAGCTGACGCAGGTACCGGGTCCACTCGATCGCCCGGCGGCCGGACACCGCCGTCTCGTACTCCGCCCACTTGCCCAGGCACCAGGACAGGTCACCGTGCCCCGGGGCGTCTTCCTCCAGGACGCCGCCCATCAGGTCCCCGATCCGGCCCAGCATTTCGAAGGGGGTCATGTTCCCCTGACGGCCCCGCTTGAGGTCACCACGGGCGATCTCGTTCGCCGGAGAGATGGACTTGTGGCCGTCCTGGAGCTTGGCGACGTACCGGCCGAAGTCCTCGGCATCGCGGGCCGTTGCCAGCCGCTTGAAGTCCACGCCGTGCTCATCGCTGGGCTTGAACGAGGGGTCCACCTTGGCCAGGTGCCGAGTCCAGACCGCGCGGAAGTGGTCTTCCAGCTCGCCCAGGGCGTCATCCGAAGGGGTGAACACCTCCACCACGCGCTTGTCTTTGCGGTCCCCCTCAGTGCGTCCGCCGACGAGCACCAGGGCGTGAATGTGGGGGTGCCAGCCGTTGCCCTGGCCCACGGTGATCTCAGTCGCGCGGATCATGCCGACGTACCCGACACGGCCCCGAATGCCGATGTCGGGGTTGCCGTCAGCGTCGAGGCGGTCAGGCCGTCCGGCCCAGGTCCCACCGGTGATGAGCCGCTGATACGCGCCCGGCTTACGGGTGGTGCCCTTGTCCTTGTCGGCCCGGGTGCCCTGGATCGCGTCCATCAGGTCGGCCAGCTTGTCCGTGGCCGCGTGCCGGGCGGTGAAGGTCACCAGGTAGGCGGACCCTCCCTGTTGCATCCAGGAGACGGCCGCCGCCGTGATCTCCTCGGCACGGCCGTGCCGGATCTTGGCCGAGCAGACCGGGCAGAACCAGATCTTCCCGCACTTGAGGAGCCCGAGCGCGATGGCGGTTCCCTCGGCGGTCTGCGCCAGGATCACGCCCGACTCAGGGTCCATGACCGTCCGGCCGCAGCCCCGGCACGTCCGGTCTGACGAGATCTTCCAGAGCGTCCGGCGGTCGGCGTACCGGCGGGCCCGACGCTCGCGGGAAGCACGTTCGCGGGCCGCTTCCCGGTCCGTGTTCGGATTTGCCACGGCCGACGTTTCCGCAGGTCGGAGGGGGTTGGGAAACTCTGTTGTTTCTTTCCCAAGGTGTTCGCTTTTGCCGTCGCCCGTCTTGAGGGTCCGGGCAATGGCCCGCTTCGCGGCCATCCGGCACGCGTCGGAGCAGTACACGCGGGGGCGCTTGCCGGGCGTGTGCGTGATGGGAGTGCCGCAGTGGCAGCGGGGACCGGCGGGCCGCTGTGGCGGGACGGCCGGGGTGTTTCGTACGCTGGTCATCAGCAACGTTTCCTGTCTCGGTCTCAGCGAGGCTGGAGGCGGACGGCCCGGAGTTGTTAGCTCTGGGCCGTTGCCATGTCTGGGGTCGATCTTGCCCTACAACGACCGTGCGGCCCGCCGGAATTGACCGGCGGGCCGTCGGCGTGTCGTCAGGGGGCGATGAGTTCGCGGCGCAGGGCGGTAGCCGTGCGACGGCTCAGGCCCAGGTCTTGAAGCTGCTGGATGGTCACCTTGCCGCCCTGGTCGGCGGTCAGCTTCTCTGCCTTCCGGCGGACCGTGGCGGTCACCTCGGAGCCGCCGGGGGTGACCGGGGCAGTGACCACCTTCCGGTCTGTCTTGGTCGGTACGGCGGTCACCTCCTGGTCGTCCTCGGTGACCGGCAGGGGGACCGGGACGGGGGCCGGGGTGGTCACCTCGGTGGTCACCTCGGCGGTCACGTCCTGGTCGTCCTGGTGGTCACCGGGGGCGGCCACCTCGGCGGCCAGGTGAGCGGCCAGCGCCATGGAGATGACCGGCACGGCCGACACCCCGATGACCATCCCCGGGCCGACGTTGAGGTGACCAGTCGCCACCAGGTGCCCCAGGGCGTTGAGGACCACGGAGGTGACCACCGATGCCCCGGTCATCCACTGGCCGAGCTTCTGAACGCCGGGGGTGAACCAGGCGATCAGGGCGACCATGGCGAGCACGTCCACGGCGACCGGCAGGGACCACGACAGCCACTCGTTCCAGCCGACCGACCGGCCGAGGGTGGCCAGGGTGTCAGCGGAGGCAGCGAACGCGGTGACCGAGACGACCACGGCCCCGGAGATGACCACGTGGCGGCGGGTGATGTTGGAGGTCACTTGGAGTCCTTCCGGAGTTCGCGGACGGCCTTGACGGCCACGGGGGCGGCCACGGCGACCGCGATAGCGGTCACGGCCAGGGCGAGGAAGAGGGCGACCAGGACGCCGCCCCCGGCAAGGAGCGCCAGGACGAGCCAAGCCCGGTCAGAGGACCCCTTGCGGGGCTGCTGCTGGGCCAGGGAGAGCGCGGCGGACATGGCCTTGGCCTGGGCGGTGTCGCGCTCCGCCTGGGCCGCCTGAGAGGCCGCCAGGAGCTTCACGACTTCGAGTAGCTGCGTCTCCTGCTCCGCCTTGACGACGGACGCCTGAGCGGCTTCCAGCGGGGTGAGTTCGTGGCTCATGCCGCACCCCCGAGGGCGATCGTGGTGCCGCTCTTGGCCACCAGGCCGAGCTTTTCCAGGGACTTGACCGCGCGGGTCACGGAGCCGGGGTTGATGTCGGCAGCCTTGGCAATCTCCGCGTTGGTCCCCGCGCCGCCCTGTATGGCCGCCAGGACGGCCCGTTGGTTGTCCGTGAGGGTGTCGGGGTCCACCGGGGCCGGGGTGGTCTCCTGCGGCCCCTCAGAGCCGTTCTCAGGGGCCGGAGAGCGCCACGGGTCGGCAGGGGGAAGAGCGGCGATCACGTCGCCCGGCACGAACCACAGCCGGAGCGGGTTCGGGGGCCGCTTGCGGTACCGGAGCAGCGCCCGACCCGGCACGCCGTCCAGGCCCGAAGGCGTCCATCCGGTCTGCTGGGCGGTCTCGCCGAAGACCGACCGCTCATGCTCGCCCGCGCCCGTCGTGAGCGACAGGAAGGCCGACATGTTGTCCTTCACCAGCGCGGGCACACCGGCGGTCTTGGTGGGGTTCTGCGTGGCCCAGACGAACTGGAAGCCCACCGCACGGGCTTCGCTCCACAGCTCTTCGAGGAGGTCCAGGACGTCCGCGTACTGCTTCTGCTTCGACATCCGGACGATGGCCGCGCCCTCGTCGATGATCACCAGGAGATTGCGGTTCTCCGGGCTGCCGTCCGGCACCCAGTCCGCCCCGGTGGCGATGCCCTGACGCCGGTACATCTCCCGCGTCAGTTCCTTGACCATCGCGTAGATGTCGGCCATCCGCTGCTCACGGTTCGGCTCCTGGCCGACTGACCGCACCACGTGCTGAACGCCGATCGCTTCCTGACGCTTCGGGTCCACGACGATGGCCGTCCAGTCGTCCGACCGGATCGCCCGCATCAGCAGCGGACGCCAGGACACCGACTTGCCCATGCCGGTGATCCCGGCGAGCAGGACGTGAACGCCCGCCTTGAGCGGGAGGTCTACGAACTCCCCGGTCACCTCGTCCACGCCGATGCCCACGTGATCCGGCGTCCAGAGCATCGACATGCCGTCCGAGGCGGACCGCGTGCGGACGATGATCCGGGCCCAGTCGCCCTGACTGCCCGCCTTGATCTCCATCCGCGTATCGGTCTTCACGCCGAGCAGCGCACGGACACTGTCCGCCTCAGCCGCCAGCTTCTTAGCCGACCACTTGAAGTCGAGGCGGACGCCGCACACGACCCCGGCGGGGGTGATCTCCGGGGGAGTGGTGACCGTGCCGGACAGGCCCCGGGCGTCCGCGTGCTGGACCCAGTACGACGGGTCAAGCCGCTCCATGAGCTGACGCTCTTCGAGGGTCGCCCCGTCCTCCA
Source organism: Nocardia sp. NPDC051570 (assembly GCF_044454005.1). Taxonomy (NCBI): domain Bacteria; kingdom Bacillati; phylum Actinomycetota; class Actinomycetes; order Mycobacteriales; family Nocardiaceae; genus Nocardia; species Nocardia sp. NPDC051570. The sequence goes on along the minus strand of NZ_JBITDI010000053.1, from coordinate 1,854 downwards.
CGGTCAGCGAGAGCTGACGCCGACCGAGCCACAGGCCGCCGACGTGAGCAGCGATCAGACCGGCCGAGACCGACGCGGGCCAGGTGGCCCAGTCCGCCGAGGTCGAGAGCGCCCAGGAGGCGAGCGACGCGGGCACCACGTGCAGCGCGTGACCCCGGACCGCGAGCGTCGCCAGCGTCACCGGGTAGTTCCGGCGGGCCGTCTTCAGGTCCGCCTTAGCCGTCCCCTTGTGCTTGCGGGCCGCACGGTCCGCCGTCGCCGCCGCCCGGCGAGCCGTACCAAGCGGGTTCTTGCTTCCCTTCCGGGCCGCCGCCCGCTGAGTCTTGGCCGTGGCCGCCGTCGAGCGAGCCGAGTTGTGGGCCCGCTGTGCGTCCATCAGCGCTTTCAGGTGCTCCGGGGTGCGGAGCTTGGCCCGGCGGTCGGCCTCAGCGTCCCAGCGGGCCGCGAACGGGACGAACGCCGGGGTCAGCGCGTCGAGCGTGTTGATCACGGACGATTTGGCTCCGGCAGCAGCCGACGCCCATCCTTGGGTCTTGTCCACGGGAGTCCTCTCAGGTGCTCGTGGATCTGGGCGGCTCCCGTTGGCGCGGGGGCCGTCCGTCTTTGTGGAGTTAGATGCGGGTCTGTCCCGCGCTGTCCGCCCGAGGCGGAAGCCTGTCGGCGTTGGCGATCGCCGCGTATCCGGAGATCAGCTCACCGACCGTCAGGCCGAAGAAGTCCGCGACCTTGGGCAGGTCGTTCAGCTTCCAGTTCGAGTTGCCCAAGAGCCGCTGTGAGAGCGAGCCACGCGTAATCCCGATCACCTCGGCCACGTCGACTTGCCGCCGACCAGTCCGGGTCATCAAGAGCCGGATCGTCTCGTTCACGAGGGCTTCCAAGTCCTCAGCCTGCCTCTCGGTCATGATTACTTCCCCTTCGCGGCGATGACATTGCCATCGCCACGCCGATGATGACACGGCGATACCTGCGATGACAACCCCATCATTGGACCATGTCCGCTATGAGCACTTGATCCCGCAATCCCGAGGCGCAACGACCTTGCGCGCGGATTGCGGGCCCGCGTGCGCGTTGACCTGCGGTTTTCGGTTGTTGCGGCTCTTGCAGGGAGGGGGCCCTACGCGTGCGCGCGCGAGGCTGCGGCCCGTGGGTGGTGAAAAGACAGAGGCTCCGCCGGGCTACCACAGCCCAGAGGGGAGGGGGGCTCCGTTGTGGTCTGCGGGTTCGTGGGTGGCTGGGGTGGTGAGGGTCTGGGGGGGTTCCCTCCGGCCACGACAGCGCCAGAGGCAAGCAGACCGCCCCGGGGGCCGCAAGCGACGAAAAGCGTGTCGCTTGCACCCCCCGAGTCGGCCCGCTAGGGCTTCGCCCGCTGCCGCGACCGGAGGGAACCCCCCCAGACCCGGGGGGTGTGTTGCGGAGGCGGGGCGGGTGCGGGTTGCGTCGTTTTCGCAGGCCAACGGCCCGCCGAGTTTCGTCAGTTGACGTATCTCCGGGCCCCTCGTTTCGTCAGTTGTCGAAACGATCGGGTCAGCCTGAATCGAGCGGCGCAGACTGACACAGAAGGGCTAGGCTGCCTCTCAGTGCTCAGGGTGAGCACGAGAGAGGGGGACCGATGTACATCCGCATCGCAATCGCAGTGACGCCGCTCGGCGTGGCCCTGGTGGTCCTGGTGGTGCTCCACCTGACGCTGTAGCCCACCGGCCGAACGACGAAGCCCCGGAGCCTGACGGCTCCGGGGCTTCTTGCGTTTCGTGGTCAAGGTCGGGGGGGGGGGGGGCGCCGGGCCCGGGGGGGCCGGGGTGGGGCGCGGCGGCCGTGGAGACCGCGGCCGCCCGCCGCTCGTCCCCGACACCGTCC
>NZ_JBITDI010000052.1:0-6823 GCF_044454005.1 Nocardia sp. NPDC051570 | reverse complement strand
GCTGTATCGAGGACGAAGTAATGGCATCGAGATCAGCTCGTGGACTGATGCGACCTTGCCGGCGGCGAGTCCCTGGGTGGCGGGTGCCCCTAGGCTGGCGTTGGCTGACCATAGACACGTCATCGAGTCCCATCCGCATCCGGTCGGTATGTGCTCCAATAGCGCCGACTGTCGAGACGTGTTATCCAGCAGGACAACGGCTTTCGTCAGTCTCGTAGTCACTTCCCGGTGTCGATCAGCGGCATACAGGTGGAGACGGAGGGGGATCTCGATGCCGAACAGCGCGTGGTCTTTGAAGGATCTGCGGGTGCATTCCCGGTGGCCGATGTGGCTGCGGGTGAGCGTGGTCGTGCTGGCGGCCGCACTGGTGGTGACGATGGCGCAGGTGATCGTGTCGCACCTGGGCTCGGGACCGAAAGCACCTGCGGTGCCGTTGCTGTCGCCCGCGGGCGGACCCACGCTCGATTCGCCGCCGCGTCCGGCGGCCGACTATGGGCCGCTGGCCGGTACTGGTGGGGCGCGTCCCGGTTTCGATCCGAAGTCGTCGAAGGAGTCGGGCCGGTCGGAGCGGTCGGTCCAGTACACCAATGCCAACGGCACACGCTCGGTGGTGCTGTCCCCGGTTCCGGTGAGTGTGCCCGACACCCGGGGCGGTTGGGCTCCGGCCGAGACCAAGCTGACAGAAGACAAGAGTTCGAAGACCGCGTCGGCGGCGATCGCCGGTGGCCGTGTGGGATTCGCGGAAGCCGGTGACGATTCGTCGCTCGTGCGGATCGACCGCAACGGGACCGCGGTCACGATGGCGCTGCAGGGCGCCGACAAGTCTCACCGGACGGTGACCGATTCGACCGTGACCTATGCGAACGTGCTGGCGGGCACGGATCTGACCTACGCGGTGTCGCAGGGGGAGGTCAAGGAGTCACTGATCGTGAAGTCGCCGACCGCGGTGGGCGACGGGCGGTGGGTGTTCCGGATGAACACCGGCGGGCTGATCCCGAAGGTGCAGGGCGACACGGTGGTGCTCACCGACTCGTCCGGTGCCGTGGTGGCGGGGTTGCCGCCGGTATCGGTGTGGGATTCGGCCGGGGCTAACGGCAAGTCACCGGCCCGGGCCGGTGGCTCGTACAGCCTGGCGCCCCAAGGGGACTCGTGGCTGTTGACGATCTCGGTGGACAAGAAATGGCTGACCGACAAGGCTCGGCGGTTCCCGGTCACGATCGACCCGACCTACACCTACGGCTACGACAATCAGCCGTCGACGATCGCATACAAGTCCGACGGCAGCGCGGGCTGCGAGAACACCTGCGGCATCGCGATAGGAAACTCCCGGCCCAACGACCAGAACCTGTTATGGCGGTCGGGGTTCCGGTTCGACTTCACCCCGGTGACAGGGAAGACGGTGGTCGGTGCGCGACTGGATTTCCAGCGGACCGGCACCGACGGGACCTCGAACTCGTTCACCTCGAACGTCTCCCAGGCCGGTAGCCCGCTCGGTTACGGTGCGGTCGGCCAGACGCTGGCGTCGGGGCCGATCGGGGATGCGGGGTCGATGCAGTCCCAGGCGTTGACCGACTTCGTCGCCGGACGGGTCGCGGCGAATGACAATAACGCGTGGTTGATGCTGACCGGCAGCGAAACCGATGAGGTCTCTTATAAGCAGTTGCAGGTGCGGTTGATCGTCGATTACGGCACCGCGCCACCGGAATCGGCGATGGTCGGCCCGGTCGATGACGCGGTGCTTTCGACGCTGACCCCGACGTTGAAGGCTACGCCGGTGACCAATCCGTCCGGCGATGTGACTCGGTACTGCTTCAAGATCTCCACCGGTGCGGACGGCCGCTCGGGCAGTGTCGTGGATTCCGGCTGCCTGGACTCCCCGTCGTGGACGGTCCCGAAGTATGTGCTGCACGACGGCGGCCGCTACACCTGGACCGTCGATACCGCGATCAAGGACGGCGTGACCACGACCCCGGCCCGCTGGGTCGGACATTTCACGGTGGATCAACGCATCGGTGTACCAGGTCCGGTGCCGACCGACACGATGGGGCCGGTCACGGTGAACCTGTTCAACGGCAACGCCCACGTCGAGGCCGGCGGACCCGGCTTCACTGCGGTCGGCGGTAATGCCGGGGTGAGGTTCGTGTACAACTCCCAGGCCGGGGAGGGGCATGGGATGCGGGCGTCGTATTTCAACGATTCCCGTCACAATGGCACTCCCGATGATGCGCCGGTGTTGGTGCGCGGTGAGTCGCAGGTGAATCTGAACTGGACCAACCTGTTACAGAACCCGAACGGATCACTGATCCCTGGCGCGTGGGAATCACGCACTCGCCCACCGGCGTTGGCGCCGGACTGGTATGTGGTCCGGTGGGAGGGCTACTTCCAGCCCGACGATCCCGGGAACTATCAGTTCACCGGTGCGCATATCGATGGCGCGAAGATCTGGGTCGACGACAAGCTGATCTACGACCACCCGGACCGGTTCAACATCGGCCGGATCGGCGCGAGACTGGATGGTTGGACCGATGCGATTGCGTTGAAGAAGAATCAGCGTGTCCCGGTGAAGGTGGAGTTGTATCACCGCAGCCTGGATCCGGGAGTGATGCAGCTGTGGGTGCGCACCAACCCGATTCGGCCGCAGCTGATCACCACCGATGCGCTGTATCCGCAGGATACGTCGCCGCTGCCGCCGGGCTGGCAGCTTGCCGCCCCGGCCAGTGGTTACACCCACGCGGAGCTGCTCGATGGGGCGGTGGTGTTGACCGACACCGCGGGCGGCGCGCATTCCTGGGCCCGCACAGCCGGCGGCTACACCCCACCACCGGATGAGGACGGGGTGCTGGCGTTCGACGCGAACGGCCGGATCTCGGTGACCGAGAACGGTGCGGTGTCACTGTTCAACCCCGACGGCACCCTGGCCGCGGTGTCCTCGGTGCTGGACAGTAAGAAACCCGCTGCGCTGCAATATTTTTACTCCGGTACCCCGCCGCGGTTGACGCAGATCACGGACCCGGTGTCGGGGCGGACACACACGTTGTCCTACAACACCGACAACAGCGATTCCTGTTATGGAGGTGCGGCCAAGCCGAGGGGTGCGACGAGTGCGCCGCAGGGCAAGTTGTGCCGGATCAGTTACTGGGACGGTACCGAGACCCGGCTGTGGTACGACCGGCTGACCCTGGCACGGATCGAGAACCCGGGTGCGGAGCAGTCGGATTTCGCGTATTTGCGGATTCTGGAGAAGAAGGTGTGTCGTCCGAATCCGCAGAAGGGCCAGCCGGATATTTGTGACATCGTGGATCCGATCGAGGACCGTGACGGCCCGCACGGCCCGGTCACGAAGGTCCGGACTCCGCTGGGCAATGACTGGCTGGCGGCCCGGCCGTCGTTCTCTCTGCCCTACCAGGCTGTGACCGATATTGACTATGCCCTGGTGGCCGATATTCCTGGTGATCAGGATTCGGAGCGGGAGAAGAAGTTCCGGGCAACCAAGGTGCAGTTGCCGACCATGGACAAGTTGCAGTTCACCAACCGGCAGCAGCACTCCTACCTCTACGACTTCCCGCGCAAGCAGGCGATCGTGCAAGTAGCGGGGTTGAGACCGCAGATCGGATTCGCCCGCAAAGTCACCTGGGACGACGCCGGTCGTGGGCTGACCGCCACCGACGGTGTGGGTGTCAGCACGAGCGCGGAATGGAACCCGAAGAAGGACCTGCCGCTCGCCACGGTCGATACGGCGGGTCGGCGCTCCACCACCGTCTATGACCATGCCGATCGCCCGACCGACAAATACGGTCCGGCCCCGGGCTCGTGTTTCACCGGGCAGACCCCGACGGCGGCGTGCGCGGGGTCGATGCCGCACGGCCACACCGATTACGACCAGGGATTGGTCGGATTGCAGACGGCGCTCTACGACAACCCGTTACTGTCGGGGGTACCGACGGTGTGGGCGACCGGCATCGGTCCAGCCGACGGCTCACTGTCGGGAACCTGGGCGAACACCCCACCTGTGCCGAACATCGGTGGCTGGTCGGGTCGTTTCACCGGCGAGATCCAATTCCCGGCCACCGGTGACTACGGGCTCGGGTTCACCGTCGTGGACGGGGTCCGGTTGTGGATCGATGACGTGCTGCTGGTGGACTCGTGGAACGACAAGGCCTCCACCGCTGTTGCCGGTAGTAAGTACACGAATGCTGTTGCGGGGAGCTGGCATCGGGTCCGGGTCGACTACTACAACCGCTCCGGCACATCGGGTGCACTGAGTTTCACGTGGACCCCGCCGGGTTCGTCGACACCGGTCACGGTGCCCGGCCAGAATCTGGCCCCGCGCTACGGGCTGGCGACCGGTTCACTCGCCGATGACACCTCCGGCGGGAACATCGAACGGGCCCCTTCTGTGCGTCGTGCTACCGGCTTTTCTGATCCGGCGGTCGGGATCGATCCAGTGTTCGGGCTGGCGGTGTCGACCACGGCCGATCCCGGCGGTGTGAACCTCACCGCGAGGCACAGTTACGAGAAACCCGGCGACGGGTACCTGCGCAGCCTTGCCGGTGCATTGCCCGCCGGTGACATCGGATCCGCCGATAAGCGCAGCGCCACAACCTATTACGGCGACAGCGAGTCCCGTGCGAACCCGTGTGACGCGAACGCAGCGGCGGCGAATCAGGCCGGGTTGGGCAAGACCGTGACCGGCCCGAAACCGACCGACGGCCCGGCCTTGGTCGGGGAATCGGTGTACGACAACGCCGGACGTGTCGTCGCCTCCCGGATCGGGGACGGCGGCTGGGCATGCAGCAGCTATGACGCCCGCGGGCGAGTAGTGAAGCAAACATTCCCGGAATTCGGCGGTAAACCCGCCCGCACCGTGACCTACGACTATGCGGTCGGCGGGGATCCGTTGACCAGGAAGGTGACCGACGAGTCCGGATCGGTCACCACGGTCGTCGACCTGAACGGCCGAACCATCCGTTCCACCGATGCGTCCGGGGTGGTTTCCGACAGCATCTACGATCAGGTCGGGCGGTTGATCAAGAACACCGTCACCGTCGGAGGGGCCACCAGCGTAACCACCTATGCCTGGGACGACGCCTCGCATGTGACCTCGGTTGCATTGGACGGTGACACGATCGCCACCCCTGGTTACACCGATGCCGGTGAGTTGGCGAATGTCGGGTACGGCAACGGGTCTCGGCTCGACGCGCTGGACCGCAACACCTCGGGGACGCCGACTGCGTTGACATGGAAGACCTCGCAGTCCGCGGTCACCGACACCGTCACCCGATCCCGCGGCAACCGAATCACCAACGATGTGGTCACTGCCGATGGGAATGCGGTTGCGTCCTACGCCTACACCTACGACGCTGTCGGCCGTCTGGTCGCGGCGACGGTGCCGCATCACCAGCTGACCTACGCGTTCGATGGCGGGAACGGCTGCGGACCGGCGCCGTCGGCGGGCCGCAACACCAACCGCACCTCGTTCACCGACATCCTCGACGGCGGCGCACCCGCGGTCACCAGCTACTGCTACGACAACGCCGACCGGTTGCTGTCCACCAGCGGCGCAACCAGTATGGCGGTGACCTATGACGTGCACGGCGACGCGGTGAAAGTCGGCGGCGACGAACTCGGGTACGACGCCACCAAACGACACACCTCCACCAAAACCGCTGCAGGGACACTGATCTCCTACAGCCACGATCCGGTCAACCGGTTGATCACTCGCACCGTTACCGGGGCGGCGAAACCGGAACAGAACGGGACCACGCACTACGGGTATAGCACCGGTGCCGCCAGCCCGGACGTGATCCTCGATGGTTCCGGGGCGATGCTGCAACGAATCCTCGGGCTGCCCGGCGGGGTACTGCTGACCAAGACTTACGCCCAACCCGCCCAAGGATTCCCCACCGCCCGCTCGGCGGCCATACCCTCGACCTCGGCGACTAACGCAGCACCGGCCACCCCGTCGACGACCACACCGCACTCACCGCTGACCACCGCCTCACCGAACGCGACGACTACCAGCACCGTTCCGACGAAGACACCAGCACCACACGCACCTGCCTCGGCAACGACAACTCACCCGCAGGCGCCGACCACATCGGCAACCAAGCCGACCCCAGCAATACCATCGACAACCACCTCGACCCCCACGACCGCGCACCCGAGTTCCACACCGCCCACACGGACACCAGCGGCAGCACCTGTCGCAGCGAGGAACCAGCTACCAGTCACACCGTCACCCACACCCACCGGACCGTTGACAGCTCCCGCACCGAAGAAGACCGAAACACCCGCGACGGCCGGAACCAGTGGTGCTTCCGCGACGACTGCCACGCCGACGAAATCCCCCACGACGACCACCCCCGCACCGGCACCGGCACCGGGCATACTGTCACCCTCACCCGGACAAACCAGCTGGGCGTACCCGAACATCCACGGCGACGTCCTGTTCACCGCCGACAGCACCGCCGCCCGCTCGGCCTCCATCTCTCTGTACGACCCGTACGGGCAGAACATCGACCCGGGCACCGGCGCCATCGGTGACATTCCGATCCCGACGACCGCCGAAGGCGGAATGGACTTCGGATGGCTCGGCCAACACGAACTCCCCATCGAACACCTCGGCGGAGTCCAAGCGATCGAAATGGGCGCCCGCACCTACCTTCCGGCGCTGGGACGATTCCTGCAAACCGACCCCGTCTCCGGAGGCTCAGCCAACAACTACGACTACGCCAACGCCGACCCCATCAACAGCTTCGACCTCACTGGCAACGGCCCCCAGCATGACGGAGAGGGCGGCGGCGTTCAGCAGCCCTACGGATAT
>NZ_JBITDI010000051.1:0-7115 GCF_044454005.1 Nocardia sp. NPDC051570 | reverse complement strand
AAGAGCACTCCCAACAACCCACCGGCTGCGACCACCAGACTGCCGCATCACCGGCAGCCGCGTGAACCCCCGAAGAACATGCGGGCATGACCACTAAGACCGCGGTCATCTGGCCCGGCCGCAGCGACAGATCCATGCGTTCTTCCGCGCCCACTCACCCGATCAACTGTTGATCACTGCCGCACCCCGGAACCCTGGTTGCTCCAAGGTCACGAGACGAACTTCTGGATGCGGGCTTTGCGACACCAGGTGCTACCGCGGGGACACCGCGATGGCCGGCTTCTTGCGGGCCCACCTGGCCATAATCGGCTTTTCGACGAGGTGGTACATGCCAGCGGCCGCGATAATGGAAACTACGAAGGCCAGGAAAGCCCACTCGGCGTAACCGGCGAAGTTATCGACGGCCCTGCCTTTCACAAAATTTCGTTGCATAATAGCCATGACCGGGAATTGGGCCATGTAGAAGGCAAACGATATGTTGCCGAGCCAAACCGTCGTCTTGTTGCCGAGCCAACCGGATAAACCTCTAATATCACGAACAGCCAGGGTCGCAATGAGCGCAGACAGTGGCAGGACGGTAAGTAACGAGAATCTAAACGTCAACGGCGCTATATAAGTCAAGGCGTAGCAGCATGCAGAAGAGAGCAGCGGCCAGGTTAGGTTGGTGTTGCGCCAGATGCCCGATTTGACCAACCTGGAAAACGTTACGCCGACGAAGAACTCCAACAGTCGAGTCAGTGGAAATTGGTAAGACAACCACATCGATGTTGCTGCACCGCTGTCCACCAAAGTCTCTTTCATGTGGTAGCGGGTCAGCCAGGTATAATCTGGCGATACTGGAATCGGTTGCATTGGAGCCATTGTTAGGCCAGGGCTGACAAATAGATATATGGCCAGGTGCGTGGCAGTTAGGAGCACTGTGAATAATCCTACCATCCACCAGAGGCTGTTCCCGCGGATCTTCCGCATCAGCGGGATAGCCAGGGGGAAGAGAAGATAGAAGAGCCACTCCGAGGACAGGCTCCATGATGGCGCGTTCAACTCCGCCGTTGTGTGCCAGTGGAGCGTCCACTCGTTAAACAGCAGCAGGTTCGGCAACCAAGCCTCGATGTTTGATAGCGGCACCGATAGGACCACCACAACGGTCAGGGCAGCGATGGCATGGGTCGGAAACAGTTTCAGCGCCCTACGGCGGTAGAACGCGCGGCTCGATTCACCTTCTCGGAACGACCAGTCTATGATAAATCCGGACAGCAAGAAGAAGAACGCTACTCCCAGCGCTCCGAGCTGCGGGGAAAATAAATCTTTCAGGAGCTTTCCGCTACCGGACTGCTGGAATGGAAATAGTTGCAATAGTGCGGTGTGAAACAAGAACACAGCAAAGGCGGCTAAGGATCTCGCACCGGTCAGGGAGGGGAGGGTAGGTAGGTAACCGCCGATTTTTTGTTCCATCGCACTCGTGGCAGTTGTGCTGACATTAGTCATTTATATTCTTTCATGCATCAGGCGAAATCAATAATAGAGTCACTCGTTATTGCTGATTCGACGGCAATGCTGAGTCGCGTTTGGATATCTATCATTCGCGCGCCCCTTCAGCCGGTGTAGTTGCGACGCAAGGGGACTCGGCCCGAAGATCGTATGGTAGATGCAGCGCTGCTACTCGGAATGGGTCTGCCGGACTACGTGCTGGTTGTAATAAATCTGCATCTGGGCGGTGGAATGGGAATTAATTTGCATATGTCATCTGGATTAAACGAGGATGGGTATCGTATTCGGGATTGATGGCGGTCGACGCAGTGGTGATCCGCTTGTCCCGTTCGGCAATCGAAAGTGCGGATATCTGATCGGCTGAAGGCGTCGAGAATATCCCGAAACCTCGCGCACATGCCGCGTTTCTGCGGATCTTCAGTGAGTAGGTGATAATGGATGGCGACTTGACCTCTCGTGTTGAGTTATCGCCTTACACTATCGGCCGTCGCCACCCATCCCTGACACATAGCAGCAGGTATCTTCCCTGGTTATACGATTGGTGGACTGAGGCGGGAAGCGGGCTGGTGGTAATATATGTAATACGGGTAAGGGGGGGTTACTGAGCTCGCTTTATCGAGGCGTGCGATCTGGTCATCGGTTAGCGACCATCCGATTGCTCCCAGGTTCTCGTGCAGCTGCTTCTCGTTCCGGGCGCCTACGAGTACGGTCGCTACTGTGGGTCGCTGCAGTAACCAGTTGAGTGCGATCTGTGGAATAGACTTGCCGGTCTCCGCAACGATTTTGTCGAGCGCGTCGACGACGGTGTAAACACGTTCGTCTTCAACAGGCGGGAACGGCGCCGCTTTCACGTGTAGCCGACTGCTCTCTGGAATTGGTTGTCCGCGACGAATTTGCCCGGTTAGCCGTGCCCAGCCGAGAGGGCTCCATACTATCGCGCCAACACCCTGGTCCTGGCCCAGCGGCATTAGCTCCCACTCGTAATCGCGACCGATGAGCGAATAGTAGATCTGGTGTGCGACATAGCGCGGCCGATTGTGTGCATCTGCTTCCGTGAGGGATTTCATCAGCTGCCAACCGGCGAAGTTGGAGACACCCACATAACGTATCTTGCCCGCACGCACCAGATCATCCAAGGTCGCGAGCACTTCCTCGACCGGCGTACCTGCATCGTAGGCATGTAGCTGGAATAGATCGATGTACTCGATGCCGAGACGCCGCAACGACGCCTCTACCGCTGTGATGAGCCGCGACCGACCCGAGCCAGCGTCGTTCGGGTTCGACCCGATCGGAAGCGAGGCCTTGGTTGATATCAAAAGTCGGTCGCGACGGCCTCGAATCGCTTCTCCTAACATCTCCTCCGAGGTGCCATTGGAGTACACGTCTGCGGTATCGAACATCGTGACACCGGAATCAACGCTGATATCGATCATTCGCCTCGCCTTCTGCGCATCGGTGTCACCCAATGCGCCAAACGAGCCTGCGCCGAAGCTCAACGCTGAAACCAGCAGACCCGATCTGCCAAGCCTTCGATACTCCACGACCCCTCCTTGTGGGACAGTTGGATAAATCAACAATTTTCATGTTAATAAAGCGGTAGCGTGCACGGTAGTGATCGAGGGCAAGAACATTAAATTGCATCGCACCTGTGCAATCTGTATCTGCTGACGTACACGCGAGTGTATGAGGATGAACCGAATGAACCGCACCCTCGATTCGTTACGCTGCCGGGAGCATCCACTGGAATTCGGTCGGTAACCGCGGCGCGAGTCCGGTGGTGGCATCTGTGTCCCGCTGGCGGGACGCCGCGTTCGGTGTGGCACGATTTGGCGTACCAGTCGTACGCTGGAGAATCTACTTACTCGGCTGTCGGCAGTCATACCGCGGCCTGGGTGATAGGTAGCGGGCAGTGCTGCGGATGGCTCACCCTGAATGGTGTAGTTGCCGAAGAGCATCGAAGCATTGTCATCGCAATGGCAACTATTGCGATATGCAGAAAGAATGGGGGAACGGTGAAGAATGTCGATATGTTGACCGAGGAATTCGCGGATTCCACTGTAAGTCAATTCTTTCCAGGTGGTATCGGTGGTCGGCATCAGGTAGGTTCGATAAGTTCACCCGGACAGCTTCTCGGCGAGTTGCCTCTGTCCCGGGCTGCTGCACACTCGGTGTACACCGGGCGCCTTGCAGTCAGTAGCGTGCTGGCCGGTAGCGACGATCGACTACTCGTCGTGGTGGGTCCTTGCTCGATCCACGACGTGAGCGCCGGGCTGGTGTACGCAAAGTCGCTCGTCAAACTGGCCGATAGCCTGGCGGACGACCTAGTGATCGTCATGCGCGCATACGTCGAGAAACCCCGGACGGTCGCCGGTTGGACCGGTTTGCTCACGGATCCGGCTCTTGACGGCAGCCTGGACCTCAACCGAGGGCTGCGGATGGCGCGAACACTGATGCTGAAAGTCGCTGAACAAGGACTCGCTGTAGCGACGGAGTGGCTGAGCCCGGCGGCTCCGGCTTACCTCGCCGATCTGATCTCGTGGGGAGCCATCGGCGCGCGAACCGTGGAGAGCCAGGTGCATCGGCAGATAGCCAGCGGCCTTCCCATGCCCGTGGGCATGAAGAACAACATCACAGGTTCGGTGCAGGTCGCTGTGGACGCGATGCGCTTCGCGGCCAATCCGCACACTTACATCACCCACAACCTGGACGGCAGATCGGTTGCGTTTCGCACGACTGGAAATCCTCACTGTCATGTGGTGCTCCGAGGTGCCTCAGGTCGGCCCAACTACGACTCGGCGGGTGTCCGCAACGCGGTTCACCTACTGACGGCGGCGGGATTGCCGACGGGACTTGTTATTGATGCCAGCCATGGCAACAGCGGCAAGGATCATGAGCGACAGGCCGTAGTGGCCCGCGAGATCGGTGCTCAGGTTGCCGATGGCGACAGGGACATACGCGGTGTGATGCTGGAGAGCTTCCTGGTGGCCGGGCGCCAGGAGCTAGGTAACGGCGAGCCGGTGTTCGGACAGAGCGTGACCGATGCCTGTATGAGTTGGGACGCCACGGTACACGTTCTCCGCGATCTCGCGGAGGCGGTTCGCAGACGCCGCAGCGGTTCTCGGCGGTCACAAGGCAGTAGCACGAATGACTACCACGACCGGGTCGGACTCTGACTCGACCAGTTCCGACCACAGCAGCAATGGGGACAGATGTCATGTCAATCCGGCAAGTTCCCGTACTCGTCGTCGGTGCCGGGCTAAGCACTGCCGTGAGTCTGGCCGCACACTGCGAGCAGTGTGGCAGTACGTCAGCTGCTCCAATGCTGTGAACGCCGTCGTTGAGAGGTGAGTGTGGCTGTCTCTCGATCGTTGGACCAGTCGAACATGCGGGCGGGGCTGTAGTGTGTTCGATATCCAATTCTCTTGCGGCCAGGGGGGGTTTCGACGATGCGCCGGGCTGTTCTTGCGCTCTTGACGACCGCTGTGGTGACCGGTTGGACCGGGACCGATGTGGCGGCTGCGCCGGTCGGAGCGGATCGGGTGGTGTTGCAGCAGGAGATGAACGACATGGTCGCGGCCGGTGCGGTTGGTGTGCAGTTGCGTGTGCACGATGAGCACGGCGAGTGGACCGGCAGCGCCGGTGTAGCGGAGTTGGGCGGTTCGCAAGGGGTTCCGGTCGACGGGCGATTCCGTGTCGGCAGTATCACCAAGACGTTCGTGGCCACGGTGTTGTTGCAGCTGGTCGGTGAGGGCAGGGTCGGTTTGGACGATCCGGTGAACCGCTATCTGCCGCAGTTCGGTGTGGATCCGCGGATCACCATCCGGATGCTGTTGCAGCACACCAGCGGATTGTTCAACTACACCGGTGAGCAGGATCCGGACGGGACGGTCGAGCCCGGGATGTTCCCGTCGTCGGGCAAGGAAGCCGTGGACGCCTTCCACCGTGACTATCAGCCGGACGAGCTGGTGCGATTCGCCTTGTCCAAGTCGGCACGGTTCGCGCCGGGTACCCAGTGGTCCTACTCCAACACCAACTACATCCTGGCCGGGCTGCTGATCGAAAAGATCACCGGCACGCCCTACGCCCTGCAGGTCTACGGCCGTATCGTGGTGCCGCTCGGCTTGTGGGGCACCACGGTTCCCGGCCACTCAACCGCGATCCTCGGCCCGCACGCCCACGGCTACACCGCATATGCGGACGCGGGTGCCGTGAAGGCGGTCGACATCACCGACCTGAACCCGTCGGCGGCCTATGCCGCGGGCGAGATCGTGTCCACCACACAGGATCTCGATACCTTCATCAGCGCATTGTTCGGTGGCCGGCTGCTTTCGCCCGCGTTGCTCGCCGAGATGCGCACCTGGCGCGCGGTGACATCGACCACCGGCTACGGCCTCGCGCTGGCCCACGCCGTGGCCAGTCCCAACTGTGAGTACGAGGGTCACGATGGTGGGATTCCCGGCTACCTCTCGGAGATGTACAGCACCGCGGACGGAAGCAGGCGCGTCGAAATGTCGGTGACCCAGGGGCCGGGACTCCTCGACGATGCTGCGGCCAAGAAACTTGCAACCGCCATGGAGAAGGTGGTCGGCATGACCATGTGCGCGGACTGCTCGCCGAGCAGCACCCTTCCCTCGGACGGTCAGCGCGAGATCGTGGGTCGGGTTCGGCTACTCGACGGGGCGTAGATGGCCTCAGCCATGCAGGGTGGGCCGGTAGATGAGTTCTTGGATGTTGCCGTCGAGTGTCCGGCTCTCGATCAGCTCGAGGTCGAAGTCGGCCGCGCCCTGGAAGATCGGATCATCACCGGTCCGACCGGTGATGACAGGGAAGAGCGTCACCTGGACGCGGTCGACCAGACCGGCCGCCATCAGCGCCCGGTTCATCGACAGGCCGCTCTGCGAGCGCAACGGCACCTCGGACTCCTTCTCGAGCCGGGCGACGACGTCGACGGCGTCATCGCGCACGATGGTCGCGTCCGGCCAGTCGAGGGGTCCATCCAGGGTGGTCGACACCACCGTCGCGGGCAGGTTCCTCATCCGGGTGACCCATGGGTCACGCACCGACTGATCGGTGCCCGAGGCCAGCATCTGCGCGAACGCCCGATAGGTGTTGGCCCCGAAGACCATCCGCTGCTCGTCCTCGTACAACGCGAGGCGGTAGTCGAGCAGTTCGGGGCCTTGCTTGCCCCAGTAGCCACCCCAGTCGCCGCTGCTGACGCCGCCGTAGCCGTCGAGGCTGGAAAAGACGTCGAGGTGTAAGTGGCGGTCATGATGGTCTCCTCGAGTGCGGTGGATCGGGTCTATGGATACAGACGGGAAACCCCGGCGGAACTCATCGCCGTTCGACTCCTGGAGTCCGGCCGCCCCGTGTCCGCACTCACTGGCGGCAGTCCTATGCGGTGAGTACCGCGCGGATCGCGGCCAGGTCCTGGTCGGCGAGGCCGGCATCGGCGGCACGGTCGTAGATCGCCTGGAGTGTGGCAAGGAGCAGCTCCGGAACACCCACACCGGCTGCGGCGGAACGGATGTGGGTGAGATCCTTGACGGCGGCGCGGACCGGACTGAGCACCTCGTCGCTGGTCCCGGTCAGTTGGGCGGCGCGGTAGTGCAGGTAGGTGCTGTCGGCAT
>NZ_JBITDI010000050.1:0-7338 GCF_044454005.1 Nocardia sp. NPDC051570 | reverse complement strand
AAGACAGGTAGGAACAGCGAGAGCGATCGAATTGAACACTGTCGTCCGCCCCCGTTCGGATACCTCACGCCATGCCATAGATACCTCCAGGAAGTCGTCGCACGGATCCTCTGTCGATGTTCCTGTTTCAAGACCGGGCACTGACCGCGGGCAAAATAAAACTGGTGATAAGTCCGCAAATGCTCTTGTGCAAGTACTCTCGCAGAGTCCGTCGTAACAGCGGTCTCTGCCGACCGTTCGCGATCATATCCTTTTGAATCGGCAGATACTGACTTTTCGCCCCACCGATAGTGCGCCTGAAACCGACCTGCCATCGACCGTGACGCTACTTGCCGACATCGGGGGCTACTACGCTTCGTGTGGAGTTTGCGAGTTGGCGAGGGGTACCGATCTCACGATCGTCGACCGAAGCGGCTGAGAGGCCGCTTTCCGGAGGCCCGGCCTTGAGGTTTCCGGAGACTTTGGTCTGAGGAGGCGCAATTGTCGACGAGCCGTCAACTGGCCAACGCCAAACCCTGTCCATAACCGAGCCCCGACCCGTCATCGACCCGCGCTGCGGCGTGCAGTCGCCCAGGTACGTGCCAGTCAGGTCCAAGCCACCCGCCTTCACCCGCAGGGGGATCTTGTCGCGGCCGAAAGGGCCGGACGGCTTGGTGAGTAAGGCAGCAGCGAGATCGACCAGCACCGGCTTCGGAGGGTCGTACTTGCGATGAGACGGCGGGTCGAAGTCATCTAACCATTCCTCGAACATACTTTCGAATACTAGCCGGTTCGGACTGTGTCGAGGTGGCGAGCTTATGACTGTGACTGGACGCCGTATCTGTCACTTGATCACGGTATCTGTCACCAGCCGATCAGGGCCGACTCAACCAATCTCGATCATCTCGAAGTCCATCTTCCCGGTGCCGGAATCCGGGCAGAGCCAATCTTCCGGTACGTCCTGCCATCGCGTGCCAGGCGCGATGCCATCGTCCGGCCACCCGTCAGCCTCGTTGTAGACCAATCCACAGACAACGCATTGCCACATCTTCATCGCAGCCTCTTGTTAGTGGGTCTTACCGACGTTCAGCGCGACGCCGACTGCGGTTAGAGGTACTTGACCTCGATCGTGGCCGAACCGTCGAGGGGGACCTCATTCGAGAGGTCAAGGTTTTCGGGTGGGCTGATGGTGGCTTTTTTCGCCTTCAGGTCCACCTTGGGGGTTGTCTCGGGGGCCGGGTTCGTTTCGTCGGACATGTCGCGCTCCCCACTCGGATCGGCACCACGCCGGGCCTGCTTTACTTCATTGTCCACCGATCGGGGCATGGCGGTGCCCGAACGCATCGACCCGGTCATCGCAAGTCAAAGCGGCTGTGCCCCAACGCCTCTCTATAGCGGAGCTGCACTTCTCTGCCAGGCGGATACGGATCAGATGCGTGGTATGCGGATAGCGTTCGAAGCCCCGGGGTGGCTCGCCGTGGCGACACCGTCCGTGATGCCAGCGGCATCGGGGGCCACGTCATGGCACGGACGCTGTTCATGTAGTCACCGACCCTGCTGTGGCCCGGGGACGGTGCGTGGTTCCTCTGTCGAGAAGATCAGCGTCGACCAATCCGGCATATAAGCGCCGACAATGTCGCGGATAACCCGAGTCACAATGTGTTGAGCCGTAATCCGACCAAACAGGGGATATGGAATTCGCAGGGGTTGTTGGTGTCCGATATTGCTCGGGGGAGATCCGCGATGTATTCGGAGGTCAGGATTACTTCGATGCTGTGGCTGTCGGGCTCGTGGCCGAGAATGATTTGGACGGAGATGTTGCCGTCTGTGTCTCGGGCCATTGTCAGTGTTCCGTCCATGACGCCGGGTATCGCGGTAGGTGCGGAGGTGGGTGATGTATTCACTGAGGATCCCCCTGGTGGGATACGAGATTGTGAGGGTTCGCCCACCCCGGCCGCCGGGGCGGGGTGGGCGAACTGGATTGTCACGCCAGTGATCGTATGACGGTCAAGGTCTTGTCGATTTCCTCCGGGAAGTTGACGATTCCGGCGGATAGGCGCACACGGGGCTCCGCGTACGGTGTGGTGCTGGCGATGATCTGATTGTCGCGGAGGATTTGGGTCACGTCCTGGGGGTTGTAGCCCTGTACATCGAAAGTGACGATGCCTGCGGACAGTTCGGGATCGAGCGGTGTATGCAGCGTGACGTGTTTCATGCGGGACAGGCCCTCTTTGATCTGGCCGTTCAGTTCCAGAATTCGGTCCTGGATTCGTTTGCGGCCGATCTGGCGGATGAAGTGGAAGGCTTCGGCGGCGGCCCACTGGTGTTCGTATGCGGCGAAGCCGCCGGGGCTGACCCACGGTCCTTGGGTCGGGCCGACCGGCTGGCGGTTCTGGCGCCAGGCGGCCGATGTCTCCTTGGTCATCAGGCTGGGAATCGTCGGCTGCAGAAGCGCCCAATTCTCGGGCTTCGCCCACATGATTCCGGTGCCGCGCGGTCCGAGGATCCACTTGTGTGTGCCGGCGGAGAAGAAGTCGCAGCCCATCTTCGCGACGTCCTCGTCCGCGACGCCGAAACCATGGACTCCGTCGACCACCAGCAGGATGCGATCCGATTCTTCGCGAGTGCGATTCAGATCCGCGATGGCGGCCGCGATCTTGGTCATCGGTAGCCGCACGCCCGTGTTGGAATGGACCCAGGCGACGCCGAAGACCCGGGTATTGGGGCGCACGGCGGCGCGGATCCGTGCGATGGCCTCGTCCACGGAGAAGTCCGGAGACGAATCGTAGAGCGAGATCTGGCGCATGCTCGCGCCCCATTTCTCGGTGGCCAGGCGTATTGATTCGTAATGCGGGTAGAACTCGTGGGTCGTGGTCAGAACCTCCTGGCCCGGTTTCAGGCGCAGGCCGTTGTAGGTCAGAGCGAGTCCGTGTGTGGTGCTGTTGGTGAGGGCGATTTCGTCGGGGTGCCCACCGACGTATTCGGCGGCGGCGGCACATACCGTGCGCCAGAGCATGTCCTCATCGCGGCGGAACATGTTGTCGTCGAGGAAGCCGTGCGGATTCTCGTCGAACGCGTTCCGGTATCGTGCGAGCGCATCGCGCACGGGAGTCGGGTTCGAGGCAATATAGAAATTCGACAGGTGCGCGAGCTCGGGCGAGAGCAGGAACTGCGCACGGACGGATCTCCAGTCGTGCGGATCGAAGGGCTGGGCCGCGGTCGTGCGTTCGGCGGCATCTCCCAGGAGTCCTGATGTCGGCGAGGAATCCGCGATGTCGGAGCCGACCAGGCTGGGACGCGAGAGAGACACGATAACTCCTCCATGAAATGTTATGCGGTGATTTGTCATGCAGTGGCTCGGGTATCGAAAGGAATTCCCCAGCGGTTCTCCGGTAGATCAAGTTAGCTCGATCATCGCATTTTGAACAGTGCCTGCCAAGATCGCCGAGCGACAAGGATTCCCGTGCGCCGCTTGATGATGCGTCACGACCGGAGATGGCTCCGACGTGCAAACATCATTGCCGCAGCGGCACAAGCCCCGAATTCTGACTGCATGCCTTTCGGCGCCGACGAGCGGTCCGTTGCCCGCTGTGCAACTGGGGGTAATTCCCACTTACACAGTGGCCGGGTGGCCATGAATGCGAGATCGGTGGGCGATAAAGGGTTTCTGAACTCGATCTTTCCGGAAAGAAGTTTTGCGCACACATGGTTTCTGGCATCGTTTGGGGCGCGTCATCGGATCATGGGATCAAAGCATGCTCCTCCTGGTTGGGAGGGGCCCGGGGGCACCTGAGGGGGCTATCGACGTGGCGAACAGCGAAGCGATCCGCACTCGCAGACCGGACACGGAAACCCAACTGCTGCAGTTCGAGGACGTCCAGGCGTGTGGTGAGGGCCGCGGTGTGGACGTCCACTGGGTTCCCATCGCGGAACTCGTCCTGTCGTTTTCGCCTCGGTCGGCGGGCGAGGACAGTGAGCACACGCGGACCTTGGCGGAGTCGGGAGCAGAGCTGCCGCCGATCATCGTTCAGCGGGGTACGAACCGGGTGATCGACGGGGTACACCGTGTTCGCGCCGCCCAACTGCGGGGCGAGCCGACGATCAAGGCCCGTTTCTTCGACGGAGACGACCAGAGCGCGTTCGTGCTGGCGGTCCGCTCGAACGTCCGGCACGGGCTGCCACTGTCGCTGGCCGACCGGAAGGAGGCCGCTCGACGCATTCTGTGCGCGCACGCGGCATGGTCGGACCGGGCGATCGCGTCGGTCGCCGGGCTGTCGCACAAGACGGTTGCCGCGTTGCGGGAGAAGGCCGGACAGCCTCCAGGGCAGACCAGAATCGGTCGCGACGGTCGAAGGCGGCCCGTGAGCACCGCTTCGGGCCGCAAGCTCGCCAAGGAGATCCTCGAGCGGGATCCGAACCTGTCGCTGCGTGAGGTGAGCGCGGCCGCCGGGGTCTCCACGGGCACGGTACGAGACGTCCGCGATCGGCTACGAGGGCAGACCGGGGCGACGGTGCCGAGCCCGGAAATCGCTCCTCCCGCACAGGGTTCGGGCCCGTCCCGCGGCAAGGCCGTGCGGCGGCGCCGCGATCGCCCGGCCGATCCGGAGGCGATACTGCGTACGCTCCGGGCCGACCCGTCGCTCCGATTCACCCAATCCGGCCGCGTATTACTGAGCATCCTGGCCGTGGCCTCGATGGACACCGAGGAATACGAGCGCCTCATCGCGGACCTGCCGGACCATTGTCTCGGTCCCGTTGCCGAACTCGCGGCGGCGAGTGTGCAGGCATGGCAGGAACTCGCGACACGCTTCAATCAACGGCGGTCGATGCGGGACTGAGCCTTCGTCCGAACCATATATAAGTTCCGGATCGAGTTTCGACCCATTTCTTGACGATACGACCGAATCCCGGCATGATGAATTACGTTCGGCTTCCGAGAACGGGTCGGAGTTTAAAATCCTCTTCTTGACGACATGGCCGAATCCTTGAATGATGAAATCATGATCGGCGACATTGTTTCCTCGATCGATAATTAATCCTCTGCGGTATTCATATCCGCACGAAAAGCGCCGAACGGCGCAAATGAACGTCAAATCAAAGGCCTGGAGTTCACGATGAATCAAGCGGGCAATCGAATGGAGACGACAGTCGATGTGGCCGTCGTCGGAGCGGGTCCGGCCGGCCTGTACGCCGCCTATTGCGCGGGATTTCGAGGGCTTTCCAGTGCGATCGTCGACGCGCTGTCGGAGCCGGGCGGTCAGATCGCGGCCCTGTATCCGGAGAAGAAGATCTATGACGTCGCCGGTCATGTGGCCGTGCGCGGCCGAGAACTGATCGACAACCTGGTTGCCCAGGTCGCGCCGTTCGATCCGCACTATCTGCTCGGCCGGACGGCGGCCTCCCTGACACCGGACGAGGCAGCGGGCTGGACGATCGGGCTGGAGGACGGCGGACGCGTTCGCGCCCGGGCCGTCGTGATCGCGGCCGGACTCGGCCGTTCGGTCCCGCGCACGCTGCCCTGCCTGGGGACTTACCAGGGGCGTGGCGTGGCGCATCACGTGCCGCGCCTCGACGAGCATCGGGACCGTGACGTGGTGATCGTGGGCGGCAGCGACAGTGCGGTCGATTGGGCCCTCGCCCTCGAGCCGATCGCCCGGTCCGTCACCGTCGTCCATCGGCGCTCGGCCTTCCGCGCCCATGAGCACAGCGTCAAGCAGATGTACGCGGCCGATATTCGCGTGCTGACCGATGCCCAGGTGACGGCCTGTCACGGCGCGCAACGGTTGGAACAGGTGTGCGTGCGAACCGGCGACGACGAATTGACGCTGCCCGCACAGGCTCTCGTCGCGGCACTGGGGTTCATCACCAACCTGGGTCCGATCGCCGAGTGGGGGCTCGAGATGGCGAATCAGCAGATCGCGGTCGACCGGGCGATGCGGACGAATCTGCCGCGGGTGTACGCGATCAGCGACATCTGTACCTACGAGGGTCGCGTCCCGCTCATCACCGTGGGCTTCGGCGACGCGGCGACCGCGGTGAACCACGCGGCGGTCGAGCTGCGTCCCGCCGCCCGCCTCGCGCCGGAGTACTCCACCCACCGCGACGTCGCGGCGTTGCCATGACCCTGAGGAAACTGACCATCCTCCCGACGGGAACCGAGGTCCTGCTGCCCGCAGGATCCCCCCTGACCGAAGTCGAATACGAGACCCCGCAGCGACTCATCCCCTTCGGATGCCGTTCCGGAGCGTGCGGTGCCTGCGTCGTCGAGGTGCTCGAGGGCCTCGGCGCCCTCGGCGAACCCGACGACGACGAGCTCGACTTCCTCGAAGATCTCGGCCGGACGGGCGGTAACTACCGCCTGGCCTGCCAGTGCCGGCTGCGCGGCGACGCGACCGTTCGCCCCGCGACCGACCTCTGAACTGCTCGCACTGAACGTCCGAGCAAACACAAAGAAAGGTGACATCAATGCCGAACCGCGTGATCAACGCCGGCTATGGGGACCGCACCCCGTTCCTGAATGCGGCCGCCGCGGCCCAGCTGCGCGCCGAGATCGACAAGCAGCTCGACGAGCAGGTCGTGCAGTGGTACGCCAACGTCCCTGAGGCCGCGCACCTCGAGGGCAAGAACGTCGACTCCGCGTACTACAAGCGCAATCTCATCGAAACCGCCTGGCGCATCCGGCTTTTGCGGGTGGCCGAGGCCAAGGCGCTGGTCGAGGTCGCCAAGCGCAGCCCGGAGGCGGCGCAGGTCTGGGCCAACTACGAGCAGGAGGAGATGCTCCACGACGAACTGTTCATCGACGACCTGGCGAAGGTGGGTGTCTCGCGCGAGCAGTTCCTGGCCACCGAGCCCTACCTGTCGACCAAGCTGCTGACCGGCTACTTCTCCTACCTCCTCGATCATGAGGGTCCGCTCGGCGTGGTGGCGTACTCCTACCTGGTCGAGTACGTGAACGTGAAACTGGAGCCCAAGAAGCTGCAGGCGCTGAAGGGGTCGGTCGGCGAAACCAATATCGGCGGCCAGATCAACCACTCGCACACCGATATCAACGACGACCACCCCGGCGAGGTGTGGGCGGCCGTCCGGTATCTGCTCCGCAGCCAGGACGATATCGCCGCGTTCAAGCGGTATCTCCGCGAGCACCAGACGATCCTGGCGCAGTACTTCGAGGAGCTCTACCTGGACACCATCGCCAAGTCCGCGAAGCAGCCGGCCTGAGTCCGGTCCGCTGCGGGGGGGGGGGGGGGGGGCCCCCCCCCCCCCCCCCCCCCCCCGCGGGGGGGGGGGGGGGGGCCCGGCCCCCAAACACCCCCCCCCCCCCCCCCCCCGCGCCGCCCGCGGCCACCGCGCTCACCTCGA
>NZ_JBITDI010000049.1:0-7657 GCF_044454005.1 Nocardia sp. NPDC051570 | reverse complement strand
ATGCCGACAGCACCTACCTGCACTACCGCGCCGCCCAACTGACCGGGACCAGCGACGAGGTGCTCAGTCCGGTCCGCGCCGCCGTCAAGGATCTCGGCCACATCCGTTCCGCCGCAGCCGGTGTGGGTGTTCCGGAGCTGCTCCTTGCCACACTCCAGGCAATCTACGACCGTGCCGCGGATACCGGTCTCGCCGACCAGGACCTGGCCGCGATCCGCGCGGTACTCACTGCATAGGACACCCATGACCACCCCCACCGGATTCGACGGAATCCACCATCTGAAGATCTTCGCCACCGACCTGAGCGCCGAGTTGGCTTGGTGGGAGGCCGTTGTCGGTGCCCGACGTGATCCGCGACTGGACCACCACACCCCCGACGGTGACGTGTTCGCCCACATCGTGCACATCGCCGGGGTGGAAGCACCGATGGAACTGCGGTTGAACCCAGACGCCGCCGAGCGCACCGCCACGCTCGATCCCGTGACCTTCGCGGTCGGCACCCGCGACGACCTCGACAGCCTCGCCGACCGCCTCGACACCCTCGGTATCGAGCATTCCCCGGTCCTGCGTGGCCTACTCGGCTGGCTGTTGGTGGCTCGCAGCCCGAGCGGACTGTCGGTCCGGTTCTATACGCGGCAGTCGCACGACTGGGATCCCACGGCGGCCGATTCCGCATCCTCATGGCTCACTACGTAGTTCACCACATCGCATCAGTGGTTCTCGGCCACAGCGCCTTCGCCGTCAACGCTCTCGATCGGCGGCAACGCGGACTGATCGACCAGTTGTCCGACGCCGAGTTCCCGCTCCAGGTTGCGGATCTGCTGGGGCATCGACGGTTGCGCGACGTGCAGCAGCTCCGCCGCCGCCGTCACAGAGCCCGTCTTCGGCTCGCCGACGTCGGTATTCCGCTGCCCTGGCCTGGTAGTTCTGGTGTTCGCGCGCGTGGTCGGGAGGAAGGTGCGGTGCGTCCGGGGACGTCGTGGCAAAAAAACCGTGTGAGCGCGGTGTTCGAGCCCACGGCCAGTTCCCCGGAGCGCGGGAACATCGCCGCCTCGTAGCGCGCGACCGCGTCGTCGAGACTGCTGTGCTGGTGGATGGCGTGCGCGAGTTCCGCGCCGTCGAGCAACGCGAGATTCGTGCCGTGGCCGCCGAAGGGCGCCATCAGGTGGGCCGCGTCGCCGATCAGGGTGGCGCCGGGGACGTGGTCCCAGGTCAGTGGAGCGGGCAGGGCAAAGAAGCTGCGCGGTATGTAGTCGCCGTCGTTGTCGGTGATCAGCGGGCGCATGGCCGCGGACCATTCGCTGAACTCCCGCAACAGGTAGGAGCGGACGGCGTCGGGGTCGGTGAGGTCCACGCCGGCGATGACGTGCCAGTCGAGCGCGGCGCGGAAGGCCACGTAGCCGCGGACCATGCCGTTGCTGTTGCGCTGGACGATCACCGCGCGGCCGTCGCCGTCGGTGGAGAACATGTGGCCGTCACCGACGATCGCGGCGATCTCGGGGTGACGGGTGTCCACATCGTCGAATCGGGCGTCGAGGAAGCAGACACCGAGGTAGTGCGGCACCGCGTCGGTGAGCAGTCGTCGAACCGGCGACCAGGCGCCGTCGGCGCCGATGACGAGATCGGCTTCGATGCTGGCGCCGTTGGCGAAATCCAAGCGGTGGACGCCGCCGCCGAGCGCGGTGAGATGGCGGAGTTTGTGTCCCCACCGGACGGTGTCGGGTTCCAGGTGCTCGTAGAGCATGGTCCGTAATTGGCCGCGGTCGATCTCGGGAGCCGCCTCGTCGCCCGCGGCGGGAATGAACTCGTCGAGGACCGCGCCATGGTGATCCCGGCGGCTCTTGGCTTGGCCCTCGACCCGGGCCAGCGCCCGGAAAGCATCCATCAGCCCGGCGTCCTCCAACGCGATCTGGCCGGAGTCGGCGTGCAGGTCGAGCGTCCCTCCCGGGTCGCGGGAGTCCACGGCGGCGTCCGCGTCGTAGACCACCGGCTCGATGCCGTAGCCCTGCAGGACCCGAGCGCACATCAACCCGGCGGGTCCGCCGCCGACGATGGCGATGCGAGGTGGAGTCGTCATGAGTCAATCCTTCCCACGTGGGCCGCGGCGGCGTGTTCGTCGCCGCGGTGCGGGCCGGACGGCCCAACCCCTCACACCGTAAATGAAACGGTTCAATAAGTCGAACGGTTCTATGTTCGTATCGGTTCACTGCGGCAGCTAAGGTGGAGCCGTGACCGAGACGGGACGCCGTGAGCGCAAGAAGGCCGCCACCCGCCAGGCATTGGCCGACGCCGCGCTGGAGTTGTTCCTGGAGCGGGGCTACGACGCGGTCGGCGTGCGGGAGATCGCTGAGGTCGCCGACGTGTCGGTGGCCACCCTGTTCAAGCACTTTCCCGACGGGAAGGAAACGCTGGTCTTCGACCAGGACGCCGACCGCGAGACCGCGCTGGTCACCGCTGTTCGCGAGCGCTTGGCCGGGCAATCCATCCCACAGGCACTGCGCCAGCTACTACGCGACGAACGCTCCCACCGAGCCCGCACCGATCCTCGCCTGGCCGAGTTCGTGCGCCTGATCGACACCACGCCCGCGCTGCGTGAGTACTTCCGCCGCATGTGGCTGCGCCACGAGAACGCTTTGGCCGCGGCGATCGCCGCCGACACCGGACTGCCCGAGGACGACGCCGGTTGCCACGCGTTGGCCCATTTCGCCCTCGAAGCCGTCGCGCTCGTCCGCGGACGCGACGACGCCGAGCCCGCACTCGACCAGATCTTCACGCTGCTCGACATCGGATGGACGGGCACGATGAGGGAATCCACGCGGCGTGACCGCACCTGACCAGACCACCGGACCATCGACAGCTCCGACATCCGCACATGGCCGCATATCGCGCGGTCGACCGACGAGATGCGGTGCGGCTCAGAACATCCCATATTGCCGATTCCGATACGCCCCTTCAGGGGTGACCCGATACGACCGATGTCACTGCCCGGCGGAATCCTCGGCTCGGCCGTTCATGCGCTGAGGCAGGAAGAACATCAAAGCCCACATCACGGCCAAGGCGCCGCCGACCCACCACAGCACCCCGGTGAAGGCGTCGCGGTTGAGCGTGCTCGTGGGTACGCCGCCGGTGGCGGAGAAGAACACCGGGCCGGTCAGTGCGATACCGAGGGCGTAGCCCAGTTGGAGCGCGGTGTTGAACAGGCCTGAGGCCGAACCGGCGCTCTCGTGTGGAACCTTCGCCAGAGTCAGATCGGCGATCGGTCCGCCGATCATGCCGAAGCCGAACCCGAGCAGCAGAACGGGAACCGTCATCGCGAGCAGGGTCATCTCGGCCTGCCCGCTGCTGATCTGGATCCCGTAGGCCGTGATCGCGGCGAGTGCGATCAGGGCGCCGGTTTGGGGCAGGCGACGCGCGAAGCGTCCAGCGGTCTTCGTCGCGGTCATCGCACCGGCCAGCTCGCCGAGGGCGAGCGTCACGAAGGCCAGCGCTGCCATCAGCGGGCTCATGCCCAGGCCATGCTGGAGGTACAGGCTCCAGGTCATGAAGAACAGCCCGCACAGCAGGGCCAGCGTCAACTGCGCGGACAGACCGCCGGAGAACTGGTTGTTCTCGAGCAGCGACAGCGCCACCAGTGGGGCATCGTTCTTGCGGCGCTGTTGATGGCGAAGGAAGACGCCGAGCACGAGCAGACCGCTGGCGAGCATGGCGAAACACCACAGCGGCCAGCCGTGGGCGTGGCCCTCGGTGAGCGGAAAGACGATCAGCGCCATCGCGATCGCGGACAGCAGCATGCCTGCGAGGTCGAGACGGTCGGCCTTCGCCGCGGTCGACTCGGTGATGAACTTGCGTCCAAGGATGATCACGGCCAGCCCGATGGGCACGTTGATCAAGAAGATCGGCCGCCAGGACAGCCCGAACAGGTCGGCCTCGGTGAGCGCGCCGCCCAGGACCGGACCCGCGACGTTGGCCATCGCCAGGACGGCCCCGTAGAGGCCGAAGGCTCTGCTGCGGTTTTCGCCGTCGAAGGTGACGTGGAGGGTGGCCAGGACCTGCGGGATCATCACGGCGGCGGCACTGCCTTGGACCACCCGGGCGGCGATCAGCATGCCGGGGCCGGCCGCGATGCCGCACAGCAGCGAGGCGAGGGTGAACCCGACGGTGCCGAGGAGGAAGATCCGGCGTCGGCCGTAGAGGTCACCGAGCCTGCCACCGGTGATCAGTCCGAGCGCGAAGGTCAGCGCGTAGCCCGCGGTCAGCCACTGCACCGCGGCCGGTCCGGCGCCGAGCGACTGTTGCAGGGTAGGGATGGCGGTGAGGACGACCGAATCGTCGAGGATGTTCATGAGTTCGCCGGTCAGAACGACCGCGAGGGCGATCCTGGCGGCCGTCGTCATCTTCGACGCCGTGCCGGACGAGGCATGGGCCGAGGGCTCAGGGGTGTGCTCGGGCTCGTTGTCGAGCGCGGAGGAATTCACGGTAGGACTCCTGGTGCGGGAATCGGGGAGCTCGCCGTCAACCACACCAGGGCCGGACAACACCACACCCGAGGCAGTCTGCAGAGCTGCACCCGGGAAATGACGGAAAACAGGATTGGGTGACGCAACTCAGGCCAGCGCGACGTCCGCCCCCCGACACGTTCAGAAATCAGGACGTGGGGGAACGCGGACGGCTACATGGCCTGGGATATAGGTCACCACCTCGAATCCACTACAGAAGCAACAGGAACTCCGCGCCTGCCGCCGAAGCAATCTTCGGTGCAGGGCTCGACCACGATACGACATCCCTGGAGTTCCGCGCACACCATTAACATTGGTTCGCTTGCCATATCGGGTCATGTCCTGCGTGGATGCACCCATTGTGGAATGCGTGGAGTGCCGAGAAACTCCATTCCGTGACCGGCCGCTTCCTCGCCTCCTATCATGTGATGGACGAATCCTTCGGCAGATGTTGGGGTGATCGGTGGCGGGAACGAGGAAGTTCGAGGTTGCCGGGGCGGCCCATCGAGTTGTGGCCGCGGGAGACAACGGATTCGGACAGTGAGTACGCAACCAATGCCGAACCAGCCCCGCCACTTCGGTATCCCCCCGACGACTGCCCTGGGCCAGATCCAGAATCCGTTGGAGATGACGGCCGATCAGCCGTTTCATCCACTGCCCGCGCCGACCGGACCGTACCCGTACCGGCTCGCGCTCGCCGATGTGATCGGCGCGCCCGGGCCGGGGACACTCACCTTCCACTGCGTCGGCGACACCGGCGGGATCAAGGACCCGCACCCGCAGCTCGCCGTCGCCGCGGCCTTGACGGCCGATCTCGCCAATGGACCCCGCCCGGCGTTTCTCTACCATCTCGGCGATGTCGTCTACTTCAATGGCGACGAATCCGAGTACGGGCCACAGTTCTACGAGCCCTACGTGTCCTACAACGTGCCGATCTTCGCCATCCCCGGCAACCACGACGGCGACAATTCCGACGATCCCAGCATTGCTTCGCTGTCGGCGTTCGTGCAGAACTTCTGCTCGGCCACACCGCACGTGGATCCGCGCTTCCACGAGTACAACCGCGACACCATGGACCAGCCGAATGTCTACTGGACCTTGCAGGCGCCGCCCTACCTGACGATCATCGGCCTGTATACCAATGTGCCCAGCGGGGGCGCGGTGCACCGTGATCAGTCTGATTGGCTCGCCAGTGAATTGGCCGCCGCCGATCCGGCGCTGCCGGTCGTGGTCGCCCTGCATCATCCGCCGCTGTCCGGCGACAGCCACCATGGCAGCTGCCCGGCCATGGGTGTCCTGCTCGACCAGGCCTTCCGAACCTCGGGCCGGACAGCGGATTTGGTCCTGAGCGGCCACGTCCACAACTACCAGCGCTTCACCCGGACCATCGGCGACCGCCAGATCCCCTACATCGTCGCCGGTGCGGGTGGTTACCACAATCTGCACGCCATGGCCGCGGGTGCGACGGCAGGCATGACCGCCGGGCCCGGCATCATCCTGAACCAGTTCTGCGACGACAAATGGGGATTCCTGCGACTGTCGGTCGAAAATGGCCGGATCTCAGGGCAATACATCGTGCTGGCCGCCGACGATACCCCCACTGTCGTCGATACCTTCAGTCTGCAGGCCCGGTCGTGAATCTCGTAACGTTGCCGCGGTCTATGCCGGTGGCAGGCCCTGTCCGAGGCGGAGTGGCCAGCGGCGGCTTGCCCGTGATCGAGCGTGAGCTATGTGCGCAGTGGTGACTCTCGCCGCCGGTGAGATCCCGATAACGTCCGTCGCCTCGACGACCTGTTATCGGGGTCTGAAAACCGCTACACCATGGGCGCCGATGCGCATCCTCTTACGGGACGCTGGGTGCCCGACTTCGCTGTGGCGAGTACCGGTGGAACGCAACGTATTGCAGAGCTTGCCCGCGATGGGCAGCCGGTACTTGTTGATCTCACCGAAGGCGGCGTGGTCGCAGCCTCGGTGACCGATATCGCAGACCAGCTCACCATCGCCGCCGGACGGCCGGTCGGTGAGGTGCCCGCCACGGCTGTGCTGGTCCGTCCCGATGGCTACGTGGCCTGGGCGTCGTCGCAACCCCGGCCCGACCCGGACGAACTGCGTACCGTGCTCACGCAGTGGTTCGGGATCCAATCACTCTCCCCGTCCGCGAAGGCAACCGACACCACGTCTAAAGATGTTGTGTAGTAACAGTTTTCGGTGGAATTCCGAGTTGATTTCACGGTGAGACAGAGCGTTCATGGTGTGGCCCGACACGAACCGGAAACAGGGGACACGATGACCACCCGCTACATCGACCCCGACACCGGCGAACTCGCCCTCTGGAACATCCAGCCCGGCGGGGGTAGCAACGCCCGCAGGACGGCGCACCCGGTCCTAGGTTTTTGCTTGCGCTGCCAGGCTTTTCGAGGATGTGCACGTCGGCTTGCCGCGGTTGCTTTCGTCATGATCTTGTGGAAGCCTCGGCGTGGTCCCCGGTCGAAGGGGAAATCTGTTGCCAGTGGGGGTAATTCGTCATGATCGTTTCGAAGAGGTTTGTTTCCGCGGTCGCGGCGGCCGGTGCGCTGAGCGCTGTCGTCGCGTTGGCCGCTCCTCAGGCTGGAGCCGCGGTCACCAGTCTCGATATCGCGTCCGGTCTCAGCTTCGGGAGTTCGGGCTCGTACGGAACCGGCTGCTCCTACGCCGTCACGGTCACCGCGACGCCGGGTGCCACGGTGATCCTTTTGGACGGCGTCGGGTCAAGTCCGACCGAGGTGCCGTTCCATGGTGTCGAGCCGGTGGCCGACGAGTCCGGGAAGGCGACGGCCACCTGGACGCCGACCGAGAAAGGGATGCACTACATCTGGGCGACCGAGCGTCTCTCAGGTACTCCCTCTCTTACCGAAAAGGTGACCGTCGGGACCGGTATCGCTCTCGGTCCCGCGTGCGTCGTATTGCCGTGAACCGAAGGTTTCGGTGACCGCACACGTCGCTGGTCGGAGTCGGGTTGCGGTTCGAATTCCGGTCCAGCAGGACGATGTTGCTGCGACAGCCGAGACCGCGGCCCGATCCCGCGGTTAGTGGTGGCCGATGGGTTGTTGAACGGCCGCGGCGAGCGCGGTGCCGGCGACCTGCAGCCAGACCGGCCAGCTCTTGGGGTCCAGCAGCATTGA
>NZ_JBITDI010000048.1:0-9438 GCF_044454005.1 Nocardia sp. NPDC051570 | reverse complement strand
TTCAGCACCGGCCCCACCTGATCGACGGCTGCCTCACAGCAACCGGCCTCGCACCCCTCAGCTCATGACGACATCACGAATTCAGTCTCTGTAACTGTGTTCGAGTCGTCACCCGCTGGGGGTATCTCGTTCTACCCTTGCGGGAGGTAGCCGGAGCGTTGCAAAGGTAGTTTCCAGGCAACCCTCGAGGACATCGTCTTCGACAGCGCCCATCCGGCCTCGGCAGGAGGTCGAGTCACGGTCTTCGGCAGCTGTTGTCATCTCTGTCGCAGGGGCAGCGGGTCGAAGGTGGCAGCGGCCCAGATTTGCTGTGACTCCTGTTCGGGGTAGCGGCCCGTCGTGGAAGTGGTGTCGAAGCGGCGGGCCTGCTGCGAGTCGGAGGTGTAGGTGGGCCATTCGGGGTCGCCGGTCTCGGCGAAGGACAGCCACTCGGTTTGTATCTGTTCGGCCAGCGCGACGGCAGTTTGTGGGGGCGGGTTGCCGTAAAGGCGTTCGCCGGCGGCGGTGTCGAGCGTGCCGAAGAGCAGGGGGAGTTCGGCGGTGTGTGCGGCCCCCATCGTCTTTGTTTCGTAACGGAATTCGTAGAGGTAGGTGGCTCCGCCGCCGGTGGCGTGGGCCTGCGCCAGGTGCAGGCTGGGCATGCGGAACAAGAAGTCGGAGCAGGCGATCTGGTAGAGCTGTTCGTCACTGGCGTGCTGGTAGGCGGCGCGGTATGCCCGGGGGCCGTCGGGTATCGGGGGGAGCAGGCTCAGCGCCTGCTCGGTGTGCGCGGCGGTGATCGTGTCGGCGCCACCCGATGCGGTGATCATCAGGTTGTATTCGTCGCGGGTGTGGCCGACGATGAGCGCGATGTCGCGGCTCGCGCCGCGGGCGAGGGCTTGCCACGGCGACTCCGGGAGGGACTCCGGGTCGATGACCGGACCGAACGGGGTTCCGGCGACAACGAGGCCGAAGCTCCAGCGGTCCTGGTGCTGGGGGATGTTGTCGCTCACCGTTTTCGCGGCTCGGGCGAGTGTCCACGGATCGATCGACGTCAGTTCGGCGACGGTGGGATGCTTGTCGACCTGGTTGGCGACCACGGTGGCGATGTCGGTGGCCAGTTCCGGGGATTGCAGCGCGGTGGGAACGCTCTGAGCGATCGCGCGGTGGAACAACCCCCGTGCTGATGGGGCGGCCAGCAGCATCGCGATCGATCCCGCGCCCGCGGATTGTCCGAAGAGGGTGATGTTTTCCGGGTTTCCGCCGAATGCGGCGATATTGTCGCCGACCCACCGCAGGGCGGCGATCTGATCGAGCAGTCCCCGGTTGGTGGGCGCGCCCTCGATCCGGCCGAAGCCTTCCATCGACACCCGGTAGTTGAACGACACCACGACGGCGCCGTGAGAGGCCAGGGTGGCCCCGTTGTAGATCGGTTCGGACGACGATCCAATGATGAAGGCGCCCCCGTAGATCCACACCAGCACCGGTAGCCGGGCTGCTTTCACGTCGGGTGACCAGACATTGACGCTCAACCATTCGTCGCCGGAGCTGGTCGTGGAATTCGTCGACGCCTGGGGTGGCGGCGGACCGAAACTGTCGGCGTCGCGGACTCCGTTCCACGGCGAGTACGGAACCGGGGCTTGGAAGCGCAGTTTCCCGACCGGTGCTTGTGCGAACGGGATGCCGCGGAAGACCGCGAGGCCGTTCTCGGACTTGCCACGAACAAGCCCGGTGGTGGTCCGCACCATACGAGGTTCCATGCTCGATCGTCCTTTCCAGGAGTCACGGATAGGTGAGGTTCAGTCCCGGGGCATACGGGCGGGGGTCGACATCGAGGAAATGGGCGCGTTGGAAGGCCTCGTGCAGGCGATAGGGTGCGGTGGCGTCGAAAATCGTTTTGGCCGTTGTGCCTTTGGCGGGCAGTGCCGGGTTGTAGTCGGGCTGCTGGCTGGGGTCCAGGACATGCCCGGCGACACCGGGGATGGTGATGATGTCGATATCGCCCTGCATGCGAGTTTGCATGGCCCACAGCACGTCGTCGCTATCGAAGATGTCGACGTCGGTGTCGACCAGGACGATGTTTTTCAGTTCGGAATAGACGCCGAACGCGACGAGCGCGGCCTGGCGAGCGCGGCCGTCGTCGAAGGCGGATTTCTTGTCGCACTTCAGGATCGCGAGGAACTTCCCGCCGCCGGCGGTATGGGCGTGGACCTCGGGGACGAAGCCGGGCATGGCCGCGTGCAGGGCATTGAAAATGCTTGCCTCGGTGGGGATTCCGGTAAGGCTGGTGTGTTCTTCACCGGGCCCGACAAGGGTTTGCAGGATCGGGTCGCGGCGGGTGGTGACCGCGGTGACCTTGATGACCGGCAGGGCCGGATTGGCGGGTCCATCGTAACCGGGGAATTCCGGCATGGCGTGACCGGTATGGGTGTTCTGATCCTCCGCCACGCGCACGCCGGGCAGGATGTAGCCCTCGATGACGATCTCCGCGCGGGCAATCGCCTTCTGCGGCACCGTGACACAGTCGGCCAGCTCGACCGGGGCACCGCGTAGTCCTCCGGCGATAGCGAGTTCGTCGTAGCCCAGCGGGGTGGTGGGTGCTTCGAAGGTCGCGCCGATCGGGATGGCGGGGTCCAAGCCCATATTCACCGAAATCGGGAACTGCCGCCCGGCTTCTTCTGCGCGGCGGCGGAATTCGTCGATGTGGCGGCCGGGCGCGAAGAAGATCGAAATCTCGTCACGCCCTTGTACGCACAGGCGGTGGATGGTGACATCGGTGCCCAATTCCGGGTCGCTGCCCAGCACCAGGCCGAGGCAGAAATACGGACCGGCATCCTCGGGTGTGTTGGTCGGCGCGGGCAGCAGGGTACGCAGGTCGAAGCCCGGATCGTCGGCACGGTGCACGATCTCCTGGCACGGAGCCTGGTCGGGGCCGACGAATACCGGGCCCTGCGCCGTGTCGATCGCCTCGGCCATGCGTTGGGTGAGCGCGCGGGCGGGACTGTCGAGCAAGAGGCCGACCCGTTCCCGACTTGCCATGAGCCCCACCAAGACTCGCGAGCCGGGATAGCCGGTGACATTGCCGAAGATCATCGCGGGGCCGGTGCGTGTGGGGCGTTCCACGGTGCCCCCGGCGCCGATGCGTTTGTACACACCGGCCAGTTGCCCGGCTGGATCGACCGGATGATCGGTCTCGATCAACTGCCCGGGAAACCGGCGCAACCGGTCGAGCGCGGACCGCAGATCCGTGATCGGCGGCAGCGGGCCGTCGAACGCGCCGGTGGTCATCGGAGCCCCTCTCGGGACGCGTCGGCTGCTCGGGCGTCTTTGAAGCCGGTCCACTCGTAGTTGTGTTCGCTCTCTATACCGAAATGGGCAAGCAGCCTGCCGACGAATCCCGCCACGACGTCCTCGACGGTGACCGGATGCTGGTAGAAGGCCGGCATGGGAGGAATGACCAGCACGCCGAGCCGCGCCAGGGCGAGCATGTTCTCCAGATGGATTGCGCTCAACGGGGCTTCGCGCGGAACGATGATCAGCTTGCGTTGCTCCTTGAGCGCGACATCGGCCGCGCGGGCGACGAGCCCGTCAGCGTACCCGTGCCGGATCGCGGCGACGGTTTTCATGCTCGCGGGCACGATCACCATGCCATCGGTGCGAAAGGATCCCGACGAGATCGCGGCAGCCTGATCATCCGGGCTGTAGCTGACGTCGGCCAGCGCGGCGACATCGCGCACGCTCAGGCCTGTCTCCCATTCGATGGTGCTGCGGGCCCAGCGGCTGATCACCAGATGAGTCTCCACATCCTCGCGCGCACGCAATTCCTCGAGCAGCCGCACTCCGAGCGCCGCGCCCGTAGCGCCGGTCATGGCCACGATCAGTCGCATGATGTTCCTCTCGATGGATGTGAGAGCGAGTCAGCTACTAGTTTGTATACAAACCGTCCGTATAGATACTATCCTGGACCTATGGCTCATCCGGACGATGTTGTGTTCCATCTCATGCGGCGAGTCCTGCAGGACCATACCGCCGGCTGGCAGACGCGCCTGCCAGAACTCACCAAACCGCAGTACGCGGTACTGAGCGTGCTGAGCAGCAGCCCCGGGTTAGACCAGGTCACCGTGGGAGCGCGCGCGGCGATAGACAAGTCGACCCTCGCCGGACTACTCAATCGCCTCGAGGAACGAGAGCTGATCACCCGCAGTTCCGACCGGGCCGACCGCCGCCGCCAACTCCTGCGACTCACCACCAAGGGCAAAGCGACGATACGGGCCGCGACACCGGTCGCCGACGAAGTCGACGCCGCCGCACTCGCGCCACTGACGGCCGCCGAACAGCGGCGCTTGACCACCCTGCTCATCAAACTCGTCGGCGAAACCGCGCCCACCGCGACGAGCGATCCGGCGCAGCCGCGATCGCGAACCCAATAAGCCGCTTGTTCATTTAGCTAGCATACAAACTGTTTGTGTAAGGATCAGTCTGCGATTCGAACGAAGCACTGGCCGCAGTTCGGCCGATTGGCAATCTTATAGCGAATAGAGCTGGATTCCGAGTCTCGTTGCGCCTGACAAGCCGAGCCGGAGCGCGTAACACGCGCTCATCGGCAAGAGTGCGCGTTGGGAAGCACCGTCAGCCAACCAGTTCGGACGATTGACCAACGCTCGCCGTGCGGCTGCCTATCGTGCGTTACCCGGAAGGGACACGGTCTTCTTCGGTTGACTCGTGACGGTTGAAACACCGATACCGGAGGTAGCGGCTGAACCGGTTGCTCATGGCCGAGCCGTGCGAGTCAGATCCGCCGCGCCCGTCGCTCGACGGCCTGCTTGGCATCGATAAGGCTGGTCTCCGGAGCCAGCTCACGATAGGCCTTGATGGCCTTGATCGTCTGGTTGTTCCGCAGCAACTCATCCACTTCGGTCAGTTGCGCGTCGGAGAGTCCGAGTTCCGGAATGCCCAAATGTTGCATGATCAGGTCGAGCTTGCGGTTGACCAGGGTGAGTTTGCGGTCCAGTTGTCGATAGTCGGAAAACACTTCGTCGACTGTACAGGCGCGCTATAGACCCCGTTTCACAGCTCAACGGTCCCTCGCGAACGTTCGGGATTCGGCAGGTGCGGACGTCTCAGAGATGTTGGTGGTCAACCGATCAGCGCGCTGGCCGAACCGGGCCTGATCTTCGTGCACAGAGTAGGCGGTGTCGGCAAGACTGCGCTGGCAACGCCGGATATGTTGCCGGACAGGTGATCAGGCATGCACCTCATGCGGCAGGTGGGCTGTTCGGGTGCTCTCCTGCCGCATGGCGGAATGTGACCTTGGTATGCCTGTCGGGCCGACTTTAACCCTGCCCCATGGTGGGGTCGCCTGCACCCCCGGCACCGGGGTTGCCCGGACCTCCGCCTTGTCCGGCGCTGGGGTCGCCCGGACCCTTTGTCCCGGTATTCGGATCGCCGGGACCGTCCGCCAG
The DNA here is from genome assembly GCF_044454005.1 of Nocardia sp. NPDC051570. NCBI lineage: Bacteria > Bacillati > Actinomycetota > Actinomycetes > Mycobacteriales > Nocardiaceae > Nocardia > Nocardia sp. NPDC051570. The sequence goes on along the minus strand of NZ_JBITDI010000048.1, from coordinate 3,997 downwards.
CACGATCCCCGGATGTCCGGCTCGCGCGACGCTCGACATGGGGGATACCGGCTGAGCGGTAACCAACGCGGGAACTGTCAACGCGACGGCCGCGGCCGCCCCGGCGATTCCCACGACGGCGATGCCGCGGCGAACGGTGAACAAGTTCATCGAAACTCCCGATCCAGAACGACGACGGATCGTCGTCGTTGTCCAGGCCGCGACCGTCTGGCCGGGCTACCGTCGAGACTAGGCAGCTGAGCGCAATCGCAGCGTCATTCGGATATAACAGCCGCGCCACGAGAGGTTGTCGAAGCGCGGCTGTCGAATGCGTTGGCGGACAGCAGGATCGATCCGCTCGCGCAGGGCTTGGATCCGGCGTGGTGAGGACGATGCTGCAGCGAACCGCCGCAAACGGGTGTGGCCGACGGCCACTCGATCAGGTCGCTGGCTGACCAGCCCTCGCAGGGCAACACCCGCCGATGGACCGCGTCAGCTCGGTCGTCGATATCGGCCATGTCGTTCCCTCCGGCTGCGGAATAAGTGAGCATCTGAAGCCTGGCATGAGGGACCGACGAGTTCCGCTGCTTCGCAGGGGCGGGACACACATGACCGTATCTGCGTGAACGGGTGACGCGCAATTCAAGGATATCGGCACGTTTTTTAACTTATCGAAGTATCCATAACGGACTGTATGCACATGTAGTACTGTTGTCGAGAACGGCATGCCCTCGAGGATGAGATCGATTCCGGCGAGGAACTCCGCGCGATCGTCGTGCGCACGTAGTCGCTCTGCCACAGTGCGGGTGAACGCGTACTGCTCGGGATCGAGTCCTTCCCAGCGCTGCGTCTCGGTGGCGAGAACGTATTGCCTGTCGCCGAGCTCTGCCGCGGACCGGGAGTTCGTCGCGTTCTGCCCGCTCGCGCCGATGATGTAGTGCAGCAGTGCCAACGTCGAGGTGAATTGCACTGTGGCAGAAGCTGCGAGCGCCTGCACCGCTCGGCCGATGCGCTCGAAGATCTCCGCCATCGTGTCCTGCCACGGAGGGCGCGACAGTTGCGCGCCGATCCACGGGTGCGTCGATCGCGTCGAAACTCCGAGCGCGACGGCATGGATTGCCTCGCGCGGGGAGGCATCGGGGTCGGGGTTGCCCACTGCGCGGGCGACGGCGACGGCGGTGGCGGCCTTGAGCAGTTCGCTCTTGTTCGCGACATGCCACTGCACTGGCGGAATACGAACAAGCCCTATTCCCGCGCAGCGCGCAGTTCGCCGCCGAATCCGACAGTCCTCTTCGGCGACAACGCCCCCAACAGCTTCATAGACCTGATCACCGGCAAAGTGCCGACCGAGTGAACGAAACACCGCGTGAAACCGATTGCTGCGCAACTCTCTAACACTGCACAGACGCGAGGCCCCGGGGGCCTCACGGCAGTCCAGTCATCGAGCCCTGGACCCGGCAGTTCGTCGCCACGGCCACTTCGGAATTCGTGAACCGACGGGGAACGAGCATCGGGCAGCGGATGCAGGCTTGTCTGCATCAAATCCCTTGCGGTGACGGTGTTTCTGGAAGGTTATCGCGTGCACGCCTCGTCCGGCCGTATCGAGTTCCGAGGACTCTGGGACGTGGCGCGGTCAGGACTCGACGGGCAGCGCCAACGCAGCGTCGATGGTGGTGTCCAGGAAGGCGAGAGTGTCGCGGCGGCGGGCCAGCGGATTGCGGTAACCGCGGTGGCCCTCGGTGCCGTTGGTGCGTAGGTGCAGGCTTTCGGCGACGGTGCGCTGCCAGCGCGGGTCGAACACCTTCTGGGCGTACCGGCCAGCGCCGGATTTGGAGGTCAACGTTCCGGTGGCGAGAAGATGATGCAGTCGACTCACGCCGAGAACGGTCCAGACTGGGAACCACGCACTGAGTCCGATGGCGAGAGGTAACGGACGCCGCTGCCGGTTCCGTTGCCACCACGGCCGCCAGTAGGCGCGGAGGTTATCGATGGTGAACTCGCGCAAGGCATTCCGGTCGGCCCACACGTCGATATCGGTCGGCTGTGGTCCGCGCACCGCGATCCCGTGCCAGGCCAGCTCGCAGAACGTCACCGGGTTGATGCCGGACCGTCCAGCCGGGGTGAACCGGCTCTCCTGGGCGCACGGGACATCGGGGCAGCCGCTCGGTCCTGCCGCCAAGTCGGCCCAGGTGAGAACCGCGCCGTCGAAATTCGGCCGTGGGAAGGCGGCCACCGTACGGGCGTGCGCCTCGGCCAACGCCGCCATCTCCTGAGATTCCCCCTCCAGACGACGGTCGGTCACTGCGACGAAGTCGATATCGCTGGCCGTATCGAGCCGACCGCGCCCGGCACCGCGGGAATGAAAGTCACCCAAGGCTACCGATCCAACCAGGTAGAACCCGATGACCAAGCCCGGCACCAACTCGTCGACGGCGGTCAGGAACAGATCCACACTCCGACCGACCTCGGCCGGAAGATCGTCGCTAGACATGCCGGGCAACCTACCGGCCGCCCCACGCGATCGGAATGCCGTTGCACGGCGGGGCCTTTGCGCGTTGGTAGGAGCGCTGGCAGCCTCGGCTGCGGCGCCTCTCGACCTGGAGTTCTCGATGAACCGTTGCGGCCGTGCCTATTGCAATCTCGGTATCGGACTGAAGCTTTCGATGCACGATCGACGCTGGTTCGCGTAAGGATCCGGCCACGGAGCGGGAAGGTTCTGTCGTAGAGCGGGATCCGACATCCAGGCGCGCACAAGTTGTCGCTTGTGCGTCAAATAGGGGGTATCGAAACTGGGCATCTGACCAACGAGAACGGGTTACATTTTAGGTCCGGTTTCGGTGACGGCGATGCTGAATCAGCAACTGCGCCGCCACTTTTCGTCTATGCCTTTGGAGAGAGTCATGAAGCCGACCATCGCCCTACTTATCCGGATTGCTACTGCTGCTCCGATCGCGCTGGCGGCGACGTGGTGTCTGGCGTCACCGGCCGATGCTGATCCGCAGAGTACAACCACCGTCAACTTCCAATGTCAGGGAACTGTCTTCGGTGTGTCCCAGGAGACGACGATGACCATGCAGGTGGCCGGTGACGCACCCACCTCGGCCGGGCCGAGTTCCGCGGTGACGATCACGCTGTCCTCGACCCAGCAAACGGTCCCGGCCAATTCCAATGGATTCACCGTCAACAACATTCACGACCTGCGGCTGGTGATGCCGAACCCGACCAATTCCACTGTCAACTCTGCCACCGTGTCGGGCGGCACTGTGACCGGCACCGTCGACACTTCCGGAGGCAACATCGCGTTGAGCATCCCCGGCCCGATCGCGGGTGGCTCGAACTTCACCCTACCTGCGGAAACGATTGGCGTGACGGCGGGCACCTCGGGTTCGATCACCACCACGCTGTCCGGAACCAGTTACAGCGACCCGGGCCTGACACTCACCAGTAACGTTCAGGGGCCGTTCGGCCCGTTGGACGTTCCGGTGTCCTGCTACCCCAATCCGGCACCGACGTTTACGACCACGACCATCGGCGCCGCGGCACCCGCGCGGATAACCCAGCCGGGCGCAAAGCGTTGACTTCGGTCGTGGTAATTGGACAGTTCAGCCGAAGTTGCTGGTAATAGACGGAGGTGGTGATCAATGCCTGGGCCGGGTGTCATCGGCTCGACTCAGGCTGATTGGATCGAACGTGGTTCCAGTCTATGGACATTGCTATAACCCATATTGTCGTATATCGACCCAGGGAATACCGATACCGCGTCAAGGAACCCGCCGAGAGCGGCGCTCTTCGCTGCCCGGATAAGGATTTTCGATCGAGCCAATGCATATAACTGTGGCTTGTAGTTAATTTGAAGCAATAAAGTGGACCGCGACTGCCGCGCAACGATTTTCGGTCGATATGCAATTGCCGACGTTCTTTAGCCTCGATCTTGCAGGGCGGTAGCGGCCTGGCTTGATCGGGTTCGGATTGGTTTTTCGATGGTATCCGGGTCGTCGGGTATGGCGGGGCGACCCGT
>NZ_JBITDI010000047.1:0-10248 GCF_044454005.1 Nocardia sp. NPDC051570 | reverse complement strand
CTGGCGTCGCAGACACCAACACCGCGCCCGCACCAGCCACTACCAGCGACGATCAAACCAACTCACACGAACGTGAAGTCCGGCTGGAGTACTAGAACGCGGCGACGGCGGCGATCTGCTCCGGGGTCGGGTCCGGCACCGGTGCGATCTCGTGCAGCAGGCACACCTCGAATTCTCCGTCGGCCCACCGAATCTCGGCGACGTGGTAGTCGGCGACCCCGTCCGGATCGACCGCCGGGTACGCCAGGATTTTGCCGACCGTGGTATCGACGCCCGTCTCGCCGATCCAATACACCGGCACACCGACCTTCATAACCTAATCCCCTTCTCTACCAGTATTTTTCGTGTCTATTTACGGTGATGAAACGATAGCTCTCGTGTTGCCGGAAGTGAAGTCGGGGATCGCCGTGGATGTTCGCGAAATACGCTGACGAGCAACAGAATTGGATGGATTCCGCGCGAGTGCGCGGTGTGGCGATCGAACGGCGGGTCAGTCCGGTTGTGGCCGGGGTGGGATGCGGGCGAGGTTCTCCGCCGCCGAGTAGGCGGCCGAGACCACCCAGTCGGCGAAGGTGATGGCCTGCTCGGGCAGCAGGGTGAGCAGGGCCTCGCGCTCGTTGATGTCGTCGTAGACCGCGACCCGTACGGTGCCGCCGCGCACGTCGACCAGGGCGTGGCCCCAGTCGCGGATGGTGACGCCCTCCCAGTCCATCCAGTCCCCCCGGCCGGGGTCGGGCTCGTCGCGCCACTCGACGTCGCGCTCCCGGCGACCTCGGTCGCGGTCGCGGTCCGGGTTCTCGGTCATCGTGTTCCCTCCCTATGTCGGTTGTGGTGGTCAGTTGGTGGGCAGGCCCGCAGCGCGCAGGACCTGCTGCGCGCCCTTGTACGCGCCGAACAACCGGCCGCCGGTACCGAAGCGGCCCTCGGCGAGCGAGGCCGCCAGAGCCTGCGGGTCGCGGCGCAGATGGTCGTGCAGGCGCAGGTCTGGGTCGGCCAGCTGCGCGATCACGACCGCCGGGTTGGTGTCACGCAGGTGCACGAGGGCGCGGTCGATCACCGCGCGCCGGGCCAGGGTGAGGTCGCGGTCGGGGATGATCCCGATGCGGTCCGGGTCCATGAGATTTCAGCTCCTTCGGTCATTGCTGGGTGGTTGCTTGCCACACCATGAACGCTCTGACCGGCGGGTGAAGTCAACATCTTTGTGAACAATGAAAATCGTTGCAGCACAACAAAATTCAGAGCTATTGTCGTCGTGCTCCCGGAACCTAGGCCGGGGGCTGGACTCGCCGTCGACGGATGGCGGGGTGGGGCCAGGGTTGGAACCGCCCCTCCAGGGTGGTGCGCCGAGTTCTAGTCTCGGACCCCGCACCTCGTAGTGCCCCCGCATCGGCTGCGGGGCCGCCAATCGCCACCTGAAGGGCGTAAACGAGAACCGACCGTCTCTCCCTGGTGTGTGGGAGTGAGCGGTCGGTTGTGGTGTCTCGGGCTCACGACCGAACTCCAGGCGGGTGAATCCACCTACTGGATAGTGGTCTCGTGCACGAGTGGAGGCCCGATGGTGGAGCTGCTATCTGGTTGGGGCCGTTGTTGGACGACTCGTGGTGGGGGCCGGGGTGCCGGTTCCGGTCGGGGTCGGTGTCGGACTCGGGGTCTGTGGTGGGATTGGGGTGTCGGTGATGTCGGAGGGGAGGGTGGCGGGGTCGGGCAGTTTCGGCCGTGTGTTTTCGTCTCCGAATGGCTTTTGATGGGCGATGGCGTCGCGCATTCGTTCGACGGCATCCGGTTCGGGTTGAGTGTTGGCTCGGTTCGGGCCGGTCAGTTCCGTGGCGCCGAGCCCGTTCGCGATGGTGAGCCATTTCTTCTCGGCGTAATAGCGGGCGATGAACAGGTAGGTTTTCGTGCTGGAGATCAATGGCATGCCGTCGACGACGATGAGGTTGTGGTCGTGGGACATGCCGCCGATCTGGTTGACCACGACTTTGGCGGGGAGGTCGCCTTTGAGTTCGGTGACGACCGATACCTGGAACTGAGTCTCCGGTGTGCCGGACGCCGGGGCCTTGGTGTCCAGGTATTTCTCTACGGTTCCGACGAAGATGGCGTCGGCCCAGCCTGCCACTGCGTCGCGGTCGCTCGCGTCGAATGCTGTGTCGCTGGTGACCTGGACGACTTTCGGTGCCGGTGGTTCCGGTGACGGCTCCGGCTGTGCGCAACCCGCGATGACGGCTGCGGTCAGCGCGGCGGTAGCGAGGTGGACGACCCGCGCGGAAGCTGATTTGAGGGTTGCGTGCATGATCAGGATGCTCCCCACATCGCTTGGTAGGACCTGTTATCGATGTCTCCGAATTGGAGTTGTGAGGTGACTCTGGCGAACATGATGTTGTCCTTGCAACTGTGACGTAGCCCCAGTGCATGTCCCATCTCGTGTAGAACGGTGTTCTTGTTCACGTCGGGGGGGTATGTGTCCATGTAGTGCGAGTTGAGCCTGATATCGGCGTTTTTGGTGTAGAGCCCGACGTAGGAGACGTCGGCACGATTCTCGTCGAACACGTGGATGATGGGTTGCCGGTCACCGGTCGTCACTACTTTCACGCGACCCTTGGAGTTCCACAATGTGATCGCGTTGCTGACTTCGCTCTTGTATTTGGAGTGGTCGAAGATGGTCAGCTGGGGTGTCGGGTTCGTGGAGACCGATGAAAAGTCCTTGTCGTAGAGTGGCAGCGCGAAGTTCCAGGTGATGATCCCGCCTTCGAAGGATTGGCACTTGCCCTCGTACCCGGTCGGGGTGTTGTTGCTGGTGTTCCCGCCGTCGACTTCGTCGGTGGTCGGGTACCCGTATCGCCCGTTCTCCCAGCCCGCTTTCACCCATTGATCGCGGATCGCGCCCCACACCGGGTGGACGCCGGTACGCGGGGAGAAGTAGATCTCGCCGCCCTCCATGTGCTGTCCGGCCCCGTTGTTGCGGGTGGCGAACTCGTCGCTGGCCGGGAAGCCGAGCTGGCCGTTCTCCCAGTTGTATTCGCCCCACTTGCCGTAAATCGCGCCCCAGATGTTGTGCGCCCCGGTGTTACCCGACCAGTAGATCGCCCCGCCCTCGAAGTTGTTGAACCGCCCCGGCTTCCCGGCCGGCACCTCCCTGCTCGTCGGATACTTCAACGGCCCGTTCTCCCAGCCGAGTTGGCCCCACTTGTCCCGAATGCTACCGCCGATCTGATGGGCGTGGCCGTTGGTCACCAGCGGATGCCAGTAGATCGAGCTGTTCTTCTCGAAGGCCTGCCAGCGGCCTCCCCGTGCGGCGTCGGATTCCGGATTGGTCGCATTGCCGAAGAAGTCGAATCCTCCGGTTTCGTCGTATTCGACCCTGATCGCGCCGCCGATCGGGTAGGGAGGATCGGCGGGCCGCGCCGATGCCGCGGCTGGGTCCAACGCGAGCATCGTGATCGTTGCGAGAACGGCGGCGGTCCGAACCGCGTGGGCGCGCCATCGTCGAGCGCGCCCGTGGTGTTGCCGACTGGATGTCATGTACCCCTCCTTCTCATCCCCTCACGAGACGCGGACTCCGTGAGACTGTGAAATCCCCTCTGGCTCACCGGAATACGTCCGTGATACGTCACGGTATCTGGGGGTCCGGCGAAGTGTCAGCAGATCTTCCGAACGGAAGTAAGTGACCGGATGAACTGTCGGCCAACGGATTTCGTCGACAGGATTGCGCGGAGCATTGTCTGCGAGCACCGCCCCTGCGTCGCGCTCGTTCCTCTATCCGCCACATCGTTGCTTCCACGCGGAGCGGCGGAAAGGGGTGAGGCTTGACGTGAGTTCTTCGAAATCGGTTGCAGCGCAGCAAGCCCTGCAGTTACGGAAGGCGGGCGTGGGGTATGCGAAGATCGCCGAGCAGATTGGTGTAACGGAGAACCGCGCCTACGACCTGGTCACGGCCGCGTTGCGGGCGCGGGAGGAGACCGCCGACATCGGGGCCCGCCTGGATTTGGAGCGGCTGGATGCGATGCTGCTCGGGCTGTGGAAGCGGATCGGGCAGGGTGATGCGAAAGCGGTCGCTCAGGGCCTGGATGTGATGCGCATGCGCGCCGATGTGCTCGCCGACCGCGCGAGCGACAGGGCGTCGCGGGTGGGCACCCAGATGTCCTTGTAGAAGTACCAGATCCGCACCGGGGACCCGTCGTCGAGCGCGAACAACCACTCGTCGGGATGACGACCATCGAGAGGTAGTCGCGCGACGAGATGGTCGGGCAGGTTGATCGTCCGAGTGGACTTCTTCGTCTTCGGCGTACCCAGAATCGGCTTGTTCCCGGTGTACTTCCACGCCTTGTGGATTCGCGCCGTGAGCTTGCTGCGGTTGATGTCGCGGACCCGCAGCGCGGTCACCTCACCCCAGCGGGCACCGGAGGCGAGCAGGAACTCCACCAGCAGCCGCCACCGATCCGGCAGCGCGGCGAGGAAGGCGGCGAACTCGTCCGGCTCCAGGAAACACATCTCGGTCGACACCACGCGCGGCAGTTTCGTGTGCTGGCACGGGTTCTCGGTCAGCAACTTGCGCCGCACGAGTGCCTTGCACAGCTGGAACAGCACACCGTGCTTGTTGGCGATCGTCTTCGCGGCGTTCCCGACGTTCTCGGCCAGATGATTCACCCAGCGCGGCACCGACAGATCAGTGAACACCGTGACGGGGGAGCCCGCGCCGAAGAACGGCTCGATGTCGTTGACGAGGATTCTCTTGTACCGGTTCCGTGTGCCCTTCTCGATCCCGGTCAAGCCTTCGATGATCTGGGTGCAGATCCCGTGCACCGGGCACGTCGGTGATCGGGGTCGTGGCGGCCTCGACGGAGTAGAGCATCCGCAGCCACTCGACCGCCCCGACCGTGTCCAGGACCTTCAGCCACCGCTCGGCTTCGGGCTCGGTTTCGAACTTCTCACACCCTTGGCTGCCCTGGTACCAGTAGATGATCTGGTAGTAGGTGCTGCCGTTCTTCCGCGTGCGTTCGCGGATCTTCGCCATGCCAACCTCTGAGGTACATATCCAACAGGTCAGACACTCCCGCACCGGGAGCGCCGTGAAACTGCCGACTGTCCTCGAATGCCACGAAAACCGTGACCGCACGTGACCGCAAATCAGGAGCAACCCGAAAGCTGCCCCTGACCTGCGGCTTCGCAGCGGAGGATAGGGGATTTGAAACCACCCGTTTCCGCAGGTAAGAGTGTTCTTTAGGGCGTTTCCGCTGCATTTCGGGACAATTCAGTACATTTCACGACACAAACGTTCGCTCCAGAACGTGACGCGGTCAAGGTGGTCGGGCGGGTCGTTTTGTCGCGGAATCCATAGGTGCCCAGCGGTTTTCCGTGTCGGTGGGTTTGCTCGGCGGTGCCCCACGCGCGCCCTTTCTGCGATCGCGTCACGCCCGCGCTCCGGCCTGATGCGGTAGCGTCCCGAGGTCGCCCAGTCCTGCGCTCGGAGAGGTCGCGGCAATCAGCTGGCGATTCAGCAAAAGGGTCTGTGCGGCCTTGCCTCCGGCGGTACGAAAAGGGTGTTGTGGCCGGGCGTTTCGGTATCGCGGCGGGCCAGGCGGCAACGATCGGCTGGTACTCCTCAGCGCACGGTGATCGTCGAGTGCTGGGACACTCGCGAATCCGAGGCTGCGTAGCTGGCGAAGCTCGCCCACGCGATCCTGCTGGCCGCTACCCGTGACCGGGTCGAACCTCGAATCCGGGCGGCGATCACGGTCGGTGCCCCTGTCAACCTGACCTGACCGGCGGCGTCGGTGAAATGGTGCGGTGAGCGGACGACGCCGCGAGGCTGATGACAGCGCGGGCCGTGCCGCTACTGCTGGGCGGTCGCAGTCGGTGGGCAGGGCCGAACCTCGCGCTTCAGATAGCCGCAGTGCACCAAACGCATGCCGGATGTGATATCGGTGTGCGGGAGGCGAATTTTGAACGCGCTCTAGCTTTGATTGAATTCTTGGTGTGTCGATTAGAGCGCTCCAGATGGTCGGTCGTCCAGCTGACGGTTGGCCATTCCTCTTGAGACGGAAGGGGTCTCGCTTTAAGATCCAGATTTCCGATGCCGAAGTTCCATTCCCCGACACACGACGCCCCTCTTCGGCGGAGTTAGGCGGGGCTAAACATCGATTTTCTGCAAAACGCTGGCTGCTGGTATCGATTTGAGTCGTTCAGCATTCAGGCAAACCGACACGTGATCCGTGTCTGCCTGCATACGTCGACACAATCGAGAAAGACCGTAGCTCTCATGTACCAGTTGATGCGGCATGCCCGCCGCCGACATATCCGGGCGGCGAGGGCCGTCACCATCGCGGCGATGCTCACCGTTCTGGCCACCGGCACCATCGCCCACGCCGAACCCGGCTCGCCCTCGGTCACACCGACCCCCTCGGTGACAACCTCGCCGCCGACCACACCCCAGCTGCCGGTCACCCCGGCGCCAACCACCACTACACCGTCGGCGCCATCCACCGGCGCTCCGGTACCGCCGTCTGAGCCATCCACGGCCACCCCGGCGCCGTCGGTGCCGCCCACGACCGCCCCGGTCCCGTCGGCCCCGCAACCGGCTCCGGTCACACCGGCTACCCCGAAACCGTCTGTGCCTGAGACCAATCCGGCACCACCGCCGAAGACCGGCTCGGGTGAGTGGGCGCCGACGGAGCATCCGAACGAGACGATCGTGCCGGGAAAGATGCGCTCGGACCGGGAGAAGATCCCCGACGGATACACCAAGGCCGACGCCGACAAGGCCGAAACCATGGAAGCCCGCATCGAAAAGCAGCGCATGTTACGGGTCGCCCCGGGCTGCCAGGTGTACTGGCCCGCCCCCTACGAGGTATGCGGCGCGATCCGCGACAAGTACAACTCCCTCGGCGGCCCCCGGAGCTTTCTGTTATTGCCCAAGTCCAACGAGCTCACCAACCCGGACCGTGTCGGCAAACGCACCGAGTTCCAGAACGGACCGATCTACTGGTCACCGCAGGGTGGGGCACACCCGGTGGTGAATCACTTCTTCGCCGCTTGGGCCCGGCAGGGCTGGGAGGGCGGTCACATCGGCTACCCGACCACCGACGAGATCGTCAACCCCGACAAGATCGGCCGTCGGCAGCACTTCACCGGCTCGACCATCTACTGGAACGCCCGTAATCCCATCCACGCCTACGCGATCGGCGGCAGGATCTTCGGCAAGTGGGGCGAAACCGGTTGGGAACAAGGCTTTCTCGGCTACCCGACCAGCGACGAGACCGGCACCCCGGACGGGGTGGGACGGTTCAATCAGTTCGAACGCGGCATGATGTACTGGACATTCCCGACCGACGCACACCCGGTTGCGGGCGGCATTCTGGCTTACTGGGCGTTCATCGGTTACGAAAAGAGCCCGTGGGGCTATCCCGTGAGTGACCAGTACGATGACGAGAAAGGATTGCCCACCCAGGCTTTCCAGAACGAGGTCGTGGACCTCACCAGCGAGGTGAAAGCCGCTGATCCGGATTACAAGTGGTATGCGCCGGGGCAGGAATGGGTCGTTAGGGATAAAGTGGGGGAATTCAAGGGTACCCGCCCCACGAAAGAGTGGGACACCAAGAGATTCATCTGGACCTTCCACCTCAGCGACTTCATGATCAACAAGGGCGTCAATGGCCTGAACACCCGAATGGGTTGCGTGACGTGGCTGAATCGCAACGGTGAACTGCAAACCTGGTATAACGACAGGAGTCATACCAACGAGGCGATCACCTATCAGTACCACGGTAGCATCCCGAATAATGAGGAATACGATAAATATCAATTACTCGGCATGTGTCAGTTCACCAACGATACGGTCCGGAAGAAGCCGAACGGCACGATAGCTTACGGTGTCACCCTTGCGCAGTTCGGGCACGCCTACCAATTCATCAAGAGCGAGGGTGAGTGATACGTGGGAGCGGCATCATGAACGATATGACACATGCGCGAATGATCACCGTCGATAAGCGGTCTGCTTTGTTCACGCTTCTCGGCACTCTCGGTTCCGTGCTGGGAGCATCGGCCGGGGCTGCATTGTGGAAGATTTCCAATGTATCTCTCGATGTCGAGATATATCGTCCGGGCGGGGAGTATGTTCAGGTGTCTCCTCCGGGTACTGTAGCCGAGTTGCAGGGGTTGCCCGGCCCGTGGATGCTGCTGCTGATTTCGATTGCGGTCGGAGCCGTGAGCGGGGTGGCAACCGCGTGGGCGCTGTCGCGAACGGGCTGGCGGCTGGTGCGAACTACAACGTTCGAGGTGCCGCACGAGGGATCACCGGATAGGAGCAGCACTGATGAGTGAAACAGGCGTCGTGCGGGAGTGGCATGTGGAGCTGGGGTGGGGAGTCATCGACTCCGCGTCGGTTCCCGGTGGATGCTGGGCGTCCTTCGGCGTGTTGAAGTCCGAGCGCAGGCATCTGGTCGCCGATGAGAAGGTGGAGTTCGAGTGGGAGTCGGCGGAGCAGGATGGGTTTCGCTTTCGGGCGTTGCGCGTCTGGCCCGCGGGAACCAGCCCTGTCGAGCCGCCGGTCAAACTGGAAACCACGGACACAGGCATGGCCGCCTGGGATATCGACCCCGTCACCTTGCAGCGACGGCGGATAGACCAGTAACGATCTTTTCGCTCGCGGGGGTGGGTCCCGGCCCACGCTGCGTGGGGTTCCCGGCCTGGTTCTACTGGCAAGTGCAGTGCGTGTGGCGAGCCGATCGTGGCTCGCCACACGTGTTTCACCGCCCGATCCGCATCCGCGAGGGTCGGTGCTTGGCGAGGTCGGCGGCGGCCCAGGCCATGTGGTAAGTGGCCAGCGACACCTTGGCGCGTGATCGACGTTGATGCGACGCGGCCGACTAGGAATCTGCTGAATAACCCGCGTGTTGTTCGGGCTCGTTGAGGATGATCATGGGGTGCAGGGTGCGGGTGGGTCGAATCCGGAGTTGATGGACGCGGCAGCGTTGGTCGGGCATTTGGTGCCTGTGGGCAGTGTGTTCGCGTTGCTGGCTGAGCATCGCCGGGAGTTGTTTCCGGCGGAGTTGTTTGCCGATCTGTTCCCGGCTCGCACGGGACGACCCAGCCTGCCGGGCGCGGTCGCGGCGTCGGTGCTGGTGTTGCAGGCGTTGCATGATCTGTCGGATCGGGAAGCGGTCGAGGCGCCGCGGTGTGATCTGCGGTGGAAGGTGGCCTGCGGGCTCGCGCTGGATGATGAGGGATTTCATCCGAGCACACTGACCTACTGGCGGCGGCGCCTGGCCACGTCGGATCGGCCGAACCGGATCTTCGACGCTGTCCGGGCGGTAGTCGCTGAAACTGGTGTGCTGCACGGGAAAACACGACGCGCGCTGGATTCGGTGGTACTCGACGACGCGGTCGCGACCCTGGATACGGTGACGCAATTGATCGCGGCGATCCGCAGGGTCCGCCGCGAGGTGCCCGGAGCTGTGGAAATCATTGCGGCACGGTGTCATGCCCACGACTACGACGATCCGGGCAAGCCATCGATCGCCTGGGATGATCCGGCCGCTCGTGAGGCGTTGGTGTCAGCGCTGGTCGGCGATGCCCACACGATTGTGAATGCGTTGGCAGGCAAAGAATTCGACGACAGCATCCGGGATCGGGCCGGGCAAGCGTTGGCACTGCTGGCCCTGATCGCCGGCCAAGACGTCGAACCGGCCGAGGGGTCCGACGGCACCGACGGCCGCTGGCGCATCGCCCGCAAGGTCATCGGGCGAGTCATTTTGGCGCGGAATCGGTAGGTGTGCAGCTGTTTTCGGTGTTGGTTGGTGTGCTCGGCGACCTCCCGCGCTCCCCGTACCGTGACGCGGTCACGGGCGGTGTTCCCGGCCTGAGGCGGTGGTGGCGGGAAGGTCGTCCGTCATGCGGTTGGAGAGGTTGTGGCAATCGGCTGGCGATCCATGGGGAGGGTCCTGTGTGGCCGCGTCTTCGGCGGTGGTTGCGGTCGGTGTGGTCCTGAGGCTGCGGTCTCTCCGCAACCCCTATCGCATCGGGAAGAGCCTTCTCGATACAGATGTACGAGAGTTGTTGCAAGTCAACCAATTTCGCAGTCTTCATGGCGAGGTGTCGATCTGTTGGATCGCATCTTCGCCGTGATGCTGAATGCCCAGCGTGACGGCCTATCGGTCGTGCTGTATCGAGGACGAAGTAATGGCATCGAGATCAGCTCGTGGACTGATGCGACCTTGCCGGCGGCGAGTCCCTGGGTGGCGGGTGCCCCTAGGC
>NZ_JBITDI010000046.1:0-10494 GCF_044454005.1 Nocardia sp. NPDC051570 | reverse complement strand
GGTCGCCAAACTTCCGCCGCCCCGGGCGCCTTAACCCTTCCCCGATCCAACGGACCCGAAAGGGAAAACCCATGATGCCCCAGCCCTCGACCCCGCGCGTCTGCTCCCACTGCGACGGCTTCCCCATCGTCCACATCACCACCGGCAGCGGCACCCCCGACGGGCAGCGCCGCACCCTTCCCGCCTCCTGCCCGGCCTGCAAGGGCACCGGCACCCGCACCACCCGCGCCGTCCTCGTCCGCGCCGGGAAGTGACCACCTTGACCGACACCGCCCTCACTGCGGCGGGCCTGGACCCGGCCACCCTGAGCGACCTGCTCCGGGTGGCCGGGGCCCCCGGCTTCGACCGCCTCACCGAACAGATCCGCCGCACCGGAGGATGCTCCGCCCCCATCCGCCTCTCCGGCGGCACCAAGCTCCTCGACCCGAACACGAAGACCGTGCTCCACGCCTACAACACCGACACCGAACCCGGCGGCGTCCTGCGGGTCGCCTGCGGCAACCGCCGCGCCTCCCGCTGCCCCGCCTGCGCCTGGACCTACGCCGGCGACACCTACCACCTGATCCGCGCCGGACTCATCGGCAACCCCGACAAGGGCACCCCCGACACCATCCGCGACCACCCCCGCGTCTTCGCCACCCTGACCGCCCCGTCCTTCGGCCCGGTCCACAACCGGCCCGGCACCCGGCCGTGCCGCTGCGGAAAGCAGCACCAGGAGGACGCGCCCGAACTCGGCACCCCACTCAACCCCGATAGCTACGACTACGCCGCGGCGGTGCTGTGGAACAACCACGCTTCCGAGCTATGGCGGTACTTCACGATCTACCTCCGCCGCGAAATCGCCGCCCGCGCCGGCCTCACACAGACAGCTGCCCGCGAGCAGTCCCGCGTCTCCTTCGGCAAGGTCGCCGAGTACCAGAAGCGCGGCGCCGTGCACTTTCACGCAGTGATCCGCTTCGACGGACCGGCCGGCCCAGAGACCCCGCCCCCGGCCTGGGCCACCCTCGACCTCCTGACCGACGCCATCCGGGCCGCCGCCGCCCGCGTCCAAGTCGTCGTGCCCGCCGCCCCCGAGTACGGCGTGGACCAGGACGTGAAGCTGACATGGGGGAGCCAGCTCGACGTCCAGCCCATCGGCGCCTTCGGCCAGGGCGAAGACCTCACCGAACAGGCCGTCGCCGCCTACGTCGCCAAGTACGCCACCAAAGCCGCCGAGACCACCGGGTCCGTGGACCAGCGAGTGGGCAACAAGGAAGCCCTGATCCTCCTCGACGTCCCGGACCACCCCCGGCGCCTCATGGAAGCCTGCATGGACCTCGACCCGGCCTACCCGGACCGGCGCCTGAGGGCCTGGGCTCACATGCTCGGCTTCCGCGGGCACTTCTCCACCAAGTCCCGCCGCTACTCCACCACCCTCGGCGCCTTACGCCAGGTCCGCGCCGATTACCGCGCCGCCCAACAACGCACCGCCCTCGGCCTCCCGGACCCCGACGACAACCCCGAAGCCACCATCCTCGTCGTCGCCCACTGGAGCTACGCCGGCCACGGCGCCACCCCGGGAGAGTCCTGGCTCGCCGCCAACATCCGCCGCGACATCCAGCACAACCGCGAACACGCCCGCGAGATCCGAACCGAACTGGCCGAACTGGAAGGGGAGCTGGGATGAGCACCGTCACTGCGGAATTGCTGACCGTCACCGAGGTCATGGCACGGCTCAAGCTCGGACGCTCCACGGTCTACGACCTGATCCGCTCTCGACGGCTGACCTCGATCACGATCGGTCGGTCTCGCCGCATCCCCGCCGACGCCGTCCGGGACTTCATCGTCAATCAGATCGAGGAGGCCGTCTGATGGCGACCCAGCGCAAGCGCAACCCCAACGGGGCCGGCACCATCACCCAGCGGAAGGACGGCCGCTATCAAGCCGCCGTCTACGTACTCCAGCCTGACGGCACGAGGGCCAGGAAGTTCGCGTACGGCCAGACCTGGGCCGAGTGCGACACCAAGCGCCGCGCGCTCCTCGACAAGGCCGCCAACGGCATCCCCGTCCCCACCCGGTCCGCGAAGCTCTCCGAGTGGCTGCCTTACTGGCTCGACAACGTCATCAAGCCGCGCCGCAAGCTCAGCACTTACGACAAGTACGAGGCGCACGTCCGCCTGTACCTCATCCCGATGGTTGGCACCAAGCGACTTGAGTCTCTCGGCGTCGCCGACGTCCGGCGCTTCCTCGTGCAGCTGGAGAACAAGACCACCGCCGCGACGGCCAAGGAGTCCCACCGGGTCCTGCGTACAGCTCTCACCGCCGCCTGCCGTGAGGAGCTCATCACGCGAAACGTGGCCACCCTCGTCGAGCCGCCCCGGGCCAAGGCGCGGGAACTCAGCCCCTGGTCACTGGACGAGACGCTCGACTTCCTCGCCGCCGCTCGCCGGGACCCGCTGTACTCGGCCTTCGTTCTCGCCATCGCCATGGGCCTCCGTCGGGGCGAACTCGTCGGCCTGCGCTGGACGGACGTGGACCTCGACAAGCGTGTGTTGTACGTCCGGCAACAGACCCAGCGCCGCCGGGGCGTCCTGTACGACGACGATCCCAAGGGGCGTCGCCGGCGTGCAGTACCGCTCCCCGCCATGTGCATCGCACCCCTCCGCTGGCATCGGATGCGGCAGAGCGATCAGCGGGCCAAGGCAGGGGAGACGTGGCAGGACGGCGGCTACGTCTTCACCACGGCGAGCGGTCGGCCCGTCGAGCCCCGCAACGTGTACCGCTCCTTCACCCGCGTCGCCGCCTCCGCCGGCCTCCGCGTCATCCGGCTGCACGACGCCCGGCACGGCTGCGCCACGCTGCTCACCGCCGCCGGGGTCGCTCCTCGCGTCGTGATGGAGATCCTCGGGCACAGCCAGATCAGCATCACCATGGACGTCTACACGCACGTCGTCCAGGACACCCAGCGCGAGGCCATCAGTCACATGGACCGGCTGCTCAAGAGGCGGCCCGGTCGTGAGTGACCGCCGCCGTTGATGTCAGACGTAGATGTCAAAGGCCACCTACCAAGATCGGTAGGTGGCCTTTTCCCTTGTGCCCCCGGCAGGATTCGAACCTGCGACACCCGCTTTAGGAGTTCGACCGGCCTGGCCGTCCGCATCCAACAGCCGAAGGCTGTGCTGCCACTACCGACCGTCTCCGACCTTCCGCATCCGCCGCCGTTGATGTCAGCCGTTGATGTCAGCCGCCGGTCACCACCAGGATCGCTTCTTCTTCCGAAGCTCCTTCTTCTTCGCTTCGGCTTCCTTCTTCTTTCGGTCCGCCTGTGCTCGGGCTGTCCACTCTCCCTGATGTTGGTAGCACTGACCGCTGCCCACGACAGCCGGCCTCGTGCACCGGCCCCCGCTCTTCTTCGGAGCCCCACACTTCGGCTGGGTCACGCCCTCTCCCTCCCGAGAGTCCGCACGGACCCTGGCAGCGTCTCTCCAGCAGTGCGAGCTAGGAAGGCGCACACGGGAGCACAGTGGGGCACATGGCTAAGCGGCCGCCGGTCGACCGTTGCTGGCCGCAAGCGGAGAGGCCAACGACCTCTTTACAAGAGAGGGAGGGGGTATATGTCTCCTGACCTGCTCCGATGTACGCAGCGCTAGTACCCGGCCCATGAGCCGTCAAATGCCCTTCGTTCCCCGTGATTCCCCGCCCGAACTGGCACGGTTGTGGCACGTGAGTCAGGCTGGCGCACCGCCAGGAGCCGGAGGGAGCGGCTCAATCGGCCGCTCGATCGGCTTGGCGTTCAGCGCCTCCAGCTCTCCAGGTACTTCGAAGAGGTTGCGCAGTAGCTGAGTTGTGAAGCGCAGTGCCCGCTGTGCCATCTCGTGATCGACTCGCTCGTCGCTTGCATGAGCCCCAACATTCCCGATGGCTCGAATGTGATGCAACACCGGCCCAAAGCTCTGCGTGACATGGCCGTCAGAGATGAGCTTCTCGATGCTCCTCATGAGGACTTTTTCCTTAATGGAAAAGTGAGCGGCGGCAGCCTCCAGCGTTCTCCGCAGCTGCACTGCAGCCGCGTCAGGTACACCTACACCCAGTACTCGGATGGCATCCGAGTAGTAGCGCTCGACATCCTCGGGCAGGTGATTGATCACGGCCTCGGCGTCCGGCCCCTTCGGAACCACTTCCATAGCCAGAGCCTCTTGGGTGCTAGGGCCACTGTGCTCGATAAGCATGGCCCCTCCGCAGCTGGGACACCCAAGCACCGCCCAGAACCTGGAGTGGCCGTTTCGGTTCAAAAGCCCGATGCTGTGGCTCCTCGTGAGCAGGCGCGTATTGGTAAGGCCACACCAAGGACAGTCGCGAAAAGAGTGCTTTTCATGCCATGCCATGACGCGAGCGTAGCCAACAGGCGACGCCAGCACACCACTTACCTCAACTCCCATCCCGTCTGCCGTCGACCCACACATACGTGGAGCGGGCGCGGTGCCGGGCGTCCAGGTGGAGCGCGCCACTGTACGAACGACCTGGACGCCCGGTGCCGTGTCTGCTCGGCTTGTCCTGGGTCGACGGCAGACGGGTTGGGAGTTCCCCACCGCCACACCCCACCGGCCGGCACCCGCGTAGGGCGCCCCCGCCATCCCGGAGCCTGAGGCCCCCGCCGGAGGCATGTCGGTGACAGATGGAACCGCGGGGCCGTTGGGGCTCGACTCATGCCTTTGGGCCTATCCCGTCTTGCAGGGGCGGGCGTCGGCGCAGCGGGGGCGGAGCGGGCCGAAGGCAGGAGCGACGCCCCGAGCGGAGCCGGGAAGCCCGCCCGGCGGAGCGGCAGCGCAGCCGGGTGCTTGATGAGGTAGAGAAACCTGTAACAGCTCGCCCTAGAAGCGAGCGAAGATCACCGTTGCATCGTCGTGCCCTTTGGAGCGGGGCCATCGCTCACGGTCTGGGTCGCTCAGTTCGGCGTGGCGGACTCGGCGGATGAGAGAAGCTGGGCCGTGCTGTTCCAGGACGTCGAGGCAGTCTGCCCAGTCGCCAAAAGCGAAGGTGTCGACGAACCGGGCTGAGCCGTCAGTGAGAAGCGCCGCCCGTCTCAGGTGTGCGAGCGGCATGGCGCCCGTCAGAGCCTCGGCCGCAGCTTCGGGCTCCGCAGCAGCCACCCAAAAGCCACCCGGCCGGTTACGCAGTGCCCGTTCTTCCTCGACCAACGACGTGTGCGTTGCCCGTTCCTCCTGCGACCCCGGCGTGGCCGCGCGCAATGCGGCTCGCTTCTCGCTTGCCACCGCTTTCAGTCGCTGATCAGTGACGACCAAGGGCTTTTGCCCTTCGTCGAGGACGAGAGAGCCGTCTCCCAGCACTAGCCATTCTGCCTGCTCGTCCTGGACTCGAAGTACGGCGACCATGGCTGACGGGGAAAACGGACTGTCCGCATCGCAGGTCCCCCGGTGCAGATCCGCTGTCCGCTCAATGGCGGTAGCGAGGCAGTGAGTCAAGTCCCGTCGGCTTTCGGTGGCCTCCCTGTGCAGCGAGTTGCCCAGCCTCTGGACGAACCAAGCCACGCCGTGGATGCATCCGGTGGACAGTCCTTTTGGCATCCCGGCACCGTCCAGCACCACGACGCACTCGGCGCTGCCGATGGCGAAGTCCTCGTTGGGCCCCCCAGGCCGGGGGGTGCTGGACAGGGCGACATCCACGTCAGCTCACCTCGTGCAGAAGCAACTCACTGATCGCGCGGCTGTCTGTGATCGCCTTGGTTCCCTGCTCGTAGTCACAACCGATGACCATCGAGAACTCGGCCGTTCCGGCCTGCTGGTAGAGGTCTGCCAGGTGCTCCGTGAGGAAGTGCGCGACTCCCAGTGAGCCGACCGCGTGCACACCAGCGATCAGCAGGAAGGTCCCCTGCCCGTCGGGCCTCGGGAGCCTGCCCAAGTACGCCACATCCGAAGGGGTGGGGCTGTCAGGGTCATCGCTCGGCGAGGAGTACGTCTTGCCGCTGTCCATCTCGATCAGGGCCCACCGGCCATCCGGCAGCGTCTCGAACGAGAGGCGGGGGTCGGCCTGGAGGGCGGCCGCGGTCACTAGGGATGTCTTGGGGCCGCAGACAACGATGAGGTCTTCGCGGTTCAGGTCGATCTCGCCCGACGTCGAGATGTACCCCAGGTCTCCTTCGAGCTGAAGCTGATGAGCCAACGCCACCAGCTTCTGGCCCGTGGAGCTGTCCTCGAGCGCCACATACTCCCGCTCGCCCGGCCGCATGGGGACAAGTACCTGGACGGGACCGGTGCCGAGAAACACTCGCTCCGGCGGCGGGCCGGCGTCACGGAGCTGGGCCACGCGTGCCCGGCTGACGCCCATCAGCTTCGCTACGTCCGCCATCGAGTGCCCGTGATCACGAAGCCAAGCAATGCTCTCCTTGCGCATGCGCGAGGTCTCGACAACGGCGGCCTGGAGCTCCCCCATCAGGTCCACGGCGGCCTTCACGCGGAGCGCGTGATCTTGCATAGCGGCAACGCGCCGCACTTCATCAATCACGGCGAGCACCTCGCGGAACCGGACGGGGGACTGTCTTCATACCCAACATGCTAAGGGGGGTTGACACGTCGCACCAGTCGCATGCATCTTGGGTGGTAACCCCCCCCTTAACGGAGTGGGTCTCGACGCTCGGGCTGTTAAGCCCCCTTACCGGGAGAGTGGACATGCCGTCCTTCAAGATCGACCTTTCGACCGCCGTGGTGTTCGTGGCCACGGCCCCCGCCCCGAAGCTCGTCAGCAAGCAGACCGGTGAGCGCGCCATGGACCGGGAGACCGGTGCTGGTCTGTCCACGGTGGGCCTGCTGATCTCCGACGAGGGGGAGGGCAACCTCTACCAGGTGACCGTTCCGGAGACCGGGCTCCCCGACGGTCTGGCGCCCGGCATGCCGGTGTCGGTGATCGGGCTGAAGGCGCGGGACTGGGAGAACAACTTCAACGGTCAGGCCCGGCACGGCATCTCGTTCCGCGCGGTCGCTCTCACGGTCGGTTCCTGACCATGAACGCGACCGCCTTAACCGGCACGCTGGCGCTGGTCGCCACGGTTGCGCTGCTGCTGCGGTGGCAGCGTCCGGCCTGGTACTGGATGACCTTCGGCATCGCGACCGCCGTCGTGCGGCTCCTGGTCCGGTACTCCTCGGTCATGGACGCGTGCGGGCTGACCGTCCCGCCGTCCCGCTTCCGCCTCTCGGTCGCCCGGATGACCAACCGGCCGGTCCCAGAGCCCCGGGCACCCCGGATCCTCCGGCTCCGTCCGACGCGCACCGGTCTGGTGCTGCGGGTGAAGCTGCGGCCCGGGCAGGACGCGTTCGACTTCTCCGCCGCCTCGGACCGGCTGAGGCACTCATTCGTCATGCAGAACGTCACCGCCCGCGAGATCCGCTCCGGCGTGGTCGAACTGCGGATGACCGGCTACGACGTCCTCAAGCGCGTTCAGATGCCCGCCCTGACCGGTGCTGGTGTGATGCGGGTTCCGGTCGCCATGCGGGAGGACGGAGAGGTCTTCTACCGCGACTACCGCCAGAGCCCGCACGCGCTGAACGTCGGCGCCACCCAGTCCGGCAAGTCCGTCTACCAGCGCAACCTCGTCGCCGGCCTCGCCACGCAGGATGTCGCCCTGGTCGGCATCGACTGCAAGCAGGGCGTCGAACTCGCTCCACTCGCACGCCGGTTCACCGCTCTCGCCGACAACCCCGACACCGCCGCCGAGCTACTGGATGCGCTCGTCGAGCACATGGCGGACGTCTACCAACTCATCCGCCGCGAACAGCGGCTCAGCGCCGACGTCCCGGACGCCGAGATCACCGCCGACATCTGGGACCTGCCCGACCACCTGCGCCCCACCCCGATCGTCCTCGTAGTCGACGAGGTGGCCGAACTCGCCCTGTTCGCGTCGAAGGACGAAGAGAAGCGCCGGGACCGGATCATCACCGCCCTGGTCCGCCTCGCCCAGCTCGGCCGCGCGGCCGGCATCTATCTGGAGATCTGCGGGCAGCGCTTCGGCTCCGAACTCGGCAAGGGCATCACCATGCTCCGCGCCCAGCTCACCGGCCGTACTGCACACCGCGTCAACGACGAGACCTCGGCGAACATGGCCTTCGGCGACGTCTCCCCGGACGCCGTCCTCGCCACGATCCAGATCCGTACCGACCGCCCCGGCACCGCGGTGGCCGGTGACTCCTCCGGCGGCTGGGTCCGCATCCGCACGCCGCACCTCACGCTCCGGCGGGCCGTGAACATCGCGAACGCCCAGGCCCACCGAACCCCGGAGATCCCGGCGCTGGACGCCTTCCGGCCCGTCCTGCCGAGCCTGGTCAAGGTGCCCGCCACGGCAGCCGATACGGCTCCCGCGCTCGCCTGACACACCCCCATGCATCGGTTGGCGCGACCGCCTCACGCCACGTCCCTACCCCACCCATGCCCGAAACCGGAAGGAGGACCCGCGATGCGCCCCACGCTGCGACCGGACGCCGTCCTCGTACAGGCCGTGATCGCCGGTGCCCTGTCCTTCGCCCACCTGCACGACCTGGCCGCAGCAGCCGGACAGACCGGCTGGAAGGCGTGGGCTTACCCCGTCTCCGTCGACCTTCTGTTGGTCGCCGCGTGGCGTCGCCTTCGCACCTTGCGGGCCGCCGGCGCCTCTGCTCGCTCGGCCTGGACCTGGTTCACCGTCGCCCTGACCGCCTCACTCGGCGCGAACGTCGCCACCGCCGGACTCCTCGACCTCGGCCATGTCCCGGACTGGCTGCGCATCCTGGTCGCCGGATGGCCGGCGCTTGCGTTCCTCGGCGGCACCCTCCTGGTCCACACCCCGACGCCGACGGTCACACCTGAGGCGCCCGCCGGGAACACGGTCGTCGAGCGGAAGATCCCCGCGGAGCCTGAGCCGGAATCACCGCCCGTGCTGCCCACCGTCAAGCCCGACCCGGCACCCGAGCCCATCGCCGCCCCACCCGCTGTGGCTGTTCCGCCGGCGCTGGTCGCCCACGCCCGGAGGGTCGCCGACGACCACCAGAGCCGTACCGGCTCGCCGATCGACGCCGACACCCTGCGCGCCCGACTCGGGGTCCCGCCCGTGATGGCCGCCGCCATCGCCGCCCAACTCGCCTGAAGGAGGTGACCTCATGCCCGCTCACGACCGCTTCCACTCCGTGATGCGGATCGGACCCGTGCAGATCGGCACCCACCGCGACCGCCACGGACGGACCAAACACGTAGCCGCCTGCACCGCAGATGACTGCGGCTGGTCGGCCGACTACTCCAACCAGTCCGCCGCCCAGCTCGCCGCCCGCACCCACCGCTGCCAGCCCCGCTAACCGTCAAGGAGACCCGCGTCATGGACGTCCCGCTCTGGCTCGCCCTGATCGTCGTCGGCTACCTCGGCATCAAGCTCATCCGCCCGCCCTGGTGGCTCGTCGTCGTAATCCTCCTCGGCGGCTACCTCCTCGCCGACAGTCTCGTCGCCCCGCTCATCGACAACACCATCTACCAGTAGGGAGAAGCGTCATGCTCCGACCGCGCGTCCCGGTCAACCCGCTCCCGACCGGCACAGTCACCCCGCTCCTCCAGCCCACTGCCACGACCGACGCCCAGCGGATGGCCTGCAACCACGACCACACCCCCGCCCCGGTACCGGTCGCACCCGGCTCCACGGTCCAGCTCACCCCCGGCAGCGCGATCGCCCTCGCCGCCGGCGGTGGCGCGGTGGTCCTGGTCGTCGGCACCGTCCTGGTCTCGCTGCTCCTGGCGGTCGCCATCACCGGCGTCTCCGTCGCCCTGATCGCGGTCGTCCTGCGGCTACTCGTCCGCGACATGCAGAAGGGCCGGTGACCCTCATGGACACGTACACGATCGCAGCCGCGGGCTTACCGGCCCTCGGGTGGGCCCTGCACGGCGGACTGCTCTGGCGCCGCCTTGCCACCGCCCGCCGCGACCCTCTGACCGGCCTGCACACCCGCGCCGGATGGACCGCCCGCGCCGAACGTCTCATCGCCAGGCACCCGGGTGCGCTCGTGCTCCTGGTCGACCTGGACGACTTCAAGGCCATCAACGACACCCACGGCCACGCGGCCGGAGACGCGGTCCTCACCGCCACCGCACAGAGGCTGAGCAACTGGTGCGGACGCGACGGCATTGCCGCACGCCTCGGGGGAGACGAGTTCGCGGCCGTCATCACCAACCTCGGCGCCGCCAACCTGTCCGACCTCTGGTCCGCATTGGACACCCCGGTCACCCACGACGGGCACGTGCTGCGGGTCTCTGCCTCGGTCGGCCACTGCGCCTCCGAGCAGCTGCCGGTCCCGACCCTCACCGACGCCCTGTCCATGGCTGACGCGGCGATGTACGCGGCCAAGGGCCACGGCAGGCGCAACACACACTGAGCGGCCCCCGGAGCGGCCTCGGTCGCCAAACTTCCGCCGCCCCGGGCGCCTTAACCCTTCCCCGATCCAACGGACCCGAAAGGGAAAACCCATGATGCCCCAGCCCTCGACCCCG
>NZ_JBITDI010000045.1:0-11292 GCF_044454005.1 Nocardia sp. NPDC051570 | reverse complement strand
TGGGTGTCCGAAGGTGTGCGTAGGGCGGGTGTTTCGTCGTTCGGGATCAGTGGCACGAATGCGCATGTGATCATCGAACAAGCGCCCGACGAACCAGTGGCCGAGCCGGAAAAGCCTGCGCTGCGGCAAAATCCGATCTTACTACCGATATCGGCGCATGATCCCGACGCGATGGCCGCACAGGCGCACAACCTGCGGCAGCTGCCGGTCACCGACCTGCGCGTCCTTGCGCATACGTTGAGCGCCACCCGCAGCGCATTGACCGAACGTGCGGTCATCATCGCCTCCGACCACGCCGAATTCGATTCGGCCCTGGCGGAACTCGCGCATGGCAACACCACGGCAGGCACCGTCCGAGGTTCGGCCCGCGACGGCAGGCTGGCATTCCTGTTCTCCGGGCAAGGGGCGCAACAGGCCGGAATGGGAAGCCGTTGGTACGCCGAATTCCCAGTATTTGCCGAGCATTTCGACGCGGCCGCACACCACCTGAACACATCGCTTGCGGTGCCACTCGCTGATGTCGTATTCGGCGAGTTCACCGAGCTGCTGGATAACACCGAGTACACCCAGGCGGCGTTGTTCGCTGTCGAAGTCGCCCTGTTCCGCTTGCTCGAATCATTCGGCCTGCGACCGGATTACCTGGCGGGCCATTCGATCGGCGAGCTGGCCGCCGCACATGTCGGCGGCCTGTGGTCGCTGGCGGACGCGGCCACCGTCGTCGCGGCTCGTGGTGCGCTGATGGCAGCGCTGCCCGCAGGTGGCACGATGGCCGCGGTGCGCGCCACCGAGGAGCAGGTGCGTCCCCTGCTCGGCGAGCGGGTCGACATCGCCTCGATCAACGGCCCCCGATCGCTGGTACTCTCCGGCGACACCGATGCGGTGCTGGAGGCGGCGGCACACTTCGGGAAGGTCAAGGCGCTCAACGTTTCCCATGCGTTCCACTCCGCGAGGATGGAGCCGATGCTCGCCGAGTTCGGCGCAGTGGTCGCGGGTGTGGCGGCCGCCGACCCCACTATCGCCATCGTCTCGACGCTTACCGGCAGGCTGGTCACCGCGGCTGAACTGCGCTCGCCGGACTACTGGGTGCGCCACGCACGGGAGGCCGTACGCTTCGCCGACGCGGTGACCACCCTGGCCAGGCGAGGTGTCAGCACGTTCGTTGAACTGGGGCCGGACGCCGTGCTCACCGCTATGGGTCCGGACTGCCTGGCGGATGACGACGCCGACGATATCGTCTTCACGGCGGTCGCGCGTCGAGGGCGACCCGACGACACCGAATTGCTCACGGCCGTAGCGACTATGCACACCCGAGGCGCGACACTCGACTGGACGGCGTTGAATCCTAACGGGTCCGCCGCCCGGATCGACCTACCGACCTATCCGTTCCAGCACCGGCGGTTCTGGCTCGACATGCCTGCCATGCGCGGCGATGCGGGCGCAGTCGGGCAACAGCGGATCGATCATCCGCTGGTCGGCGCCGCTGTGCGGCTGGCGGGATCAGGTGGGTTGTTGCTCACCGGAAAGATCTCCACTGCAACACATCCGATGCTCGCCGAGCATGCGGTTTTCGGCACGACGCTGCTGCCGGGCACGGCATTCGTCGATCTCGCCCTTCGCGCAGGCGAACTGCTCGGCACGGCGACACTGCAGGAGCTGGTGCTGCACGCACCGCTGGTGCTCACGCCGGCGACCGCGGTACAGCTGCAAGTCGCCGCCGCCGACGGGACGGTCGAGATCTTCTCGCGGGCCGATGATGATGCCGCGGAATGGATCCGACACGCCACCGGTCAGCTCACCGAGACCGCGACCTCGCCACACCCGCTGACCGCATGGCCCCCGCCGGGTGCGACGCCCATCGATGTATCCGGGCTCTACGACTCGATGCTCGCGCAAGGCTACGAGTACGGACCGGTCTTCCAAGGAGTACAGGCCGCATGGCGTCGAGACTCGGAGATCTTCGCCGAGCTCGCGCTGACCGAGTCGGCGCATCCCGACGCGCATCGGTTCGGTCTGCATCCCGCGCTGCTCGATTCGGCGCTGCACGCGACCACCCTGTTCGAAACACAGGGCGACACAGCCCCGGACGGGCAGGTCATGCTGCCGTTCGCATGGAACGGCGTCACACTGCACGCCGGCGCCGCCACCGCGGCCAGGATTCGGCTGACCCGTGACGGTGCGAACGAGGTGCGGATCGACCTCGCTGACGACCAGGGCAGGCCCGTCGCATCCGTCGATGGTTACGCGACCCGGCCGGTGCAGGCGAACGCACTCGCAGGCGGCGGCAATTGGGCCCGCTCGATGTTCACCGTCGACCTGATCGCGCCGACGCCCACGCTCGCACAGAGCGATCGGCGGTGGGTGGTGCTCGACGACGCCGCCAGTCTCGGCGACTGGGCCACGGTACCCGACGTCGTCGTCTGGCCAGTGCTCAGCGCCGGTACCGATGACGTACTGGCCACGCTGCGCTCGGCGCTGGCACGCACCTTGTCGGTACTCACCGCGTGGCTGCGCGACGAGCGGTATGCCGCAGCCACCTTGGTGGTCCGTACCAGCGGTGGACTCGACGATGGTCCGGTCGCCGGGCTGGTGCGGGCCGCACAGGCGGAGGGCGGCAACCGGATCGTGCTCGTCGAGGCAGATGAGCCGGCGGTACTGCCCGCGGCACTGCTCGACTACGAGGAGCCCGAGCTGGTGGTGCGCGACGGTACGATGCTGGTGCCCCGGCTGCGCCGCGTGCAGGCACCCGCCGACGCCGAATCTGACTGGGGCACAGTGCTCATTACCGGCGGCACCGGCGGTCTCGGCGCGCTGATCGCCCGGCATCTGGTCACCGCGCACGGGGTGCGTTCGCTCGTCCTGGCCAGCCGTACCGGTCCGGAATCAGTGGCGGCGCAGCGTATTCGGCACGAGCTGTCCGATTTCGACGTGGCGCTCACCGTGGTCGCCTGTGATGTCGGCGACCGGGATGAGGTGGCGGCGCTGCTGGCCGCGCATCCGGTGGACAGCGTGGTGCACGCCGCGGGCGTGCTGGACGATGGTCTGGTCGACTCGCTGACCCCGCAGCGCATCGATACGGTGTTGCGCGCCAAGGCGGATGCCGCCTGGTATCTTCACGAGCTGACCGCACAGCGGCCACTGCGGAATTTCGTACTGTTCTCCTCGGAGGCGGGCACGATAGACGCGGCGGGGCAAGGCAATTACGCGGCGGCGAACCTATTCCTCGAGGCGCTAGCTCGGCACCGGCGGACGAACGGCCTGCCCGCGGTCGCGCTGGCCTGGGGCCTGTGGGCCGAGGTCGGTATGGGCGCCGGGCTGACCGACGCGGACCGGGCGCGCATCGCCCGATCAGGTCGCAGGGCACTGGATCCGGCCGAAGGGCTCGCCCTCTTCGATGCTTCGGTATCCGGCACGGTTCCGACCTATGTGCTGACCTCGCTGGATCTCGCAGTCCTGCGCAGACAGCAGGACCGCCTGCCCGCGATCCTGCGTGACTTGGTCACTGTGCCCACCCGTCGGGTGGTTGCGTCGACCACGGCCTCGCTGGCCGACCGGTTGGCCGCCGCCCCGCTCGCGGACCGTCGGCATATCGTCCTGCGGTCGGTGCGCGCCGAAATAGCCGGGGTGCTCGGCCATGACGGACCGGAGGCGATCGAACCCAAGCGCCCGTTCACCGAATTGGGCTTCGAGTCGCTGGCCTCGGTGGAGTTGCGCAATAGACTCACCGCCCTCACCGCGCTGCGGTTGCCCGCCACGCTGACCTTCGACTACCCGACGCCCGCGGCGTTGGCCGATTTCGTGCTTGCCAAGCTGAAACCGGCCGAATCGGCACCGGCGGGCGGGAGCGCACCGGCGGGTGCGGTCACCGGTGGCGGGGTCCTGAATACCACCACCACTGAACTGGTCGCGCCGGTGGACCGCTCGTGGCGGTTGGAAACCGTTGGTGGCGGTTCCTTGGATGCGCTGGTCTTGCGTGAATATCCACAAGCAGACGCTCAGCTCGAACCCGGACAGATCCGTATTTCAGTGCGGGCATGTGGACTGAACTTCCGTGATGTCCTCATCGCTTTGGGCATGTATCCCGATCGCGATGCGCTGATAGGAAGTGAAGTCGCCGGTGTTGTGCTCGACATCGCCGAGAATGTTTCCGGGATTTCTCCAGGTGATCGAGTGATGGGCTTGGTGCCGGGAGGGATCGGCCCGGTCGCGGTGACCGATCACCGCCTGGTCACCGGAATGCCAGAAGGCTGGTCGTTCACCGAAGCCGCTGCGGTGCCGGTGGTGTTCTTGACCGCCTACTACGCGTTGAAAGACCTTGCCGGTGTCGGTCCCGGCGAGTCGTTACTGGTCCACGCCGCCACGGGTGGCGTAGGTATGTCGGCGGTCCAGTTGGCGAAGAGTTGGGGACTGGATGTCCTCGCGACAGCGAGCCCGGGTAAATGGAACATATTGCGGGATATGGGGTTCGCGGAGGAACGCATCGCGAGCTCCCGTACCCTTGAGTTCGAAGAGAAATTCATGTCCGCTACTGATACCCGCGGAGTGGATGTGGTCCTGGACTGCTTGTCCGGGGAATTCGTGGATGCCTCGTTGCGGCTGCTACCGCGTGGTGGACGTTTCCTCGAAATGGGGAAGACCGATATACGTGATGCCCGCGAAACCGCACAACGGTATCCGGGAGTCGACTATCAAGCATTCGACGTTTTCGATGCCGGTCCCGACCGTATCCAAGAGATGTTGTCGGAGCTGGCCGCGATGTTCGAAGACGGTTCGCTGCACTCGTTGCCGGTGCAAGCGTGGGATGTCCGGCGCGCTCGCGAGGCCATGCGGTTCTTCAGCCAAGCCCGCCATACCGGAAAACTTGTCCTCACCATGCCTGGAGCTTTCGATCCGGCGGGCACGGGGTTGATCACCGGTGACACCGGTCCGGCGCGGCACCTGGTCACCGGACATGAGGTACGCGGCCTGGCAGGTAATGCCGATCGAGCCGCCGATGACGCAGCTGTGCGCGCGCTGCTCAGCCGAATCCCGTTGTCCCGCTTGCGGGAATCCGGATTGCTCGAACAGCTGACCGCGCTGGACGGGCCTGATCGTCAGCCTGTTGGGTCCGAGCCGGAGCCGGTGTCGGCCGTGGCCGATACCACCGCGGCGATCAAGAACATGGACGTATCCGAACTCGTTCGCGCGGCGATGAGCCGGCGCGGCGGCAACTGATCGAAGGAGTGGCTCCGTCGTGGACGCATCAGTCGAAGAGATCATCGAGGCCCTGCGCGAGTCGATGCTGGAGAACGAGCGGCTGCGCGACCAGCAAGCCCGGCTGGCTACCTCGATCGACGAGCCGATCGCCATCATCGCCATGAGCTGCCGTTATCCAGGTGGTGTCGACACACCCGAGAAATTGTGGCAGCTGGTCGATGCGGGCGTCGATGCGATGGGCGGCTTTCCCGAGGACCGGGACTGGGACCTGGACAACCTTTTTGATCCCGACCCGAACGCCCCGGGAAAAACGCACGTCGACCGCGGCGGCTTCATCGACGGCGCAGCGAATTTCGATGCGGCGTTCTTCGGCATCAACCCACGCGAGGCGCTCGCGATGGATCCGCAGCAGCGGTTGCTGCTTGAGGTGTCCTGGGAAGCGGTCGAGCGGGCCGGTATCGACCCAAAGAGCCTGCGTGGCAGTCGAACCGGCGTCTTTGCCGGTCTCATATACCACGACTACGGCACCTGGCCCGCGGCTGCGCCGGAAGGGGTGGAAGGGTACCTCGGCAACGGGACCCTCGGCAGTATCGCCACCGGCCGGATCGCCTACGTGCTCGGGCTGGAGGGGCCTGCCGTCACTATCGACACGGCCTGCTCCGCATCGCTGGTCGCGATCCATCTGGCGGCCAGGGCGCTGCGCGCGGGCGAGTGCACGCTGGCGCTGGCCGGTGGGGTGACGATCATGTCGACCCCGGACGCCTTCGTCGACTTCAGCAGGCAGGGTGGCTTGTCCGCGGACGGCCGCTGCAAGTCGTTCGCCTCCGGCGCCGACGGCACCGGTTGGGGTGAGGGCGCCGGAATCCTGATGCTGGAGAAGCTGTCCGACGCACAACGCAACGGCAGGCGAATACTGGCCGTGGTGCGCGGTAGCGCGATCAACTCCGATGGTGCGTCCAATGGCCTGACCGCGCCGAATGGGCCGTCCCAGGAGCGCGTGATCGCGGCGGCCCTGGCGAACGCCCGACTGACACCGGAGCAGATCCAGCTGGTCGAGGCGCACGGAACCGGTACCCCGCTCGGTGATCCGATCGAGGCCCAGGCGCTGTTGAACACCTACGGCCGCAACCGGAAAGTTCCGCTCTGGCTCGGTTCGATCAAATCGAATATCGGCCATACCCAAGCGGCCGCAGGCGTCGCGGGCGTGATCAAAATAGCCATGGCGATGCGGCACGGCACGCTGCCCAAGACGCTGCATGTCGCCGAGCCGACCAGTACGGTCGACTGGACCGCGGGCAACGTCGAACTACTCACCGAGGCCAGGGCTTGGCCGGATCACGAGGCGCCACGCCGGGCCGCGGTGTCCTCCTTCGGCATCAGCGGCACCAACGCGCACCTGATCCTGGAAAGCGCGCCACAGTCGCAGCCAGCCGCCGGGCACGCGTTGTCCGGCCCGATGCCCTTCATCGTCTCGGCGCGCAACGCCAAAGCGCTTGCCGCACAAGCGCAACGGGTGAGTGAGCTGTTGGCCTCCGCCGACCCGGGCGAGGTGGCGTACTCGCTGGCTACCACCCGTGCGCTGCTTGAGCACACGGCCGTGGTGATCGCCGACGACGCGCCGTCAGCATGCGCCGCTCTGGATCGCCTCGCGTCCGACGGAGCCGACGCGGCCGTGGACGGCCTCGTTGTGGGTAACCTCCGCAGTGAGTCGCGCATCGTCTTCGTATTCCCGGGACAAGGCGGCCAATGGCTCGGCATGGCCGCCGAATTGCTCGATGCTGCACCGGAATTCGCCGAATCGATGGCCGAATGCGCCGCCGCGTTGAGCCCGTTTGTCGATTGGGATCTGTTCACCGTCCTGCGGGCGCGTGCTCCGCTCGAACGGGTGGACGTGGTGCAGCCCGCGTTGTGGGCGATCATGGTGTCGCTGGCCCGGCTGTGGCGCGCATACGGCGTCGAGCCCGCGGCCGTCATCGGGCATTCGCAGGGCGAGATCGCGGCGGCCTGTACGGCGGGTGCGCTCTCGCTCACCGACGGGGCACGGGTGGTCGCGCTACGCAGCATCGCGATCGCGGAACTGGTGGCCCCGGGCGGCGCGATGCTGTCGGTAGCGCTACCGGTCGAGCAGGTACGCGCCATGCTGGTCGACCGTTTCGCCGTGCTGTCGGTGGCCGCGATCAATGGCGCCACCTCGGTGGTCGTATCGGGGGAGGCCACGGCTATTGACGAGTTATTCGCCACCCTCGATGCCGCCGGGACCAGGGTGAAGCGCATACCCGTCGACTACGCCTCGCACTCCGCGCAGGTCGAGGTAGTCCGGGACCGGCTGCGCGCCGACTTGGCGACGATCGCGCCCCGCACCGCCGAGGTCCCGTTCTATTCGACGGTCACCGGCGGTCCGTTCGATACCTCGGGCCTCGATGCGGATTACTGGTACACGAATCTGCGCGAGACAGTGCGCTTCGAACCGGCGGTCCGGGCGCTGATCGACGTCGGCTACGGCGTCTTCGTGGAGTGCAGCCCGCATCCGATGCTGATGCACGCCGTTGAGGAGACGGCCGATGCAGTCCGTAGCGAGGTGACCGTCGTCGGCTCGCTGCGCCGCAACGACGGTGGCGTCCTGCGCTGGCTCACCTCGGTGGCCGAGGCCTATACCCATGGCGTGCCGATCGACTGGACGCCGGTTTTCGCGAGTGAGAGTAGGGCGGGCGTAAGCACCGTACCGCGCCTCATCGATTTGCCGACCTATCCCTTTCAGCGAGAGCGGTTTTGGCTCGGCCGTTCCCGGTCGGCAGGTGACTTGTCCGTGGCGGGATTGCTGGCCGCTCACCACCCGCTGCTCGGTGCGATCGTCTCGGTTGCCGACGACGGCGCTGTACTGTTCACCGGTCGGCTGTCCACGGTGACCGCGCCCTGGCTGCTTGATCACGCCATCGACGACACCCCGCTGCTGCCCGGTACGGCCTTCGTGGAGCTGGCCATTGCGGTGGGCGATCATCTGGGCTGCGGGCGGGTCGAGGAGCTGACCCTCGAGGCGCCGCTCCTGTTCAGTGGTGCGGCCGTGGAGCTGCAAGTGCGGGTCGGTCCACGAGCATCTACCCACCCCGTCGGCTCCGCCGACTGCCGTCCCCCAGTTGAGCGTTCGAACCGAACGTTGAGCGTGCATGCCCGGCCCGCGGGCACAGCGGATGAGTGGACGAGACACGCTTCCGGATTGCTCGCGCTGGACACCGGCGGGCCCACCTTCGACCTGGTCAGCTGGCCGCCCGCCGGAGCACGGCCGGTGCGGCTCGACGATGGGTACGAGCGTCTCGCGCGCCAGGGATATCACTATGGGCCCGCATTCCAATGCTTGCGGGCCGTCTGGCGGACCGATGAGGAGGTGTTCGCCGAGGTCGACCTCGACCTCGACGCCGACGGATTCGGCATACACCCCGCATTGTTCGACTCGGCTCTGCATGCTGCGGCGCTGGCCGATACCGACGGTCCCGCGCAGCTGCCGTTCAGTTGGTCGGGTGTCTCGTTGTATCGGTCCGCGGCGACGTCGCTGCGTATCCGGATTCGCGGGATCGGCACGGACACGCTGAGCATGGAGCTCGCCGATAGCGCCGGAGCTCCGGTGGCTTCGGTCGACACGCTGGTCTCGCGCCCGATCGAATCCGGTTCTCTGGCATTCCCGTTCACCTCCGACGCGCTCTTCCGGGTCGACTGGCCGATGCTGCCGGGCGGCCTCGGTGTTGCTGCGGATCACGCGCTCATCACCGCCGCCGGTCTCGGCGCGATCGATCCGGCGACCCGGTTCGTCGTGCTCTCGGCGGCCGGTAGTGGCGACCCGGTCGCGGCGACCCGAGACGTCGTCACCCTGGTGATGCGCACTGTGCAGCAATGGATTTCGGTCCCCCGCCCGGTCGAATCCCGACTTGTCGTGTGGACGGTCGGCGCGGTGTCGGTCGGCGGCGAGGCCGTCGAGGACCTGGCGGGCGCGGCAGTATGGGGATTGGTGCGTGCGGCTCAGGCGGAGAACCCGGATCAGATCGTGCTGGTGGACACCGCCGCGGCCGCGGTACCTGCCGAGGTAGCAGCCGCGGCGGCCTCGGGTGAGCCGCAAGTGGCCGTGCGCGCCGGCGTTGCGCGGGTGCCTCGCCTGGTCGGTGCACGTATTCTCGCGGATTCGTCTGCAGGATGGGGCGAGGGTACCGTGCTGCTGACCGGCGGCACCGGGGTGCTCGGCACCCTTATCGCCCGCCATCTCGTCGCCGCGCACGGAGTGTCGAACCTGTTGTTGGTCAGCAGAAGTGGGGTAACGGACGAGGATTTCAGCGACCTGGACGCATCCGTCACGGTCGCGCGGTGCGATGTCGCCGATCGCGGTGAGCTTGCCGCGCTGCTCGCCACCATTCCCACCGCGCACCCGTTGACGGCGGTGGTGCACCTGGCAGGCGCGTTGGACGACGGGCTGGTGTCGACCCTTACCGCCGAACGTCTCGACGCCGTATTGCGGCCCAAGGTGGATGCGGCCTGGCACCTGCACGAGCTGACCGCTGAGCTTGACCTGTCCGCCTTCATCCTGTTCTCCTCGGCCGCGGGCACCGTCGACGCCGCAGGCCAGGCGGGGTACGCGGCATCGAACGCATTCCTCGACGGGCTCGCGCAGCACCGCAGGTCGCTCGGCCTACCCGCGCTCGCACTCGCCTGGGGTTTCTGGGAGCAACGCACCGGAATGACCGCACATCTCAGCGATGCCGATCTCGCCGCGATGGCACGCGGCGGGGTGCGGCCGCTGACCACCGCGCAGGGGTTGGCACTGTTCGATGCCGCGCTCGATTCGACGGCACCGGTGCTCGTCCCGATCGGGCTGGATCGGGCGTCGCTGGATCGTTCGGCAGTGCTGCCCGCCGTACTGCGCGCCGCACCCGTGCGGTCGGTCCGTCCGTCCGCGGCGAGTGCGTCCGCGGCAGATTCAGTGCGTGACAAGCTGAGTGCCCTGCCCGCCGCGCAGCGCAGCGCGGCTCTGCTGGAGATCGTGTACACATATGTCGGTGCGGTACTCGGGCACGGCGACGAGATGGAGTTCGACCCGCGCCGCGCCTTCCGCGACTGGGGATTCGATTCGCTGACCGCCGTCGAGTTGCGTAACCGGCTCAGCGCGGTGGTCGGGGTGCGGCTGCCCGCCACGCTGGTATTCGACTATCCGAATCCGTTGGCGCTGGTTGACTTTCTCGACGCCGAGCTGGTCGGGGCAGGGCCGTCTCCAGAACAGGCCGGGTCCGCGGTGGCCGGGTCCGCGGTGGCCGAGCCGATCGCGATCGTGGCGATGAGCTGCCGCTATCCTGGCGGCGTCGATTCGCCGGAAGCGTTGTGGCAGTTGGTTGCCGATGACCGCGACGCGATCTCCGACTTCCCTGCTGACCGCGGCTGGGACCTCGAATCGCTCTATGATCCCGAGCCGGGCAAGGCTGGGAAAATCAGCACGCACCGTGGCGGATTCCTGCACGACGCCGCCGATTTCGATGCCGACTTCTTCGGTATCGGGCCAAGGGAGGCGCTGGCGATGGATCCGCAGCAGAGGCTGCTGTTGGAGACCTCATGGGAGGCCGTCGAACGCGCCGGTATCGATCCACAGTCGTTGCGCGGCAGCCGGACCGGTGTGTTCACCGGTCTGATGTATCACGACTACGGCAGCAGGTTGTCGAATGCGCCCGAGGCGGTGCGCGACTACCTCGGCAACGGTAGCCTCGGCAGTGTCGCGTCGGGGCGGGTGGCGTACACGCTGGGTTTGGAGGGTCCGACGCTCACGGTGGATACCGCGTGCTCGTCCTCGTTGGTCGCGATTCATCTTGCGGCGCAGGCGTTGCGGCACGGCGAGTGCTCGCTGGCATTGGCGGGCGGGGTCAGCGTTATGTCGACGCCGGATACGTTCGTGGATTTCAGCCGCCAGCAGAACCTGGCCGCAGACGGCCGGTGCCGTGCGTTTGCCGACGGCGCCAACGGCACCACATTGTCCGAGGGTGTCGGAATGGTGTTGTTGGAGCGGTTGTCTGATGCGCGTCGGCATGGTCGTCGGGTGTTGGGTGTGGTGGCTGGTTCGGCGGTGAATCA
>NZ_JBITDI010000044.1:0-11739 GCF_044454005.1 Nocardia sp. NPDC051570 | reverse complement strand
CTCGGGATGCAAAGCCCCGACAACTTCGAGAAGTCACTACACGCGGCGGCCTGAAGCCGCACAAGCCCCCTGTCCACCGTCTTGGGGGAACCTCACTTGCCGTCACCGAGGCTCCACCAAGGACCGGCGTCGATGAAGGGGCCCCGAGGGGGATACCGCAATGTTGCTGCGCATGCTCGATCCCGATCAGCCTCGTGTCGATGTCTAGTTGATGTGGCGGGTGATCGGCTACCACCGGCTCAACATCCGCTACGACCGCAAGGCCACCGACTTCCTCGTCTTCCTCACCCTCGCAGCCACTCTCGCCTGCTACAAAAAATCGCGAAATCCACCACGTAAGACACGCTCTTAGGAAAGCCATCAGAGGACTGCCAGTACATCTCAAAATCGTTCTGACCGAGGCATTCCTCGACGAAGTCCCGATCGACCAGGTCGCGAATTCACTGCGCATCGACATCGACATGGCGGCTCGCTGGCTGGACGAAGGACTTCAAGCCTTGAGAGCCCCGCGCCTGCAGCGTCTCCGCGCTGCGGAACGACCCAAGCGTCGAGTCTTTCGCCCGACCGCCTGTAGTGTCTGCGGCAGAGGGTTCGATCTCCCGTCGGTATCAAAACCTGGCCGTCCTCAACAATATTGCGGTGACCGCTGCCGTCAACGCGCTCACAGGGCCCGCGAACGCACACGTCCCAACGAGCCCGCCACCTCATGAAGCGACCGGCCCACCGCCGTTCCCCGGTGGCGTACCACCGCCACCTCGCCGGAAAGCAGCGCTCGGCTTGCACGTTCCACAGACCTTGGTTCTTCATCCTGGCTGGTTTTCATTGACGCATACCACAAGCTCGCGTAGTACTCGCGCAGTACGCGCGCAGTGATTTGACACTGTGCGGCAGTACAGGATAATTTCAATTCCGTTGGGCCGGCGCCCACGACACCAAACACCCCGGCCGCCACCGGGATCCGAAAAGGAACCACGTCATGACCATTCACATATTCACGTCCACCGGCGAGGCATACGACCACACCCAGTGGCGTCTCGACATCAAGAACGGCGACATCCTGCTCGTGCCCTCCGAGCGCATAGCGGGATGGCGGGAAGGCGCCTGGCCGGTCGCGGCGACCGACGAGGCCGGGCAGTTCCACCGACTCAAGGATCGGGTGAGCTCCGAGGCCACCGCTGATGACGCGCGGCTGCTCGGTATGGCCCATCAGGCCCGCGAGGCCCTTCGCGATTACCTCGACGAGGACCAGGCGCACACGATCAACGCGGAGTACGACGCCGAAGCCGTCACCGCCGACTCCGAGTGACCAGTACGTCACCCATTGGGCAATCTGCCAGCCCTGCAACGGAAACGGCTGCCGCCACTGCCGTAACACCGGCGAACACACCGTCGTCATCACCAACCGCTGACCGCCGCCACGGTCAGCTCAACACCCCACCCGGCCGCCACCGGGCACCCAAAAAGGAACCAGCCATGCCCACACCGGGCCAAATCATCACGCCAACAACCGAACTCAGCGAGCACGGACGAACCGTCTACCGAGCCGAAGGCCCCGCCGCCGGCCTGTTCACCACCCGAATCGCCTGGTCGGAGGGGAATCACACTGGCCGCGACAGCTGGAGACTGAACATCCAGCTCGGTCCGATGTTGTTCGACGGACGCAGAGCCGACCCGCTCACAATCAACGGAGTCGGATATAGCGGCTCCATCTCTTTGGTGATCGAACCGGGCCCCCATTGCACCTATCGCCCCGGCGACGAGATCGACTGGGCAGTCCGCCGCGCCGATCGGCCGTCCGGCGGAGTCACCTTCGCAGCAACAATCCGGCTGCGGGCACTCGCCGATCTGACGTACCTCCAGCTCGGCACCCCAGCGGCGTTGCACGACGCCAAGATTCGCCACATCGCGACCCGGATCGAACGCCTCCACACCGGGCGTGAGAGCGGCCTCACCGAGAACGCCGTTGCGATCGAAGCGGCCGAACGAGAGCTCCGGATCCTGCGGGGTGAGGCATGAGCACACTCGCCATCACGCACACCGCAGCGGAAGGCACCCTCCTCGAAGGCACCCAGCGCGGCGACGGCACATACGAAGTCATGACCGAGGTGAAAAACCTTGTCGGTCACTGGAAATGGGCACGCAGTCTCCAGCAGTGGATCATCCACGCATCACGCGACCGGCAGCCGAAGGACTACTACATCCAGGTCGCCGCAAACGCTCTCCGCGACGCGGGATACACCGTCGAGCTACAGATCGACCGAACCACACGCCCCGCCTCTGAAGCCGAAACCGCACGCGCCGAGCAGCAACAAGACAGAGTCGCGGCGTTGGAAGCGAAAGCCGACCGGCGCGCCAGCAAGGCCGCAGCTGCCGACGATGCGCATCGGCGGGCTACCGACCGGGTGCCGCCAATGGGTGAGCCCATCAAGATCGGGCACCATTCCGAGCACCGACACCGCAGATCCATCGAGCGTGCCTGGGACGCACTCGGCCGGTCGGTAGAGGCAGACAAAGCTGCGGCCCGGGCGCAAGGTCGCGCTGAATCAGCGTCCCGGACAACCGAACTCCGATATGCGCCCGTCACCGTCGCGAACCGCATCGCAACGCTGGAGGCCGAGCAGCGCGCCGACCAGAGGATCCTGGACGGAGGCAAACGTGGACGCGCGCCGTACACCTACGTTGAACCACCGGCCAGCGGTGAGCACCGGGATCGTGTGCAGGCGCGCATGACCCAGCGCGCCGGAGAGATCGAGTACTGGAAGGGCATCCGCGCCGAGCAGATCGCCAGCGGACAGGCGACCGGTTACAGCCGAGACGACATCAATAAGGGCGACGCGATCAACTACCGCGGCCGCTGGCACGAGGTCGTCCGCGTCAATGCGAAGTCGGTGACCGTGGACAGCCTCTACATCCCCGGCTGCACCGGGACGGTTCCCTACCACGAGATCCGAGCCGTCAAGCACGCCGACGAACAGGTGGAGGCCACTGAATGAGCGTCCTCAGCACCAGAATCTCGGTCACTGCGCTGCCCCGCGAATACGACGGCGGCACAGCCGAATTCGGCGAGTACCCGACCGGCGACGTGGACCCGTACGCCCACA
This sequence comes from Nocardia sp. NPDC051570, assembly GCF_044454005.1. Lineage (NCBI taxonomy): Bacteria > Bacillati > Actinomycetota > Actinomycetes > Mycobacteriales > Nocardiaceae > Nocardia > Nocardia sp. NPDC051570. The sequence goes on along the minus strand of NZ_JBITDI010000044.1, from coordinate 8,638 downwards.
GCACCCACCTCTGCCACTGCGAGTGGTGCAGCTACGTCGACAACGACCCGGCCCAGTGCCGATGCCCCGACTGCATCGATGACAACGACGCCATCACCGACGACGCCCGCGACCACTTCACCGACATCGCACGAGACATGGAGTTCGACCTGTGACCGCCCTGACCGAATACACGACCAGCAAAGGCGTGATCGTCCGCGTCGGCGACCTCTTCCGCGACCGCCGCGAGAGCAACGTCCGCACGCTGCGCGTCGACCGCTTCGAGATCCGATTCGGTATCACCCGCGCGTACTGCACGGTCATCCACCAAGAGTTCGAAGGCCAGATCACCGAACCGAGGCGTCCCACCAGCATGGACGCGGAACGCCTCGGCGGCCGCGACTTCCCACCCGCGACAGAGGCCAGCGAGTGACCACCGGTCTCATCTCGGTCGTTGACCCACAGCACGGCAGGCTATCCAGCTACACGACCGGCGGGTGCCGATGCTCCGAATGCCGAGAAACATTGCGGCTCTACATAGCTCAGGTCCGAGCACGGCGATTTGCCCAGCGCCGCATCCGGAACGGCCGTCCGTACGCGGCCTACGACAATCGCGGCAATCGACTCCCCCACGGGTCGGCCAGCACCTATCAGAACTGGGGTTGCCGGTGCCACGCGTGCCGCGCGGCCCACGCCGAAGACCACGCCCATTCGCGACAGAGGAGGTTACCGACACCTCGATTGGGATCGTGAGTGATTCAACCAAATCTATTTCCCGCCAACCGAAGGAGAACCATCCATGGCCAACGAGACCGTGATCACTGTCATCGGAAATCTAACCGCCGACCCCGAGCTGCGATACACCCCGCAGGGTGCGGCCGTAGTGAATTTCACCGTCGCTGCGACACCGCGCGTGTACGACAAGAACATACAGGAGTGGAAGGACGGTGAGGCTCTGTTCCTGCGATGCAACCTGTGGCGGGAAGCAGCCGAGAACACGGCCGAGTCGCTGACCCGAGGCGCACGCATCATCGTGACTGGCAGTCTGAAGCAACGCAGCTTCGAAACGCGCGAGGGCGAAAAGCGTACGGTCATCGAGCTCGAGGTGGACGAGCTCGGCCCGAGCTTAAAGTATTCCACTGCCAAGGTCACCAAAGCCATGCGCGGCAACGGCGGCAGCGGTACCAACCGCCAGCAGCGCGGCGGAGACGACCCGTGGGGTTCTAGCTCCACCGATGAAGCGCCGTTCTAATCACGCGAATGGCCTGGGCGGGCCGGAGAAGGGGATTCCGGCCCGCCCAGTTCACCGATGTTCCCACCACGCGCCCGCCAGCGCACCGAAAGGACCGAAACCCATGCCCGCCACCATGTTCGAGGTGGAAGAAGACATGTCCCTCTGCGAGATTGCCGCCCGCCGCCGTAAGGACTCCATCAGGGCCGCCACGATCGCCGCTGAGGTCGAGAGGGCCAACCTCGTCGGCGACTTCTGCTGGCTGGCTGACGACGGTCTACCGTTCGAGACCATTGCGAATCGGCTCGGCTACACGTCTGAAAGCCTTGAGCAGGCGTTACGGCGGGCCGGGTTCTTGCGCCGCACTCCCGAACGTCTCGCGGTCGAGCAACGTGTGGACGAGCTGATCGCGAAAGGGCCGGGGTTTCGGTTCACGACTGCCCACGTCGATATGCCAGATGCGTTGACCAGCACCGTATCTGTTGTCCTGCAAGCCGCTCGCCGCCAAGGTCGCATACGAATGGCCGAGCCGCCGAAGCTGTCAGGTGCCCGCTCGGGCGCGGTGTGGGAAGTGATCTGAATGGCCGACATTGTCGAGGCCCTGCAGGCCCGATGCGCCGAAACCGCAGGCGAAGCAATCTTTTCCGGTGACCGACACCTGACTCTCACCCTGTCCGCACACGAAGTCGCTGACTTGCTCGACCACATATCCAACGTGCATCGCCACAACGGCGCACTGGGCCAGGCTGCCACCGATGCCGTCTCAGCGTTCGAGCGGATCGGCAACATGCTCCACTATCCCACTGCCGACCCCTACACGCTGGCGCGACAAGCGCGCAGCATCGCCCGCTCCGCGGTAGAAAACCTGACCGCCACCGAAGGAGTAGTGAATTGACCGCCCCCAACCCCCAGATGGATCAGCCGCGGATCGTCGACGAGGACGCGCACCGTGAACGAGTCTCCCTGGATCAACAGATCCGTACCCTCACCGACAAGTTGACGATCGGCGAGAGACCGAACTCCCTCATCGAGCACCACAAGGGATTGCTGAAGTTACAGGACTTGCAAGAGAAGCGGCGCGACGCGTTCCGCCGCGAGGTGGGCTGGGAAGAATAACCGCCTGCGTGACGAACCCCGCCAAGAGCGGGGTTCTGGCGCTGTCAGTGATAGCTGGCAGGATACGGGGCTATGAAATCTGTCCGGAATGCCGCTTTCGTCTCCAGCGTTGCCGCAGTGGCGTCTATCGCTCTGGTCGGCTGCTCGACCGGCAACGACAAGGCGGCAGCGGCCTCGTCAACGAAAGCGGCTCCGGCCACCGCGGTCGCCTTCCCTGAACCGCCGCCCTACACGTACGAGATCCACGGCAAGGAGATCCGCGTCTCCACCGGCAGCGCCGACCCGCACGACTTGCTGAACACCTACAACAAGGTCGCCCGCACCTTACGGCCGACGCTGCCCGAGGGCGGGTATTGGATCGGAATCAACTGCACCACAGGCGGGACGGAGAAGGCCGACCGCCGACTGGCCAACGGCACGATTGCCGTTGGCCAGCTCGGCAAAGCGCAGATCGGCGGTCTCGGGAAGTTCGAGGGCGTCGTGTCCGGCGCCCAATGCCCGTAGCGCCAATGGGCAGCGTCGTCACCCGTGACTCCAATTCCGCAATCCTCCGCGACAGCCCATAACGTCTACGCCGTGCCCCGATTCACTTTCCACGGCCGTGACGACGAACTCGCGTTCGTCGAAACCGCCGACGATTTCGACAGACTCAGCGAAACATACGACGCTTACGACGGCGCGCGGTTTCACATCCTTTCCTCCTCCGGCGAACTCCGCGTCATCGTCGGGGACGACAGTGGCACCGGCTGCTGGAACATCTCCCTTGGGCCTATCCACTGCGCGAGCCCGGTCCCGAACTGGCCGGTCACTGTCGGCGCAGCTCCCGAGGGGCCTGGGGCGCTCCTCACCGTGGACGCCCCGGCGGACGCTCGGTTGGTCGAGGTGATGGCCTGATGCCCGTCGTCACATTGCAGATGAAGCCGATCACCGTGCAGGCGGTTCAGTACACCGGCGACAACGTGCATGAGATCAACCAGACGATGCTGGGGCGCAAGGCTTCCGGAAACACCCCGTGTGTCCGCGACTACCCCGGCACGCAGGCATACCCGGCCGTCTACCAAGATGAGAATGTGACCGCCGAAGTGTGGAATCACCTTCTCGGGCAATGGCTTCCCCTGCGTCCCGGCGAATGGGTGCTGCACGGAGCCTCGGGCGAATTCTCGCCTGCCCCAGCAGACGTCGTCGCCGCCACGTCGGACGTCATCGCGTAACAGCGGTCCCGCCAGGCCGCCTCATCCGAAAAGAACCAACCCGCAGGAGTCGTCTGCCCGTGTGCGCTATCCGCCCGAATAACCGCCCGGCCATCATCGCCGCCCACTCGGCGTTTCCCGCTGACTGGCTCGACGATCGCTGCGACGACACCGTGATCCGGTCGAGGCCCTACGGCACCGTCTGGCACAAGGTCGAAGGCTGGTGGTACACCACCGGTTCCGAAGTCGCTCTCAACGGTCTCGACCTGGCCGCGCAGGGGCCGTTCGCCGAACTCGTCGAACCCAAGTAGGCGAACATGAGCCTCCTCTCCGATCTGACCGCCGAGGTGGCATCGGCGAAGCCGTGCATCACCGGCCGCTGGTTCGACTCCCTCTCCGACACCGACCGCGGCGACGCCCTCGCCTGGCTCGCTGATGGCCGGCCCAAGTCCGCACTGCTGCGTGTCGCACGAAGTCACGGCTACACCGGTAGCTCAGCGATGTTCTATGCGCACAGTATCGGCGACTGCCCCTGCCCTCGAAAGGACTGAGCCGGATGGGAATTGCCGCCGACCTCGCGGCCCAGCCTGCTGCGGTCGAATCCCAGTACAAACCGAGGGTCGAGTTCGATGGCCGTACTGGATTTATCGACAGCGACCCGCACCGGGCGGGGGAATCGCCCGCGTTCGACGAACTCCTCGCCAAGCACGGTCTCGCCGGGCAAGGCGTGCGGCTCGATCCTGATCGGCCCGTGCGTATCTCGCGTTGGCAGAACTTCGCGGGTGAATGGCTCCAGGCCGATCGCTTCTACGTTGTCGCCGAGCAGCCTGGCGCAGTCACCGCGGAGCGGCTGATCGCGCAGATCGTCGACCACCCGCCAGCCCGCCGGCCTGCCGCCGGAGGCGGTCCGGCCGTCTTCAACTTCCAGGCCAGCGATTTGCAGATCGGTAAGTCCGACAACGGCGGAACCGACGGCATCATCAACCGGTACCTCGGATCGCTGGATCGGGCTGTGGAGAAGTATCGACTGCTGCGCCGCGTCAACTCTGTCGGCCCTGTGCATTTGATGTTTCCGGGCGACTGCATAGAGGGGAACCAGAGCCAGAATGGCCGGAACTGGTGGCGCACCGATCTCACGTTGACCGATCAGATCGCTGTGTTCGAGCAGTTGCTGTACACGACGATCGAGGCGTTCTCCGATAGCACGGAGCAGCTGCTCGTGGATGTGGTGAACGGGAACCACGATGAGGCACAACGCTTCCAGGCCACGCGGCCCGGTGACGGGTGGGCCACCCACGCCGCGAACAGCGTGAGCAAAGGTCTGGCCAGGAATCCGGATGCGTTCGGGCACGTCGAGATTCGCACCCCGGACCCGGAGCGGGGCTACATGACCGTCCCTGCCGGAGACACCGTCTTCACCATCGCTCACGGCCATCAATGGCGCAGGGGCAAGGCTATGGATTGGTGGGCCTCGCAGACGTTCCACGGCCAAAACCCTGGCGCCGCTGACATTCTCGTGCACGGCCACTATCACACGTGGGAGCTGGAGACGACCGATAAGCGGGCGCGCATCCAGTCCTCCACGCTCGACGGCGGATCCAACTACTACCGCGAGATGCACGGCACGGAAGCTCGGCGCGGTGCCCTCGTTTACCTCACGCAGGCGGGCGACGTGTCCGACCTGTCACTCGTCTAGATCTCATTGGGAGCGACCCTTATGGCTAAGATCACCGTGCTCGCGGTCGGCGGTACAGGAGAATCCAACCGCGGCGACACCCGTACTGAAGTGTCCGGCATGCTCGCCGCCGTCACCAGCCGCCTGTCCGGGCGCTTCTCTTCCCGTTGGATCGGCTACCCGGCCGAGTACGGCCCGGTGGGCAACGGCGCGGACGGTACCTCGTTCCACGCGTCGGTGCGCTCGGGCGTCCGTAACCTCGCGCAGGCCGCGGTGAAGATGACCGACCCCATCGTGCTGCTCGGCTATTCCCAAGGATGCACGGTCGTGCGGGAATTCCTCGCGACGCCGGGCGCGGCCGAAGACTTCGGCGTCGTCGCAGCCGGGTTCGTCGCGGACCCACAGATGCCGCCAGGCATGGCCCACGGCAAGCCGCAACAGGCCGGATGGGGCATCGCGGGCAAGGGTGGTGACGTGCCCGTGCCGGCCTGGTGGATCGCCAACGATCTGGACCCGATCCCGAACGCCAGCGCCGACTCCCTCCTGCGTGACGTGGCCGACCTGACCGAGTTCATGACCACCACGGACCCAGTCGGATGGGCAGGAGCAGTGATTGACCGGGTGCTGGACCACAGCTGGCAAAACGGCAGGGGTGCAATCGATCCGGTGAATCCGTTCGATCTTCGGCGAACGACGCGACGCGTCGAGACAGCGCTGATGGAGACATTCTCCTATCTGCCACGGATTCCTCGGATCAACGATGAAGGGGGCCAGCACACGTCGTACGCGATCGAGCCGTACTCGGGGCCGGGCTCAGCCACGGGCTGCGAGGTGTTGGCCGGGCTGATCGAAGCGAACGTGATCATCTAGCGAGAGATCGGATCGGAACTCTCGCAGGCACGGTCACGCATTCACCGTTTCATCCACTGGGAGAACGCCTGCTGCACGTCCTCGGGAGAGTCGGCGAGGGCGTCGGGGGCCGGGGTGGCGGCGGTGACGCACGGGAGGTGGACGACGACGTCGTAGGCCTCCAGGGGGTTCAGGTCGGTGTAGTAGTTGCCGATGCGCTGGCAGGTGACGGTCCGCATCGTGGCGGTATCGGCGGACGACAATCGGCGCAGGTCGGTCGCGAAGGGTTCGGCGTGACTGGCGGCCATGAGCGCGTCGAGACTGCCGGACTGCGGGGTCTCCAGGTCGGCGAACAGGGTGCCGTTGTAGAAATCGGCGCCGGCGTTGAGGGCCTGACCGGTCTCCATGGTCATGCCGATGGTCAGGTAGTCCGCGCCGAGCCGGTCGGCGAGGTGCATGCCCAGTGGAGTCATCGGCGACCTACCTGGCAGTGCGGTGGGCCAGCGCTGGACGTGGCCGTTGTGGGCGGCCAGCAGGATCCGGTCCTCGCGGCGAAGGATCCATTCGACCGTATCCGCCTGGGCGGCATCACGAGTGAACATGATCGCTTCCTGGTCGCCGCGTGCCATCGCCCGGGCGGCGGCGTCGATGCTGACCGTGAGGTGCAGCACGCGCAGTGCACGCTCATAGGCGTCGACCGTGGTCCGCCGCACGTATTCCAAGCGCCGTCCGGTGACTCGCATCGTGAGGTCTGCCAGGCCTGCGGTCAGTGCATCCCGCTGCTCGGAAGCGAGCTCCCCGTAGGCGGCGACGATGGCAGGGAACGCGAACGGGGATGGCGACGGCGCCGAGGTGGCCGTCTCCTGGATGATCGGGTCCACCTCGAATTCGGGGTCCGCCTGCGCGAGGTACGCGATGACTGCATGCAGGCCGGACCGCGGCGAGACGTTCGAGCCACCCAGATCGATGCCGTACCAACCGACCGGCTGCGCGGTGGTGCGATTGTGCTCGCGCATCCATTCCAGCTGGGCCCCCATCTCGGTCCATAGACCCATCAGCGATGTGATTCCGTTCGCCAGCACGTGGCCGAGCTGATCCTTGCCGCCGCGGATCCACGCGTCGACCACTGGGCCTTCGACGAATCCGGATTCCATGGCGTAGGCGCCGAAACCGTGCCGCTCGACCAGATAACGCAACAGGCGGTGGCGCAACCGGTAGCTCTCGCGGGTGTAGTGGGCGCTCTCTCCGATCGCCACCACTCGGGCGTCGCCGATCGCGTCGTCGAGCCAGTGCAGATCGTCGAGCGGGGCGTCCGGATCCAGGGCGTGCAGTGGCAGTAGCGCCGCATCGCTGAGCCGGGCCGTCTGCGTATTCGTGGCCATGTGCCGTTTCCTCCCAAACGTTTCCAAGTTTGGAAACAATACCAAATGTGGGAAGGTATGGATATGGATACGCTCGAGCTGCTGTTACATCCGGTGCGATTGCGGGTCGTGCATGCCATGTCAGGTGGGCGGATCTGCGCGACCGCCGAACTGTGTGCACGACTGCCCGATATCCCGAAGACAACCTTGTACCGGCATATCGGCCTGCTCGTGGCGGGTGGTGTTCTTGAGATTGCCGACGAGCGGCGGGTACGCGGTGCGGTCGAGCGGTACTACCGGCTGCACCCGGCGCGCGGGACGATCGACGCCCGCGCGGGTGCGGCGATGTCACTGGATGACCATCGCCACGCATTCGCCGGGGCCATGGCCGTGTTACTCGCCGAATTCAACGCCTATCTCAACAGTCCCGGCGCCGCCCCGTTTGCCGACTCCGTGGGCTATCGGCAGGGCATCCTCTGGCTGAACCCCGAGGAGCTCACGGACATGCTCGGTGAGCTGCTTACCGTCGTCGCTACCCGGTCGGGCAACGGTCCCGCGCCGGGCCGCCGCCCCCACCTGACCAGCATGATCATGTTCCCAACCGAGGAAACCGGTCACGACGACAATGTGACCGAAGGTTAGCGACCCAGCCTGGGCGTGCGCTTTCCGGACTCAGCCGGCCGTTTCTGCCGTGTTGGCGCGAAACATGGACGCTCCGGCCGGGTTTGGATCATTTCGACAGAAAGCGTCGGCGGCGTCAACGCGATGAGGACCGCCACCGGCAATGGGTCATAACCACCCACCCGGCCAACGTTGATGATCACCGCACTAGCTGGTCTGAATGGGCATCCAGCGGCTTGTGGGATGTGTTGCGAGCCCCGTGGGGAATCTTCACCTGACCGGGCGGGACCATGCAGACCTGCGGTTGCCGCAACACACTCAGGCGCGCAGCGAGATTGCGCAGTGGATGCGCAGTGGGTCAGGATCGGGGTATGACAGGAACGAGTACTGGCCTGACACCATGCCATCTCGACCCTCGGTTCCTCCAGCCCGGTACTGCGGAGGACTGGCACCTGCACCCCGAGACCATTGCCGCCGTCGCCGTATGTGAAACAGGCTGCCCCATCAGCAAACTCGTCGCGTGCGCGCGGGCCGCCCTGGGTGCTGGGCAGCTCGTCACCGAACCAGACATCACTCTTCCGGCAGACGGCGTGATCGCCGCCGGAATCGTTTGCCG
>NZ_JBITDI010000043.1:0-12379 GCF_044454005.1 Nocardia sp. NPDC051570 | reverse complement strand
CCTCGATACGCGCGAACCTCGATCTGCCGCTTCCCATACGCCAACACACACCTCCAGAATCGAGGTGTTGCAACGACCAGTTGAATCCGTCGAATGATCGCCAGCATGAGTGCGAGCACCAGAGGCAGATTGTGATCGATCACCGCGTTCGTCTCGGCGCCCTCGGCGGTCTCCCCTCCGATGCGCACGGCGAATCCGGGTGGCACAGTAGCGGATTCGGCTCGTATCCGGTCGAGTAGCGCATGCGTCGCCGGGTCCGACGCACGCGTCGTGGGCACGACCTCGATGATCGCGGTCCGGTCGTCCTGGGCGAGGTAATAGCGGATGGCTTGACGCGCGTCGGGCGGCAGCGAGCCGAACCGCTCCGGTGCGAGCGCGGCGAACGGCTCGGCCGGAGAGACCAGAGGCAAAACGCTCATGACCGAATGCACCGCGGCCACTCCCTCGGTGGCGGCCAGTCGATCGACGAGGTCACTGAGCACCCTGCCGTGGTCGTCTCGATCGAAACCGACGGGTGCGCCGACGACGACCTGGATGGGAGACGGTGCGCCGGTGCCGAACTGGTGCTCGATGGTGTCGTATCCGGCCCGCACACTGACGGTCGGCGGCAGTATCCGCGCGTCCGGGGTCGAGATCTTCACATGCGTTGCCGGAAGGGCGATTCCGGCCAGCACCGCCGTGGTGACCAAGACGCCGAGCACCGGCCGGCGCATGACCTGATCGATGAACCGATACCACCTGCGGGTACGGATCGCGTCGTCGTCGCCGGATTCCTCGGTCCGCCACCATCGTGGCAGCGGGACGGTACCGCCGTTGATGCGATGCCCGAGAATCGACAGCAGAACGGGCAACACGGTCACCGCGGCGAATACCGAGGCGGCGACGACGATGATCGCGCCGATGGCCATCGACAGAATCGCGTTCAGCGGCACGATCACCAGGGTCGACAACGCCAGGACGACCGTGACCCCTGAAGCCACGACAGCATGTCCTGCCGATCTCAGCGTTCGGGCGACGGCGTCGGTAGCCGAATCGCCGCGAGCGAGTTCCTCTTGAAATCTCTTGATCACCAGCAGTGAGTAGTCGATGCCGATGCCGAGCCCGAGCATCGTCACGACGTTCTCGACGAAAACCGATACCTGAACGGCCGAGGCGAGCGGTGAGATCAGCCCCAGTGTCACAGCCACGCTGGTCGCTCCGACCGCGAAGGACACCAGCGCAGCGACTACACCGCGGAACAGGAGTAAGAGAACCATCGCCAAGATCGGCAGTGTGAACAGTTCGGCCCGGACGAGTCGCTCCTTGCTGACGACTCCGGTCGATCCGCGAAACGCGGCGGCACTGACCAGCTTCGCATCCAGACCCTCGTCCGTGTAATGCGCGTCCAAATCCTGCTGCACTCGCGGGATCTGCTTCTCCGCGTCGTCCTCGCTGATATTCAGTCCGAGCGAGGTCACAACGCTGCGCTTGTCGGCGCCGACGAACGGGGCTCGGTTCAACGGGCTCAGCGTCGCCCAGCCGAACGCCTCCCGCGCGCCGAGCCCGGAATCGCTTCGCACAGTGTCCAATACATCGCGCACCCGCTGTTCGAACTTCGGCTCGCCACTGGTGTATCGGTGATCGGTGACCACCAGCGTGACCGTTACTTCTCCCCGCCCGACGAACCCTGTTCGCATGGCATCGCTCGCCGCGACCGAATCCGAGCCGGGCACCGACCAGCCGCCACCGCTGAGCTTCCCGGAAGCGGTGACGGCACTCAATGCCGCCGTGGTGAGGACGACTATCCAAACTCCGAGTAGCCACCAACGCCGTTTCCGAATATACGACGCCATGCGTCCGGATACCGATCGCCCCGTATTCGGCGGATCGGATCGCTCATCGACGATGACAGCCACGATTGCCCTCTCATCATGCACGGCGCATGTCAGAGCAGCGCCGGAAGAAATGAAACCGAGCGGTGAAACACGACAACTCGACAACCAGTCACCGCAAGTTTCGCCGACGGTAGCAGTACGACTTGTGACATACAACCTTTCACGGAGTTGCATTAAGGTCAGGCTTAATCCGCCTGCGTGATACAGGTCACACAATTGCAGATATCGGCCTCCTCGGCTGGATCTTTGCTTCAGGCTCCTTTAGATAAGAATTATTATTACAACCAAGTGAACGTATCGGCAATCGATTGAGCATCCCTTGACGAGTTCCCGAACGTATGTAGATTGAGCGATCAGATATTGGTTCATGATGCACGACCACGCAAGAATAGGTCTAGATTTGAACAACTTCCTCGAACGCATCAACTTATACATCGACGATATCCCCCGGCGATAGCACAACGCGATCCCGTCTCTGCCCGAAGCGCCGCAGCCGTATATCGGTAATTCCACCAGGCAGCCAATGACCCGGAAATTCGGCGAGCGCATCCGGTCCAAGGCGATGGTCGCTCAGGAGCTGTCGGCCGAGCAGTGGATCACCATTCCCCAGCCGATCATCGACGTGTACGCGATGTCGCGGCCCACTCCCCTGATCCGCGCGGTCGCCCACAGCGCGGGTATCGGCCGGGAAGTCGCTACATGCGCGCCGTGATTCGACGCCGGAACTCGGGCTGAGGCATTGGTCGGTGTCTTATCCGCGTCAGGCCGGCGCGGAGGCCGGCCTGACGTGTCGTTGTGTTGTCGGGAGCGGATCGAGGGTGCGGTGCGCGCTATTCGCGATGGAAAGCGATGGACGCCGGCATCCGGTCGACGGCCATCCGCATGGTGCTCTCGGCCAGCTTCATGGTGGGAATGGAGCAGATCCACCGCATCAGGCCCGGCGAGACCCGGTGCAGCACGAACGCGAGTGTGGCGTCGAAGTTCACCGGGACGATCGCGAGGTTGTAGCGAATGGCGCGTTGCACGGCCCGAGCGACCATGTCCGGGGTCGCGAAGGCGAATCGCGCCTGGGCATCGGCGATGTGGGCGCGGAATTCCTCGGTCGCGGGGGTACCGCTGTTGACCAGAGTCGCGTTCGCGGCCAGCTGTGTGCGGGTGACGCCGGGGCAGACGGCGCTGACCCCGATGTTCTTCGGTGCGAGTTCGGTGCGCAGCGATTCCGCGACCATCAACGCTGCGGCCTTCGACGCCGAATAGGAGGGCGCTACCCGGTTCGGCGTCCACGCGGCCCCCGAAGCGATCACGACGATATGACCGGGCTGACCGCGTTCCACCATCTTCGCGCCGATGATCGTGCTGCCGTGCACGACCCCGTGCACGTTGATCGCCATGATCTTCTCCCAATCCTGGGGAGTCTGGTCGAGGAACGCTCCGCCCAGGGCGATGCCCGCATTGTTGACCAGGATGTCCGGGACGCCGAACCGGGCTATCACGGTGTCGGCGACCTGCTGCCCCTGCGCGGGATCGGTCACGTCGAGTGCGTAAGCCTCACAAGCTCCTTGCGCGAGTTTCGCGGTCTGCTGCGCGGCGGCGAGGTCGATGTCGGTCGCGATGACGATGTCGCCCGCGGCGGCCTGGCGCAATGCGATCGCCCGGCCGATGCCGCTGCCGGCGCCGGTGACCAGCACCAGCCGTTCCTGCTTGTTCGCGACCGGTCCGGTAAACGGAAGTCTCACCATGATTGATCCAATTCGGTTGGCTGTTCGTGCTTGTCGCGGCTCGTGAGACGAGTCATGCTGTCCGGCCGACTATTCCGCCGTCGCCGGAACCGGCTCGGGCCGCGCCGTGTCGCCGCGTCCGTTGGCCGCCTTCGCTTTACGCGCCGCAACGCGGAAGGTGTAGTCCTTGCGGGGATCGAATCGCCGACTGTGATCCCACAGGGAGTCGCGGAATCCTCTGGAAGGCCGCAGGATCGGGCTCTCACCGCGGTCGTTGAAGAAGTAGCTGCGGACGTTGTGCCGCTCGAGCTGGCGTTCGACCAGATACTCCTGCGCGACCCGCGTGAACGGGCTGGTCGCCACTGGCGACGCAGCGCGGAATGCCGGCCACACAGCAGGTGCCGCGAAACCGCGCGTAAGCACGAGGTTCGTCCAGATGAGACTCAGGTCCCGCAGGCCTTTGGACAACAGGTCGTGACCGTGGCCAGGCCGAACTCCGTCACCTTGCGGCTCCTGCGGCAATGTTTCGGTTGATGGCCTGTGGATCGATCAGCGCCGACAGAGGTGACAGATAGGTGTACTCGTCGAGCATCGCCCGACCGAGCACCGCGTGCGCCTGGACTATCGGATTGGTCGCGCCATAGTTGTCCGGGTCGGGCGCCTGGTCGGCGAAGTAGGCATACACCAGTTGCGGGGCGCCATTCGCGTCGAACAGAACTCCGGCTTCGTGCCGTTTATCCTCGTTCGCGCCGTATTTGGTGGCGATCCGAGCTCGTTCCAGCGACGACATGGAACGCCGAACACCGTCCACGTACCCGACCGAAGGCCAGGTGAGGATCCGCAACATGGTTTGGGTCGAGGCGGGCGTGAGCAAGGTACCGGTGACAAGCTTGCACAACAGCGTGTTGATCTCGCGGGGCGTCGTCACTCCGAGCCAGAAACGATGCGGGTTGCCCGGCAGCGGTTCGACACGGGTCTTTTCGAATCCTTTGGCGGCGAGGATGCTGTTGATCTCGGTTCCCGGCAGCTTCGAGCCGATCAATCGGACCGCAGTGTTGTCCGAGACCTGCAGCATCGCCACCAGCACGTTCGAAAGGGTCAGCCGGTCACCGTAGACCGTCTGGCGGTGGTAGATGCCGCTACCGGGCGCCAGTATGTCGGCGTTGAGCTCGACGGTGTCGTGTAGCGACAGCCGACCCTCATCGACAGCACCGAGCAGAGCAACGCCCACCGCGAGCTTCTGGACGCTGGCGCCCTCGATGACGAAGTCGGCGTCATGGTCGACGACCGGTACCGGGTTGGCCGACATCAGGTCGGTCACGCAACTGTGCCAGCGCCCACCGGACCCGGTTGTGACACCGTTGTAGGTCGCCGCAAGTGCCTTACCGGCCAGTCCCGGTGCCGCATAAGTCGTTGCCGCGGGCGCCACCAGAGCAGCGGCACCACCCAAGAGCATTGCTCGGCGCGTAACTCCGCCGCCCGGCCCGCACCCCAGTAATCCTTCGGTACCCACTGACAAACACCTCTCCACAACCTGACCGAGCCCTCCGAGACCAATCCAGGAAAGCCGTACACCCGTACCTATCCGAGAAGACCCGGAATCCGATACATCCCGGACGCAAGATGCCCCGCGAGGGTGACCTGTCACTACCCCCGCAGGGGTACGACGTATGAACGTTGGAAAGCGCAGGAATCGGCAACGACGTCCCGTACCCGACACACGAGCAATGGTTCGCGCCGGCGCGGTGCGGCGGCTGTGCAGTAGACACCGCAACGCGCATCACGAAATGCGCGCCAGAGTCCGAAATTCGTACTTACAGCCAGCCATGCGGGACCGCAATCCCCCGAAAGATCTGCGGCGTTACGTAGCGGTGTTCTCGCGGCGTCAAGTGACACCGAGGACGCGGTGGGTCACCTGACGTCAGGGCTCCGAATGGCCTGGCCGTCCAGCAGGCGGCGGATCTCCTCGTCCGGATATGGGGTGCTCCGGCTCTCCTGCTGGAACGCACGCGTGAATGCGGACATCGCCGCGGCGATCGGTGCGTGCCGGGTGAGGACCGCGGCGGCCTCCTCATCGATGCCCTCCGGCGGTTTGCCCTCGGCGATGGCGCGCACCATCGCGGCGCGTGTCTCCCGGTCTTCCCGCCAGAGCCCGTACAGGGCGGTGAGCAGCCAGTTCACTAGGTAGGTGGCGGTGAAGCTGCGGTCGTAGCTCTGGTTCTGGTCGAAGAAGGTGGCCTCCTCCGGCGAGAGGTCGAACCCGCAGGAGAGCGCGAGACCGTAGTCGCCGAAGTAGAGGCGTTGACCGTCGGTCAGGATGTTCTCGAAGTGCGCGTCGAGGTGCAGCAGCCCACGGGAGTTCATGAACGCGGTGCCGGCGGCCAGTTCCCGCTCCACCATGGCACAGGCCCGGTCGGCGGCCTCGTCGCCCGCCTCGATCTGGGCGTTCAGCCACTCGTGCAGGTTCTGCGGGATGCACTCCAGGAACAGCGCGATGCTCGCCGAAGAGTCCTGGAGGGCCTCGATCCGGTGGCGTACCTGCGGTCGGCTATCCCAGTAGGCGACGGCGCGATCGATGTCGGCGAGTTCCTCCGGCAGCGGTGTCGTGTCCGGCAGCACCCGCCAGTGGTACATCAGCGGGAAGCCCTCACGTTCGTCGGCGAGCACCCAGTTCGTCGTCATGATGTGCACGGCGAGCTCGCGCCAGGCCCCGAAGCCCGGCCCGCCGATGAGGCCGACGCCGTAATGGCACAACAGCGGCAAGTCGAACAGGTTCGCCGTGGACCGGACGTGCTCCGGCTGTCGTTCCAGGTCGGTGAGGGGTATTCGCTTCACGAAGACCGGGGTTCCAGCGATCTCCAGCAGCGCCGACTTCCCGCCGATACCGACGCCGATCGGTGCGGCCGCGTCCACGAGCTCGCGCAACGCGTGATCGCTGTGCAGCGCAAGGGCCGTGGAGACAGCGCTGTGGACGTGCAGGCGCGCCGGGCGCGACATGTCGCGGGTCTTCGCCGCGTCAGATGACGAGGACATCACTGCGTCAAGGGAATTCGCTGCGGCCTTCATGTAGGCGCCGACCTCGATTCAGCCATGGCCACGCGGTCGTGCCGGCGGCTCCGGAGCGGGCAGGAGGTCGGTCCCGGGCCGCACCCGACGGCGGTCCCGGCTTGTCCCCCGGAATCGGACTCTACGTCACGATCTCCATGCGACGACTCCACGTAGTGAGAGGCGAGGCGTCAGGCATCGGCCTGAGGCTACGAGGCCGCTGGCTTCCGGCATGTCGCTGTGGCGTGACGGCGTGGGGGCGCCGAGGTGGGGGCGCGGGCGGAGGTGTATGTGCTGGAGGCGCTTTCGGTGACCCATCTCACTTGTCGGCCGAGGGTTTCGCTCACCCGCGTGGTCTGGCGAGGCGGTGATCGATTCCGGTAACGTCGAGATGGAGGACGCGCGAAGACTTATTCCGGTATGGGTTAGTCCGGAAGTTTCGCCCCAGCATCTCGCGGCCGTCGTGGGCGGCGCGGCGGGAACCTGTGCGTCCCTTTCAGTCGATACGTCTGTGAAGGGACTGTGCTGTGTCGAACAACGCTGTGTCAGAGAAAACGGTGCCGGAAAGTGCTGTGCCGGAAGGGCGACGGCCGGAAGACGGCGTTCTCGTAATCGGTGCGGGGATCGGCGGGCTGTGCCTCGCCCAGGGGTTGAAGCGCGCGGGAATCCCCTGTGCGGTCTACGAACGCGATGAGTCGCCGGAGTCGCGGCTGCAGGGGTACCGGCTGCACATCGACGCGTTGGGCATTCGCGCATTGCGGGAGGTGCTGCCGGATGAGCTGTACGCGCGGTTCGAGGCCACGTCGTTGCGGCCGCGGCCCACTGTCGTGCGTTACGACGACCAGCTCGCGTTGCAGTCGGTAGTGGAGTTCCCAGAGCCGGGAGTGAACGTCAACCGAATGACGTTGCGGCACATCCTGCTGAGCGGGCTCGATGGTGTCTGTTTCGGGAAACGGCTCACTCACTACGACAGCGACACCGACGGGGTCACGGCGTACTTCGCCGACGGCACCACCGCGCGTGGCCGTGTGCTCGTCGGTGCGGACGGGGTCAACTCGACGGTCCGGCGCCAATACCTGCCGCACGCGCGGATCGAGGACACCGGGCTGCGGCAGCTGTACGGCAAAATCCCGCTGCACGAGCGGACCCGGTCGCTGTTCGACGACGAGATGCACGCCGTGTTCAGCATGATCCTGGGCCCCGGCTACACGATGGTCGGCGTGGCGCCGGTGGCGCATCCGGAACCGTTCATGACCTGCTCGGTCGGCCTGCGGCGGGAGGCGATCGGTCTGTCCGACGAGGAACTGGCCGGGCTCTCGGGCGAGCGGCTGCGGGAGTTCGCGCTGAAGCAGGTGGACGGGTGGCATCCGCGAGTGCGGGCGATGGTGTCCAGCTGGGCGCCCGAAACCGTGTTCCCGCTGGTGATTCGGACGAGTGTGCCGTTCGCGCCGTGGGTTTCGAGCCGGGTGACGCTGCTCGGTGACGCGATCCACGCAATGAGCCCGGCGGCTGGCGCAGGGGCAAACGCCGCACTGTGTGACGGGGCCGCGCTGGCGGCAGCGTTGAGCGAAGGGCCGGACGAGGCTGTCGCCCGTGGTGCGATCGCCGCCTACGAGGAGGCCATGGTCACCCACGGGTTCGCCGCCGTGCGCGAGTCCGCGACGAACGGGCACCAGTTCCTGGGGCAGGACCCGCTGCCGGTCTGAGGTTGACCCGATGGAGTGGGCGGCCGGGTGACCCGGCAGCAGCGGGATCACCTGGCCCTTGCTCGCGTAATCCATTCCCTCGTCGAGCCGCAACCCAGCTGGCTATACATAGGTGAAGTATCCGCACATGCCGCAACCCGCGCGGTTCGAGGGAGGCCACGCGGCTCTGCGGAAGACCAACGGGCAGAGATCATCTCGGCCTTCCCGACGCACTGGATGTCTTTTCTATGCCGCGATGCGGGCGTTCTGCGCGGCGAGATCGACTGCGGCGCAGAACGTCCGGTCTTGCCGAATACCGCGCATTTCTGCGGGAGCCACCGTTTGCGGTAGCAGCGACTTCGTGAGTACCGCTGGAACGCAGTGCCGGTGATGGCATGAGGTCAGCTGAGCTTCAGGAGTAGTTCGGTGAGTTCCAGTGGCATGGTGATCATGCAGTCGTGGCCGGTTGGTAGTTCCCAGATCTGTGCCGGGGTGCCGTTGGGTTGTGTCGTCGGGACCGGGCGGCGGTCCGGGCTCTGTGGTGTGCGTGCGGTGCAGTGGATGTGGGTTCGGGGGATCGCGTGGACGGCGGGGTTGTCCAGGCGGACCGGTTGCTGGAGGCAGCGCACCGGCTGATCGGAGAGCATGGTGTGTAGCCACGCGATGTCCGTGGGGTCGTTGACGCCGAAAAGGCCTGCGGGAGGCGGCAGCTCGGGTAGCGGCGGGACTCGCCAGCCGCTGTCGGACTGCAGCGCGAGGTCGATCAGGGCCTGGGTGACGGGCAGGACGTCAACGGCGGTCTCACCGTCTTCGGGGACCATGGCGTCCAGGTAGACCAGATGCGCGATGCGGTCGGGTACCTGGTTGGCGACGGCCGAAATGACAAGGCCCGCATAGCTGTGCCCGACGAGTATCACCTCGGTGAGATCTTCCTCGAGGAGGAGGGTGACGATGTCCTCGACGTGGGTGTCGAGCCCTACCTGGGGGCCGAGCAGATGCCGCCGATCGCCATAGCCGGTCAGTGTCGGTGTGCTGATCCGGTGGCCGGCCGAGGCCAGCGCCTGCACCACCCGTACCCAGCACTGACCACTGTGCCAGGCTCCGTGTACCAGCAGATATGTCGACATGGCTCGTGCTCCCTCTGTGTACTACTCGGCCGACGGCGCCGCGTCTACAATCATCGAATAAACGGGACGCCGTCCCGATTGAAGATACGGTACACTGTACCGTTTATCAATCGCGGTAGCGGAGAGAGGGATTCGATGCAAGACAGCGACGCGGCCGCCGAACGTGCGACCCGGCCCAAACGGGCAGACGCGCGGCGCAACGAGCAGACCTTGCTCGACGCCGCCGCCACGGTGTTCGTCACCTCGGGCGTGGAGGCGCCGATACGCGACATCGCGGCGCGGGCCGGTGTCGGGACGGCCACGATCTACCGCCACTTTCCGACGCGCGCGGATCTCATCGTCGCCGTCTACCGGCATCAGGTCGAATCCCTCGCCGAGATCGGCCCCGCCCTGCTGGCAGACAGTGCGAGTCCTTATGCGGCGCTGAAGATGTGGATCGAGACGTTCGCCGATTTCGTGATCACCAAACAGGGACTCGCCACCGTGCTGCAGTCCGACGACCCCTGCTTCGACCCCCTGCACTCCTACTTCCTCGAGCGACTCGTGCCGGTGTGCACGCAATTACTCGATGCCGCAGCCGAATCGGGCGAGATCGCCGCGGGCCAGGACGCCTACGAACTCATGCGCGGTGTCGGCGGCCTATGCGCGGGCGCCGGCACCAATCCCCGCTACAACGCCCGCCGGCTGGTCCACCTACTCATCGCGGGCTTGTACCGACCGCGCTGATCATCCACTCGAGTCGCATGGGGCGAGTTCGACCGGCCATGATCAGCAGTCGGCCGGGCCGCCCAGCGAACATCCGATATTGCCGCTCATCGAGCAGTCGTACGACGAAAACCGCTGCAGCTCAACATATCCGGTAATGGCGATTATCGAGTCCCAGGGGGCGGGCTTCGTTGATGGTCCGAACCGCATCACGTGTCACGGGCGGTCAGTGGCCCTGGCCTGCGGTGTTCAGGGCGCGCTACACGGTGAGGTTGTGCATGGTCGAGAATGTCTCGGCTCCGGCGGAGGGTGCCGATGGCAAGGTCGGCCGGACAGTACCCGCGGTAGGCCGCTGTTGTCGTGGACAGCGAGAGGTTCTGGCGCCGAACGCTAACCGGTGAGATGGGACAGCGTAGCGTCTTTCAGTGCCTTGATCAGTGGGTTCGGATCGTGGGCTCGGGTGACGAGTACGACCTCGCACGGCTCGATGCCATCGAGGGGTACCAGGGCGATATCGTCGCGGACGGTGGCGCGGCGGTCGCCTGCGGGGAGGATCGCGACGGAGTGACCGGTGGCGATGAGTTCGAGTTTGTCCTCGAAACTGTCCTCGATGGCAGGGCCGGGTGGTGCCGGACGGTCGCCGACGGGTCGAGGTGTGCTCCAGATCGTCGGTGTGTTCTTGCAGGCAACGAGTTCCTCGTCGGCGAGCTCACCGAGGTCGGCGGATTCCTTGCCCGCCAAGCGGTGCATCACCGGCACGACGAGCACGCGTGGTTCCCGATACAGAGTCCGCACGCGCAGGTGGTCTGTCGGGAAGGGAAGCGGGCGTCGGGCGATGAGCGCGTCGACCCGGCGTTCGGGGAGGGCGTGTGTGGCGTTCCAGGCGAGGTGCCGCGTGCGGATCCGTGCGTCGGGGTGGCGGCGGCGCAACGCCTGAACGGCAGGCGTGATGACCAGGCCCTCGACGTAGCCGATGGTGATCGCGCGGGGCGGGTCGGCGGCTTTGGCCGCGCGTGTGGCCTGCTCGGCGGTGTGCAGCAGTGCCTGCGCATGGGAGAGGAAGACTCGGCCGGCGTCGGTGAGGCTGCTGCCCTGCGGGGTGCGGTCGAGCAGCCGGACACCGAGCTGGTCCTCGAGGCGCTGGATCTGGCGGCTGAGCGAGGGCTGCGCCAGGTGGAGCGCGGTGGCGGCGCGACCGAAGTTGCCGTGCTCGGCAACGACAGTGAAGTAGCGCACGAGCCGTAGATCGAGGTCCACACGTCCAGAATAGATCGCCATACGCGTGCGACATGACGACGTGCGAAACAGGTCTTGGACGGCGGGCGCGCGACGTCGTTGACTCGCAGGCATGGGCAACTACAACGGCAAGAACATCGTGATCACCGGTGGCAGTAACGGTTTGGGTCTGACGACGGCCCAGCGGTTCGTAGATTCTGGAGCGCGAGTACTGATCACCGGCCGCGCACAGTCGACTTTGGACGCGGCGCGGGAACAGTTGGGGAGCAACGCGATCGCTGTCCGCAGCAACGCGGCATCCATACCAGAGATCGAGACCTTGGCGAACCGCGTGGCGGCGGAGTTCGGTCTGGTGGACGCGTTGTTCGTGAACGCGGGCGTGACCGCGTTCGCGGCGTTCGAATCCACACCGGAGGATATGTACGACGAGCTGTTCGCGATCAACACGAAGGGCCCGTACTTCACGGTGCAGAAGCTTGCACCACTGATGCGCGAAGGCGCCGGTGTGGTGCTGACGACGTCGGTGGTCAACGTCAAAGGCCTAGAGATGATCAGCGCTTACGCTGCGAGTAAGGCTGCTCTGCGCTCGATGACGCGATCGCTGGCGCGGGAGTTGCTGCCGCGGAAGGTACGCGTCAACGCGGTCAGCCCCGGACCGATCGACACCGGCATCCTGGACCGGTCGATGCCACCCGAGACCGCGGCGGCGATGAAGGAACAGTTCCGCAGCGCGAATCCGATGCAGCGTGTCGGACTGTCCGAGGAGATTGCCGCAGCGGTGGAGTATTTGGCGTTCGGTGCGACATTCTCGACGGGAGCAGAGTTTCCGGTGGACGGCGGAGCATCACAGCTGTAGCTGTCGGCACTGGCATCCCGACCGAACCCGGACGTGCACTAGTACTCCAGCCGGACTTCACGTTCGTGTGAGTTGGTTTGATCGTCGCTGGTAGTGGCTGGTGCGGGCGCGGTGTTGGTGTCTGCGACGCCAG
>NZ_JBITDI010000042.1:0-16537 GCF_044454005.1 Nocardia sp. NPDC051570 | reverse complement strand
GGTGTGGTTCCGGTGCGGGAGTGGCACCCCGAATTCGCCGACACATCCATATTCGGCGGCACGTTCGATACCGAAACCGCCTGGATCTGGGCGGGCATGGGACGTACGCCCTGAAGCGTCGCACGCGCCGAGTTCCGGATACCTCTCGCCAACGCCCCGCAAGGACCACCTCTGGTGGCCCTTGCACTTTCGCCGCGGACGAGTGCTCAGCGCGACTGGAATTGACGTGACTGCGCCCAGAGCCGGTCGAGCCGCCGCTGCCGTCGACCTTTCCGCGCGCCGTCGAGGTGGCGGTATCGCACCGGCGGATCGGCGAGCCGTGTGTCGATACCACGCATGAGTTCGATCTGGACCCTTCGGCTCCGCGCACACCCCGCACGGTGCGACGGCGATCATCGAATGTCCAGGGCCGCCCCGCGTTCGGCGGCGGTGGTCCACGCGTCACGCAGCTGGGCCGCGACTCGCTGGACCAGCAGCATCACCACAGATGCCCGGGTGAGACCGATATGACCGGCACACGCGTCCGCCTCGACCAGCAGGCGGCGGTCGTATACGCCGTCGGGAACGCTGAGCAGTTCGTCGAGTTTCATTCCGACAGCGGCCTGACCGTGGGTCAGCAGCAGGCCGGGCAGCCAGCTCAACCGCCAGACGAGCGCACCGTCCCGCGACACCCGCACTGCCCATTCCGGGGTGATATCACTGGTGATCGACCAGTCCGTGGCGTACAGGGTCATCGGTGCTCCGGGGTGCAGTCACCGAACGGATAACACGCCTGCGCCGGTTCGAACAGGTGCGTCGTGCTCACTCGCGTCGTCGTCGAGGTGTCGAGGTTCGGCCCGGGGAACAGCGCGACGACGACAAGCATGGCCAATACGGCGAAGGCCATCATTACCGCGAAGGCCACCACCGCGCGAGAAAGTGCTCCGGAATGCACCGGAACCACCACCGGAACGACAATGTTTCGTGCAATACTCATACCGAATCCATCGCTTTCAGATTCATTTCGAACGATCTCATTTCTCGAGCCACGTGCGTGACGTGCACGAAATTCGGAACTCCGACAGCATGGCGCGCGAAGCGTCCGGGGCGAGAGCTCGAACGATTCGATTCCCTTCTCGCAGTGCCGTTGCGCACGCAACGCGTGCATCACTCGCCACGGCGTCGACACGCCCGCGCCCGCGGAATAAACTGAATTCTCAGCGTGGCCGGACCGGGTCGCTCCCGGGGAGAACAAGTGGTTCGCATGACGAACGTCCCACACACCATCGGGTGCGCACGCCGCATTGCCCGTGAGATCAAGGAATCCCATGGCTCCGATCACGAGGCCGCATTGAGAGTGCACCGGCATTGTGGGATGTCGTTGCTGCGGGGCCACCGGATCGCCCGCGGCTACACCCTCGCGGAGGCGGTCGAGTTGTTGAAGGAGGTGCTGGCCGCACGCGGCACTCCCAGCGAAGGCCTGAGCCATCAGCAGATGTCGCGGTGGGAGCAGGGTCAGGACGTGCCGTCATCTCACTATCTCGACGCCCTGTGCTTCCTATACCACAGCAGACCGGACCGGCTCGGGTTCGGACACGACTATTCAGAACCAGATGCGAACGCGCGCAACGGATTGCAGGACGCCATGGATCGACGACACTTCGTGAGTCTCGCCGCGGCGGGGGCGATGTTCCTGTCCGCACCGCCCATCCAGGGATTGTTCGGCGACGATGTCGAACCGCCGGGCGGCCGGCGGGCGACAGCGGCGTATGTCGACCTGCTCGAGGAGCTCACCGAGCAGAACGGATACGCGCTCTACACCCCGCCGACGGGATTCATCCCGGCACGTATGGTCGATCTGGCGCGTATGCAGGCCTGTCTGCTGACCGAGCCGACCGAGGACATCCGGCGCAGACTGCACCGGGTGTACGCGAAGAACGCCGGGCTCATCGCCATCCGGCTCAACGATGTCGCGGGCGCGGGCGAGACCTTCGAGTGGTTCGCCATCGCCCGCCGCGCAGCCCGCCGGGCCGAGGATGCCGAGGTGCAGGCCTGGATCGCCGGAAGAACCAGCGACGCCTGCGCCTGTCATCGCCAATCCAAATCCGGGCTGGCCGCCGCGCGTACCGCCCAATCAGCCGGAGCCCGCCGCGCCAACGCGGCGGCAGTGCTCGGATACCTCACCGAAGCCGGTGTCCAGGCCCGGTTGGGTTGCCGCCGTGAGACTCTCGCGGCTGTCCGCAATGCCGACAGGATGTTCGCCCAGCTTCCGGAGGGGGATGTTGTCGCCGACGGATTCCACATCAGCGAATATCTGCTGCGCTGGCATCAGGCCAACTCCCTGGCTCTGGTCGGCGCGCACGCGCAAGCCGCGCCGCTGCGGGAGCGGGTGCTCGAATTGCCACTCGCCCAACACGATCAGGTGGGTACGGCGCTGCTGCATCTCGACGAAGCGGCCGCGCAGATCGCCGCCGGCGAACTGGACTGGGGCTGCCATACGATCACGACGACCTGGCAGCAACTGCCGAACGAGCTTCGCGTAGGGCTGATCCCGGAGCGGGCGGCGGAGCTCTTGGACACAATCGACAACGGTCGCGCGAACCACCGCGGGGCGACCGAGGTTCGCGAGCTCCTCGGACCCTCCATCCGGTCTCACGGTGACCGAGCGTAGCCACGACGCAGATCGAGTGTGACACAGTGCAATCCGCCTCCCATCGTGCGCGCGTGCCGCAGGGTGTGCGGGACGACGTCGATGCCGCGGCGTTCCAGCGCGGTGATGAGGTCGTATTGCGCGGCGTCGACGATGGCGAGATCGGGTCGCACCATCAACAGATTCATCCCTACCCACCGCGACGACAGCGGGTATCGGGACATACACGCCGGGGCGGCCATGGGCGGACACCAGAGGTGTTCCCACGAGCGCAGCGGTTCGGGCAGTTGGCCGAGGTCGCGGATCCGCTCCGGATTCAGCAGGACCAGGCCCTCGCGGAGCAGACTGATCGTGGAGTCGATGTGGGTGTGGGGGTATACGTCTCGGATCGGGTGCACCCGATATTCACCCAGGGCGGACAGCGTGGTCTGCAGCCAGCGGTGGCCGAGCTCGTTGCCACTGGCCGAGACCAGGTAGAACAGATCGGGTCCACAACGCAGGATGTTCGCGGCGTCGAAGACCGGTTCGGTCTCCCCCAGCGCGACCCGCCCATGGCTGTCGTCGGGGAACATCTCGTCCCGCAGTTCCGGTGGCGGCGCGGCGATCCAGACCGAACCGGCAAGCATGCACTGCTGGAACAACTCTCGCAGACCCGAGAGTTCGAACAACCGTGCCCGCAGCGGACTCGGCGCAGCGATGATGGCCGAACCCACGATCAGCGCGATATCGCGCGGGCAATACGAATAGAAGCCGCTGGTGCGCCAGTGCGGCGTCCCGAATTCGACATCGTGGGCGACCGGCGCCGGGCGGTGTACCCGTACGCCGAGTCCTTCCAGCACGTGGGCGAGGCCGTCGAGATCTTCGGCGGCCTCCGCGAGCACCCGGGGCGGAAACGCGCCGACCGCAACGCACGCCAATTCAGAGGCATCGAGATCGGGATAGAGGTTCAGCCATGCCGAACGGTCCAGTGGCGGTATCCGCGCACCGTCTGCCGTGCCCACCACCACCTGCAGCAGCGGGCTGAATTCGTCGTCCGAGCCTGCCGGTGCGGGCAGCGCCGGGTTCGAGTGCGGCACTGCGTATTCCTTTCGAGAAGAGGGGGTCGACGATGGCAGGGCGGCGCGGGCCGGTCACCCGAGAGCGCGCGCGGCCCCGCGACGGCGATGCGCCCGGATCGAGGCACAGGTCATCGCGCGGAGCAGCCATCTGTCGGTGCCGTCGTAGCGCGGCCGAAAGACGCTGCGACCGTGTGCGGTTCGACGGTTGTCGGCGAGGAGCAGATCGCCGGGGCACAGCTCGTGACCGACCGCGGCGCGGTCCAGGGCGGCGTTGAGTGCCGTCAGCGCCGCGGCCGCCGGATGATCGGCGGGATCGGCGGGTCGCACGTCGGCGTCGCCGAAACAGATCTCCGGATCAGCGGCGGGCCCGGTCAGTATCGGAATCACGGATGGTTCGGTGCCGCACGGGAGTTCGTGGGCGGTGTCGGGTGCGATCACGAACCGAGGTTCACGCAGTACCGCTACGACCTCCTCGGCCAGGTCCAAATGACGGGCCGGAGCCAGGTAGGTGATGGCTCCGGGATGGCCGCGCAGGCACAGCAGGCCGAAGTAGTCGCAGCGATCGTCGGTGAAACCATCCTCGACGTGCCACTGCAGCGCCGCGCTACCGGCGCTGGTTTGCGCCTGCTCGTGTCCCGGCACGGGAGTTACGTGCTGCACGAGCCTGCCCTGGTGCAACGATCGGAAGGTGAACGGTTCGCCCACCAGCAACGACACCGCCAGCAAGAGCAACGAGGCAGCCTCGACCAGAGGCATCCGCGCATCCGGCGTCATCGTGGCAGGGGTGGCGGGCAAACCCGACAGATCCGCGCACAAGCCCCGCAGCAACAGCGCATTGTGCGTCGAGCCCAGCGCGCGGAAGCGGTGCAGCGCCACGATCATCCGCGGCGGCAGACTGGTGATCAGGCCGGCGGCGACCTCGGCCGGGCCATCGTCGGCATGCCGCCCACAAGCCGCCTGCAATGCCGCCGTCCACGCGACGGCCGCCTCCCGCCCGGTCAGCGACACCATCTCACTCGGAGCGAGCCGAACGAACGTTTCCGTCGGGCGAGTCGGCAATCCCGACCCGATGCGGTTCGAACCACCGGCAATACGTCTCCGATAAATGGCGCGGTGAGCGGGATATTCGTTCATGGCGGCTACCCTCCGTGTTCGGCCGCGTCGTGTGCGGCACTGAGGAAAGCTCACCGCGGACCACTCGGTGTCCGACACCGGACCGGACAAACAGAAGGAAGCTCACCGCCTTTCACGACTGTCCGGCGGACACCGAGCCGACGGTGCCGGACAATTGTCGGCACATGACGGGGAGGCACACCATGGCCACAATTCCGAACCGAGCGGTCACTCGCGAATTCCTCGCTACGGTGACGAGCCCGGTCGAATTCGGGGGCGCCCTCCGCAGAACTCGGGAAGCGGCAGGACTTTCCATCCGCCGGCTCGAGCGAAAGGCGACCGACAGCAGCAACGGCGGCCCACCGAGATTCGTCGATCTCACGAAGAACCTCATCGAGGACATGGAGAAGGGAAAACGGCTCGAAGCCAATCGAGTCGCCCCGGGAAGCGACAATCGGCTCGAGATCTACCTGTGGTGCTGCGACGTCCCCAAGGACGACCTGCCGGCCTGGCTGGAAACCCGCCGCCGGATACTCAGTGCCCCGGCGCAGCTCCCGCCGGAGCGAGAACCCGCGCAGGACGTATCCGCGCAGCTGCGGCCCGCGGTCAAGACCGCATTGCGCCGCGATGTGCATACCTTCATCGGTCGCGACAGCGAACTGCGCCGCCTGCTGGCCGCGGCCGACCCTGAGCATGGAACATCGATCTACACGATCGATGGCATGCCCGGAATCGGCAAGACGGCCTTGGCAACTCGCGCCGCGCACATGCTGGCCGACCAGTTTCCGGACGGTCGGTACTTCATCGAGTTACACGCCCACACTCCGGGCCGCGCCGCGGCCGACCCGGCGGATGTGCTGGCGGGCATGCTGATCGGCCTGGGCGTCGATATGCGCTACATCCCCGACACACTCGAGGGACGCCGCGATCTGTGGCGAGACCGGCTGACCGGCAAACGGGTGCTGCTGGTGCTCGACGACGCGCGCGACGTGGCGCAGATCGAGCCGCTGCTTCCGGCAGAGCCCGAATGCCTGACCCTGGTCACGAGCCGGCGCCGGTTGATCACCCTCGACAACGCGATGCCATTGGCCCTGGACATCCTCGACCCCGAGCCCGCCAGCCAGTTGTTCACCACGCTGACCCAGCACGCCGCCGCCGATCAGGCCGACCGCGCGGCGGTCGCCCGTACCGTGCGGTTGTGCGGATATCTGCCCTTGGCGATCACCCTGCTGGCTGGTCGTCTGGTACACCACCCGGCGTGGACCATCACCGAACTCGCCGACCGATTCAGCGCCGCGACGGACAGACTCGGTGAACTCGATGCCGGAGCGCGGGTCGTGCGCGCAGCCTTCGACCTGTCCTATCGCGATCTGCCGCCGCAGCAGAAACTGCTGTTCCGTCGACTCGGGCTGCATCCCGGCGCCGACATCGACGCCCATGCCGCGGCGGCGCTGGCCGGCATCGACGTCGCGACAGCCCGATGGAAGCTGGAATCGCTGTATACCGACCATCTTCTCGACGAGCCCGCCTCGGGACGCTACCGGCTGCACGACCTGTTGCGCGAATACGGTCGCGCCCTGGCCGATACCGAACCCGGCGACGACCGTACCCGGGCGCAGCACCGATTACTGGACTACTACCAGGACACCGCGACCGCGGCGGATCGGTGGTTGGCGCGATGGACCCACGCCACCGTCGACTCCGACGGCTCATCCACGCAGCAGACCCGCGTACGCGAATTCGCCAACGAGATAGAGGCTTTGGAGTGGATGCGCCTGGAACGGGAGAATATGCTGGCGTGTCTGGACGACATCGCGGACCGCGATCCGGCCCGCATGGTCGCCCTTACCGGACGACTGGCCGGGCTGCTCGACAGTGACGGTCCCTGGCCGCTGGCGCGCCGATTGCACCGGCGCGCGGTCGCCGCCGGCCAACGTCTCGGTGATCGCCTCGGCGAGGCCAATTCGCTCAACAACCTCGGCGCCGTGCACTCGCGGGCCGGGGAATACAAAACAGCCGCCGATCGATTCGAGATGGCACTCGGACTGTTCCGCCGACTCGGCAACCACCTGGGTGAGGCGAACGCGCTCAACAACCTCGGCAACGTCCACGAGGAGACCGGCGACTACCACGAGGCCGCGGACCTTCATCGGCAGGCACTGAACCTGTATCACCAACTGGGCAACCGCCTCGGCGAAGCGAACGCGCTCAACAACCTCGGCAACGTCCACGAGGAAACCGGCGACTACCACGAGGCCGCGGACTTCCATCGACGGGCACTGAACCTGTATCACCAGCTCGGCAACCGCCTCGGTAAGGCGAACGCCCTCAACAACTTGGGCATCGTCCGCACCCGCACAGGACTGCACACCGAAGCCGTCGACCTCCACCGCCAAGCGCTCGCCCTCTATCACCGCCTCGGCAACCGGCTCGGAGAAGCGAATGCCCTCAACAACTTGGGCATCGTCCGCACCCGCACAGGACTGCACACCGAAGCCGTCGACCTCCATCGCCGAGCACTGGACCTCTATCACCGCCTCGGCAACCGGCACGGAGAGGCCAGCGCCCTGAACAATCTCGGCATCGTCCGCACTCGCACCGGACTGCACACCGAAGCGGCCGGACTGCACCAACAAGCACTCGCGCTCTACCATCAGCTCGGCAACCGGCTCGGAGAAGCTAACGCGCTCAACAACTTGGGCATCGTCCGCACCCGCACGGGACTGCACGCCGAAGCTCTCGGTCTGCACCGCCAGGCATTGGACCTCCTGCTCCAGCTCCACAACAAGCGCGGTGCCGCCGAGGTCCAGGTGGATATCGGGAAGCTGTTGCTCGACACCGGTGCGCCCGACGCCGCGTTGCGCATGTTCAACGACGCCCTCGCCGCGACCCGCGAGATCGGTAGCCAACTCGGGCAGGCCCGCGCGCTGGAGGGCATCGGCCGGTGCCGAATATGCCTGGGCGACATGGGCGATGCCGTAGAGCTCCGGGAAGCAATCGAAATCTACCGGCGAATCGGGGCTCCCGATGCGGCGTCGGCCGCCGGCTATCTCGCCTCGTCGGAGTCGGGCCCGTCCGACTGAGGGTGTCGGGCCGAAATCGCCGGGCTCGAACCGGTTTTCGTGATTTCGTCGAAGAGATACCGATCCACCGCCACCCGGATCACGCGAGCCCTGCTCAATCGCGCCACATCACAGAATTCGGTGAGGCGCTCCCGGGTCGACGGATCGATGTAGACCTCGGCCGGTTCGGACAAATCCGAACTGGCACTTCGATATACGACAACATCCGTCAGCGGGTCGAAATCTTCCGGCGCAATGCCCTCCGAGCCGAACATATCGGCATCCGCGAGCGGAGCTCGGCTGTCGCCGACACCGTCGAAGGAGTCCAGCATCGTAATCACCGCTGTCCGAATCAATTCCCCCTGCGATACGTCCCGCTCGTCGGCCAAGACGTCGATCAGTGAGGCGACGGCGGACGGAAAACCCACGGTGAGTCGTGATTCGACTTCGCAGTGCGTCGTGTACGGCGGATCTTCCGGATTCGGACGCATGAAAACCCCAATGAGAGCGCGGCAGGCCGCCATTGGGATAGTAACACGCGCGCTACGAGGAGTGCACCGGCGTCGGCCGCCCGAGCTGTGCCTCCATGTCCAGTGTCGGCCGGCGTATGGCCAGACCGTCCTCGACGAATGCCGGGACGACCGTGAATCCGGAGCCGCCCAGACCGCCTAGATGCAGCACACCGATGGGCCCGGTGCGGCTGCGCGGCACCCATTCGGCAATCGTTCGCTCGGCCATCGGCCGCAGGCCGTACCAGATTCGGTAGTCGCCGTCGGCGAGAGCCGGACCGAACATGGGTAGTCGTTCGAGCACCCTGTCTCGAATCTCCTCGGCGGCGTCGAGGACATATCGAGGAATCCGAGCCGGATCGGCGAGCCCCTGCGCGAGCTCGGCACAGACGTCGGGCTCGGTGACCAGCCTTCCGGACGCTCCGCCCAGGCAAATGTGCCCGCATACCCGATGCGGAACGCTGTAGGTCAGCTCGTGTTCTCGGTCTTCGTCTCTCAGGACGATGCGATCGAACGGCTCCGGCACCTTCGTCGAGTCGACGCGCAGCAGGACACCGAGGTCCCCTTCGATTCGCTTGTCGTCCAGCAGGAATTGCGCCCGATCGCCAGCGGCGACACAAGCGACCTCCGCGCCGAATTCCTTTGTGACACCGAGTAGATCGTCGATATCGCACAGATGACGCAGCAGCGGAGTGACGCCGGGCAGCTTGCCGACCGCGTCGTACAGGCGCGGCATGAGCGCGCACGTAGAAATGACGGATCCATCGTCGACGAACATGGCTCGGCTGTAGAAGGGCACCGCGAAGTCGACCGGATCCGCCGAATGTGCTGCGCCCGGATATCCGGACGGCGGCCGGCGATGACGGTCGCGAGTGAGGAATACGCTTTCGGCGGAGGCGAGGAAGTCATCGAAACCCAGTGCCGACAGCATGCGCCAGCGCCGGAACGATCGGTGTGCCCATGCCGCGACCCTGGGATCACCGTTCAAACAGGGCATATGCCATCCGCAGGAACCGAAGCTCGCGGCACCCGGGTCGTGCCGATCCGCAATCCACAGAATGCGGATCGGGTCGGATAGACTGCGTCCGGCCGCGACCAGGTCGTACACCACCTGATGGCCGGTAATGCCGTGACCGACCACGACTGCTCGGCCCGTACGGAACGCCGTCTCGATGAAGGTCTCCGGAGTGAGGTCGTACATCGGAAGCACCTCTTCCACCGCATCGGGGGGCTTCACTGACCAGGCCCCGACATCTCCGAGGGTGAGGCCGTCATGACCGGCTGTCAAGCAACACTCGACAAAACTTTCCGAGCTGGTAAGCTGCGCTTGATTTTCGATCTGTGATGGATGTCACCCCGCTGACCGTCTCGTGCGGGTCGACCTGGAAAGAGACAGTTGATGCGCGAGGTCAAGCTGGCGACCACGCTTAAGCGCCTCGTCGATGAGGGCGACTATCGAGGAAATCGTAAGCAGGTTTGTACCGAGCTCGGCATCACGACGGCGGCCTTGTCGCAATACATCAATGGTCAGACGACGCCGGGTCTGGACAAGCTGATCGCGTTGGCCGATCTTTTCAAGGTCTCGCTCGACTATTTGATCTTCGGCGAGGACGCCGTGGCAGGACCGAGGGGCACTCTGGAGTACGGTCCGCTGGTGCGTTACGTCGAGGCCGGCCTGTCCTCCATGCGGGCCGACATCGCGTCGCAGTCCGCGTTCGTAGCGAAGATCGGGACGATAATGTCCGACCAGATTGCCAACGCGGCCCAGATCGCCGCGAAACGTTCCACGACACTGTACGGAATGCTCGACAAAGAACAGGCGCTCGAGCTCGAGCGCCACAGTCTGGTCAGCACCAACGTGACATTGGATATGGACGACATCGTCGAGGTTCGTAGCGATGTCGAAGAGGGCGTGACCGGCGGCGATTTCCTCGAGGTGGTCGCCGAAAACCTTTCGAAGCACCGGAGCTATCATTTCGTACTGTCGCCGGACATGCCCGATCGGGAGTTGATCGTCGATCAGTATCGCAGCCTGCTGCTACGCAAGAAGCTCAGCCCCAAGGATATGGAACGCTGCAGGTTCAGCATTGCCTCGGATACCTTTTATGTCGGCTTCAACATCTTCGAACTCGACATCGAAGGGTTTCGTCAGAACAGCCCGATTTTGTATCAGTACGTTAGATCGTATATCGGAACCGACAATCGTATCGG
This sequence comes from Nocardia sp. NPDC051570, assembly GCF_044454005.1. Classification (NCBI taxonomy): domain Bacteria; kingdom Bacillati; phylum Actinomycetota; class Actinomycetes; order Mycobacteriales; family Nocardiaceae; genus Nocardia; species Nocardia sp. NPDC051570. Next base: position 5,955 of record NZ_JBITDI010000042.1, on the reverse strand, counting down.
GTATGTGGAGTCACCGTCGGCGTCCCTCGAAGCCAGTTTCTTGATGGATACGGACCGCCGCAAAATGGCCGCTCGCGTGTTGCAAAGGCTACTTCCGGAAGCCTGACCGAAACAAACTCATCATCCCACCACCTTGAAGAAGGGCCCTGAATTGAGCCTGTTCCGATGGACTACATGTGATGTGACGTCAATGCTGCCACACGATTGGCAAGCTCAGATCATGCAGGTTGTCCACCAGGAATTCATCCCACGAACCCTCGTCAGTAGCCACTCCACGTCACGAGAGGCCACGCTGCAGGAGGAACTCGTGTGCGGCGGAGTCGGCGGAGGGGCCGTGCGAACCCGATTGCCTTGGCTTCACAAACTCTATGAGGGCCCCTTTCTCGAACAGGCCCAACTGATGTCGCCCGAACCCGTTTCGATCATGACGGACGAGCGTTTCGCCGCCGTGCTCAACGTTCAGCGTGGCGGCGAACGGTATGAGTGTCATGTCGATACCAACCCCATCGAAGGTCTGCTCTACTGCACCAGCCACTACCGCGGAGAAGGCGGAGAGCTGGTGGTGTCGAATCGCGGCGACGTGCGCTCGGTCCGAGAAATCGAGGCGGACTGCGCGGTCATCGAACCGAGGGCTGGTCAACTCGTCCTCTTCGACGCCCGGGAACACAGTCACTACGTGCGTACGCTCACCCAGCCGAATGCCATCAGAGTCGTCGTGGCAATGAATTACTACACGGAGTCCAGTCCGGAATGGGAAGTGCGGCCGCCGGACTTGAACAGGCACCTGACCGGCGTGGACTAGGCCCGTTCACCGCCCGTACCGACCACCTCGCACGGCCGAGCTTGGCAGAATGTGACGGTGCGACATGAACGGGTCGATTCCGTGAGGTGGTCCTGGCTGGTGCGAATGGCGGCGACGATGGTCGCGGTCGTCACGGCGGCCGAATGGCTGCACTGGCGTGCGTCCCGACAGGTGTTTCCGAAGGCACTGTCGAGGACGGATGGGCGCACAGAAGCCGTTGTCGTCCTGGGCTTTCCGATCAAACGCGACGGTCACACCCACCCCCTGCAGCGTTGGCGCTGCCGAATCGCGGTGCGCTCCATGGATTCTCGACGCGAGGGCGTGATCGTTTTCACTGGCGGGGCGATCAAACGCGACCAGGCCGAGGCCGAGGCGATGGCCCGCTACACACATGAGTCGCTCGGCGTTCCCGAGGAGCGCATCCGCACCGAGACCAAGGCCGAAAGTACCTGGCAGAACATCGAATTCAGTATTCCGCTAATCGAGCACGCCGATCGCATCACGATCGCCTCGGACCCGATGCACGCCGCCCGGGCCCGCCGCTATCTACGGCTGCAGCGTCCGGATCTGGCCGCGCGCCTGGCGCCCGCGGCCGACTATCGCTTCCTCGAGGCGTGGTGGCTCAAGATCCCCACCGCTACCCACGAGCTGGCCGCCATCGCCCGCCGCACCGCCGGTCGATTCATTCGCCGTCCGTCTCCTCATCGGGCAGCCTCCGCTCGATGACGGCCTTGTCGACGGGCAGCGCGGCCAGTGCGCCGCGCAGGCGATCGATCTCCCTGCGCAGCAGGCGGTTCTCCTGCTGCAGCGAGCGAATGACCGCATGCGCCGGTCCGGAGAGATCCTCCGGCAGCTCCTGCCCGATGCGAGCCGTGATCCGATCGCGCAGATCGTCCAGGACGACACCCCGGCGCGCCAGCACCTGAGCCCCGACGCCCTCATGTTCGATCAGCAGCCCGAGCAGCAAGTGTTCGGTACCGATATGGGAATGCCCCAGCTGCACCGCCTCCAGATGCGACAGCTCGAGCACCTTCTTGGCCCGCGGCGTGAACGGCAGATACCCCGCCGGTTCGAGCTCCTTCCCCCGCCCGATGATCCGCTCCACCTCCGCCCGCATCGCCGCCAGCTCGATCCCGAGCTCGAGTAACACCCCGGCCGCGATCCCATCCCCCTCGGCAATGAGCCCCAGCAGAATATGCTCGGTCCCCACATAGTTGTGATTGATGGCCCGAGCCTGCTCCTGTGCCAGGACCATCACACGCCGCGCCCGGTCGGTGAAACGTTCGAACATCCCACCATTGTCGCCCCACCGGTCCACCCGCGAGGCCCGATCGCGGTCCTACTAACGCAATCCGCCCGCCCCCGGCCCAGCACAACCAGACCAGTTGGCCGTGGGCGCACGCACGGTCTGCCAGGCCGATCACGGCGTGGGTCCGACCGGTGTCGCGGGTACCGATCCACAGGACGGACACCTGGTCGGCACGGTCTGGCCGGACCCGCGGGGCAGCTCCCCACTGTCGAAAGACATACCCCTCCGCCCAAGGTGCCGCTGCGCATCGTGGTGGCGGTCGCGCGTGAATTGCTCTCGCAGGGTGAGCATGTCGCGCTCGGCCGATTCGTCGGCATGGTCTCCGAGGAGACTCGAGTCAGGAAGTGATCAGGATGGCGCGGCCGGGACACCGACTCAGCAGGCCCGCCAAGCGCTCCACGGAGACTCGAGTCAGGAAGTGATCGGGATGGCGCGGCCGGGGTGCTGGGCCAGCAGGTCTGCCAGGCGGTCCACCAGATCGGGATCGGTGGCAGGGAGCGAATCCGTTTGCGCCGCTGGATGATTGAGTGCCTCGAGGGAGTCCGAGACGTAGGTGGGGAGGCGGTCGGCGGGCTGCTTACGCAGATCGGCCAGGGTGCTGACGCCGGTGAGGACCAGCAGCGACGGCAGGTCGACGCAGTGTGCACCGTCGATATCGGTGTCGAGGCGATCGCCGACCACCAGGGCGCTGCGGGTGCCCGCGCGGGCCAAGGCATCCTCGAGCAGCGGGGCGTAGGGCTTACCCGCGACGACCGGCTCGAGATCCGTCGCGGCACGCAGCGCCGCGACCATCGAACCGTTGCCGGGGGCGAGGCCGCGCTCATTGGGCAGGGTCGCATCGGTATTGGCCGCCACCCACAGCGCCCCCGCGCGCAGCGCATAGGCCGCCTCGGCCAGATCGGGCCAGCCGGTCTGCGGCGAATGTCCCTGCACGACGGCATCCGGTGCGGCGCCGTCGAAACGGCGGATCGGACGCAGCCCGGCCCGCTCCACCTCCGCGGCCAGATCATCGGTCCCGACGATCAGTACGGTCGCGCCGGGCACGAGCCGGTCGGCCAGCACATGCGCCGCGGCCTGCGCGCTGGTGACCACATCGTCGGAGGTGGCATCGAAGCCGAGTTCGGCGAGATGGTCCGCGACCGAGGCGGCCGAACGGCTGGCATTATTGGTGACATACATCAGCCGCTCGCCCGCACCACTCGAAAGCGCTTCCGCCGCACCGGGAATGGCGACCGGTCCGCGATACAGCGTGCCGTCCAGATCCAGCAACAGCGCGCCGAACCGCTCTCGTAACCGTGCCACTGCGTCCACCCGTTTCTGCGTTGCGGTCGTGCTACTCGATATCGTCGTCGAGGTTCTCGTCGGCCAGTTCCTCGGCGCGTTCCTCGGCGTCGGTGTCGCCCTCGAGATCGGCGGACGCGGCATTGAGGAACCATTTGAGGGCCTCATCGGAGCGACCGGCGGCCAGCAGGGCCTCGGCGTAGGCGTAGAACAGTCGCGCGGGGGCCGAACCGGTCCGCGCGGGATCCAGATCGGGCGTCTGCAGGGTGACCACGGCCTGGTCGTACTGGCCGAGATCCATGCGCGCGCCGGCGACCACGATCCGCAGTTCGGTGGCCTCATCGCCGCTCAGCTGCCGGGCCTCATCGCTGCGACCCAGCTCGATCGCCCGCTCGGGACGGCCGAGACCGCGCTCGCAGTCGGCCATCACGGCGAGCAGTCCGGCGCCGCCCTGCATGCGCCGCGCGGTCCGCAGCTCCGACAGCGCCTCGGCCCATTCACCCGCGTGATAGGCCGTGACACCGGCGGTTTCGCGAACCACCGCGATCCGCCCGGCGCGCTGCCGTGCGGCCCGCGCATGGCTCAGCGCCAGCTCGGGATCCTCGTCGATGAGACGTGCGGCCATCACCAGATGGCGGGCGACCGTCTCGGCATTGCTCTTGTCCAGGCTGAGGAGATCGCGGCGGATGACCGGATCGAGGTCACCGGCCTCGACATCCTCGGGCAGCAGCGGTTCGTCGGGCCGTCCGGCGCGCCGATCGAAGGCATTACCGCCCGAGACCCGCACACCCTCGCCACCGCGCCGCCGTTCCTGCGCGAATTCGTTCTCGTCACCGGATTCCGCGTCATCGAATCCCGCACGGTCCCTGGCGGATTCGTCCGCACGCTCGGCACCGCGATCCGAATCCTTGACAGTCGCGTCCACGCTCTCGGCATCGCGCGCCGAATCCGCGAGGGCCGCGTCGGCACGCTCGGTCTCCTGCTCGAGCCCCTCGCGCCGCTCGTCATCCGCACGCCGGAAGCCGCCACGATCATCACCGCGGCCGACATCATCACGACGATCGTCGCGCCGGAAGCCGCTACGGCCGGAATCGCCGCGATTGTCATCACGCCCGAAACCACCACGTCCCGAAGTACCGCGCTCATCGTCACGACGGAAACCACCACCGGAGCCACCACGGTCGTCGTTACGCCGGAACCCGCCGCGATCCGAACCACCGCGATTATCGTCGCGCCCGAATCCGCCGCGTCCCGAACCACCACGGTTATCGTCGCGCCCGAATCCACCACGTCCCGAACCACCACGGTTATCGTCGCGCCCGAAACCACCACGTCCCGAACCACCACGGTTGTCATCACGACGGAAACCGCCACGATCCGAGCCGCCACGGTTGTCATCACGCCCGAAACCACCACGCCCGGAGCCGCCGCGATTGTCATCGCGCCCGAAACCACCGCGCCCCGAACCACCGCGCTCATCGTCACGACGGAAACCACCACCGGAGCCACCGCGATTGTCATCGCGACGGAAGCCGCCACGTCCGGAATCGCCACGGTCATCGTTACCGCGGAAGCCACCACGTGCGGAATCACCACGGTTGTCGTTGCCGCGGAAGCCACCGCCCGAACCGCCGCGGTCGTCGTTGCGACGGAAGCCACCACCGGAGCCACCACGGTCGTCGTTACGCCGGAACCCGCCGCCCGAACCACCACGATTGTCATCGCGGCGCGAGCCGCCACGGGAATCGTCGCCGCGGTAGCCGCCACGCCCGGAATCGCCACGGTTATCGTCACGGCGGAAGCCACCGCCGGAGTTACCGCGCTCGTCATCGCGACGGAAGCCGCCGCGTCCCGAGTCACCGCGATCGTCGTTACGGCGGAAGCCACCGCCCGAACCACCACGGTCGTCGTTACGCCGGAACCCGCCGCCCGAACCACCGCGCTCATTGTCTCGACGGAAGCCACCGCCGGAGTTACCGCGCTCGTCATCGCGACGGAAGCCGCCGCGTCCCGAGTCACCGCGGTTGTCATCGCGACGGAACCCGCTACCCGAACCACCACGGTTGTCATCGCGGCGCGAGCCGCCGCGGGAGTCGTCGCCGCGGTAGCCGCCGCGGCCGGAATCGCCACGGTTGTCGTCGCGGCGGAAGCCGCCGCCGGAACCGCCTCGGTCGCCGCGGGGCTGAGGGGATCTGCCGCCCTCGCCGCCCGACTTGCCGGAGCCGCCCGATCCCTGACCGGACCCGCTACGGCGGAATGGCTTCCGACCGTCGTTCTGCTCCGACACGGTGATCCCTTTCTCTGTCTTCTCAATGCCCGGCCGCTGGACTCGCGTCCGCGTGAGGCCGGGCCCGAGGGCCCGCCTACACGAATTCAATCACGCGCGCACGATGAGCCCCGCACGGCACCGGCTTCCGGGCGCTGCGACAGGCTACTGAACGCCGAAAAGGGGGCCCACAGTATGGGCCCCCTTTCGGGAATGTATGTTCCGGCGGTGTCCTACTCTCCCACACCCTGGCGAGTGCAGTACCATCGGCGCTGGCAGGCTTAGCTTCCGGGTTCG
>NZ_JBITDI010000041.1:0-18905 GCF_044454005.1 Nocardia sp. NPDC051570 | reverse complement strand
CTGCCCTCGATACGCGCGAACCTCGATCTGCCGCTTCCCATACGCCAACACACACCTCCAGAATCGAGGTGTTGCAACGACCAGTTGAATCCGTCCAATACACATCCAAGGAATTCGCCGAATTCTGCACCGTCAATGGTGTACGACGATCGCTCGGGCGTACGGGTTCATGCTTCGATAATGCTGTCGCAGAATCGTTCTTCGCGACCTACAAGAAAGAGCTCGTCCACACTCGTCCGTGGCCGACGGTGACGTCTCTGGAGAAGGAGACGTTCGGCTGGATTGAGTTCTACTACAACACCGTTCGCCCACATTCGACGCTCGGTTATTTGACACCAAGGCAATACGAGTTAGGGTACAGGGAAATCAGTCAAATCGCGGCTTGACCCGGTGTCCACGAAACCGGGAACACTCCAAACCTCCTGTTCTGACGAGGTGTGGGGTGACGCGACTGGGCCGGACTGCGGCGATAACGTGTCGTCACCGAGGCAGCGCAGATCGAATGGGATTAGTGGGCAAGGGAGTTGGCGGCCGCTGCGTTCGGTCGCGAAACGCGATCAAGGAAGGTAGGCCGATGGTGAACGTGTGTGCGGCAGCCTGAGAGTGTTTGTGATCTACGAGGGTTAGTTGTCCGAGACGGGGTCCTCTGGGCTGTCGTCGACCTGAAGAACTCGACGGACCCAACTGGAAGGGACCCGCACACTTCGGCGTACTCGAACCGCGGGTATCTCGCCGGCCTTTATCCCGGCGTACACAGTCGATCGGGCAAGTCCGAGAAGTTGCGCAGTCTCGTTGGCGGAGAGAGTTGGCGCGCTCAATAACCTTTCGAGACCGTCTCGAGCGTGTGCCGTCATGTACTCCATGCTGCGGGTACAGCGCTGCTGTCTCGATGCCGGATACCGTTGGAAAAGTGGAAGGAAACAAATCCAACACCAGAAGCCCGCTGGAAGCCGTCCACCCGCTGGCTAGGCGCGGTGAGATCGCCTTTGTGGTACGGCGGCCGCACCCTGTAGCCGGTCTCTGTCGGACCAATCCAGCGCGAGAGATCCAAGATGCCCTGGCTTCGGGCGGATCCGGTCATCGCGCGGTTGTGCAACTCGCGGGTTGGCCGTTTCGGATCGAGGTTCGGGTGATAGAGGAACAGGATGAGCCGCCTCGCGTCGTGGATCTGCGGATCTACTCACCGCCCGGTTTCGGCGACATCGCGATCACCAACGCCGACCTCAAGGCCATCCCGTTAGCCCGGATCGCGGCTGCGGCAGGGTCGGGTTTGCTCACAGCGCTCGCCGATGTGGACAACATCCCCAACCGGTTGGCCGCGCCTGAGCGGCATACTCGGGTGCCGATGTCGCCGCAGAAGGCTCCTCAGCGCTACGGCCGTCCCCGTAAGCTCACCGACGAATTCCTCTGCCAGGTGGCGCAGTACGGCCGGGAAGCTCGTCGGCTCGGCCGACCGATCCTGCAGTACATCGCCTACTCGATCGAACCTGATCCGAAACGGCAGGCGCAGCCGGAGACGGTGCGGAGCTGGCTTGTCCAGGCGCGCAGGAAAGGGATCCTCGAGCCCGGCGAGTTAGCCGGCAAACCCGGAAGACCGAGAGGGAAGAGGAGGCTTGCGTCCCGATAAGACCCGAGCAAGGCGGTGTCGGAAGCGGTGGGAATGCTCGGATGGTGTGGAGTCGCGCCGCGGTAGCGAACGGGTTCAGGCCCGTTCCGGACGCGTCGGGTCCGGTACAGGCACCGCGAGGTACAGCAGAACGTCTTTGGCCTCTACGTTCATTGCCGAGATGTAGGCCGAGAACTCTTCGCCGGTGGATTGATCGCGCCAGCGCAGGTAGTCGGTGGTGTCTCGGCCGTAGGCGATGCGAGTGTGGGAAGTCCAGTACTTGTTGAACTCGACGCACGGCCGTAAGCGGCGGAGGAGATGCGCGGTCTGCGGGGTTTCCCGATAGACCCCCATCGCGACTTTCAAAAGCGCGACGACCTGGTCCTTCTCATTGTCACGATCGGTCAGTACGCCTTTGGAGTAGTGGTCGAAAATCCAAGGGGCAACGTTGCCGACGTCCTCGAGCCGGGGAAACGCACGCTTCATGCGGTCCTTGATTGCCAGGAGGTTGAGCAGCGGATCGGTGTAGGCGGCGAGGATTCCCCGCTTGCGGGCATACCGCAACCAGCGCGCCTCAGGCGGCCGGTGGATTCGTAGTCGTCGGAGTCACCGCGAGTCGACGAGCGGTTTCGAGGCCGAGGCGTCCGTCGCGCCGGTAGGCGGCGCGAGCGCGCGGCATAACTCGCAGCCGGTAGGGCAGCACGGGCCAGGTATAGGCGATGGTCTTGCGGAAGATGTCGAAGGCGGCCTGATTGGCGCGTGTCCAAGGGATGTCGAACATTTCACGCACCACCGGCGGCAGGGCACCCACCCCGACGCGTAGCCATGCCTGGCTCATTGCCGGTGAACCCAAGCGCCACAACAGGTTCGGTACCCATGGCTGGGGCATCGTCTCGGGTGAGCGGAAGAAGCGCACCAGTTCACGAGCGGCCGGGGTCGGTTCGATCACGTTGTGCAGCATGTGGTTCCAGTACTCGCAGAAGTCCTGGTAGGTGGGTGGCACGACGCGGTCGGAGAGGCCGTACATCTGCCACCACTGCACGCCTTCTCGGTAGAGCGCAGCCTTCTGCTCCGGCGAGCAGGGCCGAGCGAAGTAGAGGTCGGTGACGCGGAAGGCGGCGTCGAGGAACGTGGCGTGGGCCCAGAAGTAGGTTTCGGGGTTCAACGCGTGGTAATGGCTGCCATCGGGCATCTGTCCCTTGATGTCGCGATGGAAATCCCTGACGCGATGGGCTGTTTCGGCGGCCGCGGTGCCGTCGAAGATGATGCCCTGGATCTGGGGCACCGACCGGAGCAACCGCTGCAATGGCTCACTGTAGAACGCCGAATGCTGTTCGACACCGCGCCCAAGGGCCGGATACATCAATTGCAGCAGCCCCTCGACCGGAGCCACCAGATAGCCACGACGGTCACCATACGACTCGTACAGCAGTGATCCAGGACCGAACATGCGTTTCTCCTAATGTGGCGAGACGACGATGGCACCGGCCGGGCATTCCCAAGCCGCAGTATCCCCCAGTTCCGCCTGCCGACGGGGGACTTCGATCGGTCCGGTAACACGGTTGCCCTGCGCATCCGTGGCCGCGAAAACAGTCGGTGCGGTGCGTGCACAGTGGCCCGACGACTGGCAGACGTCGCGGTCGACGTCGACGCGGGTCACCGGCATTCCAACCGCCCTTTCGTAATCTGCTGGCCCGCAGCTGCATTCGCGTTTGCGCGTGCCCTGGTTTCGGGAATCCGTACCGCCACGTCGACGGGACCCAGTTGCCTGGCTTCGTTATTCTCCGCTGGTGCTGGCGCATATTCGGTATCAGATTCGAACACGCCGGAGGAATGGAACAGTCACCTCGAGCAACAAGGTTATCCTCGACATCGTCGGCAGAGCGGAGATCAGCGCCATGGGTGATAGCGCCGGTCCGTTCGAGACGATCTGCTACGTGGATTCGACCGGTGTCGTCTTGCTTTGTCTGGACGAAGGCGAGGATTGAGCACATGGAGCGAACACTGCGAGACCTATCTGTTCGCGTCAGTTCAGCGAGTAGTCAACTGGCATCGCATCGAGTGGACGATCGTCAGTAGTGACGGCAACACGAGACGCCAAAAAGGAGCCGAAACGCGGGAGGCTGTTTCCGATCATGCGGGCAGCTGACCGAAGGCCGACAGGTTCGCGGGCAGTTGTGATCGGAGCGGGAATCGGCGGGCTCCTGGCCGCGCGGGTGATGAGCGAGTTCTTCGTCGATGTGACCGTTGTGGAACACGACATTCTGCCCGACGATGCATCGTTGCGACGTCGTATCCCGCAAGGCGCCCACGCACACGCCCTACTGGGGCGAGGGCTGAACTCTCTGGAAGAATTGTTCCCAGGGTTTACCCGGGAAATGGTCGATCACGGCGCATCGATCGGTGACGCCCTCACCGACTTCCGCATTGTCTTCGACGACCATTTCGTTGCGCATTCTACTTCGGGTATCCAGGTCATAACCGCAAGCCGATCGCTCCTCGAATGGCGCCTGCGCAACAGAGTTGAGAGCATCGATAACGTCGAGATAATCGATCGATGTGCAGCGGTCGATATTATCGTCAACCCGCATAGCCGGGCTGTCGCGGGATTGGCTGTGAGCCGGGGGAGCGGTGCGGTCGAAGTCATTGCCGCTGATATGATTGTCGACGCATCCGGTCGGGGCTCGCAGACCCAGTCATGGCTGGAAAAGCGTGGATTTCCCAGACCGAGGAAGGTCGAATTAAATATCCAACTCGGCTACGCCACGCGCCATTTTCGCCGCGAAAGTGCGCATCTCGAGGGCGATCTCGCGGTCTTGGTCGGCGCGCGGCCGAACAACCCCAGAGCAGGTTCGATATCTGCGCAGGAGGGCGACCGCTGGGTCGTGACTCTCGGCGGCTATTTCCACGACGCACCGCCCATGGATCCGAGCGGATTCTATGAGTTCGCCGCAACGCTGGGCGTGCCCGCACTGACAGAGATACTGACGACCGCGATGCCCTTGGACGAGGAAGCGGCGCGTTATCGCATCCCGGCGGCAGTGCGCAGGTTCTACGATGCAGATGATCTACCCGAGGGCTATATACCGCTCGGCGATACGGTGTGCTGCTTCAACCCGATTTACGCACAAGGGATGAGTGTGGCCGCCGCGGAGGCGATTTTCCTGCGGCAATGCCTTCATCGCAGTACCAGCGGTCTGACCAGGCGGTACCTTCGGAAGATCACGACAATCGTGGACGTCGCGTGGGCAGTCGCGTCTACCGCGGACTTGCGACTGCCGTGCGTCGAGGGTGCCAGAACGCGCAGGGGCAGAATCGCAACGGCCTATATTTGCAGGATATACGCCGCGGCGGCGGCCGATCCCTATGTTGGCGCCGCCTTCGGGCGCGTGACAAATCTCGTTGCACACCCTGCCACGCTGATCAGCCCCCGGATGCTTTTCCGAGTCTGGCGGGGCAGTCGCCGTTCGGCTGAATCTGCTTCGTGAACGCCAGGCAATCGAGATCAGGGTCAACGGTTACCGACAGCTGACCGGGGCGGCTCGACGCCTCACCGGTTTCTGGCAGCCTTCCAGCGATCCTGTGGCTATCCAGCGATACCACAAGGGCGCGATGCCGAACCGAATCACAGGCCAGGGTCTTCGCCACGGTGGAGCGTCGGTGAACGTGAGGTCTTGATTGGGTCGTTATAACCGACCCGTTCCTGGCGCGTCGCGGATGCCGGGCACACCATCATAGGTGACGCCCGTCACAATCGGGGAAACAGTTCATTACACCCTGAAATGGGCGTCACCGAGAAAGAAAAGAGATGAGTTCATCATGGCCACCGCACTACTGGAACGGGCCGAGACACTCCTCGACACCCTCACCGACAGGTACGTCATCGGCAAACCCGCCCCAACCCCATCAAGGCATGCATCGGAGTCGGCGAACCTTGCAATCCGGACGGGAGCCTTGGTGAATGCTGCATCGGACCGTGTGTTCAACTTGGAAATCTCGGCCTCCGTCTTTGATCGGCTCGGCCATGTCATCCGATGTGCCATCGCATGTTCCCCGGCGGTGTGACCGGAATGTCGGCTGCTGTCGTAGTTCGGTGAACGCGTTCGATGAGTGAATTACTCGGATGCGTGACGGTGGCCGCGGTCGGGGTCGTGTTCGTCCTCGCCGCCGTCTCCAAGCTCGGTGCCACCGCCCGGATCGAGTTCGCGGCGGCGGTGACCGGACTGGTCCCCGCCGCCCGCGGCGGCTCCACCGGGATCCGCGTTACCGCGGTGATCGTCACGGAGTGGGTGATCGTGGTGTTGCTCGTGATCCCCGGTCCGGTCATGACGGTGGCCGGGTTCGGGCTGGCCGCACTCACATTGGCTGCGTTCACCACCGCCCTCACCGCGGCACCACCACGCCGTGTCGCTGCTTCGGCACCTCCACCCACCCGGTCTCACACATTCAGCTCACCCGCAACCTCGTGCTGCTCACCGTCACCCTGACCGGCCTGACCGCCGCCACACTCACCCTGACCGGCCCCTGGGCCGCAACCATGTCCACGGCAGGGTGGCGGGCATGAGTCCTCCATTGGGTGATCGGGATTGGCGCCGGAAACAGGACGAGCCATACATAAAGAGAGACAAGCGACTGCTGCGGGCACCCGCAGAGTGCAAAGACTCGCCGCACGCACACGTGACAACCGATACCTCGCGGCGGTGTCGATGAAGACCGCCTTGCTAATTCACCATTGTGAGAACCTCGACTGTCAATCTTGGACTGCGAACCAGTCGAAGGTGTCGTTGGAGCTATCGTCCTGCGGATCCTTGGGCGAATCGGATTCCTCGTCTGAGGGGTCCTCCGACGAATCACTGTTGCCCGACGACGCATCGGATCGCTGGCTCCAAGGATCCCAAGGATTCCACGATCCCTTGCCCCCGCCTCCCGGAAGCCAATCGCTCCAATCGCCCCAGTTGCCTCCGTCACCGGGACGTCCCGCGCCGCCGCCCGGCCGCCAATCGTCGCGGCCTCCCGGAAACCGGTCGCCTCCGCCACCTGGACGCCAATCGTCCGAATCATCCGGAAGCTCAGCGCCCCCTTCACCTGGACGCCAGTCGACCGAATCATCTGGAAGCTCAGCGCCTCCCTCACCTGGACGCCAGTCGACCGAATCGTCCGGAAGCTCAGCATCTCCATCCCCCGGTTTCCCGTCGCCAGGTTTGCCGCCGCCAGGTTTCCCGCCGCCAGGTTTCCCGTCGCCGGGCTTGCCGCCGCCAGGTTTCCCGTCGCCGGGCTTGCCCGGATCGGAGCCTTTTCCGTTGGATGTCCCGAAGTCTTGTGTCCAGTAGGGGGTGCCATTTCGGCTCTTGGCGTAACCCACTCCGATATCGCGAAGCCCGCAGTCGAGGATATTTTGGCGGTGGCCTGGGCTACTCATCCACCCTTTCATCACGTCGGACGGGCTGGTGTAACCCTGGGCGATATTCTCGGCCGCTTTTTGCCAGTGGTAGCCCGCCGCGGTCATGCGATCGAAGGGGCTTCCTTTTGATGAGTTGTGGTCCAGGTAGCCGTGGGCGGCCATATCCTCGGTATGGGCCTGCGCGGCTTGTTTGAGGTGGCTTTCGGGTTTCAGGGCGGGACAGCCGGCTTTGGCGCGTTCGGAGTTGGTGAGCTTGATGACCTCGTCGACTTCACCGCCGGACTGAGGCTGGGATTGCGGGGCTGCTGTCGCCGCGGGAGTCCCGGCAATGGCGCAGATGGCAAAGGCCGACACGCCGACAGTGGCCGATAGCGAGCGAATTGTAACTGGCAAAAAACGCATCATTTCCCTTGGTAAGGTTGTATGAAAATCGCATTATGTAACTCGTCTACTTTGGGCAGACGAGATTCCCGCCGAGATCTTGGTAAGATTTCGGTGCGGTACCGGGGGAGTTCGTGCCGTCGTTGGCTTCCGGTTTCGAAGCCTAGGGCCTAGATGGTCATCCGACCAGTGAGGTTGGAGTTTCTTCAATCGAGTTCAGGTAGGCATAACAGTTTGATAACGGCCCTATGTGTCGATGTCCAAGCTGCGATGGATGCTTAATGATGTCTTCGCAACGACCGTCGGGTGTCGACAAGGAGGAGGCGGGGTAACAAATGCGAGGGCGCCGCATTGTGCGTATTCGGCCCGCCTGCGGACGGCATCGGGCATTCGACCGCAGCGTCGCGGACAGCGCGCCAACGTACTCGACGGCGTCGCGCACCGGTCCGATCTGATCGTTGTCTGGGTCGTTCTCGTCGTGGGGCGGATTTTCTGCCGTCCGCCAAGGCATTCGATGCGCCGCAATTCCGTTGGCTCGGATGGACCATGATCGTGCGTGCCGTCGCCGGTGGGGTGCTCGCCGTGTCAGTCCCTCGTGCCGAGGCCTGGATTGGTGTCGGCGCAGATGTGACCTTGCTTGGTTATGTCCTCGTCGGAACGGTTCGCCGCGGAGCGGATGCGGTCGATCCCGATAGTTGGTATCTGTCCGATGATTCGCGGGGGCCTTCCGTGCCGTGGCCGGAGGAATTGAGTAGTGACACGATGGATCCGTGGCAGCAGCAGCCCTACCGGCAGCAGCAGATCCTCGACCTTCAATCGACTACGCAGGCAGATGCATCGGGACAGTACAGACCTGCCGATCTTGACTTCAGCACAGGCCTGCGGGGTGTACGACAGGTGAAGGCATCCACTACACTGTCGAACTGGTGTTCGAGAGTGGTGAACGGGCCCGCTGATCCCGGGGCCTGCGATCGGGCCGATCTCGGGCATGCTGGTCCAGTATCTGATCGTTGACAGTCTCGCCCGGAGTGCACCGTGCCATCTCATCGCATCGGACCGAAATCGTTGTCGGACATCGAAATCCGGCGGATCACCGCTGCCGTCGATGCCGGTCGCACGCCGACTGTGTGGTTCACCGCGGACGCGGTCGGTATTGCGGAGGGAAGATCCGGGAAGGTTGTGGCGGTAGCCGACCCGTCCGAACCTGATCATCTGCGAGTGCGACCCGCGAGGTCGAGCGACGTCCTCGCGTTCTCGCCGAGCGAACTGACGCTGACCAGACCGGCCCGTGTCCGCGGCGCCTACCGAGACCCGCCGAGGTCCGCTGATGCCGGTGTGGACCGGCGACGCGCGCGTTAGTCCTCGTCGATGCTTCCGAATAGTCGGTAGAACAATTCATTCCGCCTTCAGCGTTCTTCGCGGCGCCATAGTCCTCGAGTGCTCGGGTGAGCGGGGCCGATATGGTTGTGGTTGTCACCGATTACGGGTCGTAGCTGTCACCGATGCGGAGCGAGTCGATCAGTCGCGCAGCGATTTCGGCGTCCAAGGGGGTGCGGGCGACCGTGAGCCGGGACCACGGCACGCCGTATGTGTGGTCGATGAGTATTTCCAGGTCGGTCTCTGCGGAGAGCTCGCCTCGAGCGCGAGCTCGGTCAAGGATAGTGTGCAGGATGGCCCTGCGAACCGGAACACCCGGGCTCGCTGGAGCATTCGCGCATGGCGAAGCCGCTCGGTGAGCGATGTCGAGAGCGGATCATGATCAAAAGGTGGCGTTGGACGGCTTCGGGCGCGTGTTCTATCGGTGGAAAATGACGGCGTGCGTTAGGTGTACTGACCTGAGAGGTTGGTGACGCGGCTGGCTGGTGGGTGTCCGCCGAGTGCGGTGTGGCCGCGGTGGTGATTGTAGGTGTGGAGCCAGTCGGTGAACGCGGTGTGGCGCTCGGTTTCGGATCGGTAGGGCCGGGCGTAGGCCCATTCCTCGAGCAGGGTGCGGTTGAATCGTTCGACCTTGCCGTTGGTTTGGGGGCGGTAGGGACGGATCCGTTTGTGGGTGATGCCGGTATCGGCCAGCGTCTGGCTCCAGAGTCGGGACTTGTAGCAAGTGCCGTTGTCGGTCAGCACTCGTTTGACGGTGACTCCATTGCTGGCGAAGAACTTTCGGGCACGATGCCAGAATTCGACGGCAGTTTCCTTGCGCTCGGCGGACAGGATTTCGCTGTAGATGCGTAAGCAAGGCTGCGCCGGTGCAGGGTGAACGTGCCGACTTCACTCGGTACGCCGTGGCTGCATTCCCGCCGCCGTCGCCGAACTACACCGATCCGACGTCGTGGCCAGGCAATCCGAGTCCTTCCGCTATCTGCCCGATTGGCGTCCAGTGGCCGCAGACGCTTCCCGCGTTCGATTACTCCACGACCTCGACCACGTCGCCCGGCTCGAGGTATTCGAAGAATGCGCGGGCGCCGTCGGGTGTCATCCGGACGCAGCCGTGCGACGGTTCCTCGATCGGTCCGATGTGTGTGGCGATATCTCCGTTGAAGAACACCGCGTACCGCATCTCGGCGTTGTGCAGGGTGCTCCAGTGGTAAATCTCTTTGAAGTTGACGTGGAAGACGCCGGGCGGTGTCTCGTAACCGGGTCGTCCGAACGAGACCGGGGTGGCGCCATAGGTGACCTTTCCGTTGTCCATGAGCCAGCCCTCGTTCGTGGACAGCCGGAAACAGGCTCGTGCCTGTGCCGAGCACGGCGCCGTGACGGGTGCGGGCGGGAGCAGTGCGGACAGGCCGGGGATCGCGGGCAGAGCCGGGATCGCGGGCAATACCGGGATCGCAGGCATGTCTATCGGCAGATTCGGGATCTCCGGTCCGGCCGGGATCGCGGGTCCGCCGGGCCACAACGGTCCTGCTGCCCACAGCGGTTGGGCCTGCGCGGTGGTATTCGCCCCGAGGCCGGCTGCGGTGACCCCGGCGAGCACGGCGGCACGAGCTCCCCAACGGTTGGTCGTCGTCTCGCTCTTCCTGCGGTGTCTGCCCACCTTGCCACGCCCTCTGCACGTCCGGCCCCGAACGCAGTGAAGGCTAATATCCGCGATTCCGGAGGGCCAGGGGGATTAGCTGTGGCTCATCCGATGTGAAGTCCTGGTTAAAGGACATCACGTCGTGGTGGTGCCTCGCTGGAAGTCGTTTCGACAATAGTTCGGCCCGTCGCGAATTCAACTGCGGCGGCAGATCGTGGCCCCAGCCGTCGATGATGTGTGACCGCGCTCCGCCGATCGCGCGGGTGAGCGCTCGGCCGCCCGCCGGTCGTATCAGCGGATCGGAGGAGCCGTGCAGTACCACGGTGGGCGCGCCGCTTACCGTGGTGGGACGTCCACGATCTTGGGCGGTCCCGGTAACCGTGGCGGAGCCGGACGCAGCAGACGGTGAGACGAGCGAATGTCTCGCTCGGGCCGTCAATTCTTCTGATTTGAGCGGGTTCCCGCGGTTTCGGTGCGTCGTTCTCGAAGCGGTTGCTGTCGAGGAAGTCTCGCAGCGCGGGTGTCCGGGCAGGGAGGTCCGGTATGACGGAATCAGTTGGTGTGGGGCGGGGTGTGCTGAGTCCGCGGATGTACAGCACCGGGGAAGTGGCCACAAGGAGATCGAAGACGAGCTGAAAGACCCACGGGTACTGGCGATTCCGGGCGATCCTCGGCCTCGACCCCCACCCTGACCTGCCTGGCACTTTCGAACACCGATCGAACGAACCGGACCGCCCGCTGCTGGAACTCCTGGCCTCCGGCGTGCCGAGCAGGCGACTGTCCCAGGTCGAGGAGATCGCCGCCGCCGCGGTGTTCCTGGCCGGTGACGAATCAACCAACATGCACGGCACCACCATCCCGGTCGACGGCGGTATGACAGCAGCCCTCTGGTTGCGGGGAACGCCAACCGAGTAACTCGGTCCGAGCGTCAAGCGCGCGGTGGAACAACTTGAACGGACCCCTTCGGGCGACCACCAACCATGCTCCCAGACTGAAAGGGAATTCCCATGATTGACTTCACCGCCCAGGCCCTCGAACCAGAGGACCTCACGGAGGTCGACCAACGGGAGAATTGCCGTGTATGCACTTGTGCAGCAACACTTTTCGGTGCCTCACGCAGAATCAGCCACATCGCCGCTCGAACATGATGAGTAGCTGACGGTGAAATCGGCTGTCTGGCAGGCAATCTCTGGCAGACAGTGCAGGTCACAGCAGAACGAGGACGGTGACAGCCGCGGTGAAGTCGTAGACCGCACAGAACGGCACATACCAGCCAGGGGCGCCGGGAGTGCCCACGATCCGGTGGTCGGGATGATGGAGGAGGTCCCAGATCCCGTGCAGGATCAATCCCACGGCCAACCAGCCCGGTCCGTGCTCCAGGGCCAGGACCGCGGTCGTGCAGCCGACACCGATGAACAGACTCTCGATGGCCAGATCGCGCGCGGTGCCCTCTGCGATGGCGAAACCGAAGTAGACGCCGTACATCATCGCTACCAGGAGCGCGGTGATTTCGACAGCGATGCGCTGATCCAGTGTGGCGGCGCCGAGCACCGTCGCCGCACATGCTGCGAGCGCAGCGGCGACGGCCACGCGGCTGCTGATCCAATCCCGGTGTGCGGGAAGGCGGGCGACATCATCGGACATGGGCCGGCTGTTTGTCACGCCGCACGCCGCTCGGCTCGTACGCGCTGGATGTTGTCGTAGGCGCGGGGGAAGTAACGAACCCGCTCCGGCACCAGCGGCCAGGCACGCCGGACCACACCGGCAAAGACCCGGAACGCCGCTTGGTCGCGGCGGGTCCAGGACAGTTCGAGGATTTCGCGGCCGCGTTCGGGCATCAACGCGGTCAGCAACCAGACATTGAAGGCTGTGACCGGGCGTTGCACAGCGGTCCACAGCAGTGCGGGGACGCCGGGTGGCGGCGGAATCTTGCGGCTGGTCGCGCTGACGGCGTAATCGGTGGTCGCGTTGGACTCCAGTCCCATGGCAAGCATCCGGTCCCAGTAAACGGTGAACTCGGTGTAATCGGTGAGTGTCGGCGACATCGACAGACCGTACTGCTGCCACCAGGTGATGCCTTCGGCGATGAGCTGGTCTTTCTCGGCCGCGGTCAGCCCGGTGCCGAAGTATTCCTCCATCGCGATCAGCGTCTCGATGAAGGTGGCGTGGGTCCACCAGAAGACGTCCGGATTGAGCGCGTGATAGCGCCGACCCTTCGGGTCGGTGCCCTTGAGGCTCTTGTGATAGTCGCGCACTTTGATGGCGGTGCCCGCCTGCGGCGCGTCGTAGATGACGCCGAGGATCTGCGGAATGGATCGCATCAGCCGATCCCACGGGTCGTCGAAGAAATTCGAATGATCCTGCAGTGCCGCGCCGACCGCGGGATGCATGTTCTGCAAGGTCCCCGTACGCCCGAGAAACAACAACTGTCGACGATCGCCCAGCAATCGCCAAGTCAGCGAACCCGGGCCGATCGGAAGTCCCGCCGGGTCGCTGCCTGCGTCGATCGCATGCGCTTCTTCGCTGCCTGGCATCGTTCGGCCTCCTCATCATGCCCGTGAGCACCATCGCCCGCGATACGATGCAACGGTATCAGTGCTATCGTTGCACAACAAGGCTGCAGGTCTCCGCGCGATAGGCTCGCCCGGGTGGAGGAGGTGATCGGAGTGAACGCACCGGCTGGACTGTGGTCGCTGGTGGTCGGCGACGATCAGGTCGCCGATGAGGTGGACGTGCGCATCATCGAGGCCGCGCTCGAGCAATTCACCCTGGTCGGGATCAAACGCGCCAGCACCGATGACATCGCGCGGCGCGCCGGCGTGAACCGGACCACGCTGTATCGCCGAATGGGGTCCAAGGACGCGATCGTCCGCGCGGCAGTCCTTTACGAGGTTCGCCGCATGCTGACCCGCATAGAAGCTGAGATCGGCGAGATCACCGATGTCGCCGAACGCATCGCCGAAGGCTGCGCGACCACCGTGACACTGCTCCGCGAGAACGCGCTACTCAAACATCTGCTCGCCGTGGATCGAGACGAGATCCTGCCGCAGGTCACCATCGACGCCGGTGCCGCCCTGCGCGCTGGGACATTCTTCGTGGCCGACCAAATTCGCCGCGCCAGAACAGAACTCGGCCTGCCCGACCCCCCCGACGTCGACGGCCTCGCCGCGATCCTGGTCCGGCTCGTGCATTCGCTGGTCCTCATTCCCGACGGGCCACCCGACCTCGAAACCCGCGAACAACTCCGCGAATTCGCCCGCCTGCACATACTGCCGATGATCACGACCTAGCCCCCGATACCCTGCGGGGAACTGTGGTGGCAGGTTCCGCGGCAGTGGGAGACGTTGCGCCGCAGCTCTTTCCTAGGAATCGACGGTCGATGGGTTGGGCCAGGCGCTCGGTGGGATAGCGCCGATGCAGCGGCCCTGCGGGTCCAGCAGGCGGCTGTAGGCCTTGACTGTGTGCAAGGCGATGGCTCGGTCGCCGATGGCGAGTTGAGGTAGCCGTGCAGACAGCTCGGCTTCGAAGCGGTCGCTGTCGGCGATGGAGTGCAGGTAGGCGGCGAAGATGATGTTGTGGGGGCCCGCGACGGTGAGGCAGAACCGGGTTTCGGGAAAGCGGGCCAATGCGCGACCTGTTTCGGCGGTGTGGCTGGTGGGCACGCTGGCCCAGTAGACCGCTGTCACGGGCCAGCCGACGAGGGGACGGGCGAAGTCGCATTGCAACGCGAGATGGCCGGTGGCCTGAAGTCGGTGGAGGCGGGTTCGCGCGGTCGCCGGGCTCACGCCCAGGTGATCAGCCAGGTCGGCGTAGCTGCGTCGACCGTCGGCGTGGAGTAGTTGCACCAGTTCTCGGTCACGGGTGTCAGGCTCTGCTGGTTGACGGTGCGGGTGTGGGTGTGCGGCTTCGATGCGGGCGCATTGTTCGGGGCCGAGGGCGTCCAGGCGCCAGGATCCTGTTTCGGTGAAGTAGCCGGTCATGATGTGGCTGGCGATGCGCTGGACGCCGGGTAGCCGGCCGAGCCGGTCGGTGAGGTAGTGGTCCATCGCGGGTAGGTCGTCGGTGAACACGACGAGCAGCAGGTCCCGATCACCTGCGAGCCGGTCGACCATCAGCGTGTTCGAGTCATGGGCCACGGCGGTGGCCATGTGTAGCGATTGTCCTGGGGCGCAATTGATCTCGACCACAGCGGTGCAGGTCTCGTTGACGTAGGCATGGGTGGCGGTGGTGGTGACCCAGGCGTGGCCGGTGCTGGTCAGCCGCGCCCACCGGCGCGTCAGGGTGGCGGGGTCGAGGCCGAGGACCGGCCCGAGCAGGGTCCACGGAGCGCGTGGGTAGATCTGCAGAGCATTGACCAGAGCGAGGTCGAGCTCGTCGAGCCCTGCGGATTCGTGCGTCGGACTGCCCATCATTTCAGTTTCCTGCAATTTCCATCCGAATGGTCGACGCATGCGAGATTCGACACAGGCCTCGATCAGGAGGCACCGCAGGTTCGGCTACACACTTATGGAAGGGAATAAGAAATGTCTACTCTTCTTCCGGCGTACCACATCGGCATCGTCGTCACAGACCTCGAGCGAGCCATGCTCGAATTGAGCGAAAACCTGGGAATGGAATGGCACACGCCGTTCAATGCCCCCACGCAGATACTCGTCGATGGTGTGGTCGCCAAAACCGTCGCACCCCGGCTTGTCTACTCCAAGCAGGGTCCGGCCTATCTGGAACTGATGCAACAGGTTCCGGACACCATCTGGGATAAGCCGGGTCTACATCACATCGGCATGTGGTCTGATGACGTGCCCCAAGAATCGGAGCGGCTTGCCGCGGGTGGTTTGCCACTCGTGCAGACAGACCTGGATGTAGGCACCGGCGGGACGATCAACTACCACCACACGGTGGACGGGTTGCTCTTCGAAATGGCCGACATCGGCCGAGGAGGCCCCGGCGTCGCCGCCTATCTCAGCGGCGCATACGACCAACTCCTCCTCGGTGCCTGAACCGCGCCTGTGGCGATGTTCGACCTCGTCGCCGAGCCCTGTGCTCCACGGAACACAGGGCTCGGCCTGAGCGCTTGTCCTCAGTAGCGGCGAGGCCCTGACCGCCTGGATGCGGTCTGGCTGGCCAAGCTCACCGAGAAGGGCGTGCTCCGGCCCAGTTTCGTACCACCGGCACCGATCCGGCCGCTGCACGACAGTGCCGTCACCGACCACCACACCGCGGCGAAGTATGTATCGGCGAATTCGTCGTTGAAGCAAGAGAATTCGCATTCCAGATACCGTAGTGTGCCGTCCGGCGCGAACTGCGACGCCAAGCCATCGGCCAGTGGATCGGCCGCGCCGGGGCGATAGGTCAGCGAGATACACGTCACCGGATCCCCGTCGCGGTCAGCCACCAGCGGCTGCACCCGCTCCATCATCACCTGGGCGCATGCCTGCCGCGGCATGCCCACGTCGAATACGGCATCGGCTGGACCGTGATAAAACTCCGCAGTGCGAGTCTCGCTGGTCCCAATGGCCTTGGCGGGCAACTGATTCACCGGTGCTCCCAACTGAGTCCTCGAACGTTGATGTGTTCTCGCCCACCATGCGCCCGCACAGCGGCATCGCGTACTCCTGATCGGTAATGCGATATGCGTGTGCGGTAATACGCCCAGCTCGAACCCCGCACTGCCCGCATACACTCAGCTGATCGACGAGTGAGAAATTCGGCCGACATCGTACTCCACATGAGTTGTCGCTCACCACGATTCGCGGTGAGAGGGCAGGCCAGACGGTTCGGTCACGTGGCACAACAAGTTCGTCGGAATCCTCCCACGCAGGACGGTCGGGCAGCATCGTCCCCGCGATGACTCCGCCGGTGATGGTGTTCGCTACAACGGGCGTGATACCGCCCTGTTGCGTGGACCCTGCCACCGGAATTCGGTGGCAGGGTCGGCCGTCGGCTATTTCGCGATCTTGCGCAATACCCATTCCGCGAGGGTCGGCGTCACTACCGAATGCTCGGAATTCTCGATGTTGCAACAGTATTCGGTGAGTTCGGTTTCGTTCGCCGACAGTTCGCGCAGGTCCTTGTGCAGGTCGACCGGCCAGGTGAGCGGGTCGAATTTCAGCGCGACCGAGCTGACCGAGGGCACGAAACAGCTCCAGCGCTTGTCCTCCGGCAGTTCGATCCCGAGCGCGGTGGCGACCTGACCGAACGAATCCAGAGTGCCGCCGGGCGCACCGTCCAGCGCGGGCACCGCGGTCGTTGTCGAGCGGCGCATGGTCAGCCCGAGGTGCATACCGCCGATCGGCTGCCGATCGCCCAGATCGGGCTGATAGCGCGCGGTCGCGCTACCGGCGATGCCGCCGAGGAACTTCTTGTCGAAGACGACCTCGCCAGGCGGCAGCGCAGGCCCCTGCCCGTCGGCGCGGCCGTTGGCGACACCCAGTTTGGTCGGCTGCTTCGGGAAGCCGCCGAGCTGTGTCAGCTCCTGCAGAAATTGAGCGCGCAACGGTGACGCCGTGGTCACCGGACCCGAATACTTCGAGTTCTCCGCCCATGCCCACAACAGCTGTTGGGCTGCCGGGCTGCGCAGCAGCGCCGCCTTACTCGGCTTGGTCGGGTCGAGCGCTTCGAAGGATTCGAAGAAGTGCGCCATCTGCTGCAGGATCAGCGGCACCCATGCCCCGTTGTGCGGTGAATCCCAGGACAGATAGGTCTCGGTCTGGTGATCCGCGTTGGGGTCCGCTTCCATCGCGGCCAAGGCGTAGCGGGTGATCAGGCCGCCCATACTCACCCCGCCGGTGATGAGTTTGGCCTTGCCCGAGCGTTCGGATTTCACCTTCTCGATGCACGCCCGCGCCACACCGGCGTTGACCTGCGCGTAATCGTGCCGGGTGTCGAAGCCGAGCAGCACGATATCGATGCCCGCGGCCAGCAGTTGGTCGAACAGTCGCTCACCCGCGTCGGAGTAGGGCTCGTTGAACCACTGCCACAGCCCATCGAGATCGCTGCGACCGTAGTTGAATCCGTCGGCGAAGATCATCGGGCGGATCAGCCGCTCATGACCGTTGCCCAGATAGACCGCGGCCGTGCCCTTACCGTATTTCCCGAGGTAGGGGTGCTCGGAGACGAGTGGCCATTCGAAATCCGGCGGCCGAGCCGGCTCATTCGATCTGGTGGTCGGCATACCGAACCACGGTCCGGCCTCGGCCATCCTGGCCAATTCGTACAGTTCCGGGGCCGCCAAATCTCCCGCCGCCTTCTGCGGCGTCATCGCGACATCAATCCTGGCCTCTTGCGTCATCGTCATTCCCCTTTGTGATTGCACAGAACAAACCCGAAGTACACGGGTTGAACAACAACTGGTGGGTTCGTGCGAAACAGGCTCCGGCAGCGCCGTCGGAACATCCCGAGAGGGCGAATCTCATACGATTTCTACTGTAGGGCAACGGAATTCGTGACGGGCGTGCTTCGGCTGAAAAAGGGTACGATCGTACGGTTTTCGTACCGACCGGCCCGCTACGGCACACTGCGCGCTCGATTCCGCATTTCGGGGTCGAGTAGGTCGACCAGCTCGCGGTAGGAGTTCGCGCCGGTTGTGTGTGCGCCGCGGGCGTGCAGCCAATAGTGCGTTCCTTGAATGCCATTCGCCCGGAGCGTCTTCCGATCACACATCCCGAAAGGTATTGGTATGCTTGTGTTTCCGCAGCTCAGCCTGTGGTCGATCGCGGCCGGTCAGCTGGCCAACGGTTCCGCGAGCGCCCCGATGGATCTGGGCAGCGTGGTCTCGGTCGGCTGAGCATCGCGGTGAGCGACGGCGGCGAGGGACCAGCGCCAGACGCATCGGTGGCGGGTCATCGTCGCCGAACTGCGTGCCAAGCGACTGTCGTGCTGGCGATGTGGGCAGCGAATCGACTACGCCGCACGGCGTTTCTCACTCGACGATTTCGAGGCCGACCACTTCCATCCGGTCAGCGCCCATCCGCATCTGGCGCTGGATCAGGGGAACGCGCGCCCAAGTCATATGCGGGTGCAACCGGTCTCGCGGCAACCCGTGTCCTTGGGCGTCTGGCTGCTGAGAGGTTGGTATTTCCGGAAAAGAACATCCTGTTTGTCGTGGACCAATCATGGACCAGTTCGCTTCTGGCTCTGCGTTCGATGGACCAATCATGGACCACCCGATGCGCCCGTAATGCCCGTGACCTGCTGGTATTCTCGATAAGCATGCGAACGCAACGGGTGTTATGTGCACCAAGTATCCCTTTCGGGCATTTTTCGTTAACTGGGGGTCAAGGGGTCGCAGGTTCGAATCCTGTTTGCTATTCGACGACGCGGAGCCTTGGGACCACTTTGGGACGCGATGTGCCAACAGTGTGCCAAGGTCACAGGGGTGGTCTCCGAGGCGTATCGAACAACGCGGACCCCTGAGGTTCCCCCAAGACGGTGGACAGGGGGCTTGTGCGGCTTCAGGCCGCCGCGTGTAGTGACTTCTCGAAGTTGTCGGGGCTTTGCATCCCGAG
>NZ_JBITDI010000040.1:0-25633 GCF_044454005.1 Nocardia sp. NPDC051570 | reverse complement strand
TGCCCGGCACCGTCTGGATCAACCCGCCGACCGAGGAGACCGACACAACGGCCGCATAACACACCCACTGGTCTCATTCAGCTTGAAAAATTCCGGGGCGACTGTTACAGGACGGAGCCCTTGCCGTCACCATGGACCGAGTACTTCCCTTCGACCGGATCGCAGAGGCCTTCGGCTATCTGGAACAAGGTCACGCCAAAGGCAAAGTGATCGTCGAGATGAACTGAGCGGGCGCCGGGCCGCGCCGATCGGGCGCGGTCCCGTCACGGCTGCACCGTCGACGGCTCCTCGTGCGCGATCGGTTGCTGCGAACCACCCCGCCGCGGAGCCTGATCCGTGAGCTCGCGCAGGATCCGGGCATTCGTGGTGCGCATGGCCTCGGTGAGGTCGGTGTAGGGCTCGTCCCACGGATCCTTGATGCCGAAGCCGCGCAACGGGTTCTCCACCCACCCGCACCAGTGCCAGCCCACGCACCACGGGCTCGCGGCCAGGGCCTCGGCGGTTCTGGTGTAGCCGAGGCCGCGCTCAGCCTGGTTGCGGGCACTGCCGGTGTGATGCGGGCTCATCCGGGTGGGGCACCAATTGCCAGTGTCGGCCATCAGCACGGGCAGGCCGGTGCGGCGGTGCCAGCCCGCGATGGTGTCGACGGCCGCTGCGATCCGTTCGGTCGCCACACCCGGAAACGCCTGCACCGACAGCACATCGACGTATTCGGGCACGATGTCGAGCACCTGTTCGGGTACCCCGGCGCGCAACCCGTAGCGGTCGCCGAGGATCAGGTGTTGCGGGTCGTGGCGGCGGATCGCCTCGGTCGCGGCCCGGTAATAGGCGTGCGCAATCGTTTTCAGTTCGGTGCGTGCGAAACCCGTTCCGGTCGGGTGCATTTCCCAGGATGGTACGTCGACGAGGAAGTACCCCAGCAGATTCGGATCGTCGGGTCGGCACAGCGTGCGGGCCAGGTAATCGCACCATTGCGCGAAGGCGGGCTCGCGCGGGTCCCGGAACGCGGGAAATCCGTTCCAGTGCTCGATCTCGGCCACTCGCAGCGAGATCGTGTACGGCAGCCCGGCTGCGCTCAGTTCATCGGCGGACAGCCCGGCGGAGTGCCCGATATCGACGGGTTTTCCTGTGGTTGCCAGGCCGGTGCCGCTGACGTACTCCGACGTCCATCCGATCGTGTTGAAGCCCCACGCCCGCAGATCGGCGGCGAGCCCGTCCCGGATCCACCGCTCCCGCGAATTCCCGTAGCGCTGCGCGAATATCGCGGCATTGTGCGGAAACCGAAGGTTGGTGTCATCGGCGTGCACCACCCCGATCGACAGAAAGTCCGCTCCCCGCGGATCGGTCAGCCACCAGCGTTCGCCACGCCGTAACCCGAAAACCGATGTCATGCCCGCCACGCTACTCGCGGCGCAAGGTGATGCCGGGCGATGCCATGGAGCTGGACGAGTCGATCGCGCAGGCCACGGGGCGGGTGTGGCCTTCTCCGAAAATCGTTGAGTTGCGGCGGATGCGGATCGCCGTACAGCGCTGTCGGACCCGCAACGCACGGCGCACGAATTACGCGTCGATTGGGACTCCGCGCCGGATATGTGTGCGCCAGGGCGGTTTCGGTACGGCCACGATCGCGAGGATCGCCCGAATCCGGGCAGGAGAGTTGAAAATGGGTGTCCCCCAGGGCTTGTCGACGCGCCTCGACCATGCCGATCGTGCATTGTTCGACGATGCGCTGTCGTTCATCCGGAGCGCCGAGTTCGGCCCGGTGCTCGTCGTGCTGGCTCGGGGGCTGACCGAACCGCAGCGGCTCGCGGTGAGGGCGTGCGAGTCAACGCCGTACATCCGACGCTCACCCGCACCCCGATTGCCGCTCCCATCTTCGAGAACGCGGACACGCTCGCCGCATTCCGTGAGCGCATCCCCATGCTGCGTCCCGCCGAACCGGCCGAAGTCGCCGATGCGATCGCCTTCCTGGCCAGCTCCGACGCCCGTTTCGTCAACGGCGCCCACATTCCGGTCGATGGCGGGCTGCACGCCTCCAACGGTCAACCGCGCATGTTCTGGTGAGCAGGAAGCACGGCCGCAACGGTTTCGGGATGTATGGCTCGTTTTCGGTCGAGACCGGCTACGGGCGTTGCGGTTTGTGCATTTTCGTCAGCAGCGCGAGCAGGGTGTTCTGTTCCTGCGCGTCGAGGCCGGCGAACAGGCCGGAGGCGTGCAGCCGTGTTCTCAGCGCTTCCCACAGTTCGTGCCCGTGTTCGGTGAGGGCCAGGGTGCGCTTGCGGCCGTCGGCGGGATGGGGCTGACGGGCGACGAGTCCCAGGCTCTGGAGTTTGTCGGCGGCGAGACTGACCGTGGAAGGGTCGCAGTTGAGGCGGGCCGCGATATCCCGCATCGTCGGCGGCTCGGTTCCCGGGGCAAGCACCCATAGCGTACTGGCCACAGAGGACGGGACCCCGAACTCGCTGAGCACCTGGGCCACAACCGCATTCGCGGCGTTTCCTACCTCCATGAGAACGCGGACGATCTCAGCCTTCCGTTCGACGTCCGCGCGGTGAGCCGCTGATGCCTCCACGTCACTACCCATGGTCATGCAGACATGATACGCTCTCAATATCAATGATAAACTCAATGATATTGAGGTAGTAAATGAGCGACAATCACGCCGGCGAGACAGTGCTTGTCACAGGCGGAACCGGCTACCTGGCCGGCTGGGTGATCGCCGGCCTGCTCCAGCGCGGCTACCGGGTGCGCACCACCGTGCGCGGCCTCGACAAGGCGGAACAGGTGCGCGCTGTCGTCGGCGCGCAGGCGGGCGGCGGGGCGGCCGGGGTCCTCGAGTTCGCGGACGTTGATCTGCTTCGTGACGACGGTTGGGACGAGGCGGTCGTGGGTGCCGACTACGTGCTGCACACAGCCTCGCCGATGCCCTTCGGCTCAGGCGTAGATCTCATCACCACCGCACGCGAGGGCGCCCGTCGCGTCCTGGGCGCTGCCGCGCGTGCCGGGGTGAGGCGTGCCGTGCTCACCTCTTCCGGCGTCACGGCCGACACCGGCGACCCGGACATGCCCGCGACTGAGACGATCTGGACCGCGCCGTCGGGCTCCCCGTTGCGTGCGTACCCCGATTCCAAGATCCTCGCCGAGTGCGACGCATGGGATCTCGCCGCCGCGACCGGGCTCGAAATGACCGCCGTCCTCCCGACTTTCATGCAGGGCCCCATGCTGGGCACACCGAACAGGCCGGGAACGGTCGACATCCTCCGCCGCTTGCTCGACGGCAAGATTCCTGCCGTGCCGAACATCGGATGGAACGTCGTCGACGTCCGCGATATCGCCGAACTTCACATTCTCGCCATGACGAGCCCGGCCGCCGCGGGCCAGCGCTTCCTCGGTTCGGGCGACTTCCTGTGGTACCGCGACATCGCCCGCATCCTCCGAGAGAGGCTCCCGGACGACGCCGCCAAGGTGCCCACGCGCGCCATGCCCGACATCATCGTCAAACTGCTTGCGCGGCGGAACCCACAGCTGGCCATGCTGCGCCCCGAGCTCGGCCGCATCCGGCTAGTTGACAGCGGCAAAGCACGCACCCAGCTCGGCTGGCATCCCCGCCCCACCGAACAGACCATCATCGACACCGCCACCGCGCTCATCGCGCAATCACGACAGGGGGTGGCAGCATGACATTCTCACCGACGCAACGCATATCGGCGGAGCCGAACACGTGCCCTGCCGTTCCTGTCTACTCACTGGCCGAGCGGGACAGGCGCTGGAACCTGGCTCGCAGCTTCATGGAAGACGAGGGTCTCGACGGGTTGGTCGTCTTCGGCGAAGGAGACGCAGGACCGGCACCCTTCGCCTTCGACAGCTGGTTCACCAATGATCGGCCGGGCGTCCTTCTCGTCTTCCCCCGCGACCGGACACCGACTGCGCTCGTGCCGATTCCGACGTTTCTTTTCGACCATCGAGAAGCGGTGCACAGAGGCGATGAACTGTGGCTTGCCGCAACCGATCTGCGTCTGGGCCGCCAATCCCATCAGCTCGTTCAAGCCTTGAAGGACCTGGGCCTGGGCAACGGATCGATCGGGGTGATGGGCCTCGACCCGTATCTTCCCGCGCATCCCGAAGGGCGAATCCCGTACCCGTTCTGGGACACCGTGCTGAACCTGTTGCCCGGCACCGATTTCCGCAATGTCGGGCACGCGTTCGCCCGTCTTATGATGCCGCTGAGCGGCGAAGAGATCGCCGTGGTGCGTCATGCCGCCCGCATCGGCGATGCGATGGCCGAGGCCATGGTGGCCACGGCCGCACCGGGCGTTTCCGAAGCCGACGTATTCGCCGCGGCAATGGCCACCGCGTACCGGCACGGCACACTCGCGCCCCACATCCACTTCTGCTCGGGACCGGCACCATCGGCCTCCGGACAGCCCACGTGGGGTTACCGGCCGCAACCACCGCGCATCCTGGCCGAAGGCGACCTCATCGCCACGGAGATCTTCAGTAACTTCGGCGGCCGTCAAACACAGCACCAAGCAGCAATCGCCCTCGGTGAGGTGCACCCGATGATCGAGCACGTAGCCCGGATCGCGAACGAGTGCTACGCCGCCGGTCTGGCGACGCTGCGCGCGGGCGCGAGGTTCGGGGAGGTCTCCGAGGCCATGCTGGCATCCGCCGAGGCAGTCGGTGCCTGGTTCCGCGGCCCGCAGATCCACGGACTCAACCCCTATGGCGCCTTCAGCCGCATCCCCGGGGGACTCATCCAAGCCGAGGGCGGTGACCTGTACCCGATAGCGGCCCCACGGCCCGCGACGTTGGCCGACATGACCCTCGAGCCCGGAATGTCGTTCGCCTTCGAACCGAGCTGCGGAATCGGCGACCACATGGTCACCCTCGGCGGGACGGTCCTCGTCGGCGAAGACGAGCCGGTCGAGCTCAACCCACTGACCGCAAAACTGCTGCGGGCCGCATAGCGCCATCGGCTCGATACCCGCCGGACCGCGGTCCCGCCGCAGAGCTTAAAACTCGAGCTCGTCACCCGGATCCGGCGGGAACGGCGGAACGTACTGCCGCACAGGCGGTTTCGACCGCTTCGCGGGCGCCCGGCAGGAAGTCGACCATGGCGAGGAAACTGTGGAACAGGCCCTCGGCGCGGTAAACCCGCACCGGCACACCGGCTTCGGCCAGCCGGGCGCCGTAGGCCTCTCCCTCGTCGCGGAGCGGATCGTATTCCGCCGTGAGTACCATCGCCGGCGGCAGTCCGGCCAGACTCCGGGCGCGCAGTGGCGAGACGTGCGGATGCGCCGCCTCGCGAGGTTCGTTGAGGTACTGCTGCTCGAACCACCGCAGATGGGCGGCGGTCAGGTAGTAGCCCTCGGCATTGTCCCGGCGCGACGGTAGTTCGGCCATGAAGTCCAGCCACGGGTAGAGCAGTAGTTGGAATGCGATCGCCGGACCGTCGTCGTCGCGGGCTCGCAGGCAGGTCACCGTCGCCAGATTGCCTCCCGCACTGTCCCCGGCCACCACGAGTCGCTCCGGATCGCCGCCGAGCGAAACCGCCTGGGTGCGGGCCCAGGACACCGCGCGGTAGGCGTCCTCGACGGCGGCGGGGTACTTGTGTTCGGGGGAAAGCCGGTAATCCACGGCGATCACGATCGCCGAAATGCCGACGGCCAAGATCCGGCACAGGCCGTCATGCGTATCGAGGCCGCAGAGGACGAAACCTCCGCCGTGGAAGTAGACGATCACCGGATGCGGACCGGTCTCGGGCCGCGGCCAGTAGATCCGGATCGAAATCTCCGGCGTGCCGGGTATCACGCGGTCTTCCACTCGCGGCAGGTGCGGCGCCGGTGGCTGTCCGACCCGGCTCAGGGCCCGCCGGGCCGCCGCGGCGTCGGTGATGCGGCCGCCGATATCGGGATACGTCGCCGTCATCAGTTGCAATACCGCGTCGGTCTGCGGATGGAGCGCCACGATCATTACCTCCGAATGTCAGCGGTAGTTCGATGATTCCGCATTTCCTGGCGCAGCAGGAATCCATCCACCGGAAGGTTCGCCAGGGGAGCGGCCATCTGCGGCTCATCGATGAGCATGAGCACCTTGGGCCGGAAGTCGTTGCGCCCCAGCGCAGCAGCCGATCCGCATCCAACCAGTCCGAACACTGATGAATGGCGCCGACATTGGGCAATCGGCGCAGTGCCACCGCCAGTTCCCGGCGCAATACCTCGTTGTCCGCGAGTGTGGCCTGGATCGATGCTCCGGCCGGTCCGGCCCGGGCACGTTCGATGGAAGCCTCGATCATCACAATCCCTGTCAGCAATTCCCGACCACCTGGCGCCGAAGGCATCATGGTCGCTGAGAATGAATTTAACAGCTGACCGTGTCGCCTGACTCTGCATATTTCGCGGACGATCGAGACCTGCTGACGGCGCGGTGCCGACGCCACTGCTGTCACGACCCTGCCGACATGGAACCACATGCACGCCGGGACCTGGCTCGTTGAATGCGATCGAGAACCGTTCGCGCATAAAGGGTTGCGCAGCGTATGTCCTACGAGCTATCAATGGCGGTTGTCACTTGCCGGGTCCGGGGACCAGCTCGGCGTTACGAGAACGGGATGGATGATGCCTATTGTCTCGGCCCCGCACGCGCTGGTGGATTCCGATGTCTATGTCGACCTCAGGCCGCACCTCGGCCGTGACATATACCTGAAGTGCGAGGGCTTCAACTTCGGCGGTTCGGCGAAGATGCGAGTCGCGGCGGCGATGGTGGCGGCGGCCGAACGCGACGGCTCACTGCGGCCGGACACTGTTCTGGTCGAGTCCTCGTCCGGCAATCTCGGTCTCGCCCTGAGCATTGTGGCAGCGAACAAGGGAGTCGCTTTCACGTGTGTCACCGACCGGCGCTGCAATGCGACCACAATGCAGGCGATGATCGCGCTGGGCACCGACGTGATCGTCATCGAGGAGCCCGATCCGGTCGATGGTCTGCTCGGTGCGCGCAAGGCTCGAGTGCAGCAGCTGTGCCGCCGCGATCCACGATTCCTCTGGTTGAACCAATACGAGAATCCCGCGAACTGGATGGCGCACTACGAAGGGACGGCACCGGCGATCGCGAAGCGGTTCCCCGCTCTGGATGCACTGTTCATCGGCGCCGGCACCTGCGGCACATTGATGGGCTGCGCGCGGTATTTCAAGGAGAACGCGGTCGCACCACGGATTGTGGCGGTCGACGTCATCGGCTCGGCGAACCTCGGTGGCAAGACAGGCCCCCGGATGATTCCGGGGCTCGGCTCGACCGTTCCGGCGCGCGCACTGGATCTGAGCCTGGTCGACGAGACGGTGCAGGTGTCCGAGGAAGACACGATCAGAATATGCCGCGCCTTGGCCGCCACGGGTTTCCTGTTCGGCGGGTCGACCGGGACGGTGCTCGGTGGTGCGCTGCGCTGGCTCGACCGTCACGACACCGATCGGTCGCTCCGATCGGTGGTCATCGCACCCGATCTCGGGGACCGATATATGGATACCGTCTACAACGATGACTGGGTGCTGGAGAACTTCGGGCCTCGGGCCGTGCAGGCCGCCGCGTGGCCGGAGTGACGGGCCATGAGTTATCGGCTTCCTTCCCGGCGTTCGAGCTCCCGGTAGTCGATCTTGCCGTTGAATGTCACAGGCATTTCCTCGATTTCATGCCACTGTTGCGGCACCAGGTTCGAGGGCAGGGTGAGTTGCAGATATTCCTTCAATTGCTCGGCGGTCACCGATGTGTTCGGCACGTAATGCGCGATCAGGTATCGGCTCGGGCCGACTCGATCCGACAGCGTCACCGCACAGCCGGAAATCGCGGAATGCCTGCTCAGGGCCGCTTCTATCTCGTCGAGTTCCATTCTGATACCGGATACCTTCACCTGGCGATCCGTCCTGCCGACGTAACGTAGGATGCCGTCTTCGATAATTCCGAGATCGCCGGTCCGATAGAGCCGTCCGGTCGGGGAATCCGGATCGAATGTGTCCCGAAAGAAGGCCGCACGATTCGCGTCCGGGTTGCCCAGGTAGCCGAGGCCGACCGAGATCCCGCCGACGAATATCTCACCGATCGCACCGGTTTCGGCCGGATGCCACAGCCCCTCCTCCGGACTGTACTCGAGGCAGTAGATCGTCACATTCGCGATGGGCCGGCCGATCGGCAACCGCGAGTCGGCGGTGTCGACGGCTCGCACCACGTGATGGGTCACGTCGTCCGAACATTCCGTGGGTCCGTACGCGTTGAGCAGACCGACGTGCGGCACCGTGGCCAGCGCGCGTTCGGCCAGAGCGGGTTTCAATTCCTCTCCGGTTGAGATGAGCCACCGCAGGGCGGGCAACGGCCGGGCGGTAGCGCGGTGTACGACCTCGTCGAGAAGCATGCCCATCGCAGTCGGCACGAGTTCGACGATGGACACCTCGCGCCGCGCGAGTACTCCGCACAGCCTACGAGGAAAGAAGACGTCGTTGTCCGACACCACGACGACGGTGGCGCCGACCATCAGCGGGGCCAGCATCTGCCAGATCGAGATGTCGAAAACCAAAGGCGCGGTGAATGCCACCCGGTCCTCGGCGGTGATCGCCAGGTCGGTGATCTTGGCCCATAAATGGTTCAGCATGCCTTCTCGTGCGACTATCGCTCCTTTCGGCCGCCCTGTCGTGCCCGACGTGTAGATAACGTATCTGGGTCGGTTGTCCCACGGTGGTCTGCGCCGTTCGCGCACACCCTGTCGGACTTCGATTTTCGGACTTCCCTCGACGGTGTAATCGACGAGTAGTGCACTGCCGCTGCCCTCGATCACTTCGGCAACCCTGGCCGGTGGCCACCGCGGATCGACAGGAAGATAGACGGCGCCGATACTTTCGATGGCCAAGAACAAGACCGCGCTGTCCACGCCGCGGTATCCCATGCATGCGACAATGTCACCCGCGGCGCAACCAGATGTGCGCAGAGCAGCGCTGGTCTGCTCGATGCACGCTGCCAGCCGAGAGTAGGTTACCGCCGATCCGCCCGAAACGAAGGCGTGCCGATCAGGCCGGCCGACCGCATAGCGTTTCACGCGATCGAACACGTCTTCCGTCATATCGAAGTCGACGGGATTGGTCAGCGCGGATATCTCCGATCGTGCGACATCGGGTGCGATGTCGAGATCGGAAAGGCATTGCTCCTGAGAACAATCGACGCGTGCCACGTGGGTACCTACACCTTCCTGATCGCAGGCCGTTGACCCGTGAGTCGCCGCGCACCGCTGCGGGGAGTGCGATGGTTCGTTGACTTCACGCGGCGGGCGGCACATCCACTGAGCACAGCGACAGATAGCGCAGCGCCGGGTCGTAGTCGACCAGCACCACCCGTTGCCCGGTGCGCGTCCACTGCGGAAGGCCATCTGCGAAGGCCGACCACCCCCCGGTGCAGGGGAGGTCCTCGGCTGCCCACCGGATCGGGCAATCGACGGCGAGTTCGTGATCGACGCCGACTCCGGCGATCGCCGTCATCGGCAGCGGGGATGCGCCGAACTCTCGCATCTGCTCGGCCACCAGGTGGCGCACCTCGTCCTCGGCCACATCCGCGAACGTCCGGACCGACATCGGACCGAGCGCGCCGTCGGGGGCCATGACCAGCACCACCGCCGAATCTCGGCCCGGCATCAGCGTTCCCACCGGTAACCGGGCCTCGGCGCCATTCCACAGGAAGCTCTGATCCAGGATCATCACCAGAGTCCGGTGGAACGCGGCTTCCCGCGCGTATTCACCGGCGAGCCGGATCGCGGTGAACGGCGCCGTGACGCCCTGTTCGGACAGGGCGAAGGCCAGGGCGTTGCCCGCGAGCGCACGCGACAGATAGCAGGCGGGCCGGGTCGGCATGGCATCGGGCGTGGAGTGCACGATCAGCGCCAGGTCGAAGGTTTCCTCCGAATGCGCTGCCGCGGACAGTATTTCGGTGGCCATACCGGTGAAGGAGTTCGGCGCCGCGTGCGTGAAGTATTCCTCGTGAAAGGGCTGTCCGAACTGCCCGGTCAAATCGGCGAAGTAGCTGACGAATTCGGGGGTGTAGGGCTCACCCGGACCGAACACCTTGTGTTCGATGCGCTCCAATCGCAAGGGCGGTGCCCCGGTGCGCTGCGGTGATGGCGAGGTCGCCAGGTACATGGCCGTTACCCTTCCACCTGGTCGAGCGCGTATCCGACCAGCGAACCCACAGTCGCGAAATGATGCTGCTCGAGTGTGTTCTCATCGAATTCGATCCCGGTCTCGTCCTCGATCCGCAGGAGCAGTTCGAGCGCACGTATCGAATCGAGTCCCAGATCGTCGAACAGCCGCATGCTCCACTCCAGCGAGTCCGGGGCGAGCTCGACCATCCCGGCGAGTATGGTGACGACCTTGTCGGTGAGCACGGCCTGGTTCATCGTTCGGTTCCTTCGGTCGCATGGGATTTCCTCCCGCGATTGTCGTCAGTGCTGGAAGACCATTGCGGAGAATGTCGCGCCGAGGCCGACCGACACCATCATGTAGTAATCACCGTGGCGCAGGCGCCCGGTTTCGGAGACGGTACGGTAGTTGATGAAAGGATCCGCGGAGAAGCAGTGCCCGATGACCGGCAGGTTTTCCAGGAAGATCCGACTCATCGGCATTCCGATACGGTTCGACAATCGCTTCCACGAATTCTGATTGACGTGATGTGGCAGTACCAGCGCGATATCGGACAGGGTGAGGCCCGCCTGCGCCACCGCGGCCAGCATCACCTCGGCGGCGGCCTCGGGATAGATCCGGTCGAATTCCCGTGCGAGGTCGTAGGTCAACCACGGCGCCTGGTTGAACTGCCCGTGGATGCGGGTCGCGTAGGAAAGCATCCGGTCCCGGTCGCCGTCCTGGCCGACCAGGATCGCGGCCATCCCCTCGCCCATCACGGCGGTGTCGACGATGAACTGCTGTGAGTAGACGGTATAGGCCTTCTCCCCGGTGAAGATCAGGGCCAGGGCGTCGGGATCGCCGTCCGCGGCAAGCAGTTTGCCGCACAGGTCGACGGCGAGCAGGCCGGTCGCGCAGGCGTGCTGGGTCAGGCAGAAGGTCACGGCGTGGTCGAGGCCCAGGGTCCGGCGTACATCGTGCACCGGATTGCTCGGATAGGGCGCGGCCACGGGCAGGGTCAGCGCCTGCACGATATAGCGCACATCCTTTTCCCGGCCGCGCAGCGCCTCGAGACCCGCTGCGGTCGACAGCATTTGGTCCACCAGCCGGGCCTCCGGGTCTCGTCGAATATGGGAGAATCCGTAGAAGCGCCGGAAGAGCCGGATCTGTGTATCGGTGATGTCGAGACCCGCCAGGGCCTCATCGATGGAAACACTTTTCGCCGGCAGATAGCTCGCCACGGCTTCCAGACACGTCATCACTCGTCACCTTTCCTTCCCTTTGCCAGAAAGGGACTCGTCCACTGAACCGCAATCTTCGCTGATTCGAATATTGCCGAAATCGCGTGGTCCGGTAAGTCTCGAATGAGCGCACTATCGGCCTGATCGAACGGTCATACCCGGACGGTCGGCATCACTCGTCGGCCATCAGAACGACCTTGCATGCCTCCCGGCGGTCGAACAGCTCATAACCCTTGCGGGCCTCGGCAAGCGGTAGCCGGTGAAACCGCGCCAACGCCGACAGCGATTGACGCTTCGCGTCCACAAGACCTGCCCCTCAGCGTAAGTCGTGCCGTATCGAGAGGGCTCTAATGGACTTGTTCGATCACGTCCTTGATCGCCTTGACGACCACGTCCGGGCGATCGGTCGGAATATCGTGGGAACTGTTGTCTGCGACGACAAGTCGGCGATCGGGCGCGGCGTCGGCGAATTGCGCCTGGGCGTCCTTCCATAGTCGGGCGTCGTCCGGGGTGTCGAAAGGCGTTGTGGCAGAGACGATCGCGATGGCGGGCACGCTCTGCGGCCAGGACATCTTGTGGTAGGCGAGGTGTGCGGGTCCGTAGTCGGCGGCCTCGGCCAGTAGCTGACGGTTCTGTTTCGTCGACGGCTGGGCCTCGAGCGCCGCGATCTGCGGTTGGTTCGCCGCGACAAGTTCGGCTGTTTCGGTGTCGGTGAAGAACTCCGGGAGGTTGGCGTCGATGAGCACCGCGGCGCCGACGCGGTCCGGATGCGCATCGACGAAGTACGTCGCGATCTCACCGGCGAGCGAATGGGAAACGAGGACCACCGGCTGTGTGATTCCCAGCTGCGTCAGGCCTGCTTCCAGATCGGATGCCGCGTCCTGAGCCTTCCATGGTCCGGGCACCTCATCGCTACGACCGACGCCTGCGCGGTCGTAGGTGACGATCTCACGACCGGTCTGTTTCGCCAGCACCGGAACCAGATTCTGCCAGTACGACGAGTCGGCCCCGCCGCCCGCATCCAGAACGATGGCGGGCGATTTCCCGGGTGTGAGGTAGAAGGCGAGCCGGTGTCCGGCGGTCGAAATCATCTGCGGCACCGGCGTTGCCGAGGCTGCGGCCGATGTCGAGGGGGTTGTGCCCGTGGTCCCGGACGCCCCGCAGCCGGTGACCCCACCGGCCACCAGGGTCGTCAGCGCCAAGGCGGCAGTGGCGCTGTAACAGCGCGTATGCCGAGTGGTGTTTGCAGTCATGAGGTTCGTTCCTTCGGAGTCGGCCCGGTTGACCAAGCGCGATGGGTTCGATCCCCCCACCCTGCCCTCCGATACCCCATGGCCGACAGCTACTGGAGTGCCACCGCGAACGGATACCCGGGTAGCACTCCAGCCATAAGTGAGTCACACCAATGACACTGGCAGGCAGCCGATTAACGAGCCTCTCACTCGGCACCTGGACCCGATCCTGGCCGGGAACGAGCCCTAACCAGTCCTCAGTAGCCGATTACAGGATGCCGATGGTCGGCGGGAGACGCCGTTATTGCGGCAGTGTGGGGCCGACCCACTGCAGCGTCCATTTCTGGCTTCCGTGGCCGTTGCACAGTTGGATCACGGTCCAGGAGCCGCTGTAGTTCTCCTCTCTGGATACGTCCAGGCAATCGTTGGTGTAGGCGTTGATGATCGCGGCCGCTCCGGGGTCCTGTGTCCAGTAGTGCACTTTCCATTGCTGGGTGGTCAGGTTGGCGTCGCAGGGCCATTCGTTGACCCAGTCCCCGTTGCCTGTGTGGGCGCCCTTGTTCATGTCCAGGCATTTGTGGGTGAGCGTGCTCGCGATGGCGTAGGTGCCATTGGACTGCGGGATGAACTCCCACTTCTGGTCATCGCTGGTGCGGTTGTCGTACACATTGATGTGCGTGCCGTTGGACGAACTCGCGCCCTGTATACCTATCACCCGTTCGCCGCCGCCGTAGGAGTGGTAGTTGCCGAATTCGAAAGGTCCCCTCGCCTGGGGCCGCAGGACGCCGAACTCGACGGGTAGGTGGTCGGCGGAGATCCCGGTCATCGCGTGCGCGGTGTACAGCGGCACGGAGCGACTGGAGGCCATGTACTCGAACTCGCTGCCGCCCATGTGTGTAGGGACGCCGGGGCGGTAGATGTGTGAGTTGGCCGGCAGCCTGCCCGCGAGGTCTTGCGGAAGCCGGTTGAAGTCGCCCATGGCCACCCAGTCCCGCGCGGAGCTTCGTTGTCCGGCGTCGATATTCCTGAGCAAGGACTGGATATCGTTACCGCTGCCGGACAATCCGTGCAGGTTGTTGAAGACGGTGTTGCCGAACTGCACCCCGAATGATGGGCGCGCAGTGGTGATTGCGGAGTCGGTGGCCCAGAAAGTGGTCGGCGGGTCCGTGGTGACGAAGGCCAGGTTGACCCGGTGACCGTTCGGGTCGGTCTCCAGGAAGTACACATGCCGGTCTATAGGTCTGGAGGGGGTACCGAAGTTGCGGAGGTAGTGGTAGATGACGTGACCGTTGATCGTCACCTGATTCTGGTAGCGGAACAGCCGCCCGTTCGGATCCTGCGGCGGAATCGGGCCTGCCTCCTGCAGCGCCACCACGTCGTGATTGCGCGTCAATTGGGGAATGTCGTTGGCCCACTTCGGGGTTACGTCCCCGCCCTGGCCGCCCTGCATGTTGTATGTGACCGGGTGGTGGTCCTCCAGGTTCAACGTCGGCGCCTGCGCGATGTCGGGCAGCGGCTGCGGCGTATCTGTCGGATCGTCGGATTGCGTGGTGTCGATCGGGTCCGCGGACGCGGGAGCGGGAGCGGACACCAGGACCAGGCCCACCGCTACGCCGATCGCGAGGACGAGACGAGCTAGCGAATTCTTCACTGGATTTCCTTTCATGATCCGCAAGGTCGCCGAGGGGACGATGAGCGATCGTCCGGGGCGTGGGGATCAGCCGGGAATCTTCGCCAGGGTGGCCTCGATCAGGTCGGCGACCTTGGTCATCCCAGTCTCGTTGGGGTGGTAGGGAGTTCGTCCCGGCCGCGGCCGGTACTGTTCCACCCACGGGTCGCTGGAGCAGGCATCGTGCCCCCGGCTCTCGGCGGCGGCATGGACCACATACGCCCCGCGGTGTTTGGCGGCCTCGGAAGTGGCCGCCTCCAACCTGTTCGCGACCGACCACTCGAACGACAACTCGTCGTTGGTCAGCGGAACCCCGCCGCACGGCGGCCCCACCTGGGGCAGAACGGTCAGGTAGTTCACCAGCAACACCACCGCGTGGGTGGTCCGCTGCAGGACCGCCTCGACCACATGGCCGATCCACAGGGCGACGTTGCGCAGGGCACGGTCGATGTTGCTCTGGTCCACGGTTTTACAGTCACGGCCGTTGCTGTTGTGGCACGAGTAGGCCAGGAGGCTGCCCAGGTAGTCGACGTCGTTGCCGCCGATCGTGATGGTGACCAGGTCGGTGTCCGGTCCGACGGCCTCGATCTGTGGCGGCTGGCCGTGCTGCGATGTGGTGAGGATGTCGGCGGCGATGGCCCCTTGGCACGACACGTCGTGCAGGCCCATTCCGTAATGGCGTGCCACGAGGGTGGCGTAGTTCGCCTGCGAACGACCACACGCGGGCGGGCTGCCCGGCTGTTGCGGGGGGATCCCCGGCCCGGCGGCGAAGGAGCTGCCCAACGCCACATAGATCCCGCCGGCCGGTGGCGCTGCTCCGGCGGGGGTGGCCACGGTCGCCGTGAACGCCGACGCGGCCATCACCACGATCCACGCCTTGATTCCCAGTTTGCGGTACGTTGTCAGACCGCTGCGCCTCATCTCGAATCCCTTTCAGTGGTATCGGGCGACGGCACGTGGATTGCGTGCGGTGGGTCAGGAGGCCGACACCGTGTCGATGTAGTCGAAGTCGTCGAACAGGACCCGCCACTGCTCGAGGGCTTCGCGGTGGTGGCGGCCGATGCGCTCAGGGCGGGGACCACCGCGCGGCCGCGGTGAACGCGAGTGTCGACAGGGCGATGCGGCGAGCGGAGGTCGTGACGCATGGTTCCCTCCCGAGGTCCGAATGTCCGAATTGGCCCCACTTTTCCAGCTGCCGGGGTGAGCGGACATCATCAAGTTGGGGTGATCCCGTGGCGGCCGCCACTGCTCATCCCAT
The DNA here is from genome assembly GCF_044454005.1 of Nocardia sp. NPDC051570. Classification (NCBI taxonomy): domain Bacteria; kingdom Bacillati; phylum Actinomycetota; class Actinomycetes; order Mycobacteriales; family Nocardiaceae; genus Nocardia; species Nocardia sp. NPDC051570. The sequence goes on along the minus strand of NZ_JBITDI010000040.1, from coordinate 10,088 downwards.
AGGAACACTGCCCTTCGCTCGCGAGCAATGCAATCGTCAAGGCAGTCAACACCATTCGAATACGCACGAGGCACCGATCTAATCGCCGCTCGGCCGCCACAGCCCCTTCAAACGGTAGCTCGAGCATCTTCCGAGGACGCCGCCACCTACCAATGGCATTGCAGCAGAAGACATCTCCCCTGAGCACGGGCGAAGACGCTCGGTAGCCGATTACGCATCGTTGACCGGCGGGTCCAATGCAAATGTTTCCTAGATGTCGCGGCGGTGAACAGATCGTTTGGGCGGGAACGGTTTCGGCTCAGTCGACCGGCTCGTCGGGCCACACGCCTGCGCGCATCACGGTGCGGGCGGCCCAGTGTCTGCAGGTAGCGAACCGAAACCGTAAGCCCGCCAACAACCTACCGGCGCGCCCTCGCAACAGCTTCAGGAGTCACCCGCTCGGGGTAGCAGCGTGAACCCCGGCAGCGGGCCTGTGGACTCCTCCGGTGTCGAGAACTGATGAGACACCGATCTTGCCGTCAGCTGCCGCTGAGGATGCCGGGGGCCTGGGTGAAATGGTCAGGGCCGAACTTGCTGCAGCTGGGCCGGGTGGGCGGACTGCGCGGGGGCGGCGGGCAGCGTGGCCACGCCCTCGGTGCAGCCCTCGACGAAGCCACGCCAGGCGCCCGCGAGACCGGCCACGGCGGCCGCGGTGACAATGCCGATCGGATCCGCCGACGCGGCCGCCAGCAGACCGCCGCTCAGCGCGGCGATGATACCGGGCATGATCGCGGCGGGCAGTCCCTTGTTCAGGCATGCCTCGGCGGCACGACCGGACCGATCGACCTGGGCCGCAGCGACTTTCGCGCCCTCGACCAGTGCGTCGTGCACGGCGACCTCCAGTTTTCGACCACCCTCGCGCACGATCAGGGTCAACGTGTGGACCACGCCGTTGACGAGTACCTTCGGCACGATCCGCTCGGTGACTATCCCGGCCTCGTCGATCACCTCGACTACGCCAGTCGTCGAGTCCTGCACGAATTTGCCTGCCGTCAGGGCTATTTCGGCACCGCCACGCTCGATATTGGTGGCTACGAACGTCGCAGCGTCGCTGATCGGTCCGGCTTGGACCCGAGCGAGCCCGATTGCCCCTGCCTGCGCCGACAACATCAGTAGGACCGTCACTATCAGGAGCCGAATCTGCATCCGGCGCAATGACATTGCCATGTTTCCCTCATCTGCGGTTTTTCTGAGTCAGCCGTGCGCCGACGTGCTCGACGGCCGTAGGGACGTTTTGGAACAACGCAATCGTACTGGTTGAGCAGCGGCTGCCGGTCGTGATTGCCTGCCGCAGAACGGTTCCGGAGTTGGTCAACCCAGAATCCACTGGCGCAAAGCGTAATTCGTGCCAGCACTTCGTCGTACTGCGCCAATGTCGCATCGCCGGCCCTCCGCATACCGGCCAGGCGCGATCAGGCCGGACTCAGGCGAACACCTGCGGACACAGACGACCTGAGTGCCAGCGTGTCGTGGGTGCGGCGATGTGCCCTGACCGCAACGGGATTCGGCATGAATGCCCAGGATTGGTATCGGTCAGTGGTTACTGATCAACGGGCTCCTGCGATCACCGGATAGTGGTCGGAGAGGTTGGTGTAGGTGTAGTCCTTGCCCATGCTCGTTACCGTCCACGGGGCGCTCTGCTCTTGGATCACCCGGTTCTTCCAGCCTGCCGGACGCGCGTGCCCCTTGCGATGCAGGACGTAGTCGAGGTCCTCGCGGCCGTCCTTCGGATAGCGATACGACCCGATCGAATTCTCCTTCGTGTCGAAGGAGTACGGATGGCCGGTACGCTCATCGGCCGGATCGAGACCGGCGTTCTCCAGCATCACCGCGTACTCGCCACCGTGCGAGTCGACGTTCATATCGCCCGCGACCAATACCTGTTCGGTTGCCGGAATCTTCTTGGCGTCCAAGAACTCTCCGATCTGCCGGAACTGCTTGGCCCGGTCGGAGGCCGCCTCACCCTGTCGGCAACGACTGTCGGTGGACTGCGCATGCGTTCCGACAAAATGGACCTTGGCGCCGTTGACGTTCAGCACCACGTAGGCGAAACCCTTGTTGGCCAGCCAATCCGCCCCGCACCCGTTGTTGAACAGGATTTGTTCCTTGCGCACGATCGGCCACTTGCTGAGAACGGTGACCCCGCCGTCCTCGACCGTGTTGTCGGAGTACTTACCACTGGTGATGTCCCACCCATCCCTACTGCGCCCGACGACCGGTGTCTGATGCGGATACTGCTGGGCAGCATCGGCTTTCATCGCGTTCGAGACGTCGTTGTCCAGCGCCTCCTGCAGCACGACGACGTCGTTGCCCTGGAAGAAGTCGGCGGCCACGATCGCCTTGGCGCGGTGGTCCTGCCCCCAATTCGGGAACAGCTTCTTACTCATCAGAAAGGTGTTGTAGGTCAACACCTTCAGCTCCGGCACGGCCGGAGCCGGATCGGCCTGCGCGGATTGCGGCAGGGCCAAGCCGAGCACCGCGGTAGCGGCGAGGACGGCGAGAGTTCTCGCGGACTTACATCCGGCGAGCGGCATGCAGATCTCCTTTGATCCATCTGAGCCCGTCCGGGTTTCGGACGGGCCGTTGCAGATGGAAATCGGGGCCGATGACGCGCAGATGACGCCCGGATGATCAACCGACGCCCAATCGATGGCGATTTGCCGGAAATGTGCGCAATGTTCGTTGTTGGCGTATGCCGCGTTGCCGCATCCGCCGACCCGCTCACCGCTCAGGTCAGGAATCAACCATCCCGACCGGCTGAAGCCCGGTGCCGGAACGCCCGGTTCGGTATGCGCCGGGGGTCTGGCCCATGGTGCGGGTGAAAGTGTCCACGAAAGCGCTGGTGGTGGCCCAGCCGCAGCGATGGGCGGTCTGGGTGACGGTGGCTCCGGCGGTGAGTTCGAGCATCGCGTGGAATACGCGGGTGGTGGTGCGCCACTGGGGGTAAGTGGTGCCGAACTCGCTGCGAAAGAGACGACCGAGGTGTCGTTCGCTCGTGCTGACCCGGCAGGCGAGCCAGGTGATGGTTCGGGGTTGGCTGAGATCGTCGACGACGAGCCGGCAGGCATGCGCCAGGCGTGGGTCGCGTGGGTGCGGGAGGGCGAGCGGGGTGACGTGGGCGCTACGGAGGCGGTCGCGGATCACTGCGCGCAACCGCGCCGATTCGCCCGGTGGGAGTTCGGGTTCAGTAGAGGCGATGAGCAGTTCGCGCAAGAGCGGGGAAACCGCGAGGACGGTGGGGGATTCGTCGGGGAATAGTTTCTCTTGTTCGGGGAAGTGGAGGAGATGCACGTCGGCGTGCCCATAGACGCGATGCTCGTGCCAGGTGTGAGCGGGTGTCCAGATGGCGCGGTGGGCGTCTGCGACCCACGTGCCGTGGTCGGTGCGCACGGCGAAAATGCCGCTGCTGACGTACATGAGCTGGTGGTCGTTGTGCTGATGGCGATCGATGATCTCGCCGGGGTGATGTCGATGTCGGGTTTGCGACACAACTGGGCAGTTTATCGGAAGATCGAACCGTCCACGCCACGCATCGTTGAGGCATGCGACGTACAAGGTCATCGCGAGAGTCGATGACGATTTCTGATGCTCCGGTCGGTCTGCGCCGTGATCTCGGTGATCATCTGCGCCACAAGGTGGTCGACACCGAGCCGCTGGCGTATCCCGGTTCCGCCGCCTGACGGAAATCCCCTGTTCCTGAAGAGAAAGCACAACCATGTGCAATGCCTGCGGGGTCGCCACACACGTCCTCGAAACCACCGCCCCCGCCCCGGCCCGCAAGTTCGCGGCCCTGCGTAACCGCGACTGCCGGCCGTACCTGTTCGGTACCGGGCTGGCGATGATGGCCGACAACATCGAGCACGTCATTACCTATTGGGTGCTCTGGCAGAAGTTCCACTCACCAGCGCTGGCCGGATTCGAAGTCATCAGCCACTGGGTACCGTTTCTGATCTTCTCCGTCTACTTCGGATCGCTCGCGGACCGCCACGACTGCCGTCGGCTCATCCAAGCGGCGCAGGTCCTGTTCATGGCCGTCTCCGCGGCCTGGGGTGTGCTGTTCCTGACCGGCTCGCTACAGATATGGCAAGCGTGCGTGCTGCTCGTCCTGCACGGCTGCGCCGGGTCGCTGTGGACACCCGGGGAACAGCTGATGTTGCACGACTTCGTCGGGCCCGAAGACCTGCCCAGCGCGGTCCGGCTCAACGCGACCTTCCGCAGCCTCGGCATCCTGTTCGGCCCGGTGGTCGGCTCGGCACTACTGCTCGGGCTCGGCCCGACCGCGGGCATCTTCGCCAACATCGTGTTCTACCTGCCACTTACGCTCTTCCTGTTCCGGACCAAGTTCACCGGCCACACGCGCGACGGCGGCGTGATCCGGCCACGGGTCGGCGTACTCGATTCGCTGCGCGTGTTCCGCGAAGTCCGGTCGAACCGCACGATGGTCAGCATGATCGTGCTCGCCGGGCTCGGCTCACTCTTCGTCGGAGCGTCGATGCAGACATCCATGCCGATCTTCGCGCACGACCTCGGCGCGGGCAGTGCCGGACTGACCTACGGTGTGCTGCTGTTCGCCAACGGGATCGGCGGAGTCATCGGCGGGGTCCTGCTCGAAGCCACCGGACGCATCGAACCGACGGTCAAGGCCGCCGTCGTCAGCACCGCGATCTACGGACTGACAAGCCTGTTCTTCGCCGCCACCACCAGCTATCCGTTCGCGGTCGTGCTGCTGGTGATCGGCGGGGTGGCCAACCTGGCATCGATGTCGATCGGGCAGACCCTCGTGCAGCTGCTCGCGCCGGCCGCCGACCGGGGCCGGGTGGTCGGGCTCTACGGCATGTCCGCCAGCGGACTGCGCGCCGGCAGCGGCTTCACCGTCGGACTGGCCGGTGCGGCCATCGGCGTCCACTGGTCACTCGGGCTCAGCGCCGTCGCCCTGTGCCTGGGCACCGCGGCCACCGCGCTCTACGTCCGGCAGGGCCGGGTGGGCGACAGGCGGGCGGCGCGGATCGCCGGGTAGGCACCGGTGGCGCGTGAAGCGGCCCTGCTATGTCCGTGCCGCGGGGAACCTCAGGCCGGTGCTGGCGAGGCATCCGACGACTCGGACGAGTAGCGCGCAAGGTGCTTGCCGAGGGTGTCTGCCAGCTCCTGGGCTTGGAGGACCAGGTCTTCCCGGTAGGTGATGATGGTGTTCCAGTACAGGCAGAGGGTGCCGCGCCGGGTGTCGCCGTTACACACCGGCATGCCCATCCAGCTGTGGAAACCTTCGGAGAGAACGAGATCGGTCACGGATTGGAAGAGCGGATCGGTTTGGGCGTCGGCCACGAAGACGTGTTGGTTGTGTTTGACGATGTTGGGGAGCACGACCCCCTCGGCCTGACCTTTGATGCGGATTTCCTCGACGTAGCGAGATGAGAGACCCCGCCAGCGCATCGCGGACGGCCACGAGCGCGCTGAGCAACGAAGGAACCAGGGGAGAGGACACGGAGACGTGGGAGCCACAGCCTCATCGGCTGCTGCGCTGGGAGAGGAAGGGCTGGGGTTCGCCATCATCCCCCTGCGGCCGCCGCTCGGCCCGGTGATACTCGAGCCTCTCGTCTCCGCCCTCTCTGAGATCGGCTAGTAGGACACAAAGAGGACCGACACATGCCCTTGCCGCATATCGATGCGTCACTCGAGGAAATGCGGCGCGGGCTGGACGAGTTGGGCATGGTCGGCGTGGCCTTCAGCTGCTCAGTGTTCAACCGCTCCACGGCCGAAGAGGAATTCGAGCCGCTGTACGAGGAGATGAACGCACGTGGAACGGCCCTTTTCTTTCATCCATGTCAAAACGGCATCTGTTCACCATTCATCAATGACTACGGATTCACGGCGGCGGCCGGGGCGTCTCTGGAGGACACCGCTATCGTTCTCCATTTGATCAAGCGAAACATCCCGGTTCGCTATCCGAATATCAAAATCATAATTCCTCATCTGGGCGGCCTGATCCCCATGCAGCTGGCGAGACTCGATGGCCAAGCACACACGCCAGACCTGCTCGGTCCACCGAGCGCGATGGCTCGCAGCCTCTACTACGACACCGTCGGATGGGGTTCACAAGCCGCTCTCCGGTGTGCCTGCGAAGCCTTCGGCGCCGACCACCTCGTGCCGGGGAGCGACTTCTCTGCTCTGCTGGCGGTCGAGTCCTACAGGCGGACGTTCGAGTACATCAAGGAATCCCGATTGTCCGACCAGGAAATCGAGAAGATCCTCTACAGCAATGCGTCGGCTCTATTCGACTTCGACAAGCCAGCGCCTCGCCGCACCCGGCTTCAGGGACGGGATCGGGATCTGATGCGGTGACACAGACGCCTCGCGCCCATCCGGTCGAGACGGGATGGGCGCGAATGCTGGTGTGTAAGAACGCGGTCCGAACTACGCGCAGCCGGCCGGCGCGACGCCGGCCAGGCTCAGCAGCCCGCAGCCTGCCTTCCCCGCGAGCAGCGTCTGGATGAGGCTGGACACTGTGGAGGCGGAACCGGTACCCGCGGCCGGAGGCGTGGATGTGTCCGCGGCGGCGGTACCCGCGGTGAGGGCGGCCCCACCCGCGAGGAGCGCTACGGTCGCGACGGTGCTGACGATGGCACGTTTCATATCCTGCTGTTCCCTTGTGATGTATCCGTGCCGGTCGGAGATGACCGGTCACATCCGAAAGTATATGAATTGCTTCTTCTTTCGTAACAATGCCGTTCACCGAGATTTCGTCACCGGAACGCGGTCCGCGGAGCACACCGGGTCCCCGAATTCACCTGTGAGTGCGGCGGCGGCCTCGGCGGCGATGTGGCGCCAGGCGGTGCTGGCGGGGGTGTGGAAGTCGATGTGCCAGGGCAGGCCGTCGTGGTTGGTGAGCCTGGGGGTAGCGCCGGCGTCGGCGGCTACGTGATGCTGAGCCGGGCCGTCGCGTCGGGTTTGGACCTGCTGAGGATCGGACGACCGGACGACGAATCCATCCAGTCCGACCCAAACGTGACCCGCGGGTGGCCCGGCGGACGCACCATCATGCCGAAGTGTGGATGTCGGCACGACCGATCCTGATCTCTGGTAAGGGAACGAACCCGGCGGCCAGTGTCATCGGAACCTGGTTATCGGCTCACTCGGGCAGCGCAGTATCTCTCGACGTTTCCGAGGCCGCCGAGGGTTGTCACGCCGGGGAGAAGGCCAGGATGGTCGGCCATGTTCTCTGTCGTTTCTGCCACTTCGAAGAAATGAATGTAACGCCGCTATATTCGGTAGGATACTGAGTGTGACACGAGTAGCGGAATCCCCGACAGCGCGGACGCGGTTATTGGAGGCGGCTGCGCGGTTGTTGGTGGAGTCGGGTGGTGCGCCGATCACGACTCGGGCGATCTGTGATCTGGCGGGTGTGCAGGCGCCGACGTTGTATCACCATTTCGGGGACAAGCGAGGCTTGCTGGATGCGGTGGCCGCGCACGGGTTCGAGCAGTACCTCGCGGCGAAGCGGTCACGGGAGGCATCGGAGGATCCGATCGATGACATCCGGGCTGGATGGGATCACCATGTGGAGTTCGCGCTCGAGAACCCGGCCTTCTATGCGGTGATGTACGGGCAGGTGACACCGGGCAAGCGTCCGGCCGCGGCGAGAGATGGTGAGGCACTGTTGTTGTCGTTGTTGACCCGGGCCGCCAAACAGGGCCGGTTGGCGGTCACGCCGGAGGGGGCGGCGCGGCTGATCCTGGCGACGAATATCGGTGTGGCCATGGCGTTGGTCACGGAGGCGCCGGAAGACCGCGACCCCACGGTGTCGGAGCGGGCGCGGGAGGCCGTGCTGGCTTCCATCGTCCGGACCGGCAGCGTCTCGACCGGCCACGGGCCGGATACGAATGATGTGTCTGCGGCGGCGATCGCACTGCGGGCGGCATTGGATGGCGGGCCCAGCGACGCGTTGTCATCGAATGAGAATGCGCTGCTGAAGGATTGGCTGTTGCGGCTGGCGCACTGACCGGCTCGGTCCAGGCATGCGGATGCGCGGTCGACCGGGGCCGACCGCGCATTCCTGTTGTGGATCAGAGGGTGAGCACGTTGCGGAATCGAGCCTTGTTCATGTTCTGAAAGGCTGATTCGGCGTGTTCGAGGGGGTAGGTTTCGATCATCGGCCTGATACCTGTGCGGGCGGCGAATTCCATTGTCTCCTCGCTGTCTTTGGCGTGGCCGCTGTACCAGCCCGACACCTTGCGACGACCGAAGACCAACAGATCGGGTGCCACCTCGATCGGCTCGTGGCCGCTGGCCACGATCAGCAGATGCCCGTTGGGTCGCAGGCCCCGCACGAGATCGGCCTGGGCCGGGCTGGAACCGACCGTGGAGAACGCGACGTCCGCGCCGCCGAGCCGTTCGATCGCTTCGCCGGCGCTGCCTGCGTCGCTGTCGACGTAATCGTCGGCGCCGAGTTCGCGGGCGATGTCTTCCTTCTCACGCCCGCGGTTGACCGCGATCGTGTGGAAACCCATTTTCGCCGCGAATTGGATTGCCAGGTGACCCAATCCGCCAACGCCGTGGACCACGACCGTGTCACCGGGGCGGGCGCCGGAATGGCGCAGGGCGTTGAACGAGGTGATGCCCGCACACATCAGCGGACCGGCCTGCTCGAAGCTCAGCACGTCCGGGATGCGAGCCAGAGTTTCCTGCGGCGCGACAACGAACTCGGCGTATCCGCCGTCGAAGGACGCACCGACGATCCGGCGGTCGGCGCAGTTGGCGAAATCGCCCCGGCGGCAGGCCGTGCACGTGAAGCAGTGCCCGCCGTGCCAGCCGATACCGACGCGGTCACCGGCCGCCCACGCGGTGACGCCGTCACCGACGGCATCGATCACACCGGCGATCTCGTGGCCCGGCACCCGCGGCAGCGCGACTGCGAGCAGGCCGTGCCGGGCGATGTTCTCACCACCACAGACACCACACGCGTGCACCCGCACCCGGACCTGGCCCGGTCCCGGTTCGGGGACGGGCAGGGACGCGAGTTCGAACGGGGCGCCCGGGGCGACCGCCTGCACAGCACGCATCATCGTTGACGTCATGGATGTTTCCTTTCGAATTCTGTTGCTGGACATTCCAGTTCAGTTGCTGGATCCGCCGTTCATGAGGATTTCCTCGCCGGTGATGAACACCGATCGGTCGCTGGCGAGGAATTCGGCCACATCGGCCACATCGGTGACAGTCGCCAGCCGCCCGATCGGAACCGATTCGAGCAGCGCCTTCTTGTACGGGTCGTCATCGGCGACCCCGGTGAAGATCCCCGCACCCTCGATCGGCCCGGGAACCAGAGAGTTCACCGTGATGCCGCGAGGGCCGAGCTCCAGAGCGAGCACTCGGACCAGATACTTCGGGGCCGTCTTACTGGTCCCGTACAGACCCAGTCCGGGCTGCGGGCGCACGGTCGAGCTGGAGGCGATGTTGATGATCCGCCCACCGTCGGCGATATGCCGAGCGGCGGCCCGCAATACGAAGACGGGGCCCTTCGTATTGACTCGGAACAGCAGGTCGAAATCCTCCTCGGTAATCGCCACGACGGGCACGTCGACCTTTTCGAGCCCGGCATTGGCGACCACGATGTCGAGGCGCCCGAACTGCTCGACCGCGGTGCGGAACAAGCGATCGATCTCACCGACATCCGAGACATCGGCCCGAACCGCGATCGCCCGACCCCCCGACTCGATCGCCGCGGCCACGACCTCGTCGGCCGCCACCTTGTCCTTGGCGTAGTTGACCACCACATTCGCCCCTGCCGCGGCGAACCGCAGCGCGATCGCACGGCCGATCCCCCTGCTCGACCCGGTCACCAACGCCGTCTTTCCTTGCAGATCCATCGACTGCCTCCTTCGCGGAGTTGATCCAGTGGGAGCACGCTTAATATAGCGCTGCTATATAACTCTGTATAGCTAAATAAGTGTGACCTGCGCCCTAGTACTCCAGCCGGACTTCACGTTCGTGTGAGTTGGTTTGATCGTCGCTGGTAGTGGCTGGTGCGGGCGCGGTGTTGGTGTCTGCGACGCCAG
>NZ_JBITDI010000039.1:0-26469 GCF_044454005.1 Nocardia sp. NPDC051570 | reverse complement strand
CCGCAAGGCCACGCACTTTCTCGGCTTCCTCACCCTCGCTGCGGCATTGACGTGCTACAAGAAACTGGCGAAATCAACGACATGAGACACCGTCTAAGTAGCGAGGGTCGTCGGTTGCAGCATCGCGAGTATGCCGCGTGGTGAGCCGAGGAGGCTGGGGTGGTGGTCGAGGTGCAACTGTTGATTCGGCGTCAGCTGATGGACAACAACCGACTCATCTGTCTTGACAACCAACATGACTCCCACTCGAATAACCGCCTCCTTTGTGTGCTCTAGTCCCGGTGGTCGTTCGAGCAGGCGGCCTCCCTTGTTCAGCTCCTTGAACGCCGCGTCTCGCGCCCTGTTCAGCTCTTCCAAAGTCTTGGCGGCTCACGATCGCGTTACCACGCGCTTTATCCTCGCGTTCTACGGTCGCAGCGTCGGCGGTTTCCCACTCAGGAGTCAGGGTGTCAGCGCGCGGCCCATTGTCTCTTTCTCCGCTGCGTGTCTCCACCTGCTGGTCCGGACTTATCCGGCTTGGGTGTGCACGACACTCGCAAGATCACCCATAACAGACCAATTGTCTCTAAGATCATTCGTGTGTTCGTGGATTGGTAACGCGACCGAGCTCGTCTCCTCTGTTCGCGTGAGGTGGCCTAGGCCCCGGTTGCTGCTCGAAAAGGATTTCGAACCTGCGTGTACTCGGCAACTATGTCGACTACTGTAGTGATCCCATGCCCATAGCGCTCTCCTCGGTTACACCGCTTGTCTTCTTGTTGTCGCTGATCGCGATCATCCCCACCGCATGGGCTGTGGGACAGTACAGCCGCAAGGTGTCCTCGGCTGGTTCGTTCTACGCATTCATCGAGCGGGCAGCCGGGCGAGGTCCCGGCTTCCTGACCGGCTGGGCCCTGTTCGGCGCCTACGGTGCGCTCGCGGTGGGCGGTTGCGCGAGCTTCGATGCGTTCGTTTCCGATGTTGCGAAAAGTCAAGATTGGGGCAGCTTCTCGTGGCTGTGGCCCGCCCTGATCGCCGGCGCAGTTGCTGTGGCGCTCTCCATCCGCGGCGTGCAGGTGTCGGAGGTTGTCAGTGTCGTCATGCTCGGGATCGAACTGGTAATCGTCATCGCACTCTCGGTGGCGATCTTCGTCCATGGTGGCGCCGAGGGCTTCAGTCTTCAGCCGTTCAACCCGGGATGAGCAAGAACAGGCACAGCGGCGCGATGATCGGGACGAGAATGCGCAGCAGGTAGCGACGGGCAGCTCCGGGACCGGTGAGGTCGTCGATCTGCCAGCCGGACATCGAAGCGGGCAGAACGCCGCCGCAGAGGTAGCGGATCCATTGTGCCGGTGTCGGTTTCGTCAAGGCGCTCATGTGGCAGCTCCCGTCGTCACCGTGGGTATTCGACCGTGGGCGTAGGCGATCGCGTCCGGGGTGTGATCGAACAGATGCGCGTCGCCACCTGCGGGCAGGGCGCCGAAAGGGGCGAGCCGGCGGCGGTGGTCGGCGCGCAGGCCGGACATGAGCACGGTGATGTGGCGGTGTTCGAGTTTGCTGATGGCGTCTTTGAGGACGAGTGCGCCGGTGGTGTCGATGGTGCTGATGTGAGACATACGCAGGATGACCACGCGGACGTCACCGATCTGCGCTAGTTCGAGCAGGAACCGGTGAGCGGCGGCGAAGAACAGCGGCCCGTCGATGCGGTAGGCAACGATGTGATCGTGCAGCAGCTGATGTTCCTCGGTGAGTTGGCTGATGCCCTCGGCCGTATCCTTGAGTGGAATCTGCTGTAGCCGTGCCTCTTTCGCGACCGCGCGCAATGCGAGCACGATCGCGATGCCAACGCCGACAGCCACCGCGGTGACCAGATCCAGGGCGACGGTGACAGCAAAAGTGACCACCATGATCACCCCATCCGCCCTCGAGGCTCGGGCGATCGCGGCCAGCGACGCGGTCTCCACCATGCGCACCGTAGTCGCCAGCAGCACACCGGCTAGGGCCGCGACCGGGATGTCGGCGACGAGCGGGGCGGCGAGATAGATGACAGCGGCCAGCACCACGGCGTGGGTGAGCGCGGCGAGCCGGGTGCGAGCGCCGGAGCGGACGTTGACCGCGGTGCGGGCGATGGCGCCGGTCGCCGGGACACCGCCGAACAGAGGCGCTGCGATGTTGGCCAGTCCCTGGCCGAGCAGTTCGCGGTCCGGGTTGTGGCGAGTGCCTACAGCCATCGCGTCGGCGGCGGTGGCTGACAGCAGCGACTCCAACGCGGCCAGCGCGGCGACCGCCAGCGCGGGCGCTATCAGCGAGCCGAGCTCGCTGATATGAACGAATCCGATGGTGGGAGCGGGCAATCCGGAGGGAATCTGCCCGATCGGAGTGAGATCCAGCTCGAAGATTCGCGCCACGGTGGTCGCTGCGGCGACGGCGAGCAGCGCGAACGGCAGCTTCGGCAGGTATCGGCCACCGATCAGCACGACCGCCGCCACCATCAGCGCGGTCGCCAACGTCAGGTGGTGTGGTTGGGAAATGTATTGGCGGACAGCGTCATACGCCGACTTCCAGACCTTCTCACCCGCCGCATGCGAGATACCGAGTGCCGCCGGGAACTGCTGCAGCGCGATGACGACGGCGATACCGGCGGTGAAGCCCTCGATCACCGGGGCCGGCATGTAGCGCACAGCTCGCCCGACCCCGGCGACCGCGAGCGCCACCAGCACGAAACCGGCCAGCAGCCCCACCTCCAGCACCCCACCCCCGCCGTACCGGTGGACGATCGGAACCAGGACCACGGTCATCGCGCCGGTCGGCCCCGATACCTGGAACCGGGAACCACCGAACACCGCCGCGACCGCACCCGCGACGATCGCCGTGGTCATGCCTGCGGCGGCGCCGAGCCCGGAGGAGATGCCGAAACCCAGCGCCAGCGGAAGCGCGACGAGGGCGACGACCAGACCAGACAATAGATCCGCGCCGGGGGAGCGGAGCGCCGGTTTCCAGTCCGAGAAGCGCGGCAGCAGGGCGAGCGTGTTCACAGCGTCTTCGCCAGGCGCAGTTTCAGGGCCGCCAGCTGTTCGCGCAGCTGCTCGGGGAGCCGGTAGTCGCCGATGGCGGCGTACCACTCGTCGATAGAGGCGGTCTCGGTGATCCACTCGTCGACATCCACCGCCAGCGCCGCCGCGACCAGCGACCGAGCGCGTTCGCCCAGGCCGGTCAGATCCAGCGCCCCAGGTGCGGGGACGTATCCGATCGGAGTCTCGATGGCGTCGCCGTCGCCGTCGAGCCGCTCGAGGACCCATTTCAGGACGCGGACGTTGTCACCGAAGCCCGGCCAGAGGAACTTCCCGTCGGCGCTGCGGCGGAACCAGTTGACCTGGAAGATCTTCGGCAATCGGGCGCCGTCGCGGTCGGCTAGCGACAGCCAGTGCGCGAAGTAGTCGCCGACGTGATAGCCCAGGAACGGCAACATCGCCATCGGGTCCCGCCGCACCACACCGACTTGACCGGCCGCCGCTGCGGTGGTCTCCGACGACAGCACCGAGGCGGTGAACACACCGTGCGCCCAATCGAAGGATTCCGCCACCAACGGCACGGTGGTGGCGCGGCGGCCGCCGAACAAGATCGCCGAGATCGGCACTCCGGTGGGATCGTTCCACTCCGGCGCCACCGACGGGCACTGCGCGATCGGCGTACAATAGCGCGAATTCGGGTGCGCTGCAGGCGTTCCTGTCTCCGGGGTCCAGCTCCTGCCGCGCCAGTCGATCAAATATGCCGGGGTGTCGTCGGTGAGGCCTTCCCACCAGATGTCACCGTCGTCGGTGCGGGCGGTGTTGGTGAAGACGGAATTTCCCAACTGGATGGTGGCGATCGCGTTCGGGTTCGTCTTGACCCCGGTGCCGGGTGCCACGCCGAAGAACCCAGCCTCAGGGTTGACCGCGTACAGCCGCCCGTCCGCGCCGAACCGCAGCCAGGCGATATCGTCGCCGATCGTCTCGGCCTGCCAGCCTGCCAGTGCGGGCTCCAGCATCGCGAGGTTGGTCTTGCCGCACGACGACGGGAACGCCGCGGCCACGTAATGCGTCTTCCCTTGCGGGGAGGTCAGTTTCAGGATCAGCATGTGCTCGGCCAGCCAGCCCTCATCACGCCCCAATACCGACGCGATCCGCAGCGCGAAGCACTTCTTGCCCAGCAGCGCATTGCCGCCGTACCCGGAGCCGTAACTCCAGATCTCCCGGCGCTCCGGGAAATGCGAGATGTATTTGGTCCTGTCGCACGGCCACGGCACATCCGCCTCGTCGTCGGCCAGCGGGACGCCCACCGAGTGTAGGCATTTGACGAACTCCGCACCGATGCCGAGCCTTTCCCACACCAGCATGCCGGAACGGGTCATGATCTGCATCGACACCGCCACGTACTCCGAGTCGGTGATCTGAACACCGAACTTTGGATCCTCGGCGTCCAGCGGCCCCATGCAGAAGGCGATCACATACATGGTGCGCCCGGCCATCGCGCCGCGGTAGTGCTCGGTCATGACGGTGCGCATGTCGACCGGATCGACCCAATTGTTGGTCGGGCCGGCATCGGCCGGGTCCTCGGAGCAGAGGAAGGTGCGGTCCTCCACCCGCGCCACGTCCTCGGGATCGGACACGCACCAGAACGAATTCGGCTTCGCCTCGAGCGGCACGAAGGTGCCCTTGTCGACCAGCGCCCCGGTGAGCCGGTGCCATTCGGCGCGCGACCCGTCGCAGAACACGATCCGGGCGGGAGCGGTCAACTCGGCGACCTCGGCAACCCAGGTCAGGATGCCCGCATGGTCGGTCGGTGTCAGCCCAGTGCCGGGAGCGCAGGTCGAGAGATCGGTCACGATGGTTGTCTCCTTCATAAAAACGCTAGGTGTTTAGTTTAGAAAGTCTGCAATCAGCGGGTAAAGCTGCCCGCTCTTTGCGGGCAGAGCGTGCGGGGTCAGGCGGGTTGTTCGAGTGCTTCGACCTGGTCGGCGACGACGCCGATGAGGATAGCGCGGGCGACAGCGAGAAGTTCGGCCACTTCGGGGCTGGTGATCGCGTAGGTCACTGACAGACCTTCACGGCGAGCGGTGACCAGCCCCGCGCGGCGCAGGATCGACAGCTGCTGCGACAGGTTCGCGGCCTCGATGCCGATCTCGTCGAGCATCTCCGCCACGCCGTATTCACGCTGACTGAGCAGCTCGAGGGCGCGGACGCGGACCGGGTGGCCGAGGGTTTTGAAGAAGTCGGCTTTCATCTGATAGAGCGGCCGTTGTAGTCCTGGCATGCGAGCCGCTCCCTTTCGTCGGTGGTGGGCGCTTGGCAAGCGCCGCCTTGCTGATTGCAGAGTTTAGCAAACAGGGAAACTATCCCGGTGAGGTGCTCGGCCCTGCTCCGTCACTCCCTGGTCATCTGTTTACTAAACAAGGCAATCAGAAAATTCGTGAAGTAGGGGATTTAGGCTCTACAGCTAGTGCGGTACGGCCTGCACAGTCGATCTTCGGGGGCGGTCGACGACCGGGTCGGCGTGGTGCGGACGGCGACAGGAGACGCAGTGGTGCGGGAAGCGGGGCTGTGGCAGTCGGCAGCGTTCCCCGAGGTGAGGGTGTTCGCTGCCGACCGGGTACCGGTGCTAGAGCAGGACGGTTCGCCGGTGCGATCGGGCGGCTGCTGCGCCACCAGCGGATCACCGGCGGGACCCGGGTGCGGATCACCGCCGCGAACAGTGAAAGCTCCTCTCCGGCAACTATATTGGCGGCGTCTCCCTGACACGGGATCATCACACCATCCCGTCGTCGATTACCGCGACACGAATTTCGGCACACCCCACTCGACTCATTTCCGGCGGCACACCCGACCACACCACTGTCGGCTCGGTGTCCGGACATCGTTGTCCGGACACCGAGCCGAGAGAATCATTTCCGGTCGAACAGGTTTCTGGCCTTGTCGACGGCGGTGCCGAGGGTGTCCTTCACGTCGGTGACGGCGTTTTTCATCAGGGCCTCGGCCTGATCGGCTCGGCCTTCGGTACGCAGGTCGTCGTCGCCGGTGAGGTTCCCCGCGGCCTCCTTGGCCTTGCCGCCCACTTCCTCGGCCTTGGCGCTGATCTTGTCGTTGACAGACATCGCATACCTCCGGTTCGACAGGCGCACCCGCTCTGGATGCGCACAGTGACAGGACGCCACACGCGCCGTGATCGTCACGCAGCAACCGATGAGACAACGATCACTCATACTCGTCGTGAGGTTTGCCCATGCGCGGTGTCTTTGGCAGTGAACGGTGGAGGAGGTGCTGTGACCACGACCGAAGCGGCACCCGTAGCAGCACCGGACGATGCGACCCTGGCCGGTCGGGCACGCGACGGTGATGTACGGGCATACGAACAGCTAGTGATGCGCTACCAAGGGCCGATCTATCGGCTGGCGGTGAAGATGCTCGCCGACCGGGGTGAGGCCGAGGACGTGACGCAGGAGGTCTTCCTGACCGCATGGCGGCGCTTGGCGCAACTGCAGGACGATGCCGCGTTCTCGGGCTGGCTGTACCGGATGACGACCAACCGCTGTCTCAATGTGCTGCGATCCCGGCGTCCGATCACCGATCTGGACCCGGACCTTACCGAATCGCCGCGTACCGACACCCGGCCCGACCATGCGGCACAGGTGAACTCACAACTCGAAGCTCTGACCACGGCGCTGCAGGAACTGACTCCTGAGCAGCGGGCCTGCTGGCTGCTGCGGGAGGTGCACGGCCGGTCCTACGAGGAGATCGGCGTGATAGTCGGCGCGAACGTCACCGCGGTCCGTGGGCGGATCGCGCGTGCCCGGGCCCAATTGGCGGAGGTGATGCAGCCGTGGCGGTGAAACCCAGGACCTACGACAACGCCGCGAACTCCACGGATTCCGACGAGTACGTGTTGCCGTGCGGCCGCACGTTGGAGCGGGTGTGGCAGCGACTGGACTCGGCGCGGGCCGACTCCACGGACGACCATGAGGCGAACTGTCCACACTGTCGCGCCGCTCGGGAGAGTCTGCTGGCCCTGCGCGGCGCGACCCGCGAACTCATCGAGGCCGACGACGAGCCGTCTCCGGATCTGTTGGGCCGCATCATGTCCGCGGTGCAGGCGGAGATGCGACGCGGCAAGACGCTGCCGCTGCCGACCGATGTCCCCGGTGCGGTAGTGATCAGTGAGCAGGCCGTGGCGGTGGTGCTGCGCTATGCCGCCGATACCGTCGCCGGTGTGCGCGCCCGGCGCTGCCGCGTGCGCGACGTCGGCCGCGGACCAGAGGGCGCGACCATCGTCGATGTCGAACTGACCGTCGTGGTGCGCAGCGACGGGGTGATCGGTGATCTGATCCCGCAGGTGCGCGAGCGGGTGGCCGCCGCGGCGTCCGGGCGGGTCGGGCTGCGGGTGCAGCGCCTCGATATCGTCGTCGACGACATCTACCGGGAGGGGCCGCAATGACCCAGGTCGCGGCGGAACCCGAACTCGTCGTCAGCGACACCGTCGTCGCGGCACTCGCGGCGCGCGCCGCCGCGGCGGTTCCCGGGGTCGCACGACTGGAAATCGGGCTGCGGGAACTGGTGGGCGCGTTGACCAGAGCCGGGAAACGGTTGTGGTCGGGACAGGAGTTCGCGTCCACCGACGGTGTGCGGGTGCGCAGCACCGGCGATGGGGTGCTGGCGGTGCAGATCGATCTGGCGGTCGCGGCCGGCCACCGCGCCGCCGAGGTCGGCGTGCGGGTACAGCAGGAGGTGATGCGCGTGGTGGCCGAGCAGGCCGGAGTTCGTGTCGACGAGGTATCGGTGCAGATTCTCGATGTGGATCCGGAGCCGCGGTGACCATCAAACGACGGACACCCGTTCGAAAGCTGATCGACGCCCTGACCACCGCGGTCTCCGACATCGACGGCCTGCGCCCGGCCATCCCGGTCGGCCTCGATGATGCCGGGTGGCTGCCGTGGTCGCCGGCCTCCTTTGCCGTCGAGTTGACCCCGACGACCGTGGAGATTCGGGTGATCGCGACCGCACTGCCGTTGACTTCCCTTGCCGCACAGGTCGAATCGGCGATCAGACCGTTACTCGAAGCTACCGAATGGGCCGCGGCAGTGCTGCGGCTGATTGTTGTCGATCTCGATGCCACGGTATTCGGCCTCGAACACAGCAAAGGAACAGTTACTTAGATCACGCGCAAGGGCCGTGACGATTTTGTCGCGGTCGTGTCCTACAGGTAGCGCCGAAAAGCAACGGCGACAACACCGTCGACAAGGAGGCACTCGTGACCGGAACAACCACCGAGAAGGGCACCACCGACAAGGCTGCGGCCGAGCAGCACAACGGCAACCGCGGACGGAATTCGGGCAGTGCGCTGGTGACCGACAAGGGCACCACGACGATCGCCGACACCGTGGTGCAGAAGATCGCCGGGCTGGCCGCTCGCGAGGCCCGCGGCGTGCACGACCTCGGTGGCGGCACGGCCCGCGCCTTCGGCGCCATCCGAGACCGCATTCCCGGCGCGTCGGCCAGTGTGGGGCAAGGGGTTTCGGTGGAGGTCGGCGAGAAACAGGCCGCCGTCGATCTGGAACTCGTGGTGGAATACGGCGTTTCGATCGCCGACCTGGCACGGGCGGTGCGGCGCAACGTGATCACCGCGATCGAGCAGATGACCGGGCTGGAGGTCGTGGAGGTCAATCTCAACATCAACGACGTGTACATCCCCGAGGACGACGACCAGCCGCGGCCGACCCGGGATCGGGTGGAGTAATCGTGAACGCCACAACGCTAGGCCTCGTTGCCGGGATCGCGCTCGGGTTCGCCGCCGCGTTCGGCGGTTTCGGCGCCTTCGCCATCGTGCTGGTCTTTGCCGCGCTGGGCCTGTTCGTCGGCCGCTGGCTCGATGGCGACGTCGACGTGGCGGAGCTGCTGGGGTCGGCTCGCCGTCGAGGACGGCGATGAGCGGCGTGGAGGCGGTCGTCGATCTGCCGGGCGTGACGACCGTCAGTGATCGGGCCGTCCGGCGCATCGTCGCCCGGGCGGCCCGGGAGGTGGACGGCGTCCTCGACGATGTCAGAGTCACCGCCCGAGTCACCGCCGACACCGCCGCGTTGAGCGTCGAGCTGCCGATCCGGTATCCGATGCCGATCGGTCGTGTCGCAGACGCGTGCCGGGCGCATCTGATCGAGCGTGCACGGGAGCTGGCGGGTGTCTCGGTGTCCAGCTTGGACATCGCGATCTCCGCGTTGAACCCGGCGGCCGAATCCGGGCGGGTCCGATGAGGCGGCGACCTCGCCGGACACCAGCGGCGACCGTGGTGGCGGTCGCGACGCTCGCGCTCAGCGTCGCGGTGATTGTGTCGCTGATCCAACGGCTCACCGGCACACACGAATTCGTCTCCTACGACACTGTCGCGGCTTGGTTGCACGGCACGACCTGGCGCAGCTCGTGGGTCCTGGCCACCGGCGTGACCGCGCTGGTGATCGGCGTGCTGCTGCTCGGGAGCGCGCTGGTCCCGGGGCGCGCGGTGGTGCTTCCATTGACAGCCGAGGAGGACCTCAGCGCGGGTATCACCCGCCGCGGCCTGCGTACGACGATGCGAGAGGCCGCCTACACGGTCGAGGGCGTATCGACTGCACGAATCAGACTGCGACGCAACCGTGTCGGTGTGGTGGCACGCACCGAACGAGCCGTTGCGCAGGAGTTGACCGAACCGGTGCGAGCCGCTGTTGAACAGCGCCTCGCCGAGCTCGGCCCGGCCGCTCCGCCGCAGGTGGTGGCGCGGTTGCGTCGAACGAAGAACAGGGGGACGCGATGAGTGTCGCCAATCGCCCGGCCGCGGTGAACCGAACCGTGCTCGCGATGGTCGGACTGATACTGATTGTGGGCGGTGTCGGCGCCGTGGCCGCTTACACCGGCCGACTGCATCGCCTGGACCGCGACGCCACCCTGGTGCCGGGCACGGCGGCGCCACCCACCTGGGTATTCTGGGTCGCGATCGCGGTCGCGACTGTCGTGGCGCTGCTGTGCCTGCGCTGGCTGGCCGTCCAGGTACGCCGACGGCCGAAACCCGTGAAATGGCATGTCGGCCACGATGTCTCGACCGGATCCACGACCCTGACATCGGATACCGCCGCCGCTCCGGTCGCCGCCGACATCGAGGGCTACCCCGGCGTGCGGTCCGCATCGGTATGGATGGCAGGGCCCGGGGGCGCGCCGGAATTGCATCTGCAGGTCACGATGACGCCCGATACGGATGTGATCGAGCTACGCCGACGCATTCTCGGTCACGGGGTACCCCGGCTACGCCAGGCCCTCGAGGCCGACGCGATCCCAGTGACACTCGAACTCCGGGTGCACTGACATCCGCGAGCACAGCCAGCAACGGGATCCGTTGGGTGAGATTCCGCGCTGTCCGGGCATGTGCTCACCGCCACCACGATCTTCCGGGTCCGTATGCAAGCTCGGCGCCTGATCACGGTCGGCCCCCTATTTGGGGACGAGAATGCCGGTGAGATCCGCATTCCGGATGGGCGTCTTCGGATTCGCCTGACCCCGGCACATCAGGTCGATCACACCGATCGCCTGATCGACAGTCCGGTCGTCGACCGAAGCCGTCGTGGTGGCACGCTGCTCGTTGAGGTACTTGCGAACGGTGATGTGCTGGGTATCGGAATCTTGTCCGATGAATTCGTTGCACGGCGTGTCGCCGCCCTTGTTCACGATCTCCTTGGCCTGCTGACCGCAGGAACTGAGCAGGGCGGCACCTATCACGGCGACGATCGCGAGCGCTGTTCCCACACTTCTGGCGTGCACCATGGTTGCATCCCTGTCTGTCGTTTCCGGTCTGACACTGATGACGTCGGCGCCAAGCGAATTACCGGCTAGCGCCCACGCAAACCACCCTGGATGCACGAGCCCCAAAAGAACCAATACGGCCGGGTAGGTCGCGAGCACGATCGCGGCAACCGGACGGTTACTGCATAGGCGCGGTCACACAACTATCGCCTGCTGGTCAACGGCTGTTGAGTCGCAGCTGATGAACTCGCCGCCAATGGAACGAAATGACCACAGGAAGCTCTGGGGGCGTGCCGATGTCTCAGACTGGGTTATAGATAGGGTTTGTTCTTGACCGTGGCACCGATCCACCGGAATTCGACGCGCAACGCCCCACGCCTGCCAACGGTCCCGGGCGGACAGGATCACGATGAGCAGCCGAGGTGGTGGCCATGAAAGTGGCGGAGGCTGATCGTCAACGGAAGTCGAGAGGTGCGTTCGCGCGCGACTGTCGAGCGGACAGACTCGGCGGAGTCGAATGGGTCACGTCCGCCTGTTGCCTCTATCTGTCGTCAGCTATCTTTTGGCAATAGGCGATTCGGCTCCATGCGCAGGGAGAGGGATCGAAAATGGAAGTGCTGGTGGCAGGCTCGTCAGGGTTCGTCGGTAGGTCATTGTGTCCGAAGCTCGAGGCGGCGGGACACGCGGTACGCGCGATGACGCGGCGGCCGCGGTCGTATCGAGGGGCGGGCGCGCCCGTGCGCGGTGACGTCCACGATGTCGAATCGCTGGAGGCGGCGTTGGCCGGCTGCGAGGTCGCGTACTACCTGGTGCACTCGCTCGACGAGCCGACGTTCGAACAGCGCGACGCCGCCGCGGCACGACGGTTCGGGCAGGCGGCGGCCGAGGCGGGCGTGTCGCGCATCGTGTACCTCGGCGGTCTGGGGGCCGACGGGGACCATCTGTCCACACACCTGCGCAGTCGCAGGGCGGTAGAGCATCTGCTGGGGGTCGCGGGGGTGCCGGTCACGACGCTGCGCGCGGGGGTGATCGTGGGTCACGGCGGGATTTCCTGGGAGATGACTCGTCAGCTGGTGGAACATCTGCCCGCGATGATCACTCCGAGGTGGGTGCGGACCAGGACCCAGCCCATCGCCCTCGATGACGTGATCCGCTACCTGGTCGGCGTGCTGGACTGCCCGGCAACAGACGGCCGCGCCTTCGAGATCGGTGGCCCGGAAATGCTGACCTATGGGGACATGCTGCACCGGCTGGCGGCCATCGAGGGCAGGCCGCTGCTGGTGCTGCCGGTTCCGCTGTTGTCGCCGCGGATGTCGTCGTTGTGGCTGTCCCTGGTGACCGACGTGGACCCGCGGACCAGCCGTTCACTGATCGAGTCGATGGTCAACGAAACCGTGGTCCGCGACGACAGCATCCGCAACCTGATCCCCTTCGAACCGATGGACTACGACGAGGCGATCCTGCGCGCGCTCGGCCAACGCGCCAAGGCCCGGCGAGCCGCATGAACCGCGCGTCGCGCCGCGCGGCCCTCACCGCGCTCGGCGTGTTGGGGTCGGGGCTGCTGCGCGAGTCGCTGACGGCGCGCCCGGATTCGCCCCGGTTCTACCGGCTCGGCCTCGCTACCGCCGCCACGTGGACGGTCGGCGGATTCGCCTGCGGTCCACCACGGTTCGCCGCACGCGGGCGGTCCCGGGATGCGCTCCTCGCGCCGCTGACCGGCGCCGTCGCGTTCGGGGTGTTCACCTCGGGTGCACTGGTGGCGCGCCGGATCCCGATGCTGGACCGAGCAATCCGCCACGTTCTGCGGTATTCCCGAGGCTCGTCGATGACGCGGCCGCTGCTGATCGCGCTGGTGAGCGGGGCAGCCGAGGAGATCTTCTTCCGCGGCCCCGTCTACGAGACGGCGGGACGGCATCCGGTGGTGGTATCCACCGGCGTCTACTGCCTGGCCACCACCGCGACGCGCAATCCCGCGCTGATCCTCGCCGCCGCGGTGATGGGGACCCTGCTCGGCGTACAACGCCGTGCCACCGGCGGCATCCGGGCACCGATACTGACCCATCTGACCTGGTCAACCCTGATGGTGTGCGGCCTGCCCGCCTTGTTCTCCGCGGACGGCGGACTCACCCACGTCGTGACATGACATCCATCGCCAGTGTTCACTGTCGCCGGCGGCGATCCCCGCCAGTGCTTCCACTCGACTCGCCCGAACCCATCCGCCCTCGGATGTGCCCGCAGGGCGGACAAGAACGTCCACGCGCTGTGCTCATTTCCGAGCGATCTGGCCGGGTTTCTCGTCGTGGGTACTCACCGTAGACGCCTTCTTCCGACTTCTTCCTGTCGGTCAGACGGTGAGGTCGCTCAGAGCGGCGGCTCGGTCGGGGTAGACGGTGAGGATCTGTGCCAGGCCGGTGACCTCGATGGGGCGTCGGGCCTGTGGTGAGGCGACGATTCGCAGTGGGCGAGGGGCGGCGTTGTGATGAGCGGCCAGCAGCACAGCCAGTCCGGTCGAGCCGATGAATCCGACCTCGGACAGGTCGACGACCAGGACCGGTGCCGGGTCGGCGATGGCTTGATCGATCGCAGCCTGCAGATGCTGGATGGAGACGAGGTCGATTTCGCCGGAGGCGGTGACGATCACCGCGCTGTCGGTGTGGGTTACGGCGGCAGTGAGGAGGCGGTCGGTCCCGGTGTCGCGCCCGTGTCCGCGGTTCTGCATGTCGTGCAGTCCTTTCCGGGGGTGGCAAGGCTCCCGAGCCCCGCACCTTCCACAGGTGAATGTAACTCCCGAGTCCCGGACTGCGCACCAGGACAGGGGAAAATCTTCTGTGTCGACTGTAGACATTCGGTGAAGGTTAGGGTAGTTTTTGTCGAGTCGGAAGAAAAGGAAGTCTGATGGCGCGGGAGATGACGAACTGCCCGTGAAGTGGAGGGCAGCAGCCCTGACGTGTGGACCGGGAAGTGTGCCGGTCCTTGGCTGCCGAGTACGCAAGGTGAAGTGCACGGAAGATGAAGTAACGCAGTGAGGAGAAAGGAGGAGTTGCCCGCCGTCGCGTCGCCCGTGAAGAGGTTTGCCCGGGCGACGGCCGATGTCACAGTGATATGTCGGGCGATGGTTAGTAATTCCCCTCAGTGCCCCCGGTGCCGTACGACGGCACCGGGGGCACTCGTCGTATGGAGGTACCACGATTCCTGATTCCACGACCGCGAACGAGAGGTTCGACGACGACGACTACCCCGCTTACACGATGGGCCGGGCCGCGGACCTGCTGGGCACGACCCAGGCGTTCCTGCGCAGCCTCGACGAAGCCGGATTGATCACTCCGCAACGCTCATCGGGCGGGCACCGCCGCTACTCCCGCTACCAGCTGCGCCTGGCCGCGCGGGCCCGCGAGCTCCTCGACCAAGGCACCCCCATGGACGCGGCGTGCCGGATCATCATCCTCGAAGACCAGCTCTCCGAAGCCCGCGAGCTCAACACGAAACTCTCCCAGCAGGATTGACCACGCCTGCGCGCCGGCGCGCAGACATCAGGCTCGGGTGTCGCTCTCGGGGTCCTTGCCCGTCCGGGACGTTCCTCCTGGCGCCGCCCGGGGTGACGTCGGCGGATCTGCGACCGGATCGGCGGGTCGTGTCGCGGCAAGTTCGGCGTTGAACTGGATCCCGAGAACCAGAGCCAGGTTCGACAGCCACACCCAGACCAGGAAGATCACCAGACCGGCCAGCGACCCGTAGAGACGGTGATAGGTGGCCGCGTGGGCGGCGTAGACCGTGAAACCAGCCGAGCACGCCAGGGTCACGAGCACGGCCAGCACGCCGCCGGGGGCCATGCGGCGCACCGGTCGAGTGGGGGCGGGGCCCTCGCGGTAGAGCACCAGCACCAACGCCACCCCCAGCACCAGCAGTACCGGCCACCGCAACCCATCCCACACCGCCCGGGACACCTCACCCAGGCGCAGCACCCGCCCCACCTGCGCAGCCACTGTCCCGGTGACTACGAGCGCGAACGCGCTTCCCACCATCGCCGTCACCACCACCGCGGCGGTCACGACGATGCGCGGTGCGGTTTTCCATACCGGCCGACGGCTGTCGGTGCGGTAGATGGCGTAGATGGCGCGGCGGAACACGCTGAGGTAGCTCGATCCCGACCACAGTGCACCGGCGACGCCGAATCCGGTCAGCAGCCACGCATCCGAGCGTTGCTGGGTCATCGCCTGCAGCGCGTCGCGGATCAACTGTCGTGACTGCGCCGGAACGACCGCACTGACATGATCGATCACCTCCGGGGTGGCCCCGGGCTGAGACAGGCCGAACACCGAGATCACCACCAGCAGCATCGGAAACAACGCCAACACCGTGTAATAGGTCAACGCCGCGGCCCAATCGGTGAGGCTGTCATCCCACGCGGTGACCACCGCGCGCGCGAACGCCACCGGATACGACAGCGGTGTCGACGGCTCGCCGCTGACCGCCTCCGCGGCGGCCGAGTCACAGCCCGAGTCGGTCGGGAGTGGCTCGGTGGGCGGATCGTCGTGTGACATGGCGGCCTCTCCCCGAACTGGCGAATACGTCGACAATATGCCCGCACCAGCGGCCCGGGCGTGCGAGAGGGGCGGCCCGCGACCTCGACCTTCGGTGCACTGCTACCGGAGTTGCTGTTGCCGATTCGATACGGCAGGTCCGACAGTCGAGCGTCGAGGAATACCGCGAAGAAGTACCCCATCCAGATCATGAAGCCGTAGAAGAAATACGCCGTGCCGAACCGGCGAATGAACACTGCCAAAGACATGACCAGCAAGCATCAGGTCGGTATGCCCCACAACCACTGTCCCCGGCAGCATCCCCACCGCGATCGCGACCGGAAAGAAGACAGCAGTGCGAACCTTCAGCCAGGACTGTGTGCCTCCCAACGCCATCGAGCCCATCATCGCCATGACAGTGCCCAGCAGAATCGCGACCAGCAGCCCCCGGTCACTCGCATGAGTCAGCCGCCCGAACCCGTATTCCACACCGATCGTGGTGGTCATCGCCACCGCCACGGACAGGGACATCCGTAGACGCTGCAGCCCCGGATCGGACGCGACCACCCGATCCCAGGTTTCGCGTATCACACCGTTCGTAACCATACCCACCGCCGATCCGGCACCGCTGACAGCCGAGTAGTGCCAAAAAAGGCAGCACCACAAGAAGATTCATCTTACCGACGGCGAGCACCCATCTCGGAGAGCGCCTGATCAGCGGCTCCGGCCGCATTCCGTGGCGGCACCGTATGTCGGTGGGAGACGAATGTTGCTGTCGCCGTGTTGTTCTCAGGCGTTGGTCATCCGAGCGTGTGATGACGGCAGGGCCGTGCACGTGCGGGGTTCGACGTCGGCGACTGTCCGCTCAACGTCCGGTCCCGTCCGACATCGGTTGTACCGCACCAGAAACCGGCAGATCAACGCGGCGATCCACCGGATCGCACTCGACCTGGCGCGCTACCACCGGGAGCTCCTGGCCCGTCGAGAAGCCAGCGTCGACGGTGGTATGGGGCAAACCGTATAGGACTCCGAATCTTCAGCGGAAGCCTGCCGAATGCCGTGCTGCCCAAGCGATCTGTCACCCGTCGAGGTTGTCGAGTATCTGTGCGATCTCTTTCGCGCGTGGGTGGGCGATACTCCCGTAGTAGTTCAGGGCTGAGTGGTACTCGCGAATGGCGGCGTCCCGCTGACCCGCGGTGGTATACGCCTGGCCGAGCCGGTAATGCGCATCGGCTTGGTGGCGGCGGGTGCCGTCTGTCTCGAAGGATGCCAGGGCCGCACGGAATTTGAGGATCGCGGCATCGGTGTTGCCGAGAGCGAGCAGTGCTCGGCCGACTACGAGGGCGGTTTTGGCGAGGTTGTCTGTCTCGTCGGTGTCGGTTCTGCCGAAATAGCCCTCCGCCAGCGGCGCTTCGGCCACGACGCGGTCCCACCATCCGATGTCGACATAGGCGCGAATCTGTTGCAGGCACAGGATCGCGGGCACGCGCTCTTGTTGAATCTTGTCCAGCTGTCCAGGCCCGGCAGTGTCGACCACCTCGCCGGATTGCCGGTAGAGATCGAGGGCGCCCAGCGGATCCTTGTCGGCTGCGGCGATCTTTCCCAGCCATTCGAGGGCGCTCTGCTCTCCGAGAATATGGTGCAGCCGACGGGCGGCGGCGAGGGACTCGGTGAAATGACGGCGGGCGTCGTCGTATTGGCCAAGTTCGAGGTAGGCCGCGCCGAGTTGGTTGGTGAGCTGCATGATGGCAGCGTCGTGATGAAGTGTTCGAGCGGAGTCCAGGCCGGCGAGATGGGTATCGATCCAGATGTCGTGTAGCCCGTGGATGTGCAGGTATTTCCATATCACCACGCACAGCTGCCACGCGGTGTCGTGAAAACCATTGCGGTTCGCGGTCCGCGCGATCGAGACGAGGTTGGCTGATTCGAGTTCGAACCACTGCAACGATTCGCTGCGAGTCGGCCCGGACCCCGGGTGTCCGGTGTTCAACAGCTGGGCGACCGGATCGACCCACCAGCGCTGCGATATCGCGCCTCCACGCGGTAAGGCTTTACGCAGAAACCAGGAAGTCCAGCGCCGCTCTATCTCGTGGGGTGTTGCTTGTGTATCGATGGCCAGCGCTCGTCGGCGTGCGTCCTCGCGTAGGACGGGATGCATCGAGTAGCGATGTGTGGTTTTGTCGACGCCGAGAAGATTGAGGTCGACGAGATCCTCCAAGACAGTGAAGGTGTCTTCGGTGGTGACTTTCAGTACCGCCGTGGCGGCGTCGAGTGAGAAGTTGGCAGCGAGCAGGGAGCCGAGCCATCGGTATGCCGTGGCTTGCTCGGTGGAGAGTTCATCGTAGGTAGTGTTCAGAAACGTTGTGAATCTCGCGGAGCTGTCGAGCTCCAGCAGGTGCAGGCGAGATTTCCGCAGCTTTGTCAGCATATGCTGCGCACGAGGCGCCCGCCCGCGGATATGCGCGGCGAGTATGCGTACCAGCAGGGGAATTCCGTCGCACAGCTCGACCAACGAAGAAATCACCGTGTCGTCGAGTTCGTCGACGGTGTCGTCAAGGATGCTGAGGAACAGGCGGTGTGCTTCATCCGGTGGCAGCTCGGTCACTTTGAAGTCTTTGAATCTCTGCCGGTCCAGAATGTCGTTCCGGGCTGTGCTCGTCGCGATGAAGGTAACACCGGGCGCGTCCGCCGGAATGAGATCGGCGAGCTGTGCCGGGTTGGGGTAGTCGTCGACTACCAGAACGAATTTCCGGTGCGGATCGCGGCAGATGGCCGCCAGGATCGCGGCTTTCTCGGCATCTGTGCACTTCTCGTAGCCCTCAGGTGCTCTTAGTTGCCGCAAGATGCCGGTCATCATCTCCCCGAAGGGGACAGCCGTGTTATCGGATCGGCGACCGGATTCCCACACCAGAGCGCCGATCGCGTCCTGGTAGTTCTTCGAGAACTGGGTGGCGGTACTCGATACACCCATCCCGGTGATGGCGTGGAGATACATTCGGCTGGGGATCTTGCGGTCTCGGCATCGGCGGGTCCAATCGGCCATGGCCGCCATGACCGGCACCCGGTCCACGAATGGTTCTGCCCATGGGGCCCAACCGTTCTGGCTCATTGCGGCCTCCCCTCGACACGACGCTGCCCGGCTTACTGTAGCCGAATCGAATTGCGAAGCTTGGAGATCGCGGCGGATCAGGTTGCGGGCGGTTCGATCACCGGGGTGATCACGACCGAGAGCCGCTGCGAACCGAGAAGCACCGCCGTTGCCGAGGGCAGCTGATCGGATGGTCCGCCGATATGGCGGTCGTGAATCGCCGCGGCGACCGCGGACACGTCCGATACTCCGGTGATCGGAGAGGAAAGCTCGGCGCCGACCGGGCCGAGTCGGCGATGATGTATGCGGAGATGGGTGGGGCCGGTGACCGCGACAGCGATCGAGCAGGCAGGTCGAGTGCGCACGATATCGGCGAGCCGACTGTCGATGTCAGGATCGCCGAGATCGCCGACAACGACGATGTCGGCGTTGCTGTACAGGTCACGGCGGGGATGTTCGCTGTCGACGGCGAGATATGTCGGTACGGCCCGTGGGCCGCGGCCGCCGGCGACGGTCACATCGGCCGGCCATCGGCGTACCCGGACCGCGGCGCCACTGCCGACGGTGTGCGGGTCGCACGCCAGCCAACATGCTTGTACCGGCTGTCGGTTCGGATGGAGATCGGTTGCGGCATAAGGAAATACCGGTACCGCTGTCGACGGTTCGGATAGATCCATCAGACGGTAGAAGGTGGAGCGCAGTAACTGGGCGCATTCGCCGGGTCTCGAACTGGCCAGCTCCGCGATCGAGGCGACGTCGCCGGGGACGTTCTCGGTGCGTGCGGTCGAGATCTGTTCGGAGAAGGAGCGCAAAGGATCCAGGCGCTTCGCGGTACGGCCGAGGACATCGACCGCGGAGCCGGGAGCGACTTCGGTTTCGGGAAACGACGCCAGCAGGGTCGGAATCGCATTCGATGCCGCATACGCGGTGACAGCGCCATGGTCACCGACCACCACCGAGGAGGCCAAAATCGTGTGCTGCCAACCGATCACCGGCGGAATGAGCCGCAATCCGGACCGCAACGCGTCTGCGAGCCAAGTCCGCAGCTGCCACTGGCCGTGAGCGAACCAGGCGTTGGGATGAACAATGGCGGCGACCACGTGATCGTCCAGGGTCAACTCGCCGAGTAGCGCCGCGATGAGATCGGGGTGGCGGCCCAGCAGAGAATTCGGCCCCCACGTCGACGAGACAGTGACCACGTGCTGATCCGGTTCGACCCCCAGTGCGCTCCGATACTGGCGTCGCATCTGCCGGCTGGCGCGCATCCGGTCCAGGCAGGGATCGCCGGCCACCACTGCGCGATCCACCGCCTCCGGAACAGCTTTCGCCAGACGGGTCAACTCGTGCTCGTGCGAGAGAACGATCGCATCCGGCATCACACCGTCATGAACGAGCCACTCCCGAGATAAGCCATACACCGTCTCGCGTCTCGCGTCTCGCGTCTCGCGTCTCGCGTCTCGCGTCTCGCGTCTCGCGTCTCGCGTCTCGCGTCTCGCGTGTTTAGTATATCCCATTCCGTGGGATAGAACGGCAAGGGGGGCGGAAATTCGGTGTAATTCTCCGCTGTGGTGGACGGATATAGCCAGGTCGAATTGGTCGCTGAGGGCCCGAGTCCACGGTACGACGACTGCGCCTTCGCTGGTGATCTGTTTCTCGACGTCGCCGGTGACATTGGATGAATTCGGGAATGTGTAAAGAATCTGAATGCGCCAGTCGGAATCAAATACCGGGAGTATGTCCGCCAGTCGGTTCCATGCTGTGATCGTGTGCACCACGACGAGGACGGTTCGGGTGGATTGGACCGTGATCCAGTGTGGATGGCCGGATTTGATCGGTGTTGCAGAATCCGATGTTCGGCGCAAATGACACTCTCCTGTAAACCGACAACTCGACCACTGTACTCGCATGTGAACCGCCGACTCGGTCAGGGCCCGCGGAAGATGTGCGTTGTATAGGCTGCCGTGTCGCGGCCGCGGTGGTATGTGTCGGTCCATGACACTCCAGCTCTGGCTGACCACCATCGTGGCGGTCGTCGGTCAAGTAACCACTGTGGTCAACGGGATCGTGATGGCGCGACTGACCGCGCGGAACGCGGACAAACTAGCTGTGCGCACCCGTGAGCTCGACCGCGGACGAGAACGTCGCAAAGATCTCGAGGATGTCTGCGATCGATTCCTTCTGACAGCTCGCCAGCTTTGTGAACCGGATGTCGGCGCCACCGATGAAGTGTTGCGTGAGCTGCAGGGTGTGGTTGTGCGTATCGAGCGTCTCCGGCCGAATGTCGCCGAGAGCGCGATCATCGCTCATCGAAAACTCAAGCGCCTGGTCACAATGCGCTCCGAGGGGATGTGGAGCGACGCGGTGACCGAGGCCGAGCGCGAATGCGACAGCGCGATAGCCGCAGTTCGGGACGCATTGGTGGCCGAGCTGAGCCTGGAGCAGTAGTCCGGTCCGCAGGGTGGCCGGCCAGCGGGCAGAGCCCGACCAGACTTCGAACGAAACGTACGGGCTGCGATAGCAACTGCGGCGAACAGGTGGGGGATGTCACGATAAAGTCCGGTTCGTCGGAGCATCGGGGGTCGCGGTGGTCGAGTCGAGATGTGGGAGGGTCTGCATGTTGGTGCCGCATGAGATTCCGCCGGGGCCTCCGGTGTTCGTCAACCGGCAGCCGGATTTCGAGTGGGAGGATGGCTCCTGGTTGTCGAGCAGGCCGGGTACGGCTCGGATGGGTGTGTGCACCGGTCTTCCCGGTGTCGGCAAGACCGCGTTTATTCGGCGATGCGTCGAGCGGGCGCTGGCGGCGAGCGTATTCGCCGACGGGGAGCTGCACGTCGATTTCGGCTCGGTGCAGTGCGAGCCGGTGTCGGTCGCGGATGCGCTGGCGGCGTGCTTGAGCGCGCTGGGTGTGCGGCCGATGGTCATGCCGACAACGCTGTCGGAGCGGGCAAATCGTCTGCGCAGTCTCAGGCGGAGAAGTCGGTCCTGATCGTGCTGGAGAACGTGACAGATTCCGCCCATGTGCTGCCGTTTCTGCCGAACAGTGCGGCGAGCGCGGTGTTGGTGACCAGCAGCCAGCTCAGTGAGCTGTTGCTCGACGGGGCGGAGGTGCGGCGCCTGGAGCCGCTCGACGGCGCTGCGGGTACTCACATGATCAATGAACTCGTCGGTGCCCGTGCGCATGCGGAGCCCGACGCGGTGTCCGAGCTTGTCCGCCAGTGCTCGAGGCATCGGGGCGGACGATAAGGTCGGAGGCGGAGTTGGGCATCCTCACCCGCATCCTTACGGGCGATCGGTGCGGCCGGCATGGCGGCAGACTCCACAAGTCCGACGGACTGGTCTGGACACCGGTGTCGCGGCCGCTGTTCCTCGGCCGATTTGCTCTCGGTCATCACACCTCCCTCGATCGCCGCGGCGAGCCGAGCAAGCCGCTACCACTTTCTGGCACAACAAGATCTACGGCGAGGTTCGCGTACACGCCGGTCCCGGGCACCGGTTTCGCTCGCCGAGTGTTGGCGCTCAGGCACTTTCGAACGAACTGCCAACCGAAGAAGGATGCCGGACGGCGCGTTGGGAATTGGCCGAACTTCGATGTGCCAAAAGCCGGTCACGGCGCCGGTGGGCGATTCGTCTTGTTCGGGCCCACGTTGACGAAGAGCCTTTCTGTTTGATGCGCGGTGATGCGCGACGCCGCCGACCTCGGGCAGAGCTGGCTCCCTGTGTCGTCGGGCGGCATTGTCATTCGGATTGTGGTGTGGCTGTGCGGGTTGTGGTGGTTGACTCGAGGCAGAGGCGAGAGACGTGATCGGTGGAGTGAGGAGTGGATTGTGGTCGACCGTGACAAGCCGGTGGATATCAGGCCGGACCTACCGCACAGCGCACGCATCTATGACTACTTCTTGGGCGGCAAGGACAACTACGAAGCCGATCGTGCCGCTGCGGAGAAGATCGAGCAGGCCATCCCGTCGGTCAGGGAGGTGGCCCGGGGCAATCGCGCGTTCATGATCCGCGCGGTGCGGTATCTGAGCGATCTGGGCGTGCGCCAGTTCCTCGATATCGGCACCGGCATTCCTACCGAACCGAATCTGCATCAGGTCGCGCAGGAAACCGCGCCCGACTCCCGGGTGGTGTATGTCGACAACGATCCGATCGTGCTGGCCCACGCCCGGGCCCTGTTGACCGGGACGCCGGAGGGGGTGACCCGGTATGCGGAAGCCGATGTGACCGAACCGGAACGAATCCTGGCCGACCCCGCGGTGCAGCAGACGCTCGATTTTGGAAAGCCGGTCGCGCTGAGCCTGATCGCGCTGTGTCATTTCGTTCCCGGCGAACGGATCTACGACATCATCGACACGCTGCTTGAGCCGCTGGCGCCGGGGTCGTATCTGGTGATGACACACCTGACCACCGATTTCGATCCGCAGATAGTGGAGGGTACGGTCCAGGCGTATCGGCACAGCGGCATCGCGATGGAGGCGCGTACCCGCGAAGGAGTTTCGCGATTCTTCAGGGATCTGGAATTGGTCGAGCCCGGCATCGTCGCGATCGACAGCTGGTACCCCGACGGGGAACAGCCGCAACCAGTGCCCGAGAGGGAAGAGTCGCGACCGGCGTCGAATGTGACACTGCTGCGCGCCGTGGTCCTCGAACCGGCCGCCGCCGGGTACGCCGCGGTGGGACGGAAGCCGGCCGAATAACCCTGAGCCACCCCGGTGAGTCCGGAGACTCCGGACTCACCGGGGGAATTCAGTCGAGCAAGACGATCTCGTCGTGGGAGCCGATCAGGATGTTACTGGCCAGCGGGTCACCATGATTGGGTTCATCAACAGCGCCTGCGACGGTGAGGAGTCGCTGCAGTGTGGCGTGGTGAGCGGCCGTGAGATAACCCATCTCGTGGTAACGGCGGAAGCGGCCCGGGTAGTCGAAGACGGTACCGAGAACTCCCGTCGGTGGTTGCCACTGGTTGAACCTGGACACTCCTACGATCTCGGCGGTGGCCAGGGCTCGCTGTGGGGTAGTGGTCGTTATCGAGTCGCCGCCCGGTGCCCCACTCCAGAACCATCAGTTGCCGATCATCGGTATGAAGCAACCTCGGGGCAGACACAGTCGATGGCGTGTGGTCGAAGACTTGGTAGACACGCAATTCATGACGCCACTTGTCGGCCCAAAACGGATCCGGGTCGAGCAGGATCTTCACCGCGACTCGCCGATCACGATAGATTCCCGCTGCGAGCGGTGTCTTGTCGGTTTGCTGCAAAATCTCGGAGACGCGAACGTCGGCTGCGCGGGCGGCAGCCATAGCGGCGTTCAGAGACCGGGTCCGCACGGCACTCCTCGATCCACTCGATGATTCATGCGCAGGCAATTCAGCGGTCAGAGCCAGTAGGTGGCCGGGAATTCTTCGCGGAGACCGCCTGCGCCACGGTCGGATCTACGTGCGCCACAGCGGAATACCCGAGCTCTATCGCGGGGCCTCGTTCATCGCGGCCGGTCGTAGATCCGTCGTCGTGATTTGATCGATTGGGAGCCAAAAGAATTCGAGGTGCTCCTCCTGGCTGACCGCGGCCCCGGCGATCTCGGCGGCGAACAGGAGGTTCAGCTCGTGATGGCTGGTGCCGGTGTCATCGACATAGCTGTGCTCGATCACTGCGGTCAGGCCACCCACGGTGGCAATGGCGCCCGCGTGGGCGGGGACCCGACCGCGACAGCAACGAGACCCCATCCCCCGTCGAACGCCTTCTGTCGACGAGCCGACAGGTCCGCAAGTTTCCGGGTTCTATGCCCGCCCTCGATCGAGAGTCGGTGTTGCCCCGATGGTTCCGTTGCGGTAGAAAATGTGTGTGTACGTCCGCGTAGCGCGTTATTCGTCGGGGTATTCGCCGGTGGCGATGAAGAAGGTTCGGCGGCCGACGAGGACGGCGTGGTCGGCGAATCGTTCGTAGTAGCGGCCGAGCAGGGTGAGGTCGACAACAGTAGTGGTGGGTCCGGTGAAGTCGTCGGCGAGTACGGCGGTGAGCAGGTTGTGGTGCAGGCGGTCCATGGTGTCGTCCTGACCGTCGAGTCGGGCCGCGTCGTGCGGGTCGCGGGAGCCGAGGACGTCCGCGGCGTTGGTGGCGATGGCGACGGCGGCCTCGCCCATGCGGGACACGAGGGGCGCCAGGGTATCCGGTACCGCGTGGGCGGGGTGGCGGCGGCGGGCGATGTTGGCGATGTGTTCGGTGAGCGCGGCCATTCTGGCCAGATCCCCGACCACGTGCAGGGCGGTGACCACTTGCCGGAGCTCTCCGGCGACCGGTGCTTGCAGGGCCAGCAGCCTGACCGCGGCGCGTTCGCAGTCCTCGCGCGTGGTGTCGATCTGACGGCACCGATCGATGGCGTGCTCGGCCAGCTCGAGATCGGCGCGCAGCAGAGCGTCGGTGGCGGTGGCAATGGCGGCGCGGTCACTCAGGCACATCACCTGCAATTGGTCGGCGAGGTGGTCGAGGCTGTGACGGTAGTGCGTCCGCATGACTCATCTTCGCCCCGCAATGGTTCCCGTGCCGGTTAAGACCCGAAAAATTAGGGGAACAACGGATTACCGGTCTGTTATCGGTGGGCGGCCTCGGGCGGGATGTACAGCTCGTGGCTCATCGTTGCGTGTACACGTGCCGAGGTGGTGACCGGTCCCGGCAGGTACGACTTGCTCCGGTCGGGTGCATCGGGGCCGAGACAGGCTCCGGTCGGGCGAAGTGGCTCAATGCATACCGCCCGCCGGAGCCTGCCGTATCCGAGGCAATGCACGCCAGACCCCTCGCGAGAACCAACGGGTACAGACCGGTATTCGTAGCCCGGCCGTATCGGATCGCATTGCGATGGCGCCACCTGCGGGAGACCCTTTGTTTCT
This sequence comes from Nocardia sp. NPDC051570, assembly GCF_044454005.1. Classification (NCBI taxonomy): domain Bacteria; kingdom Bacillati; phylum Actinomycetota; class Actinomycetes; order Mycobacteriales; family Nocardiaceae; genus Nocardia; species Nocardia sp. NPDC051570. The sequence continues at coordinate 1,212 of NZ_JBITDI010000039.1, read as the reverse complement.
GTCACCCGCACGATGATCGACGACTCGAGCCGGTGCGCGCCGCGCTCGCCCGCCCGGAGATGCCCGGCAGCGGCGGGGGCACCATCTGGTGTGGTGTCTCCCGGCCGGACGCCGGACTCTCGCGCTCGCCTGCATGCGTCGCTGGATGTCGATGACCGAACTGGAGCGTTCCCGGTTCGGTGGACACGGGGGTGGTAGCTGCCCGGTAGTACGGGAGTTTGGTGTTGGGTTCGACGCGGCGTAGTTTCACCGAGGAGTACAGGGCTCAGGCGGTGGCGTTCGTTCTGGGTGAGGGTCGGCCGGTGGCCGAGGTGGCACGCAATATCGGTGTGCATGAGATGACGTTGAGGAAATGGGTGCGTAAGGCGAGGGAGTCCGGCGGATCGGATGATCCGGCTGACGAGGGGTCGACCGACTCGGAGCGGGTCGAGTTGGCGCGGTTGCGTGCGGAGAACGCGGAGTTGAAGATGCAGGTCGCGTTCGCAAAAAAAGTTGCGACCTGGTTCGCGAAAGACCAGCGGTGAAATTCGCCGCGATCGCGGACTGGGCTGCTTCGGGAGATTTCGAGATCGAGTTCATGTGCCGGGAATTGGACGTGTCTCGGTCGGGCTACTACGCGTGGCGGGGCCGCGGTCGCAGCGACCGGGACCGGGACGATCGGATGCTGACATTGCTGATCGAGGCGATCCACGCCAAGCTGCGCGGCGATCCGGGCGTGCGGCGCGTACATGCCGCACTGGTCGCGACCGGGCGGCGTGTTTCGCGTAAGCGGGTGTGGCGGCTGATGCGTGCCGCCGGATTGCAAGGGCGATTCCCGAAACCGTTCCGGCGCACCACGATCCGAGGATCGAAGCCGGTGGACGCGCCGGATCTGATCGGCCGCGACTTCACCGCCACGGCGGCGAATCAGCACTGGTGCGGCGACATCACCTATGTGAAGACGTGGACCGGTTGGGCGTATCTGGCCACCGTGATCGACCTGCACGACCGCGCTGTCGTCGGCTGGGCGATCGCCGACCACATGCGCACATCGCTGGTCACCGACGCCCTCGCCAGGGCCATCGGCCGTCGCCGGCCACCGAAAGGGGTTGTGTTCCATAGCGATCGCGGCAGCCAAGACGGATTCAATCGGTCGTCGCAACACCGGGTTGTTGGAGCGATCGTAGGTGTTCGTCGAGGGCTTCGGCGGGAGTGCGCCATCCCAGCGTCTTG
>NZ_JBITDI010000038.1:0-28712 GCF_044454005.1 Nocardia sp. NPDC051570 | reverse complement strand
CCATTCGACGCACCATCCTGATTCACCGCCGAACCAGCCACCACACCCAACACCCGACGACCATGCCGACGCGCATCAGACAACCGCTCCAACAACACCATTCCGACACCCTCACCCCACCCGGTGCCGTCGGCGGCATCCGCAAACGACTTACACCGGCCGTCCGGAGCCATCCCCCGCTGGCGGCTGAAATCCACGAATGTGTCCGGCGTCGACATCACGGTCACGCCGCCGGCCAGCGCCAGCGAACATTCGCCACGCCGCAGCGCTTGCGCCGCAAGATGAATCGTGACCAGCGACGACGAACATGCGGTGTCCACAGTGAGCGCGGGACCCTCGAGCCCGAGGGCGTAGGACACCCGCCCGGAGACCACGCTCCCGAGATTGCCGTTGCCAAGATACGCCGCGACATCCTCGGGCACCTCGGTGAGCCAGGTTCCGTAATCGTGGTACATCACCCCGACGAAAACGCCGGTACTGGTGCCACGCAACGAGTGTGGTGCAATGCCCGCGCGTTCGATGGTCTCCCAGCAGATTTCGAGTGCCAGCCGCTGCTGAGGGTCCATCGCCGCGGCCTCACGCGGACTGATCCCGAAGAAGTCGGCGTCGAAACCCGCTGCGTCGTAAAGAAATCCGCCCTCATTGGCGTATGTCTTGCCCGGGGTGCCCGGCTCGGGGTGGTAGAGGTCCGCGATATCCCAGCCGCGATCGGTCGGGAACTCGCCGATACCGTCGACACCGTCGACGACGAGAGTCCACAGCTCTTCCGGCGAATTCACCCCGCCGGGATAGCGGCAGCCCATCGCAACGATCGCAATCGGCTCGTCGACGTCCGAGGGCCGGGCGCTATCGACGGAACTCGGTGCGGCCTTGTCACCAAACGCTTCCGCACCGAAGAGGGTGTCACCGATATGGGTCGCCAGCGCCGCAGGCGTCGGGTAGTCGAAGACCAGAGTCGCGGGCAGCCGCAGACCGGTGGCCGCGCCCAGGCTGTTGCGCAGTTCGACGGCGGACAGCGAGTCGAATCCGAGGTCGGCGAACGCCCGCTGCGCCGCGATCGCGTCGGCACCGTCGTGCGCGAGCACCGCCGCGACCTCATCGCGGACCAGATCGAGCAACGCACGATCGCGCTCGGCGGCACCCAGTGCACCTATCCGCTCGGCGAGCGAAGCCGCCGCGACGCCGCGGACGGCGGCGACCACCCGCTTACGCACAGGCCGGACAAGTCCGCGCAGCAGTGCGGGCACCCCGTCCGGTCGAGCGCGGACGGCGGCTGCGTCTATGTCCACCGGCACCAGCCGGGATTCGAGCGATCCGACGGCGGCGTCGAACAAACGCAATGATTGCTGTGCGGTCAGTCCCGGCACGCCGAGCCGCGCGATGCGCGCCGAACCTGCCTCGCCGAGCTGGGCTCCCATCCCGACTGTCTCGGCCCACAGACCCCACGCCAGCGCGACCGCAGATAGACCGAGAGACTGCCGGTACTCGGCCAGCGCGTCGAGAAATGCGTTGGCCGCCGCATAGTTGCCCTGACCGCCACCGTCGAGCACGGCGGCCAGCGAGGAGAACAGCACGAAGGCCTTCAGCGGCCGGTCCACGGTCAGTTCGTGCAGATGCCACGCGCCCGCGACCTTGGCGCGGAAGACCTCGTCAACGGATTCGGGGGTGAGCGTATCGATGACGCCGTCGCGCACCACGCCTGCCAGGTGGATCACCGAGTCGACGGGATGTTCGGCGAGCACGGCGGACAGCGCGGCCCTGTCACCGACATCGCAGGCCACCGTTGTCACTGCTGCACCCAATTGTGTTAATTCCCTGGATATTTCACCGTCTCCGGCCGAGCGGCCGATCAGCACCAGCCGTCGCACGTCGTGTGCGACGACCAGGTGCCGGGCGATCAGACCCCCGAGTCCACCGGTCCCGCCGGTGATCAGCACGGTGCCCCACTCCGGTGTAGCCGCGCTCGATACCGGTACCCGCACCAGGCGCGGCGCGCGCAGCCCATCGACGGCGGACGACAGCTCCGGCTCCCCGGTGGCCAGCGCCGCAGTGATCTCGTCCAGCGCCTGCGGCTGCGATGTTTCCAACGCGACGATGCGCCCCGGATGCTCCGCCTGGGCCGCGCGCACCAGACCGCGCACCGCCGAACCGGACAGGCCCGGTGCGGTCCGCACCACCAGACGCGACTGCGACCAGCGCTCGTCCGCGAGCCATGCCTGCAGGATGGCGAGCACGGTGACGGTCGCCGCGCGAGCGTCGGCCACCGGATCCTGTTCTCTGGCAGGCACAGTGAGTACCACGACTGCAGGCAGCGGATCGGGTGACGCAGTGAGGGCGGCAAGGGCCGCCGCGGGGTCGGCAAGCGCCAAGAAGGCGGGAGCCGACCCCGCGGCGACCGGGATCCCGGCGACGCTGACGGGATAGGAGGCGGCAGCTCGGGTCACAGCATCGGGACCCGGAAGTGCCGCAAGAGGCGCCGACAGTTCGACCTTGTACAGCACCTCACCGGTGGTAACTGGCCGCGATACCAGCCCCGCGATGTCGGCGACGGGAACGCCGGCGGCATCGGTGATTTCCAGGGCGAGGGTGTCGTCCCCGTAGCGGGCGATGTGCACCCGCAGCGCCGACGCGCCGACCGCGTGCAGGGAGACCCCCGTCCAGGCGAACGGAATCAACACCTGCTCGGCGGGTTCGCGGGCGAGGTCGGCGGCGTGCAGTGCGGCGTCGAGCAGTGCGGGGTGTATCGCGAACGCAGAGCCGTCCACCGTCGTCGGGAGTTCGATCTCGGCGTAGCGATCCTCGCCACGCCGCCAGGCCTTGCGCAGCCCGCGGAACGTCGGGCCGTAGCCGTAGCCCCTAGTCGCCAGTTCCTCGTACACACCGGTCAGATCGATCGGCTCGGCGTCGTGCGGCGGCCACCCGGGCTGCGCCTGCGTGGGCTGCGCGCCCGTGGCGGTGAGAAAGCCGCTGGCGTGCGCGGTCCACGGCCCACCTCGGCTGCGATCCGGCCGCGAATCGATCGCCAACGCATACCGATCGCCGAAGTCGGTGCCAGTGGCAGAGCTGTTGGCAGTCAACGTGATTCTGATAGCTACTCCGCTGCCCTCGGCCAGAATCAGCGGCGCGCCCACGGCGAGTTCCTCAATATGACTCGCTCCCACCTGGTCACCGACCCGCAGCGCGAGTTCCACGAAGGCGGTGCCTGGGACGAGCACCCGTCCGTCGATGACGTGCTCGGCCAACCACGGATGGGTGCGCAGCGACAGCCGTCCGGTGAGCACCACCGTCTCGGCGTCCACCTCGACGACCGCGCCGACCAGTGGATGGTCGGCCGGAAGCTGACCGAGGTCGGCGAGACTACCAGCGGCGGCACCGGGTTCGAGCCAGTAACGCTTGCGCTGAAAGGGGTAGGTCGGCAGGTCAATGCGGCGCGCGCCGCTGTCGGCAAAGAACATCGACCAGTCGATCCGCGCGCCCCGCGCGTACGCGGTTGCCAACGCCGACACCGCTTCTCGCGACTCCGGACGATCACGGCGCAGCAGCGGGATGAATGAAACACCGGGGTCGGTGACGCAGTCGCGCCCCATCCCGCAGAGCACGCCGTGCGGGCCCAACTCGACGAAGGTGCGCACACCCGCCTCCGTGAGCCAGCGCACGGAATCCCGGAATCGCACGGTGGCGCCGATATGGTCGACCCAGTATTCGGGCGTCGCGAACTCGGCACCGACCAGTGCACCGGTCACCGTGGACACCACCGGCAGCTGGGCGGGCCGGTAGGTAAGCACCCGGGCGATCCGTTCGAACTCCGCCAGCATCGGCGTCATCAGCCGGGAGTGGAACGCGTGACTCACCCGCAGCTGTTTGGTTTCCCGGCCGCGCTCAGCCAGGACATCCGTTACGGCCCTCACCTCATCCGTGACCCCGGACAGCACCACCGATTCCGGCCCGTTCACCGCGGCCAGTTGGACGCCCTCGGTCAGCAGCGGCGCGATCTCGTCCCCGCTCGCCTGCACCACGACCATCACGCCGCCCACAGGCAATTGCTGCATGAGCCTGCCCCTTGCACACGCGAGGATCGTGGCGTCCTGGAGGCTGAGCACACCCGCCGCGTGCGCGGCGGCCAACTCACCGATCGAGTGTCCGACAAGGTAATTCGGCATCAGATCCCAGCTCGACACGAGCCGGAACAACGCGACCTCGATCGCGAACAGTGCGGGTTGCGCGTATTCGGTCCGGTCGAGCAATTCGGCCTGCGCCGAACCTGCCTCGGCGAACAGAACGTCGTACAACGGCACGTCGAGCTGGAGATCCACATGCCCCGCGACGGCGTCCAGCGCATCGGCGAAAACCGGGTAATCGCTGTACAGTTCACGGCCCATCGCCGTGCGCTGGCTGCCCTGACCGGTGAACATGAAGGCGATCGGTCCCGATGCAGCGAGCGCGCCCGGCGTCGCGCCGTCGGCTACCCGCGCCAGGGCGGCCCGCAACTCCGTTCGGTCGGCGGCGACGATCCCGACCCGGTCCGGGAGCGCCGCCCGCGCGGTGGCGAGGGTGCAGGCGAGATCCACCATGGCCGGATCGTCGAGTTCGTCGAGTCGCGTCAGCAACCCTGCGGCCTGCGCGCGCAGGGCAGACTCGCCACGCGCGGACAGAGTGAAGGGTAGGGGCGTGGTCACCGGTGGCAGTTCGCGGCCGGGCTCGAGGTCCGGCGCCTGCTCGAGCACGAGATGCGCATTGGTTCCGCTGAGCCCGAACGAGGACACCCCCGCCCGCCGCGGGCGCGACACCGTCGGCCATGGCCGTGCCTCGGTGAGCAGTTCGACGGCTCCGGCAGACCAATCTACATGCGGCGTCGGCGCATCGATATGCAGTGTGCGCGGCAGCATTTCGTGCCCGAGCGCGAGAATCATCTTGATCATGCTTGTTACCCCGGCCGCGGCCTGGGTGTGCCCGAGATTGGATTTCACCGAGCCGAGCCACAGCGGCCGGTCCTCGGGCCGGTCCTGGCCGTAGGTGGCAAGCAGAGCCTTCGCCTCGATCGGATCGCCGAGGACGGTGCCGGTGCCGTGCGCATCGACCGCATCCACATCGGCGGCCCGCAATCCCGCATCAGCCAATACGGATTCGATCAGGCGCCGCTGCGCCGCACCGTTCGGCGCGGTCAGCCCGTTGCTGCCGCCGTCGGAGTTGACCCCGGAACCGCGCACGACTGCGAGCACCTGATGCCCGTGCTTGCGCGCCTGCGAAAGCCGTTCCAGGACAAGCACACCGACACCCTCGGAGAATCCGGTGCCGTCGGCGGCGGCGGCGAACGACTTGCACCGCCCGTCCGGTGCCAGGCCCTGCTGCCTGCTGAACGCGGTGAATACGCCGGGCCCGCTCGATACGGTTACCCCACCCGCGAGCGCCAGGGTGGATTCCCCGGTGCGCAACGATCGGCACGCCAGATGCACCGCGACCAGTGCCGCCGAGCACGCGGTATCCACCGTGACGGCAGGGCCCTCGGTACCGAGCAGGTAGGCGACGCGACCGGAGATCAGGCTCGTTGCGACGCCCGTCATCAGATAGGCGTCGAGGCCGTCGGCCGCCTGGTGCAGGCGCGGGCCGTACTCCGATGCCTCGGCACCGAAGAACATGCCGGTCGGGCTGCCGCGCAGCCCGGTCGGATCGATACCGGCACGTTCGAGTGCCTCCCACGACGTTTCGAGGATCAGCCGCTGTTGAGGATCCATCGCGATCGCCTCGCGCGGACTGATCCCGAAGAAGTCGGCGTCAAAATCCGCTGCCCCGTCGATGAATCCGCCGCGCCGGGTGCGGCTGACGCCGGCCAGCTCGACGTCGCCGTCGAACAGCTGGTCCAGATCCCAGCCGCGATCGGCCGGAAAGTCCGACAGGACATCGCGTTCGGCCATCAGCACGTCCCACAGCTGCTCGGGTCCGTCGATGCCGCCCGGGTATCGGCAGCCGATCCCCACCACTGCGATCGGATCGTCGGGATCGGCTGGGACAACGGGATGGGCTGGGGCAGTTGTCATTGCGGCGACCGGGCCCATCACTGCCTCGAGCAGACCGTCGACGAGCGCTTCGGGGGTCGGATAGTCGAACGCGAGAGTGACGGCGAGATCGAGGCCGGTTTCCTGGGTCAGGAGTCGATGCAGCTCGACCGCGGCCAAGGAGTCGAAACCCTGCGCTTGGAACGATATTCCCGCCTCGACCGTCTCGTCGTGGTCCGGCCGGGCCGTCCGCCGGGCAGCGCCTGCCACTCGGCGGACCAGCTCGAAGACGACACGTCGATATTCCGACGGCGGGATCTCGGCGAGCATCGCGCCCAGCAACGAACGGGGAGCCGATGTCGAGTCAGCACCAGGCACCATCATGCACACACATCCCTATGTCGGCTTCGTCCGTATTCAAAAGTAGGAGTCGTACTTCGGCGGGGCACACCCTTAACCGCCCCTAACCGCCGGCATCGGCGTTGTGTCCACGGGGCCGAGTTCCTGATCGAACTTCCGGCTGACGTAGGTCAGGGACTCGATCAGCCCACTCGAGCTCAACGTCCGCGGACCCGAACTGTCGACCATCCCGGACAGCGGCAGCCGTCCGATATCCGCCCAGCACAGATAACCCCGGTCATCGATATAACTTCGGCTCAGACTGCGGTTATCCGGGTGCAAGCAATACGGGATATCGAGGTAGCCGCGTTCGAAGGCCCGCAGCATCGCCATTCCTGGGTCGGCGTCGAGATTCATCACCGCGGCCACCAACGCGGCCGCCTCGCGATACGTTTGCGAATCACCCGGCTCAGCAACCGATCTCGGCGTCGCATCGGCTACGGCGGCGGCGTATTCGAGCGCAGCGACGTTCTCTGCGACAGTCGGAATGCGCACCGATTCCGCCTCGGTCTTGACAATCAGACGCGCGCAGCCGGTGGATGCGGCCAGCCGGGCCGCCGTGCCGAGTAGCGCGTACGCGCCCGATCGCGTCGATGGATACACACCCATATACGCGTAAATCACAATGTGCCAGTCGGTTTCGGGTAGATGATCGGCGCACAGTCGTTGCAGGGCACGGACCGCCTCGGCATCCTGGATCGGATTGGTCTGCTGGGCATAGCTGGCCGATATGCTCCGAAATCCGTGATAGTGGAAGAACATTGCCTCCAGCGCGCTGATCGCCACCAGTTCACTCGGTGGGCACAGTTGACCGAGCATGCATCCGCCGAACGACTCCAGATGCGGTTCCAGACCGGTCGCCCGCAGCTCTACCAGTTCGTCGCAGGATCGGATCCAGTGACGCGTCGATTCACTCAACGGCACCCGACCATAGGGCAGGCAATAGGACGCAGGCCCGCCCTCGGACGCGTCCAGACCCACTGCCGTCATGGCACGGAAAATGTCACGCGGATTGGCGCTGCCATGGCGCACCTGGACCGGAAACTCCGGCCCGGCAATCGAGTCGAGCACCTCGGCGGTGGTGGAATGCTGATGAGAGACAATGGGATAGCCGTTGAGCGCCACCCCGTCGAGCACCGCGAGCTGGGCCGCCTCCAGATCACCGACCCTGGTGTAGCTGTCGACGGTGAGGGTGCCGACCGTTGCACCGTCCGCATCGCAGGTGGCACGCAGGCCCGCCCGCATCTGCTCGGGCGCACTGATCCCCATCCGGGGCTGTACAACCAGTTTGCCCGCACGGTGCGCCCGTGCGACGAACGCGCCGAATCCGTTGTCTGCGGACGTGACGATACTCACGCCCGCACCGGCTGCCATAGCGATTCCAGCACCCGATCGAACTCGAGGAGTCCGTCGGCGCTGTCATCGAAGACAGCGGTGAAACCAGCCTCGGTCAGCGTTTCGCGTTCGTCCGCGCTCTGATCACCGCGGATGCCGAGCTTCCCGCCGATCACCACAGGCAGTTCAGCAGCGCTGAACTGTTTGCGCAGCGGGCCGATCATCCGCATACCGTCCTGGTATCCGTGCCCGTTCACACTGCTCACCACGACAAGCGCGGGCCGGTGGCGCTGGCATTCCTCGACCAGCAACCGCTCGGGCACGCATGGGCCGATATTCACCACCGGGTAGCCCCGCTCCTCCAGAAACAGTTGCAGGAACACCAGATTCCAGGTGTGCGAGTCGGAGATGACACCGGTGACCATGACCGGTCCGCGCTGATCGCTGCGGACATCTTGGGGCTCGTTCGAAATACTCATGACACTGGTGCTCCGATCTGATAATCGCGGACCTGCCGCAGACGCGACGAGGAGACGACCTGCCCGCCGCTGATCAGTACTTCTGTCGGGGCCGGACGGCCGAGGAACATCGACAGGCTCGCGGTGACGCCGTAGGCACCGGCGTTCGGGATGACCACCAGGTCACCCGGGCTCAGGTTCGGCAGGGCGATATCGCGGCCGAGGACGTCGCCCGGCGTGCACAGCGGACCGACCAGGCTGGCCACTTGGTCGTTGGCCCGGCCGTCGGGCTGCGGCGACACCGCCACCGGCAGCAGCCGGCCAAGTCCGGACATACCGCCGAAGGTGTTGATACCGGCGTCCGCGATGACGTACTTGCGACCGCGACTCTCTTTGAGATTGACCACCGAACAGATCAGCTGCCCGCTATCGCCGACGAGATAGCGACCCGACTCACAGGCGATCCGGGGTGCGCCATCGCGCCAGCCGGGGAACCGCTCATCCAATGCCGCCGAAAGTGCCTCGCGCAGCGAGGAATACACCGGCCGATCACCAAGGACCGCGTACGGAGCTGCGAACCCGCCACCGATATCGAGGAAGCGGAACGCAATACCGAGCTGGTCCTGCAACCGGGCGGCCAGCGTGATGGTGTGGGTGAATTCTGCGATCAAGCTCGCCTCGTCCTTGGCATTGCTCAGCGGAAAGAAATGCGCGCCGGCGATGGTGGTGCCGCGAACTCCAAGCAGCTGATCGCATAGCTCGGGGAGACTTTCGCTGTCGAAGCCGAATTGTGAAGGCACACCGGTCATCCGGATACTGGTCGAAGAGCTCGAGGTGGCGCTGTTCACCCGGATCAGGCAGTCGGCCACCACACCGAGCTGCTCGGCTTCCGCGCCGACATGCTCGAGGTCGGTGCGGGATTCGACGGAGAACAGGCGCACACCCGCGGCCAGCGCCTCGGCCAGCTCGCCCCCTGTCTTACCTGGCCCGGTATAGAGGATGTCGGCGCCGGTGAATCCGGCCGCCAAGGCCGCGGCCAGTTCGCCCGTCGAGCTGATCTCGGCGCGGCAGGCCCGTCCCGTCCCGTCCCGCATCGCGCGCGCGACGTGCGGGTGCGGATTCGCCTTCAGCGCGAAGAACAGATCGACCGCCTCCGGTAGCGCGCTGAACAGATCGCTGCGCGCCTGCCGGATCCGGTCCACGTCGTACACGTACAGCGGAGTGCCGAACTGCTTGGCCAAGTCGGTGTAGGCGGTCATCGGGCCGCCCCTTCCACTAGCGAGACGAGCGCGGCGCGTGCGTGCTTTCCGTGCAGGGTGAGCGGGATGTCATCGACCACCCGGCATTGGGCGGGGACCTTCTGCGGCTCCAGCCGCCGCGACAGTTCGCGAAGCACGGTGTGCGCATCGATCTCGCCCTCGACGAAGATGGTCAGATCGCGATCCTCGCCCGGCGGCACCGCCGCCGCGGCCCGCACCTGCGGGATGTCCATCGCCGCAGCCTCGATCTCAATCGTGCTCATCCGCACGCCCTTTCGTTTGAACATGTCGTCGCGCCTGCCCACGTAGTAGAGGAAGCCGTCGGAGTCCAGTCGCCCGTAGTCGCCGGTGTGCAGCCGCCGTGCGCCCGTTGGACCTGGCCGGAACGTCCGCGCAGTAATCTCAGGCAACCGCCAATATCCGGGCATCACATGCGGACCCTCGACGACAATTTCGCCGACTTCCCCGATCGGCAGCGCCGAGCCGCTCTCGTCGAGGATGTGCACGATCGTGCCGGGCAACGGCCTACCCACCGACGACCCCTTGGTGTCCTCGAATTCCGGCGGCAGCACCGAGATCCGCTTGCACTCGGTTTGCCCGAACTGCCGCACTACGACCGCGTTCGGGAAAGCCGCCCGCAACTCCTCGATCGTCGATTCCGGCAGTGCCGCACCGGTATTGGAGAACATGCGGACCCGTCCCCGATCGGCGAGGGCCGTCGCGGCGGATGTGTGTTCGCGCCGGGCCAGCGAGCAGATCATCGAGGCCAGCGATGGCACAATGGGCACTACCGTTGCCCCCGACTCACGAATGCGATTGAGCAGCACCAGATCCGCGTCACCGTCGGCCAGCACCAGCTCACTGCGGCCGAGCGCGGCGAGCAGCACCTTGTACAGTCCGTAGTCCCAGGAGATGGGGAACCGGCAGAACACCACGTCGCTCTGCCGGTAACGCAACTCCGCGTTGATCGCCCGCGATGCGAAGATCATCTGGCGGTGTGGGCAGATGACGCCCTTCGGCGCGGCCGTGCTGCCTGAGGTGTACACCAGGACCGCGACCAGATCCGGATCGATCACCTCAGCAGGCAGTTCGGTGACGCGACCGACGCGCACCTGCTCCCACATCCGATCCAGTTCGTGCACCGGCGCAGCGGCGAACTCGGCGAGCTCCGCCGACCGCTCGCCAGCAGCTGCATCACTCCCCGGGCCCTGTGTGGTTACGCACGGTGCCGCCTCCGGACCCGTCGCTATGACGAGCTTGGGTTCGGCGCTGTCCAGCACCGAGCGCAGGTGATAGTCCTTCATGGCAGGGTTGAGAGGGACGAAAATCGCCCCCCGGCGCGAGACTCCGTAGAAGATCGCCACCGTCTCGCGGATGCTCGGCAGTTGCACGAGCACCCGGTCGCCGACGCCAACCCCTTGGCGCTCCAGCCATTCGGCTACGGCTAGGCTGTGGTCAGCGAGTTCCCGATAGGTCCAGCGGCCGTGCCGGTCAGCGATCGCGGCGGCCGTTGGGGCGGCGTTCGCCGCCTCGTCCAGCACGCCGTGCACCGTCATCGCCTGCTCGTCTGCCGTCACTGCGTGGCTGTCCAGCACTGTGACCTCCTGCGTTGTGCGCGTGCCAGTTCTGCGCATGCCATCGGCCGCCCTGCGCGCCAACTCGCGCCGATCGACCTTGCGATTGCTATTGAGCGGAAACTCGATCAGATGCGTGTACCGGCGCGGCACTACCGCGCCGGGCAGCGTGCCGCGGAGTTCACGGGCGAGGTCGGCCTGCGAGGTCGGCGCACCGGTGTAGAAGACCGCAAGTTCTGCGGACCCGTCGACCGCGACCGCGACGGCGACCGCGTCCTGCACACCGGCGCAGCCGCGCAGCGCCGACTCCACCTCGGCCAGTTCTATCCGGATCCCGTGTACTTGAACCTGAGAGTCCTTGCGGCCCAGGTACGTCAGCTGCCCCTCGACGTCACGGCGCACCCGATCACCGGTGCGGTAGTACCGGCGACCGTGCCGGTCGAAGAACCGGCCGATATCGTCGTCCGGATCGAGGTATCCCGGGGTGAGCTGAGGGCCCGCGATACACAGCTCGCCTTCGACGCGGTCCGCATCTCCATCGGCGTCGAGCAACAGGTAATCGTGGCCGGCGTGGATCGCGCCGATAGGCACGGTGCCGAGCCTATCGGCGGTGGGCGCGGCCGGGCGCCAGCGGTGCGCGGCCACCGTGATGGTCAATTCGGTAGGACCGTAGATATTCTCGATGACCGAATCCGACGCGGCACCATACCAATCCGCCGCGTCGCGGTGGTGCAGTGCCTCTCCGGCGAAGAAACTCCAGCGCAGCGACGGCAACGAGGCTGCGGCCAAGCCGCTGGTGCGGCGGGCGAGCGCGATCGCGCTCGGCGTGGAGAACCAGACCGTAATTCCTTGGGCGACAATATATTCCGGCAAGTTCCGATACGCCGTTGTCGGCAACGCCTGCACCGTCGCGCCCGCACCCCAGCCGCAGAACAGGTCGAACATCGCGCAGTCGAAATTGAGATCGAAGGTCTGAGAGAACACGTCGTCGGGCTCGAAGTCATACCGATCGTCGAGCAGCCCGAAGTAATGGGCACAGTTGCCCTGGGTCACCGGCACACCCTTGGGCCGTCCCGTCGATCCGGAGGTGAACAGGATGTAGGCGAAATCCTCGGGCTTCGTCGCGCGAGGAGCCGTCAACGCCTGCGCCGAATCCACCGGGATGTCCCCCGCACCATCGCGCCCCGGTGTGCAGATCAACACCGGAAGGTCGACGCCCACCGAGCGCAACTCCGCCAGCGCCGCAGCCGACTCCTCGTCTGCCACAAGGACATCCACACCCGCCGCCTCGATCATCGCCTTGGTCCTGACGACCGGAAACGCGGGTTGCAGTGGCACCACTGTAATTCCGGTGTACATCCCGGCAAGAAGTGCCGCATAACCCGAAAGTGATTTGCCCGCAAGCACTCCGATGGCCGTCGGCGGCCTCACTTGCCCGGCCAGCAGCGCGCCCGCGAGTATCAGGGCACGCTCATCGAGCTGCGCATAAGTCAGCGAATCACCTTCGACACGAATTGCGGGCCGATCGGCGGATACCTCAAGCCCGCGGCGGAAACGCTCGACCAATCCCAGGCTGATGTCAACCATGGACGGACCTCATCCCGCGACGCCGGCCGATAAACTCGACAGCGTCGTCCACAGCACGGCAGGGGTGGCGAAATTTTCCAACGCCAGCGCGTCATCTACGAACCGGGTGTCGTACGCCTGCTCCAGCTCGCTGAGCAATTCGACGGTGGCGAGTGAATCCAAGCCGAGATCCCGCAACTCGAGCTCGCTCGTCAGCGACTCATCCGGTGACAGGAATGGCAGGTACTTCCGGAGAATTTGTTCGAATTGCAGATCCCACATGGCTACTCCTATTGTTGAAATACGCACCGGAACGGCGAGCCGGCATCATTGCCAGGCGCGGATTGGCCGGAATAACGTCAAACGAATTGGTGGTGCAGGCGACCCGCCCGAAGAGGCTGTCCGGTCCGGCGACGCATACGGTCCGCACGCCCAAGCTGCGCAACGAGGTCACCACATCGGGCCAGCGCAGCGGCCGCACGATCCCGTCGAGCAGCATCTGTGCGACCTGCGCGCCGGTGCGCAGCACTGTGCCGTCCTGGTCGGCCATTACCGGCAGCCGCGGGTCGGCGAAGTCCAACGTCGGCAGCACCTCGTCGGCCACCCGATCCCGCAGGCCCGCGAATTGCGGGCAATGCATCGGGGGGCGCATGGTGTACAGCGACATCCCGCCGACCGCCCGCAGACGCTGCTGCAACCACTCCTCCCGGCTCTCGCGCAGCGAGAGCATGAAGAAACCGTCGTCGATGTAGCACGAAATTTCGTTCCATTCGCCGACTGCATCGAGCTCCGCGCGCAGGTCGGCGAGCTTATCGGCGGGCACCCGGACGAACGAGTGCGTCACGATATCGGTGTGCTCCTCGGCGAAGTACTCATCCATGCAAACGGCTAGGCGCGCGGTCAGGCGCACCGCGTCGGGTACTGACAGCACGCCTGCAAAGGCGAGGGCGGCCTTCTGCCCGAAGCTCGGACCGACGCAGATGTCGGGCTCGATGCCGAAACGGTCGACCGCCCACCGCGCCGAGGCCAAGCAGTTGATCATGAACGCGATCTGCGCCGGATGCGAATAGTCGCCTTCGGCAAGCCGGAACGCGTCAACCAGCGAATAGCCGAGTGTTTCGTCGGCGATCCGAACCAGTTCTCTGGCAATCGGATTCGCCACCATGAAGCTCCCGACCTCGTCGAACGACGCGGGACCCATGCCGGGAAAGATGAGCGCTGTCGTCATCACAGGCCCTTCAGGAAGTCCACCATCACTTCGAAGAAGCGCTGCGGCTCCTCGAGGTGCGGCAGGTGGCTCGACTCCTCGAAGACCTCCCACCTGGCTCCGGGAATGTGCTCGAAGTAGGGCTGCATGACCGCCGCCGTCGCCTCGTCGTGACGACCGTTGATCAGCAGCGTCGGGGTGTCGATCCGTGGCAGTTCGTCGACGATCGACCAGTCCTTCAGCGTGCCGATGACATGGAACTCGTTGGGACCGTTCATGGTGTAGTAGACGGTCGGGTCGTTGTAGATCTCCATGAAGGAGGACATGAAATCGCGCGGCCACGGCTGGACCCGGCAGACGTGCCGGTCGTAGAAGATCCGCATAGCGGCGAAGTACTCGTCGGAGTCGGTGGTGCCCGCGTCCTCGTGCCTACGCAGCGTCTCCTGCACCTCCGGCGGCAGCCCGGCCTTCAGCACCGCCATCTCGCGCAACCATAACGGCATCGAGGCCGGTGCATTCGCGATCACCAGCCCGCGCAGTCCCGCCGGATTACCGGCCGCGTGCTTCGCCGTGAGCGGCCCGCCCCATGATTGCCCGAACAGCACATAGTTCTGGGAAATGCCCAGCTGGGTAAGCAGGTTATCGAGTTCCGCCTCGAACAGTCCCACCGTCCAGAAGTCCGCGCCATGCTCAGGCAGATGGGTCGAGCCGCCGTTGCCGAGCTGGTCGTAATGCACCACCGGCCAGCCCTCGGCGGTCAGCGCGGCCAGGCTCAGCAGGTAGTCGTGCGTGCTGCCCGGACCTCCGTGCACTGCGACGACCGCGGGTCGATCGCTGTGCAGATCGCCGGTCACTCGATACCAGGTCGAGTACTGGCCGAACGGCACCGTCCCCTTCGCAATGGGTTTGGGCGCTACGAATGGCACGTCCATTTTGTCTCCTCCCTGGGATCGCCGGATCACGAGATCACGACTTTCAGCACACCGGTAGAACTGGCCGCAGGGGACCCCTAACCGCCCCTACAGCGATGGCTCCGACATGCGAACAAAAGGATTCGCCTGCAGGGGCGGCTAGGGGTGGGACGCGCACGGGCCGGTCGCTAGCGTCGGGAACACCAGCGCCCGACACAGAATTCGAGGAGGACACTTGTGAGTCAGTCCACCAGGAAAACCGAGGCGGGCAAGGACGCCGCGGGCCGCGAACCCGCCGCGTTGCGCACCTTTCCGATGCCTCGCAGTTGCCCGATGAGCCCACCCGACTCCTATGCCGAACTGCGCGAGCACGAGCCGGTGTCGCGCGCGGCACTTCAGGTCAACGGAAAGCCGGCCTGGCTGATCACCCGCTTCGCCGATCTCAAGCAGATCCTCGGCGACTCCAGGGTCAGCGCCAACCTCAAGTTGCCCGGCTACCCGCTACAGGTTCCGGTGCCCGACGAGGTGCTGCAAGCCGTGCCGCTCACGTTCCTGTCGATGGACTCGCCTGAACACACGGTGCACCGCCGAATGCTCGCGCCGGAGTTCAGTGTTCGTCGCATCCGCGCATTACGCGAAAACGTCGAGCAGATCGTCGACCACAGGATCAATGATCTGCTCGCAGGCAGCGAACCCACCGATCTAGTTGCGGCACTGGCGATGCCAGTGCCCGCTCTGGTGATTTGTGAGCTGTTGGGTGTGCCGTACGCCGATCACGAGCAATTCGAAATCTGGTCCGCGCAGACCATGAGTCGCGATATCGACGACGCGGCCCGCGGCCTGGCCCATCAGCACCTCGACACCTACGTCGATAATCTGGTAACGGCCAAAGAGACCGAGCCGGGCGACGACATGATCAGTCGCTTGATCGCGAAAAACCGGGAAGAGCCGACGGTCAGCCACGCCGATATCGCCAGCATGTCCCGGCTGATGCTGATCGCGGGCCACGAGACCACCGCGAATATGATCTCCCTCGGCGTGCTCACCTTCCTGCGACACCCGGAACTGCTCGCATCGATCACCGCCGAGCCCGACCTGCTACCCGCTGCGGTCGAGGAGTTGCTGCGACACTTCTCCATCTCCGACTCCGGAACCGCGCGAGTTGCCATGGCGGACATCGAGATCGGCGACGTAACCATCAAAGCCGGCGAGGGCATTCTGCCCCTCAACAACGCCGCCAATCACGACCCCGACGTATTCACCGATCCGGATCGCATCGACTTCCACCGAGCCGGGCGCGCCCATCTCGCCTTCGGCTACGGCATCCACCAGTGCATCGGTCAGAATCTGGCGCGAATCGAACTCGAGATCGTCTATCGGCGGTTGTTCGAACGGATCCCCAGCCTGCGCCTCGCCGTGCCCTTCGAAGAGTTGCGGTTCAAGCACGACGCCATGGTCTACGGCCTGCACGCCCTGCCGGTGACGTGGTGACCAGTTTTCAGCTGCGGGCCGACCGCGAGGTCTGCATCGGATCCGGACTATGCGCATTCGCCGAGCCTTCCATTTTCGAACAGGACGACGCCGACGGTCAGGTGCGGCTGACCACCAATTACCCCGAGGCCCCGCTGCACGAATCCGTGCGCAATGCAGTGGACAACTGCCCGGTCCAGGCACTCACTTTCCGAAAGGCCACCTCATGACCTCGACCGACGACAGCACAGCCACCGCGATCGCCTCCTTCCCGTTTCCGCGACGGTGTCCGATGAGTCCGCCCGACGCCTATGCGGAACTGCGTGAGCAGGAGCCCGTCTCGCGCGCGACCATCGCCGCGACGGGCCGCCCCACCTGGCTGGTCACCCGGTACGAGGACGTCAGAAAAATCCTCGGCGACCCAGACGTAAGCGCCAACCTGAAATTGCCCGGCTACCCGCTACAGGTTCCGGTGCCCGACGAGGTGCTCCAGTCGGTCCGACCGATGCTGCTCTCGATGGACCCGCCCGAGCACACCGCCCAGCGGCGCATGCTCATCCCTGAGTTCACCGCCCACAAGGTTCGCACCATGCGACCGCACGTCCAGCAGATCGTCGACGCCCGCATCGACGCCATGCTCGACTCGGGCGGTCCGGTAGACCTGGTGACTGCGCTGGCCTTGCCGGTGCCATCGCTGGTCATCTGCGAATTACTCGGTGTGCCCTACGCCGATCACGGCTCCTTCGAATCATGGTCGGGGAAAATCATGACCCGCGGGATGAGTCAGGAAGACTACGTTGCGGCGGTAACCGACCTGGACAACTACCTCGACGGCCTCGTGACCAGTAAGGAGACCGCCCCCGGTGACGACCTGCTGAGCAGGTTCATCGAGAAGAATCGGGAAAACCCCGTCGCGGACCACGTCGATATCGTCACCATGGCGCGGCTGATGTTGATCGGCGGACACGAAACCACCTCCAACATGATCTCCCTCGGTGTGCTCGCATTCCTACGCGATCCCGAACTACTCGACGCGGTACGGGCCGATCCGGCGCTGATGCCCGCTGCGGTCGAGGAATTCCTTCGATACTTCGCCATCTCCGACGCCGGCACTCCGCGCGTCGCGCTGGCCGATATCGAAGTCGGCGGCGTGACCATTGCGGCCGGGGACGGCATTCTGCCGCTCAACAACTCCGCCAATCACGATCCCGCCGCGTTCACCGATCCGGACCGGATCGATTTCCACCGCACCGAGCGCGGTCACCTGACCTTCGGCTTCGGCATCCACCAGTGCATCGGCGCGAACTTGGCCCGGCTCGAGCTCGACGTCGTGTACCGCACCCTCTTCGACCGAATCCCGAACCTGCGGCTGGCCGTGCCGTTCGAGGAATTGAGTTTCAAGCACGACGCCATGGTGTACGGCATGCACGGACTGCCCGCCACATGGTGAATCATGCACGGCGCGAAGGGATCACACGGCCATGACGAGTATCAGCCGAGACCCGGGACTCTGGTTGCGGCATTTCAACGAGACCGGCGGCGATGGACCGCGCCTGATCTGTTTCCCACATGCGGGCGGGTCGGCCACCTACTACTTTCCGGTGGCGCGGACGCTATCGCCGGGGATCGAAGTGGTCGCCGTGCAGTATCCCGGCCGTCAAGAGCGGCGTGGCGAGCCGTGCGTGGACGACATCGGACGGCTCGCCGACCACATCGTCGACGCGCTCGGTTCGCCGTCCGAACGGCCGACGGCACTGTTCGGCCACAGTATGGGCGCGACGATCGCATTCGAGGTGGCCCGCAGGCTCGAGCGCGCCGACGCAGGCCCGGTGGCTCTGTTCGCGTCCGGGCGCCGGGCGCCGTCGTGTGTCCGCGAGGAGAACGTGCACCTGCGCGACGACGGCAGCGTGCTGGCTGAACTGCAACGCCTCGGTGGTACGAACGCAACCCTGTTGGCGGACAACGATATACGCACGATGATCCTGCCCGCGATGCGCGGTGACTACCGCGCCATCGAGACCTACCGATGGGAGCCGGGGCCTCCGCTTCGATGCCCGATCGTGGCCTTGGTCGGCGATGTGGATCCACAAGTGAGCACCGCCGAGGCGCAGGCGTGGGCCGAGCACACCGCCGCCGAATTCACCCTGCGCACCTACCAGGGCGGGCACTTCTATCTGGATGTGCACGCCGCCTCGGTGCTGCGCGAGATCACCGACCGGCTCACCCCGGTCCGGTAGCCGACCAGCAGGCCGTCGAGGTAGAGAAAAGTCCACATCGAATCGACCATCCAGCGCCATATCCGGCGGTGTCGCAAGTCCATAGCGTTGAACACGACCAGCAACACCCGCCGCTTTGGGGGACCACTCGCGCAAGCCGCGACAGGAGCGCAGGATGTACACGAAACAAGACAGCACACCGCAATTCGCCGTGCGACTCGATGCGGTCACGAAAACCTATGGGAGCGGGGAGAACGCGGTCGCCGCTCTACGCGGCGTCTCCGTGGGCTTCGCCGCCGGAACCTTCACCGCGGTCATGGGCCCCTCTGGGTCCGGCAAAAGCACCATGCTGTACTGCGCCGCGGGCCTCGATCAGCCCGACTCCGGCACGGTAACGATCGGTGGACAGGATCTCGGCGCCCTCGACGAGACCGGCCTGACCAAAATGCGCAGAGACCGAATCGGATTCATCTTCCAGCAGTTCAACCTGCTGCCCGCGCTGACGGCGCTGCAGAACATCGAGTTGCCGCTGCGGCTGGCGGGCCGGCCCGCCGATAAGGATGTGGTCGCCATGGTGATCAACCGGGTCGGTTTGGCCTCTCGCGTCAAGCATCTGCCCGGTAAGCTGTCCGGCGGACAGCAGCAGCGAGTGGCGATTGCCCGCGCCCTGGTGACCCGACCCGAGGTCGTCTTCGCCGACGAGCCGACCGGCGCGCTCGACACCGGGACGGCCGCCGAAGTCCTTGCCTTACTGCGGGAATCGGCGACTGTGCTGAACCAGACCATCGTCATGGTGACCCACGATCCGGTCGCCGCCTCCTACGCGGACCGGGTCGTCTTTCTGGCCGACGGCCAGTTCGTCGCCGAGATCCACCAGCCGACCGCGGATAGGGTTGCCGAGCGGATGACCCGACTCGACGCCCGCGTGACGAACAACGGGCCCGGCATGAATGTGGCTGGAGCGCGGTTCTGATGTTGATGCTCTGCCTGCGCACCTTGCGCTATCGCAAAACCAGTTTCATCGCCACATTCATCGCATTGTTCCTCGGCTCGGCAATCGTCATGGCGTGCGGTGGTCTGATGGAAACCGGCATCCGGGTCGCGGTGCCCGCCCAGCGACTGGCCGCCGCACCGATAGTCGTCACCGGTAACCAGACCTACGACGGCATCTCGTTGACCGAGCGCCGCCGGATCGATGCCGCTCTGGTCGACCGCGTACGTCAGGTGCCCGGAGTTGCTCAGGTGATTCCCGATATCTCCGTACCCGCCGCGTTGCTCGTCGCCGGGAAACCCGTTGGCAGCGGCCAGGTTTACGGCCACAACTGGTCTGCGGCGGCATTGACG
This sequence comes from Nocardia sp. NPDC051570, assembly GCF_044454005.1. NCBI lineage: Bacteria > Bacillati > Actinomycetota > Actinomycetes > Mycobacteriales > Nocardiaceae > Nocardia > Nocardia sp. NPDC051570. The sequence continues at coordinate 8,980 of NZ_JBITDI010000038.1, read as the reverse complement.
CCGTACACCCTGGCCACCGGGGCGGCCCCGACCGAGCCCGGCGATATCGTGCTCGACTCGAGCCTGGCCGCGGCGACCCACGCCACCGTCGGTGCGACCGCCGACACCGCGGTTCGCGGTGTCCCGCAACACTTTAGGGTCGCCGGCGTCACCGCGCCGACCGCCCTGAACACCCCGGCGATATTCTTCTCCGATGCCGAAACCTCTCGATTGGCCCGTCTCGGCGACCAAATCGACAATATTGGCGTCCTGCCTGCCGCGGACGCCGACAAGGTGACCGCGGCCGTGCGGGCCGCGGTCGGTGACGCCGCCACCGTGCTCACCGGAGACGACCGCGGCCGCGCCGAATTTCCCGCGGCAGGCGGCGGCCAGAAGACACTCACCATCCTGGCCGGGATCTTCGGCAGCTGGGCGGTGCTGATCGCCATGTTCGGCGTGGCCTCGATGCTCAGCCTGTCCTTGCAGCAGCGGCAGTCGGAAACGGCGCTGCTGCGGGCGGTCGGCGCGACGCCCGAACAGGTGCAGCGAATGATCCTTATCGAGACGGTGCTGCTTTCGGTGGCAGCCACCGTGCTGGCCATCGTGCCCGGCTATCTGCTCGGCCGGACCATCTTCGAACAACTGAGCGGCAGCGGTGTCGTATCCACCTCGATATCTTTCCATCAGGGCGTGGTTCCCTCGGCGATCGGTGCGATCATCGCGTTCGGCGCCGCCGTCGGCGCGACTCTCGTCGCGGCGCGCCGAACGGCGAAGACGAAACCGACTGTGGCGCTGGTCGAGGCCGAGGTGCAGCGACGCTGGCTGACCCGACCCCGGTTGCTGTTGGCGGCGCTCTTCCTGGCCGCCGGGATTTCCATGTCGGTGGTCACGGTCGCGGTCATGAAGGACAGCCCGATCCTGGCCAGCACCGCAGGGCCCGCGTCGGTGCTCGTCGGCATCGGCTTCGCGCTACTGGCGCCCGGCATCGTCTCGATGCTGACCAGGGTGATCGAGTGGCCGTTGCGTACGGTATCGGGTCTGGCCGGTTTCCTCGCGGTGTGCAATGCCAAGGCCCGCAACGTTCGAATGGCGGGCGCGATCGCACCGATCGTGCTGCTGGTCGGCATCGCGGTGGGCACCCTCTATATGCAGACCACCGAAAACACGATCAAGGCAAACGCATACGCGCAAAATATGCTCGCGGACTACGTGCTCAACTCGTCCACGGGCGGATTCGCACCGGACGTCGTCGCACGGGTGCGCAACATCAAGGGCGTTTCCGGCGCCTCCGAACTGGTCACCGCCTCCGGATTCGTCGACGGCAACAGCGGCGGTTCCGACTTCACCTTCCGCGGTGTCTCGGCCGACGGCGCGGCGAAGACTGTGTCCTTCCCGCAGGTGGCCGGCTCGCTCGCGAATCTGCGCGACAACGCTGTCGCTATCTCGACATCGCAGGCGAGCGCGTTCGGCGTCGGTGTCGGCGACCCACTGTCGATACATCTCGGTGACGGCGCCGCGGTCCGTGCGACTGTGGTCGCCATCCATGCCGAAATCCCCAACGACGCAAGTATTTTCCTGCCCGCGGACCTGCTCGCAAAACACACCGCCGACGGCTTGGCGTCGCAAATCCTGGTCCGCGGCGCGGACCGGACCGACCCCACCCAGCTGCACCACAGCCTCGACAGCTTCGCCGACACCGTGCCGGGCGCCACGGTGGACAACCGACAAGGCTTGATCAGCAACAACTCTCGGGTGCAACAAATCCTCGTGTCGGCGAACTATACAATTGTGGCCATGATCGTCGGGTACGCAGCGATCACCGTTGTCAACTCTCTGGTATCCGCAACCCGGACGCGTCGTAGGGAATTCGGGCTGCAGCAGTTGATCGGATTCACGCCGAAGCAGGTACTCACGATGCTCGCAGTGGAGTGCGGGCTGATCTCGTTCATCGCCATCGCACTCGGCACCATTGCCGCGGCGGCCACCGCGGTGCCCTACGCCTGGGTCAAGAGCGGTTCGTTCATCCCGTCCGGCGGGATCGGGATCTATCTGACCGTCGCCGCCGCCGCGGTCGTGCTCACCGCGGGTGCGACGCTGTATCCTGCGGCGCGCGGAATGCGGCACCCACCGATCGAGACGGTGGTTCAGCCCGGATGACCTCTGGTCTCGGCTCTCAGCTGCCCACCCGTCCGCGGACGGGTGGGCAGCACGATCCGTCGGCAATGGTTCGCGGGCCGGCGCTGAACCTGATCCGTGGTCTCGCCATGGCCATGCGCGCGTCGGCCGCACTTGCTCTATTCGCCGCTGCCGCCGTCGTCTGCATCCTGTCGGTCACCGGAATCGGCTTGCTCGCAGTGCCTTTGGTGATCCCGCTCGTGCGGCGACTCTCTACGGCAGAACGCCGCTCGGCCGCTCGCTGGGGCGTGCTGATCGAGTCCCCTTACCGCCCTGTGCCTTGCACGGCTATTCCTTTCGAAGACGGTATCGTCGGCTGGGTTCGCCGCTGTCGCTGGCTGCTCACCGACCCGGCAACCTGGCGAGACCTGCTCTGGTTGCCGGTCGATTCGGTCGTCGGATTGATCGGGCTGCTGCCCGTAGTCTGCCTGTACGCCACCGGGGTGGCGCTGCTACAGGGCAGCACGCTGTGGCATCCGGCGTCGAGCCTCTGGTACGTCCCGAACTTCGGGCAGAACCCGACCACTGAGTTGTGGGCGCTGCCGCTTGGGGTGGCCCTGCTCACCGTCTGGGTGTGGATCAGTCCGACGCTGTTCCGGTGGCATGCCCTGCTCGCTGGAACCTTGCTCGGCCCAACGAAACGGGCCTTCTCCGACGAACTTCCAGCGACACGGCCGCGCATCCGTCCCTGGTTCACCACATTGCGAACCCGCGCGACCCACGCGGGCATTGCCACTCTGTTCGGCGCGGTGGTCGCGGCGGCCTCCGAGGTATGCCTGGCGTTGGTCATCGTCAATAGCTACACACTGCTCCTCATGATCGTCGGTGTCGGTGTGCTGCTGCTACCTGCCATCACAGCGGCGGTGCGCTGGCTCTGTTCGGCCAGCCGCAAGCTCGCCGAATACTTCGGCGCACAAGTTGATGAGCCCTACCGGCCCGAACCAGACGGCCTGAACGACGGACTCGTCGGCCTGGTCGCGCGCTGCAGGTGGCTGCTCACCGACCCGGCGACCTGGCGAGACCTGCTGTGGATGCTGGCCAACGCGATACTCGGACTACTGTGCCTGCTGCCCGCGGCACTGCTCTACTACGTCGGCGAGGGCGTCGTACTGGCCGCCGGATTGTGGCGCCCCCTCGCGGACGCCGGCCACCCTCGGTGGTACGGACCGATATTGGTGCAGAGCCAAGCGGCAGCGGTAGCCGCGGCCTGCTTCGCCGTCGCGCTGTTCGTGGTCTGGCTCTGGTTCGCGCCGTTCGTGCTCCGGACACACGCGCTGTTCACCGCCGCACTGCTCCGCCCAACCGGCACCGCCCTACTCACGGCACGGGCCAAGCATCTCGCCGAAACGCGCGAAGACGCAATCGAGACCCAGGCCGCCGAATTACGCCGCATAGAACGCGATTTGCACGACGGCGCCCAAGCCAGACTTGTCGCGATGGGTCTGGCCCTCGGCGCCGCGGAACGCCAACTCGACACGAATCCGGACCGGGCCCGCAAGCTGATCGCCGAAACCCGCGCATCCTCGGCCTCGGCCCTCGCGGAACTGCGCGATCTGGTCCGCGGTATCCATCCCCCGGTACTGGCCGAACGAGGGCTGCCCGATGCGCTGCGCGCCCTCGCGCTGGCGAGCCCGCTCAGCACACGGATAACCGTCACGATCCCCGGAATCGTGTCACCCGCCATCGCCGCCGCCGTGTACTTCGCGGTGTCCGAACTGATGACGAACGTGCTCAAACATGCTGAGGCCGAACATATAGACATCACCGCTTCGTACGAGAATGGCAAGCTGTCGGTGCGCGTCGCCGACGACGGCAACGGCGGCGCCGACCTCAACGACGGCAGCGGATTGGCAGGCCTGCGCCGCAGGCTGGCCGCCTTCGACGGGACGGTCGCCGTAGACAGTCCACGGGGCGGACCTACCGTCGTCGACATGGAGGTGCCATGCGTGTTGTCATAGCCGAAGATCTGTTCCTGCTCCGACAAGGCTTGATCGCACTGTTGGAAGCCTACGATTTCGACGTCGTCGCTGGCCTGGACACCGGCGCGGACCTGGCTGAGGCACTCATCGAGCACCGCCCCGACATCGCCATCCTCGACGTCCGGCTACCCCCGACCCATACCACCGAAGGCCTGTCCGCGGCACTGACCGCCCGCAAACAACTACCATCGCTACCCGTACTGATGCTGTCCCAGCACGTCGAGCAACTGTACGCACGAGAACTGCTGGCCGACGGCCGCGGCGGAGTCGGCTATCTGCTCAAAGAAAGCGTCTTCGAATCCGAACAATTCATCGACGCAGTCCGCCGAGTTGCCAACGGAGGCACCGCCATGGACCCCGCCGTCATCGCCCAACTGATGCAACGCCGCTCCCGCGACCAACCACTCGACACACTCAGCGCCCGCGAACGAACCGTCCTCGAACTCGTCGCAGAAGGCTGCTCCAATAACGCCATCGCACAACGCCTCGTCGTCACCGAAGGTGCGGTAGCCAAACACATCAGCAGCATCTTCACCAAACTCACCCTCCCCGCCGACACCGACACCAACCGCCGTGTCCTCGCCGTCCTCGCCTACCTCAACGCCGACTGAAATCGCACTTCGCCGGCTCCGGGCCCGCAGGCCCGGACCGCGAAGCTCAATTGAGGTGCCGAATCCGTGGCCAGACGCTGGACCAGGGTTCGGTCGGCCGATCGCAGCGCCATACGGTGACGTCACGGGTCTCTCGGGGTAACCCGAGAAGGACGTCGACCCGACCGACCTGGACGAGGGACCCGCACTGGCGCCGCAGCTCGGGTTCATCGCCACCGACCCACAACACAGTGCTGGCCGAATCCGGTGGCGTACCGAAGTAACCGAAGCCACGGCTCGGACTATAGATCGCCGGCAGACCATACCGGTCCCGGTCGACGTCCAAAGCGCTTGCCTGCCAAAACGTGTCGGCAATCACGACGGCGCGAGACCGCTCTTCCTCCGGCAGCGCGCGATACGCGGCGGCAGTCGCATCACGCAGCTCTGGCCACCCGAACTGACCGTAGACAGTGATTCCCGCCCAAGCCTGCGTCGGCGACTCGGCCGGTTCGAGGTCAGCCGCACTGCGAATCGGCAGCGATGAAAACACCTGCAGCGCAAGCGAAGATACGACAAGCACCGCCGTAGCGATCGTACGCCACCGCGCCGCAACCCGAGTCCACCACACCGCACCCGCCGCCATGACTGCCCCGTACAACCCGGCCGCGTAATACGGTCTGCCGTCACTGATCACAAACACAGCGGCCACCACCAGCAGCGTGAACCCAAGAAAACGATACGGCCGCAACGGTTCCCACCGCATCAAGACCACAACACCGACGATCAACAGCACCGCACCCAACAGACCAGCCGCCCCCAGAGCAAGCGGCACCCAGACGACGCGTCCACCGAGCGCGTCCTGCTCAGCGGCCACCACCGCCGTGAACCGCACCTGCGGCCAACCGTGACTGTTTTGCCACAGGACAGTCGGCACCGTCACGGCCACTGTTGCCAGCGCACCACACCACAGCTGCCAACGCCGCACCAATTCCCGTGGGCCGAAAACCAACACACATATCGCGACCGCGACCCACAACACCGGGACAATCCACTTCACCTGCATGTCGACCGCGGTAACCAGCCCCGCCCACAGCAGCAACCCATTATCGCGGGTCCGCACCCATCGAACCAGCATCCAGGTAAGCAACACCCATAGAGCGGTATCAATCGCGTTGGTGGACAAGACAGTTGCCTGCACCAACAGAAACGGGGAACTCGCGTACGCGATAGCCGCCAAGATCTGCGCGCGGCCCGAACCACCGAATTCACGAGCGATCAACGCGCACAACACAATCGCCGCCAGAGTCAGCACCACAACAGGAATCCGTTGCGCCACGAACGATCCCGGAGCGACCACATCCATCAACCATGAGATCGCCGGAACCAACGGCCCCTGATCGGCATACCCGAAACTGAACCGACGGCCCGCGGCAATGAAATACAGCTCGTCACCATAGAACCCGTAATGCCCGATCGACCCCGACAACGCGACGGCAGCCAACACCACCACCGTCGCGACCCCCGCCACCGCAAACCGAGGACGCGCCCCATTTGAATCAACCTGCCGCAAATCAGCCATCACATCAGTCATCGTTAGCCCTCCTCCGGGCGCATTATCGGGACTATCGAATCCGGGCTCTGCGTCACGCACCGACGGTGGCATCACTCGCTGAGCCAATCGTCGATGATCGCCGCGGTCGCGCTCGCCGCGTCCTCCAACAGAGTGAAGTGGGTACCAGGAACCTCCCGCAGGACATGGTCGTCCGGCCACGACGCCTGCCAGTCGGCATCCGCGAGGTCCGGCACAAACGACTCGCCCGCACGCACGAACAGGACCGGGCTGTGTACCGCAGAAGGCTGACAATCCACTATCAGGTCGCTATAGCGGCTCATCGCGGCCAACCGCGCCGCGCTGAACCGGCCGAACGACGATTCGCGATCCAGCATCCCGGCAAACATGGCGTGCCACAAAGGTTCCCGGCTGTCATTGTTCTTCTCTAGGTCGGGCAGGTAGGTGTCCAACAGCACAACGGCGGTGGCCGGCCTGCCTTCCTTCTCCAGCGCGACCGCGGTCGCGTGCGCGAACTGGCCGCCTGAGGAATAGCCGACGAGCACGAACGGCGCGTCTGCGGCAATGGCGCGCACGGAGTCCACGAAAACCGCCACGGCGGCGGCGACCGAGGTTGGCAACGCCTCGCCCGCGCCGAATCCGGGTATCGGCACGGCCACCACATCGCGTCGGCCACGCCAGTGCGCGGCAAAGCGGGCATACTGCTGAGCTCCGCCGAGCGCCATCGGCGAGGCGAAGCAGATCAGCATCGGCCCCGCAGTTCCGCTGGACAATCGCACCGGGTCGGCCAATGCGCCGAGCTCGGCCCGCGAGGAGAAGCTGGGCAAGATCTCGGCGACCGACCGCAGCAGAGCCATGCCTTTCATCATGTCGCCGTCCGCGGCAGCCCGCCGCAGCAGTGCGCTGACCGATCCCTCGTCATCGACGACCGTGCCGCCATCGGAACGCACAACCGTATCGAGGTGCGCGGCAAGTTCATTCGGCGTCGCATGGTCGAACACGACGCCCGCCGACAGCGATACCGTGAGCGCGGCCTCTAGCGCGTTGCGCAGTTCGATCGCCACGGCCGAGTCCATCCCGGCCTCGAGGAAGCCAACGCTCGCGTTCACCGCCGCCACCGTGTCGTGTCCCAGCACCCACGCCGTCTTCTCACGCACCAGCTCGAGCAGCAGCTCGTTTCGGAGCGCAGGGGTCGCCTCGACGATCCGACGACGGAGCTGATCCGCCTCGATCGGCGCGGGAACCTCCACCGGCGTGGTCCGTACCGGGATACCCGTGCCGCCGACCGCAGGATCCGACCCGATCCAGAACCGGCGGCGGGTAAATGCGTACGTGGGCAGCGACACTCGACGTCGGCCCGGATACACCGCCGCCCAGTTCGGTGCCAGTCCGTCCAGATACGCATGGGCGAGTCCAGTCATCAGCGCAGTCGTCTCCGCAACCCGCGCCTGCCCCAGCGCCACGAAGGTGGCCGTGGATTCGACGTTCTCCTGCGCGATCACGGTCAGCACCGAGGCAGGTCCAAGCTCGACGAACCGGGTGACTCCTGCCGCAACCAACGACCGCACGCCTGAGCCGAAGCGGACCGGCTCACGCACGTGCCGGACCCAGTAATCGGGGTCACCGAACAACTCGATGCCCGCCGGTCCGCCGCTCACGTTGGATATCAATGGGATGCGCGGCTCGTGGTAGGTCAGCCCGGCGGCGATCTCGGCGAAGTCCCCGAGCATTGGCTCCATCAGCGGAGAATGGAACGCGTGCGACACCGTCAGCCGCTTCGTTTTTTCGAAATGGCTTGCCACACGCAGGACTTCGTCCTCGTCACCAGATATGACGACCGAGCGTGGACCATTGATCGCGGCCACTCCGACGCCGGCGGACAGCAACGGAGCAACCTCCGCTTCGCTCGCGGCGATCGCGACCATCGCACCCGTACCGGGCAGCGCCTGCATCAATCGGCCGCGTGCCGCCACCAAAGCGCACGCGTCAGCGACCGACAGCACGCCGGCGACGTGCGCCGCAGCGATCTCGCCGATCGAATGCCCGGCGACGTAATCCGGCCGCAGGCCCCACGATTCGAGCAACCGGAACAGGGCCACCTCATAGACGAACAGCCCGGTTTGCGCAAACAGAGTGTGGTGCACACGGTCATCGGGCCGCGAGCCGAGTAGCACCTCCTCCAGACCCACGTCCAGTTGTGCGATCAGATCATCGAATGTGCGCTGGAACACCGGGAACTCAGCGCGCAGCGCCGCTCCCATGGCCGGGCGCTGCGCACCCTGGCCGGTGAACAAGAACGCCGTCTGCCTGCCCGCGCGCGCCTGCCCCCGCAGCAGCGCTCGCGACTCGGATCCGGCGACCAACGCGTCCAACCCGCCGAGCAGCTGGTCCAGTTCGGTGCCGACGATCAACGCACGGTGCTCGAATGCCGTCCGGGTGGTGCCGAGGGCACGGGCCACTGCGGTGAGCTCCGGCGCGGGATCCGCGCGGAGCGCCGACACCAGGCGTTTCGCCTGACCCGCCAACGCTTTCGATCCGCGCGCGGACAGCGGCAGGAGGATGACGGGGGCGAAAGGATCCGCGGGCGGCTCGGGTTCGTCGGGCGCTTGTTCGATGATCACATGCGCATTCGTGCCACTGATCCCGAACGACGAAACACCCGCCCTACGCACACCTTCGGACACCCA
>NZ_JBITDI010000037.1:0-31719 GCF_044454005.1 Nocardia sp. NPDC051570 | reverse complement strand
TTCAGCACCGGCCCCACCTGATCGACGGCTGCCTCACAGCAACCGGCCTCGCACCCCTCAGCTCATGACGACATCACGAATTCAGTCTCTGTAGTGCCCGTCTACGAACTGATCGAATAGTGAAAGCGGCCCACGTGAACGGGATCTCTTGATACAGCAGAGGTGTAGAATATCCCGCCGTACCAAGACATCCCGTGATGTTGTTGTACGCTCCCACCCCAGCCCCTGTCACCCCGATCCGGAAGCCCGCTGCTGGTGTGTGGCACGCCGGTTCGGTCACGGCACCGATCGTCCGGCCCGTGCCCGCCGCTACACCACCGATGCCACCGACGCCGAATGGCAGCAGATCGCGCCGCTGCTGCCCTGGCCGGCATGGCTCGGCGGCGCTGGTGGGCACCCGGAGATGTATTGCCGTCGCACCGTCATCGACGCCATCTGCTACGTCGCCCTGTTGACTGAACTAATTCGACTGTTTCAGCAGGTAGATAAGGGTATTGGTCTTCTGGCATGATTCCCCGGTGCTTGATCGAGGAACGTTGGGTGGAGACCTGGCGAGGGCCGAGATATCCCGAGTCGGACGGTTGGCGGAGACCGGGGATTCGTTTGATCCGTACCGGTTGATCGATCCGTGTGGTGTTTCGGTCGAGGCGGTGAGTGTGTTCTTCCGTGATCTGCAGGCCGCTGGTCGGTCCGCGGCGACGTTGCGGTCCTATGGCATGGATCTGTTGCGCTGGTTCCGGTTTCTGTGGGCTGTGGAGGTGTCGTGGGACAGGGCCACAAGTGTTGAGGCTCGGGACTTTTCGCGGTGGATTCAGCTGACTGCCAAGCCGAGACCGCCGAGGGCTCGGGTCGCGGTTCCGGGGCGTCAGCCGGTCGCACCGGGTTCGCCGAACCCGGTGACGGGCAAGCCGACGATCGGCGCAAACTACAAGGCCAGCACGATCCGGCACAGTGAGACCGTCCTCCGGTCCTTCTACGATCTGCACCTGGAGCTCGGATCCGGGCCGGTCATGAACCCGTTCCCGTTACACCGATCCCGCCGCGGCAGACGAGCGCACGCGCATCATAATCCGTTGCAGCCGTTCAAACCTGAGCGTTCCGGACGTTATCGGCCGTCGACGCCGAGGCTGCTGCCGAAGGCGATACCGGACCGCCTGTTCGACGAGTTGTTCGTCAGGCTTCCATCGAACCGGGACCGGGCGTTGGTGGCGCTCTGGATCTCGAGCGGGGTCCGGGCGTCGGAGTTGTTGGAGCTGGTCCAGAGCGGCGTCGAACCGGGGCGTCAGTTGATCACGGTGGCGCGCAAAGGAAGTCGCGCGATTCAGCAGGTTCCGGCGTCGGCCGACTCGTTCGTCTGGCTGCGGCTCTACCAGCAGGAGATGCACGGGTTGGTGCCCGTCGGCCGGAACAGGCCGTTGTGGTGGACGCTGCGCAGACCGTTCCGGCCGCTGACCTACCACGCCGCGCATCGCATGTTCGAGAGGGTCAACGATCGAATCGGCGCGAATTGGCGGCTGCACGATCTTCGTCATACGGCAGCCCAGCGGATGGCATCCGACCCGCACATGAGCCTGACCGATGTCCAATGGGTTCTCGGCCACGCTCACCGGAGCACTACCGAGATCTACACCGTCCCAACGCAAGAGCAGGTCATCGAACGAGTGGTCGCGCACCAAGCACGACGCAAGCAAGCACCACCGCCGGTTCCGGCACCGGGCTACAACCCGTCTTCGCTTCAGATCCTGCTGGGGCGCACACTGTGAGCCTCTCGCAGCTCGGGCAGCCCTCGCTCACGGCCTCGCCCGCCGGCCTGATGATGACGGCGAATGCGAATGATTCTGCGCTGCAAGCCCTCCGAGGGCAGTATCCTGCCAGGCCAGCGGTCGATTCCTGGGAACGGACTGCGCTCGCCACCGAGGATGTTCTGCATCTGGTCGCCGAGGCGACATCGACCGCGAACAACTACAGCGGCCAGCATCAACGCCGCGGCACCGACCGCCTGTTGAGGTGGTTGTCCTCGTTCCCGGGGGACACCTGGCAGCAGCGGTGGAACTCCTCACTGGCCGAACACGACGCGCAGTGGCGCGAGAGCGCGGGGCGCTGGCTCGCCGAGCAGTCGGTGGGCACGGTCGCCAGGAACCCGGTCGAGCTGGCCAGCGGGTTCCTGGTCTTGATGAGCCTGGATGTCCTGCGTCCGTCGCTGGCTCATCTGCTGCAGCGCAGGAACAACGCAGTGTTCCTGACCCGGGAGATGAGCCGCGTCCGTGATCCCGAAGGCTTCGCGCTGCTGCGCGACGCGGTCGCGGCAACGCCCGCGCTGCAGGCCGAGGGATCGGCGGCGATCGCGATGATCGCCAAAATCGTTGCGGCCAAGGGCGGAACGGTCGTCGAAGTGTCTGTCGGCGACCTGGTTCAAGCTTACGATCTGCGCCGGACGGCGGGCAAACGGGCGACCTACATGTCAGCGGCCTACGCGCTGTTGCGGCAGGTCGGGGTCCTGCCAGCCCACGCACCCGCCACGTTTCGGGCGTTGGCCAACACGACGGGACAGCGCAGCCTGGAGGCACTGCTGGACCGCTACGCGATCACCTGCGAGCCGGTCCGCGCGGTGCTCCTGGACTACCTGCGCGAACGTCAACCCTCCGTGGACTACTCGACCTTGGACCAGCTGGCGTTCATGCTCGGCGGCAAGTTCTGGGCCGACCTCGAGCGCCATCATCCCGGCATCGACTCGCTGCACCTGGCGCCGGAGGTCGCGGCTGCCTGGAAGGAACGGCGGCAATATCGGATACGCAAGGTCAAGCACGCTGACGGCACCACGACCGAGGAGCGGATCCGCCGGCTATCGGACAACGAGTTGACCACGGTTCGGGCGTTCTACCAGGACATCGCGCAATGGGCACTGGAAGAACCATCCCGCTGGGGACCATGGGTCGCCCCATGTCCAGTGCGCGACAGCGACCTCACCATCCGCCAGAGCAAGGTCAACAAGCATCGCAAGGCTCGGATGGACCAGCGCACTCGCGAACGACTTCCCGTCCTTCCACTGCTGGTCAAGACCGCTCAGGATCAGCTGGAACTGGCCAGCCGCCGACTGCGCGCGGCCCAATCGGTCGACCCAGGCCAGGATTTCGATATCGATGGCCGACGTTGGCATCGCCCTGTCCTGGCCAGGAACCTGCGAATGACCCCGCTGGTCTGGGCCGTCGATCCGGACACCGGCAAACGGCGTGACCTGGCAGCCGAGGAAGCGGCCGCCTTCTGGGCTTGGGCCATCCTGGAGACTTTGCGCCACACCGGCATTCGTGTCGAGGAACTGCTGGAGCTCGCCCACCATGCGATCACCGAATACCGGCTGCCGTCGACCGGCGAGCTCGTCCCGCTGCTGCAAATCGCGCCGTCGAAATCCGACGCCGAGCGGCTGCTGCTCATCAGTCCCGAACTCGCCGACGTCCTGAGCGCCGTGCTGCAACGGGTCCGCGGCGCGGACGGCATGGTCCCGATGGTCGCCGCCTATGACCGGCACGAACGGACCTGGTCACCACCTATGCCGCTGCTGTTCCAGAGACGCACCGGCAGCGAAATCCGCGGCATCCCCGCCTCCACCGTCAAGCAGCTTCTGAACAAGCTCCTGGACGCCACCGGCCTGACCGATGCTACCGGGCAGCCGCTGCGCTTCACACCCCACGACTTCCGCAGGATATTCATCACCGACGCCATCATGAACGGGCTTCCGCCCCACATCGCCCAGATCATCGCCGGTCACGAAAACGTCGAGACCACAATGGGATACAAGGCCGCCTACCCCGAAGAGGCGATCGAGTCCTACCGCGCATTCATCGCCCGCCGCCGCTCGCAGCGTCCCAGCGCCGAATACCGCACCCCAACCGACACCGAGTGGGACGAGTTCCTCGCCCACTTCGAGAAACGCAAACTCTCCATCGGCATCTGCGCCCGCGCATTCTCAACACCGTGTATTCACGAGCACGCTTGTGTCAGATGTTCGCTCCTACGGCCGGATCCACAGCAACGCGCCCGGCTGGAAGAAATCCGCGACAACCTCACCGACCGGATCAGCGAAGCAGAGCGGGAAGGATGGCTCGGCGAGATCGAGGGCCTGCAAGTCAGCCTCGCCGGCGCAGAAGCCAAACTGGCCCAACTCGACGAGGAAGCAACCCGGCAAACCATCATCATCAGCCTCGGCATGCCGACATTCACCGAAATCGCCACCAGCACAACCTCTTCCGAACGGTGACTGATGCCCAAGAAACAACAGTCCATCCCCGACGATGACCCCGACCTTGCCGCACTGCTCACGACCTTGGATGAATTCCTTCGAAGCCGCGAGCTGCCTGTTGGCGAGCTATTGATCGAATTCTTCGCCGTCCACGGCAGCACCCGCCCCGCTTCCGACGCCTACACCCTCGTCGACAACCTCAGTTTCACGGCTCATCGATACCGGCGTCAGGCCACTGAGAGCCCCCAGGACTGAATCGAAACCTATTCCACTACAACCGGACTCGCTCCATCCGCTAGTTCAGAGAAGCCGACAACGGCGTCAAGTGGCGTAACCTGTCCGCCGACTACGACATCGCGTGGGGCACCGTCCGTGCGATCTTCACCCGCTGGAGCCGACAGGTTTACTCTGGCCGTCCACAACGACCTGTCTGAACGAGTACGGCTGGCCGAAGACCGACGGCGCCTACGCCGGCAAGCTCGTGACCTGGGCCAAAGACACGCTCGGCTACACCATCGAGATCGTCGAACGCAGCGATGACGCCACCGGTTTCGAGGTAATCCCGCGCCGGTCGGTGGCCGAGCGCACTCTGGCGTGGATCTTCCAGCGCGCCGCTGCGTTCACGACTACGAACGGCTCCCCGAACACCACGAAGCCATGGTCCAGTGGGCCATGATCATCCTGATGCGCCGCCGCCTCGCCCGTGCCAACCCTCTGCCCGACACCGAAATGAGCAGTTCGTAGACGGACACTTACGATCTCTCGATTTTCGAGACTAACGGTGCCAAGGAGGCGGAACACTTTCGGCCGCAATGACTTCGAGTTGCGCGGTGAAAGGCAGGCAGGCATGTCGACAAGGAGTGTGCAGGCGTCACATCGCCTCGAGCTGCGTTGACTGCAGGCCGTCGTGGTGAGCGTCGAGAAAAGGCGCAGGTCATGCGTCAGGTGGGGGTAGGGGAGGCGAGCGTGCTGGTGGCGGGTGGTTCTGGGGGACCTAGGGGTAGGCCGATGCAATTACCGATACCTAGGGTCGAAGACGAAGGTACGCAACGCCATTCGCCGAATGCAAGGTTTCTTGCGGGGACGAGTGCCGTATCGCGGTCTTTGACGATCACATATTTCGGGTGGATGGCGGCGAACGTGAACAACGAAGAGCGATTGCTCGACTATCTCAAGCGAACGACTACGGAGCTGCGGGAAACCAGGCAAAGGCTCGCCGAGGAACAGCAGCGCGCGAAGGAGCCAATTGCCATTGTCGGCATGGCGTGCCGACTTCCCGGCGGCGTGGCCGGTCCGGACCAGCTATGGCCATTGCTTGTTTCGGGAGCCGACGCGGTGTCGGAGTTCCCGGTCGATCGCGGTTGGCAGGTCGAGTCACTCTACGACCCGAATCCGGGGGTGGCGGGTAAGTGCTACACCCGCGCCGGTGGTTTTCTGCACGATGCCGCCGATTTCGAGCCAGGCTTCTTCGGCATCAGCCCGCGGGAGGCACTGGCCATGGACCCACAGCAGCGCCTGCTGCTGGAAGTGTCCTGGGAGGCCGTCGAGGATGCGGGTATCGTGCCGAACACGCTGCGCGGCAGTCGAACCGGGGTATTCGCCGGGGTGATGTACAACGACTACGCAACGAGAGTCGGCACGGTCGCGGACGACCTCGACGGCTACCTGAGCAACGGCAGCGCGGGCAGCATCGCCTCGGGGCGGGTTGCCTACGTTTTCGGGTTGGAAGGACCCGCGGTGACCGTCGATACCGCATGCTCCTCCTCGCTGGTGGGGATCCATTTGGCCGCAGGTGCCCTGCGCACCGGTGAATGCACGCTCGCGCTGGCCGGCGGGGTGACGGTGATGTCGACCCCCGAGACTTTCATCGACTTCAGCAAGCAGCGCGGGTTGTCCCCGGATGGACGGTGCAAGGCGTTCGGCGCGGGCGCGGACGGCACCGGCTGGGGCGAGGGCGCCGCGATGGTGCTGCTCGAGCGGCTGTCCGATGCCCAGCGACTCGGTCATCGCATACTGGCCGTGATCCGCGGCAGCGCGATCAACTCCGATGGAGCGAGCAGCACGTTGACCGCTCCGAATGGACCGTCCCAGCAGCGCGTCATCCGTCAGGCACTGGCCAATGCGGACCTGAACCCC
The DNA here is from genome assembly GCF_044454005.1 of Nocardia sp. NPDC051570. Lineage (NCBI taxonomy): Bacteria > Bacillati > Actinomycetota > Actinomycetes > Mycobacteriales > Nocardiaceae > Nocardia > Nocardia sp. NPDC051570. Next base: position 25,346 of record NZ_JBITDI010000037.1, on the reverse strand, counting down.
AACGATATCGACGTCGTGGAAGCGCACGGTACTGGCACGACCCTCGGTGATCCGATCGAGGCGCAAGCACTCATCGCCACCTACGGGCAACAGCGTGACGAACCGCTGTGGCTGGGATCGATCAAGTCGAACCTCGGCCACACGCAGGCCGCCGCCGGTATTGCCGGGGTACTGAAAATGGTGCTGGCCATGCGCCATGGCCAAGTACCGAAAACCCTGCACGCCGAGGTGCCTTCGGCGAAAGTGGACTGGGATGCCGGTGCGGTGCGGCTGGCCACCGAACTCGTCGCATGGCCGCAGACCGGTCGGCCACGGCGGGCGGCCGTCTCCTCGTTCGGGCTCAGCGGCACCAACGCCCACCTGATACTCGAGCAGGCGCCCCAGCCCGATGCTGCGTCGGTCGGCGAACCACTGCCCGCCGTGCCTTGGCTGCTGTCGGCGCGCACGCCGGCCGCGCTCGCCGAACAGGTGCACCGATTGCGCGACTACGTCGGGGAACGGCCCGGCTGCGATATCGGTGCGGTGGGGTATTCGCTGGCGATGACGCGCACCCAGTGGCCGGTACGTGCCGTTGCTGTCGGCGCGGATGCCGATGAACTGCTGGCCGGCCTGGAGTCGGCCGCATCGGCTGTGGCCGGGTCGGTGACCGCGGGCAAGACGGTTTTCCTCTTTACCGGCCAGGGATCGCAGCGGGCCGGGATGGGCCTCGGGCTGTATGCGGCATATCCGGTGTTCGCGCGGGCCTTCGACGCGGTGTGCGAGCTGGTCGACGACGAGCTCGAGCGGCCGTTGTACGAGGTCATCTCGACCGGCGGGGAGATGCTGAACCGGACCGACTACGCGCAGATCGCGATCTTCGCGGTCGAGGTCGCGTTGTTCCGGTTGCTGGAATCCTGGGGTGTGCACCCGGACCTGGTGCTCGGGCATTCGGTGGGTGAAATCGTCGCGGCGCACGTGGCCGGTGCGTTGTCGCTTGCCGACACCGCGGCTCTGGTGCTGGCCCGCGGCAGGCTGATGCGGTCGCTTCCGGCCGGGGGCGCGATGTGTGCGGTGCGGGCGAGCGTGTCCGAGGTGACATCGTTGCTGACCGATGATGTCGATATCGCCGCGGTGAACGGACCTCGGTCGGTCGTTATCTCGGGTGCCGAGAACGCGGTCGAAAATATCGCGAAGCAATTCGCGAAGACTCGGCGGCTGACGGTATCGCACCCGTTTCATTCGCCGCTGATGGAGCCGATGCTCGACGAATTGTTCGCGATCGCGGACAAGCTGACTTACCACGCGCTGACAACGCCGATCGTGTCGACCGTCACCGGCGCCCTCGTCACAGCGGAGAAGCTGTCCTCGGCCGAGCACTGGGTGCGCAATGCGCGTCGAACGGTGTTGTTCGAACCGGCGATTCGCGCGGCGCTGGCGGAAGGGGCGACCACCCTGCTCGAGGTGGGTCCGGACGCGGTGCTTGCCACGTTGGCGGCCGAGTGCGTCCCCGCGCAGGTGCCGACCGTCGCGACGATGCGTCGGGAGCACGGCGAACCCCGCGAGGTGGTGACCGCGCTCGGTCGCCTGCACGCCAACGGTGTGCCGGTGGACTGGTCCGCGTTCTTCGCGGGCCACGACGGAAGCGGCATTGCCTTACCGACGTATCCGTTTGAGCGGCAACGGTTTTGGCTGGAGTCCGAGGCAGGATATGGCGCGGACGAGTTGGGCCAGGTGCCGTCGCGGCATCCGTTGCTCGGCGCGATGGTCGAGCTGCCGGAACCGGACGGTCTGGTGCTGACGGGGCGACTGTCCCGCGAGACCCATACCTGGCTGGGCGAGCACGACGTGCTCGGGTCGGTTATTTTGCCGGGCACTGCCTTCGTGGAGTTGGCGCTGCACGCGGGCCGTCAGGTCGGCTGCGGTGTAGTGGAGGAACTCGCGCTACAGACGCCCCTGGTGCTGCCGGAGACCGGTGCGGTGAGCCTGCGCCTCGTGGTCGGCGCAGGCGAGGACGGCCGACGTCCGATGGTGGTGTCCTCGCGCTTGGCCGACGATCTGGACGCGCCGTGGACCCGGCACGCTATCGGAACGCTGATCGTTTCCCGAGACGATGACCAGACCCGCGAATTCGAGCTGACGCAGTGGCCACCGGCGGGCGCAAAGCGGGTCGAACTGGGCGATCTCTACCCCCGGCTGGCGCGTAGCGGCTACCACTATGGCGAAACCTTCCGTGGCCTGCAGGAGGTCTGGCGGCGCGGCGACGAGTTGTTCGCCGCGGCGGCGCTGCCCGCGCCCGCACGGCCGTCCGCGGATCGGTACGGCATTCATCCGGCGTTGCTGGACGCCGCGCTGCACGCCGATCTGCTCGAACTCGACGGTGGGCCAGCGGTTCTCCCGTTTGTCTGGCGCGGGATCGAGTTGTCATCGAGCGGATCGCGAGAGCTGCGGATCCGGATCGGCAAAGCCGGTGCGGACAACGTCTCGGTGCAGATCGCCGACGGTTCCGGAAATCCGGTCGCGTCGATCGAGTCCCTGGCCGCGCGTCCGGTCTCGGCCGGTCAACTCGGCACCGTCGCACGCGATTCGCTCTTTCAGCGGGAGTGGATACCCGCCGAGATCACCGCCGCGCCCGACAACGACACCACGGTGTACCCGGTCGCCTGGCAGCCGGAGCCGGTCGTGCCTGCCGCGCGGGACGCGACTCACGCCACCATGACGCGGTTGCGCGAATGGCTCGAACAGCCGTCCGGCGGACGACTCGCGGTACTCATCCGGCACGCAGAGCTGACCCACGGGCCGGTCGCGGGCTTGGTGCGGGCGGCCGAAGCCGAGAATCCGGGCCGCTTTCAGTTGATCCACACCGACGGCTCAGCCGATTACGCGGCCGCGCTCAGCTGCGCCGAACCGGAGATCTCGATCCGGGACACCGGCGCAGGCGAGATCGAGCTCAGGGTGCCGCGGCTGATGCGCGCGACCGCCCAGTTCGCACCGTCCGAATCGGTATGGGATCCCACGAGATACGTCTTGATCACCGGCGGCACCGGTGGTCTCGGCTTGGTGATCGCCCGGCACCTGATACAGGCACACGGTGTCACCAAATTGGTCTTGATCAGCCGGCGCGGACTGGACGCCCCGGGTGCCCGCGCAGTGACAGATGAGTTGACTTCGCTCGGTGCGCAGGTCGTGGTCGCGGCGTGTGACGCGGCGGACCGGGACCAGCTCGGCGCGGTGTTCGGCAGCTACGACATCGGCGCGGTGCTGCACTGCGCGGGCGTTGTCGACAACGGCATGCTCGGCTCACTCGGCCCGGACCAGATGGAACGGGTGTTGCGACCCAAGGTCGACGCGGCGTGGAATCTGCACGAGCTCGCCAAGGACACCGACCTCACCGCGTTCGTGCTGTTCTCCTCGATCGCCGGTCTACTCGTCGGCGCGGGCCAGGCCAATTACGCCGCTGCCAATACCTTCCTCGATGCACTCGCCGAGTATCGGCGGTCCGCTGGGCTGCCTGCCGTGTCGATGGCGTGGGGCATGTGGACCGGTGTCGGCGGTATGTCCGAAGAGGTGAACGCCGCCGATATCGACCGGATGAACCGCCTCGGGCTGCCGCCGATCTCGGTGTCGGAAGGTCTGGCGTTATTCGATGCGGCCATGGCCGCTCCGGACGCGCTGGTGGTCCCGATGCGGGTGGACCCGGCCGCGGTCCGGGCCAGGGCGGACGGTACGCCCGCGCTGCTGCGCAGCCTTGTTCGGCCGGTCGTGCCGGGTGGGGCCGAGACGAAACCGGCGTCGAACGCACAGATGTGGCGCGACCGGCTTGCGGTGCTTTCGGAGACCGATCGGCAGCGCGCGCTGCTGGCCGTGGTGTCGACCGCCGTGGCCAATGTCCTTGGCTATCAGTCTGCGGCGGAGGTGGATCCGGGGCGCGCGCTGAACGAAATGGGTCTCGATTCGCTCGCCGCGGTGGATTTGCGCAACGCGCTCGGCACCGTGACCGGGCTGGAGCTCCCGGCAACTCTGGCATACGACTATCCGGAACCGGTGGCGGTCGTTGCGTACCTCGCCGAGCGACTGGTACCCGGTCGCCAGGATCGGGCTCGCGCGCTGGTCGCGGAGATCGACCGGCTCGAGATCACCCTGACCGACTTGATGGCAGGCGACGCGGGAGATTCGGCGGTTGCCGCCCGACTCGACGCGTTCATTCGCGCGTGGCAGGTCCGCAACGAAGGACCGCGCACGGCACTACCGGCGCTAGATCTCGAATCCGCCACCGACGAAGAACTTTATGCCCGGCTCGACGACACCCTTGGAGTCCAGTGATGCAAGATCCAGCCACCGACGACAAGCTGCGGGACTATTTGAAGCGGGCAACCGCAGAACTGGAACGAACCCGAGTTCGCGTGCGCGAACTACAGGATCGGGAGCGCGAACCGATCGCGATCGTTGGCATGGCTTGCCGCTATCCCGGTGGTATCCGCACCCCCGAGGACCTGTGGGACATAGTGGACGGCGGCGTCGACGTCGTCTCTGGCTTCCCGGTCGACCGGGGTTGGGACGTCGAGTCGCTGTACGACCCGCGGCCGGGGCAGCCGGGCAAGAGTTACGTTCGGGAGGGCGGCTTCCTACACGACGCCGCCGAGTTCGACGCCGCGTTCTTCGGGATAAGCCCCAAGGATGCGCCGGGCACCGACCCGCAACAGCGCCTGCTGCTGGAGGTTTCCTGGGAGGCGTTCGAGCGGGCGGGAGTCGACCCCTTGTCGATGAAGGGCTCACCTATCGGGGTCTTCATGGGGCTGATGCATCACGACTACATCGGCGGCACCATTTCCGGCAGCATCGTGTCCGGTCGGATCGCCTACTCGCTGGGTTTGGAAGGTCCCGCCGTCACCATCGATACGGCGTGCTCCTCCTCGCTTGTCGCGCTGCACAACGCCTGCCAGGCGTTGCGCAGGGACGAATGCACGATGGCCCTCGCAGGCGGCGTCGCGGTGATGGCGAGTCCCGTGATGTTCATTGAGTTCAGCGAGCGGCGCGCACTCTCGGCCGACGGCCGTTGCCGTTCGTTCTCCGAGGACGCTTCGGGCGCTGCGTGGGCCGAGGGCGCCGGAGTGTTGCTGGTGGAGAAGCTTTCCGACGCACAGCGCAACGGCCATGAGGTGCTTGCCGTGGTGCGGGGCAGCGCGATCAACCAGGACGGCGCGTCCAATGGATTGACCGCGCCGAGTGGACCCGCGCAGATTCGGGTGATCCGCCAGGCCCTCGCCGACGCCCAATTGCCTGCCAACCAGGTCGATGTGGTCGAGGCGCACGGTACGGGCACCACGCTCGGCGATCCGATCGAGGCGCAGGCGATACTCGCGGCCTACGGGCAGGATCGCCGCGAAGGCCAGCCGCTGTGGCTCGGTTCGATCAAGTCGAATATGGGTCATCCGCAAGCCGCGGCCGGTGTCGCCGCGATGATCAAGATGGTGATGGCGATGAAGCATCAGGTGATGCCGCAATCGCTGCATGCAGACCGGCCGAGCACGGCGGTCGACTGGACCGCCGGCGATGTCAAGCTGCTGGCCGCGGCCCGGCCGTGGCCGGCCGAAGGGCGAGCGCGCCGAGCGGGGGTTTCCTCGTTCGGAATCAGCGGCACCAACGCGCACATCATCGTGGAGGAGGCGCCGCCGGCCGTGGAGCCGGCAGATTCCAGGCGGGTGCCGCTGCCGGTGGTGCCCTGGGTGCTGTCCGGGCACACCGTGGAAGCTGTTCGCGAGCAGGCGAATCGGCTGCTCGAGGTGATTGACGGACGCGACCCGATGGACGTCGGATTCTCGCTGGCGACCACGCGGTCCGCGTTCACTCAGCGGGCCGTGGTGACCGGCCGCGATCTCGACGAGTTGACCGCCGGCGTTCGTGCGCTCGCCGAAGGCCGTGACCTTCCGTGCGCCGTCTCCGATACCGGCCTGCTCGCCTTCGTGTTCTCCGGACAGGGTTCGCAACGGCCCGGTATGGGACGGGCGCTGAGCACGCACTTTCCGGTATTCGCCGCAGCGCTCGAGCAGGTGTGCGGTGAATTCGACGCACAGCTCGATCGGCCGCTGCTGCCGCTCATCTGGGATGCCGAATCCGAGCTAGTGCATCAGACCCAATACACCCAGGCCGCGATCTTCGCCTTCGAAGTCGCACTGGTCCGGCTGCTCGACTCGTGGGGGATCCGCCCAGATCTGGTGGGCGGGCACTCGATCGGTGAACTGGTCGCCGCGCATGTTGCGGGTGTGTTGACGCTCGCCGACGCGGTTACCTTGGTCGCCGCGCGGGGGCGATTGATGCAGGCGCTGCCCGAGGGCGGGGCGATGGTCGCGATCCGAGCTTCCGAGGACGACATCACGCCACATCTGAATGAGTCCGTCGCGCTGGCGGCGGTCAATGGTCCACGGGCAGTGGTGATTTCCGGTGATGAGGAGCCGGTGCTCGCGGTCGCCGCGACCTTCGCCAAGTCGACCCGTCTGCGCGTCTCGCACGCATTCCATTCGCACCGGATGGACGCGATGCTGGCCGACTTCCGAAAAGTGGCGCAGGGGTTGACCTTCCATGAACCTCAACTGCCCATCGCGTCCAATATGACCGGACAGATCGTTACCCAGCCGATCGACGCGGAGTACTGGGTGCAGCATGTACGCACCGCCGTCCGCTATCACGACGGCGTGCACAGCCTGGCCGCCAAAGGCGCGACGCGTTTCCTCGAGCTCGGTCCGGATTCGGTGCTCGCGGGCATGTCGGTGGACACCGATATCAAGGTGATCGCGACGCAGCGCCGGGACCGGGATGAGGAGCTGGCGCTGATCACCGCGGTGGGCCGGCTGCACGCCGCGGGCGTCAGCCCCGACTGGTCGGTGTTGTTCGCGGGCGCGCAGCGGGTGGCGCTGCCGACCTATCCCTTCCAGCGGGCCCGGTACTGGGAGACCGCGACGTCGGCGTCGGCGACGCCGACCGTCGATGAGGGCGACGAATTCTGGGAGTTGGTGCGCCGCAACGACATTGCCGCAGTAGCCGCGACCCTTCAGGTGGATGACGATGCGTCGGTGTCCGCGGTGGTGCCCGCGTTGGCGGCGTGGCAGGACCGGCGCCGCGCCACCGCGACGGTGGACAGCTGGTGTTATCGGATCGGCTGGCAGCGCGTGTCTCCTGCGGTCCGGGTGACCGCCGGTGGGCAGTGGCTCGTCGTGGCGCCTGCGGCGCAGATCGGTGGTGATCGGCTCGAGCAGGTCCTGGCGGCGTTCGCGTCGCGAGGCGTCGCGACAGAGGTGGTCGCCGGTGCCGATGACCGCGCCGCAGTGGCCGCCGCGCTCGACGGCCGGTCCGGCGTCGATGGCGTTGTCTACCTGCCGGATTCGCGATCGTCGGTCGCCTCGGCCGCCGCGGTCGTGCAGGCGCACGGCGATGCGGGGATCGCGGGCAAGTTCTGGATCGTCACCCAGGATGCGGTGGCGCACGAGACGTCGGCGCAGGTGACGGGATTCGCGCAGGCGGCGTTGTGGGGTCTGGGCCGGGTGGCCGGCGTCGAACAACCGCAGCGGTGGGGTGGTCTGATCGACCTTCCCGTCGATCTCAGCCCCAGCGTGCTCGAGCAGTTCGTCGACGCCGTGATCGGTAGCGGCGATGAAGATCAGCTGGTGGTGCGGGAAACCGGAACGTACGGCAGGCGGCTCGAACATGCGCCCGCGCGCAGCGGCGCACCGTGGCAGCCGCGGGGCACCGTATTGGTGACCGGCGCTACCGGCGGGATCGGCGGCGAGGTGGCGCGCTGGCTCAGCGGCCGCGGCGTCGAGCATCTGTTGCTGGTCAGTAGGCGCGGCGCCGAAGCGCCGGGCGCCGTCGAGCTGGCGGCGGAGTTGGAGTCGGCGGGCACCGCGGTGACCCTGGCGGCGGCCGACGTAACCGACGCAGGCCGGGTTGCCGCGCTACTCGCCGCGCTGCCTGCCGACCGTCCGCTGACCGGCGTCGTGCACCTCAGCGGTGTGCTCGACGACGGTGTGCTGGAATCGCTGACGCCCGAACGGTTCTCGGCGGTGCTGCGGCCCAAGGCCGATGCCGCGCTCGTACTGCATGAACTCACGAAGGATCTCGGCCTTGACGTCTTCGTGCTGTTCTCCTCGCTATCCGCGATCGTCGGGGGTGCGGGGCAAGCCAACTATGCCGCCGCGAACGCCTACCTCGATGGGCTCGCCGAATACCGGCGGGCTCAGGGTTTGGCCGCCACGTCGGTGTCGTTCGGGCCGTGGGCCGAGTCCGGGATGGCGGACAGCGCGGCCGTTCGCGATGCGGGCGTCGCGCTCGGCATCGCGACGCTGACGCCGAGCCGCGCGCTGGCCGCGCTGGCACGCGCGGTGGAGACCGGCGAGACCACGCTGACGGTCGCCGACATGGACTGGGCGAAATTCGCGCCCGCATTTACCGCGACCCGCCCGAGCCCACTGCTCGCCGATCTGCCCGAGGTGCGGACCGCGGCCACCGGCGCAGTGCAGCAGGACACCGGCAAATTCACCCGGCGGCTGGCCGGTATGGGTGCGACCGAGCGCGCACGTGCATTGCTGGATCTGGTCCGTACCCAGATCGCGGCGGTACTCGGCTATGACGGCCCCGCTGCGGTGGAGCCGAACCTGGCCTTCCGCGACCTCGGCTTCGACTCACTGACCTCAGTGGATCTGCGCAACCGGATCAGTTCCACGTGTGGTGTGCCGCTGCCCGCCACTCTCGTCTTCGACTACGCCAGCCCCACCGCGCTGGCCGCCCATCTCGATCAGCAACTCGGTGGCGCGGAAGGGGCGGTTGCCCCGCTGCAGATGGAACTGGATCGGCTGGAGGCCCGGCTCGCCGAGGTGACCGTGCAGGAGGTCGACGCCAGCCGGGCAACGGCTCGTCTCCAGTCGATGCTCACCAGGTTGACCGAGACCATGGTCGGCACCGATCGGGCCGCGGTGGCCGAACAACTCGAAGAGGCCTCGGCCGAGGATCTTTTCGCCTTCATCGACAGCGAGCTGGATGTGCAATGAGCAACGAGACTGTGGCGGGCAACGAGGCGAAACTGCTGGGCTACCTCAAGAAGGTGACCGCCGATCTGCACCAGACCCGGCACCGACTGCGCGAGGTGGAGTCGCAAGAGCAGGAGCCGGTCGCGATCGTGGCTATGGGCTGCCGCTTTCCCGGCGGCATCGATACCCCGGAAGCGTTCTGGCAGTTGCTCATCGACGGTCGCGATGCCGTCACCGACTTCCCGGCCGATCGGGGCTGGGATCTGGAGTCGCTCTACGACCCTGACCCCGACGCCGCGGGCAAGAGCAACGTGCGCAAGGGCGCGTTCCTGCGCGGCGCAGCCGACTTCGACGCGGCGTTCTTCGGGATCAGTCCGCGTGAGGCGGTATTGATGGACCCACAGCAGCGACTGCTGCTCGAGGTCACCTGGGAGGCGCTCGAGCGTGCGGGCATCGCCGCGGATTCGGTGCGCGGCACCAATGTCGGCGTCTTCGCGGGCACCAATGGCCAGGATTACCGCGGGCTGCTCGCGAGCAGCCCGGCCGAGCGCGACTTCGCCTTGGGGACAGGAACATTGGCGGCCGTAATCGCCGGCCGGATCTCCTACACCCTCGGTGTAGAGGGGCCGTCGGTCACCATCGACACCGCATGCTCCTCGTCGTTGGTCGCTATGCACCTGGCGGTGACGGCGCTGCGACAGAAGGAATGCTCGCTGGCCCTTGCCGGCGGCGTCACCGTCATGACGACCCCGGAATCGTTTATCGCGTTCAGTCGCCAGCGCGGACTCGCCCTGGACGGACGGTGCAAACCGTTCGCGGACGCCGCCGACGGCACGGGGTGGGGCGAGGGCGTCGGAATGCTCGTCTTGGAGCGGTTGTCTGATGCGCGTCGGCTCGGGCACCCGGTGTTGGCGGTGGTGCGTGGTTCGGCGGTGAATCAGGATGGGGCGTCGAATGGTTTGACCGCGCCCAATGGTCCGTCGCAGCAGCGGGTGATTCGAGCCGCGTTGACGAGTGCGGGTTTGGTTCCAGGGGATATCCAGGTTGTAGAGGCGCACGGCACCGGGACCGAGCTGGGTGATCCGATCGAGGCGCAGGCCTTGCTGGCGACCTATGGACAGGGGCGTGCGTCTGGTCCGTTGTGGCTGGGATCGGTGAAGTCGAATATCGGTCATACCCAGGCTGCTGCTGGGGTGGCCGGCGTGATGAAGATGGTGTTGGCGATGGGGCACGGTGTGTTGCCTGCGTCGTTGGGGGTTGATGCGCCTTCGGGAAAGGTGGATTGGTCGGCGGGGGCGGTGGAATTGCTGACCCAGGCGCGGCCGTGGGAGTCGGAAGATCCACGCAGGGCGGGTATTTCGGCCTTCGGGGTCAGCGGCACGAATGCACACGTTATTCTCGAACAAGTAACCCTCGAACACGCCGGGCCGAGCGAGCCGCGGCGTGATCGCGCCACGGCGACACCCTGGGTGCTCTCGGCCAAGAGCGCCCCTGCACTGGCGAAACAAGCCTTCCGTCTGCTGTCATCGGTGGACGCCGAACCGGATCTCGATCCGGAAGATATCGGTGTCGCGTTGGCCACCACCCGAAATGTGATGTCGCACCGGGCCGTACTGGTCGGCGCGGACCGGGCGCAGTTGCGCGAGGCGCTCGTTGCGCTGGCGGACGGTCAGGCGGCTCCCGGTGTGAGCATCGGGGTGGCAGGCGAGCCGGCAGATCCCGTCTTCGTATTTCCCGGCCAGGGCAGCCAGTGGACCGGGATGGCAGTCGAGTTGTTGGGCCAATCGCCGGTCTTCGCCGCCGCAATGGCCGAATGTGCCACGGCCTGTGCTCCTTTCGTGGACTGGGATCTGTTCGAAGAGCTGCGCACATCGGTCGAACGGGTCGATATCGTGCAGCCGATACTGTGGGCGATCATGGTCTCGCTTGCCCGCACCTGGCAGGCATACGGGGTCGAACCCGCGGCGGTGATCGGGCACTCCCAGGGCGAAATCGCCGCGGCCTGCGTGTCAGGCGTGCTGTCGTTGCAGGACGGCGCCAAAATCGTCACCCTGCGCAGCAAGGCGATCGCGGAGGCGCTGTCCGGTAAGGGCGGGATGATGTCGGTGGCATTACCGCTCGAGTTGATCCGGCCTCGGCTGGTGGATCGGGCCGGACTGTCGGTGGCGGTGGTCAACGGCGCACAGTCGGTGGTGGTCTCTGGCGACCCGGCCGAACTCGACCGGCTGCAACAGGAACTCGCGGCCGAGGAAGTGCGGGTCAAGCGGCTGCCGGTCGACTACGCGTCGCATTCGGCGCACGTCGAGTCGATTCGCGATCACCTGCTTACCGCCCTCGCCGATATCACGCCGCACGCCGCGCGAATTCCGTTCTACTCCACGGTCACCGGTGCGATCGTCGATTCCGCGGAGTTCGACGCCGAGTACTGGTATCGCAATCTACGGCAGACGGTGCTGTTCGAATCGGCGGTGCGCGCCGCGGTCAGCGATGGTTTCGGCGTATTCGTTGAATGCAGCCCGCACCCGGTGCTGACGGCGAGTATCGCCGAAACCGATGACGCTGCTGTGGCATTCGGGACGCTGCGGCGCGAATTCGGTGGGCTCGGGCAATTCCTGGCCGCCGCGTCCGAGGCGTTCGTCAACGGGGTCGACGTGCAGTGGGGTAGGCACTTTTCCGGCCAGGATGCCGAGTACCAGCGAGTTGACCTGCCCACCTATGCATTTCAGCGCAAGCGGTTCTGGCATGAGGACACCGCGTCGTTCGGAGATGTCGACTCGGTCGGGCTTTCGGCCACCGGTCACCGACTGCTCGGCGCGGCATTGGTGCATGCGGATTCGGGTGAGGTCGTGCTCACCGGGCGGATGTCGGTGCGTACCCATCCCTGGCTGGCCGACCACGTGGTCGGCGGCGTGCTGCTCTTCCCCGCCACCGGGCACCTCGAACTGGTGGTGCGCGCGGGCGATCAGGTCGGTTGCGGCCGAGTCGCGGAGCTGACCATCGAGACGCCACTGGTTGTGCCGGAGCGCGCCGGGGTGCAACTGCAGGTGGTGGTCGGGGCGGCAGAACAGTCGGGGCGCCGCCCGGTGAGCGTGTATGCGCGGACCGAGAGCACAGCTGAGGAACTTCCGTGGACCCGGCACGCCGACGGCGTGCTCGCCCCGGTGGGCGCGGTCGTGACGGCAGATCTTGCGGCGTGGCCGCCCGCCGGCGCGGAATCGATTGCGGTGGCGGGACTTTATGAGCGATTCACCGACGCGGGTCTGCAGTACGGGCCTGCCTTCGCGACCCTGCGGGCGGCCTGGCGGCACGGTGCGGACATCTTCGCCGAGGTGACACTGCCCGAGTCGGCGGACGGATTCGCGGTGCATCCCGCGCTGTTCGATGCCGGGCTGCACGCGGTCAGTCTCAGCGACGTCGCCGACGAACAGGTGCTGTTGCCGTTCGCCTGGTCCGATGTCGTTGTGCATGCCACCGGCGCACGTGCGCTGCGGGTGCGGGTGCGACCGCAGGCGGACGGCCGGGCGGTATCCATCGAATTCGCCGATCCCGCAGGCACTCCGGTGGCCTCGGTGGGTGCGCTGTCGTTGCGGCCAGTGGCCGCCGAGCAGCTCGCCGCCGCGGCGCGGGCGGCGCTCGGTGGATCGCTGTATCGGGTGGACTGGCTGCCCGCGCCCGCCGGATTGACGGCTCGTGCAGTAGCAGACGATATCGTCTACCTGCGGGCCACCACCGGTGCGGACGGCGACGAGGCCTGTGCCAGTGTGCAATTGGTGCTCACTCAGCTACAGGAGGCGTTGCACGATCCGACGTCCACCATCGTCGTGTTTGCCGGATCGGATCCGGTCGGTGCGGCGGTCGCCGGACTGGTGCGGTCGGCGCAGTCGGAGCATCCCGGCCGGATTATGCTGGTGCGCAACGAGTCTCAGCAGGATCACCAAGAGCTGGCGGCATTGGCCCTGACGATCGGGGAGCCGGAGATCACTGCTGCCGATGGCGAGGTGCTGGTGCCGCGATTGGTGCGCGCGCCGGTCGGCGAGCCCGATCACGAACAGCTCTTCGATCCGGCGGGCACGGTGCTGCTGACCGGAGCGACCGGCACGCTCGGCACGATCATCGCCCGCCATCTGATCACCCGATGGGGCGTTCGACGGCTGTTACTGCTCGGCCGCCGGGCGATCGACCCTGCATTGGTCGCGGAGCTCACCACGACGGGCGTCGAAATCGACACGGCTGTCTGCGATGTGGCCGACTACGATGCGCTGGCCGCGGTTATCGCGGGCATTCACCCGGATCGTCCGCTGACCGGGGTGGTTCATGCGGCAGGTGTGCTCGCCGACGGCGTCTTCGACGCGCTGACTCCCGAGCAGCTTGATATCGTGATGCGCCCCAAGGTAATCGGCGCGTGGAATCTGCACGCCCTGACCGCGGAGATGGACCTACGGGCCTTCGTGCTGTTCTCCTCCAGCGCGGGCATACTCGGCTCGCCCGCCCAGGCCAACTACGCCGCCGCCAATGCCTACCTCGACGGGCTTGCTCACTATCGGCACGAAAAGAACTTGCCCGCATTGTCTTTGGCGTGGGGTCTGTGGGCTCGGGCCAGTGGAATGACCGGGGATATGGACGATGCCGACCGGGCTCGCCTCGCACGCGGCGGTATCGCTGCGTTGGAGACCAGCGAGGGGCTCGCATTGTTCGACGCGGCCCTGCCCGGATCGGCCGCGGCCCTCGCCCCCCTGAAACTGGATCTCGCGCGGATACGTGACAACGACACGCCGCTGCTGAGCGCATTGCTGCCGGTGCGGCGGCGCAGCGCGACCGGGACCGGGACCGCCGCCGACGTCGAAGGCCTGCAGCGCAGGCTGACCGGCCTGGCCGCCGCCGAACAGCAGGAACTGCTCGTCGATCTGGTCCGTGCCGAAGTGGCCGCAGTGCTCGGGCACCGCGATAGCGCTGCGGTGCAGGCGGATCGGGCCTTCAAAGAACTGGGCTTCGACTCGTTGACGGCCGTGCAACTGCGCAATGCACTGAACGCCGCCACCGGGCTGCGCCTGGCCGCCACACTGGTTTTCGACTATCCGAACGTGGCCGTGCTGGCCAGGTTCCTGCACGGCGAGCTCGTTGCCGGAATCGTGGCGACGCCGATCGAGTCGGCGCCGAACATCGTGGGGCTGGATGAGCCGATCGCCATCGTCGGCATGAGCTGCCGTTACCCCGGCGGCGTCGAGTCGCCCGCGGACCTGTGGCGGTTGGTGGCCGACTGCAGGGAGTCGCTCGGCCCGTTCCCGGACGACCGCGGCTGGGATCTGGAAACCCTCTACGACCCCACCCTCGATCGGCCCGGCGCCAGCTACGCCAAGGATGGCGGATTCCTCTACGATGCAGGAGAATTCGACGCTGACCTGTTCGGGATCGACCCGCAGGAGGCGCGCAGTCTCGACCCGCAGACGCGGTTGCTGCTCGAGGCGTCCTGGGCCGCGCTCGAGCACGCCAGAATCGATCCGCAGGCATTGACGGGCAGCCCGACCGGAGTGTTCGCCGGGGTGATGTACCACGACTATGCGGGCACGTACGGCACGGGCAGCGTGGTATCGGGCAGGGTGGCCTATGAACTCGGCCTGGAAGGTCCGACGCTCTCCGTGGACACCGCCTGTTCATCGTCGCTGGTCGCCCTGCATCTCGCGGTCGCCGCACTGCGGCAGGGCGAGTGCACGCTGGCGCTGGCCGGTGGTGTCACCGTAATGGCGACCCCGGGGATATTCATCGAATTCTCCAGGCAGCGTGGACTCTCCAGAGACGGCCGGTGCCGCTCATTTGCCGACTCGGCCGACGGGACCGGCTTCGCCGAGGGAGTCGGTGTACTTGTCGTCGAGCGGCTCGCCGACGCCGAGCGCAACGGGCACCGGGTGCTCGGCCTGGTACGGGGCACCGCGGTGAATTCCGACGGCGCGTCCAACGGGCCGAGCGCACCGAATGGCCCCGCGCAGCAACGGGTTATCCGCCGGGCGCTGGCCGCCGCCGGACTGCGGGCCGAGGATGTGGATGTCGTCGAGGCGCACGGCACCGGCACCACCCTCGGTGACCCGATCGAGGCCCAAGCGCTGATCGCCACCTATGGCGTCGGCCGCACCGACGACGACCCGCTGTTGCTCGGCTCGATCAAATCCAATCTCGGGCATACGCAGGCTGCGGCAGGCGTGGCCGGGGTGATCAAGATGATCGAGGCCATGCGGCACGGCGTCGCGCCCGCCACGCTGCACGTGGATGCGCCGACCCGACACGTGGAGTGGGACGGCGGCGGCGTGCGGCTGCTCACCGAGTCCCGGCCATGGCCCGAGCGCCACCGGCCGCGCCGGGCCGCGATCTCCTCGTTCGGGATGAGCGGGACCAACGCGCATGTGGTGCTCGAAGGTGTGCGGGCGATCGACCCACCGTCCGCACCAGCTGCCCCGGCGATGCCGTGGTTGCTGTCCGGGCATTCGGCAGCAGCGCTGCGGGCGCAGGCGCGGAAATTGCATGCGGCGCTTGTTGATTCGTCGTTGCCAGTGTCGCCGGTCGGTGAGCCGCAACCGATCGCGCATGCCCTCGCGACCACCCGGGCGGCGCTGCCGTGGCGGGCCGGCGTCAGCGGCAGCGATATCGCGGAACTGCTGCAGGGCCTGCGGGCCCTCGCCGACGGCACCCCGCACAAGTCGGTGACCCTCGGGCGGGCGGGCGGGGGAAAGGCAGCGTTCCTGTTCGCGGGGCAGGGCTCACAGCGCACTGGCATGGGAATTGAACTCGCACAGTCCAATTCGGTTTTTGCTGCGGCGCTCGAAGAGGTGTGCGCGAGCGTTGACGGCATGCTGGAGGTTCCGCTGCGCACAGTGCTGAGCTCTGCGAAACTGCTCGACCGCACCGAATACACCCAGCCCGCCCTGTTCGCGATCGAGGTTGCACTCTATCGGCTGCTCGAATCCGTCGGTGTGCGTGCGGATCTGCTTGCCGGACATTCGATCGGCGAGATCGCCGCGGCACACGTGGCAGGCGTCTGGTCGCTGGCCGACGCGGCGACCCTGGTGTGCGCTCGCGGACGATTGATGCAGCAGCTGCCTGAGGGCGGCGCGATGGTCGCGATCGCGGCGAGCGAGGACGCGGTCGCCGAACTGCTGACCGACGAGGTGAGCATCGCCGCCGTCAACGGACCGAATTCGGTGGTGATCTCGGGAGCCGAAGCCGCGGTGCGCGCGATCGCCGTCCGGTTCGAGCGGACCAAGGAGCTCAACGTCTCCCATGCGTTCCACTCGCCGCTGATGGAACCGATGCTGGCGGAGTTCCGCGCCGCCATCGCGGGCCTGAGCTACGCGGAGCCGCGAATCCCGATCGTCTCCACCGTGACCGGGACCGTGGCGCAGCCCGGTGAGCTGAGCTCGCCGGAGTACTGGGTGCGGCAGGTGCGCTCGTCGGTGCGTTTCGCCGAGGCTGTGCGGGCGCTCGGTACCGCAGGGGTACGCGCGTTCGTCGAAGTCGGTTCCGGCGCTGTGCTTTCGGGAATGGCGGCGGAAACTCTCGGCGGCGATGCAGTGCTTGTTCCCGTGTTGCGGGGCGCGAGCGAGCAGGATGAATCCCGCAGCTTTGCCGACGCACTCGGTATCGCGTACACCGCGGGCATCGCGGTCGAGTGGCCGCGGTTGTTCGCCGGTGTCCCGGTGGCCGACGTGCCGTCCTATGCGTTCCAGCGTAAGCGGTACTGGATCAACAGCGACGATCCGGTAAGCGGCCAGGGCGATGTCGCAGGACATCCCTTGCTCGGCGCCGCGATCGACCGCGCCGACGCCGACGCGCTGGTCTTCACGAGCCGGTTGTCGGTGGATGAGCAACCCTGGCTCGGTGATCACGTTTTCGGTGGTGTCGCCCTGCTGCCGGGTACCGCGTTCGTCGAACTCGCTCTTGCGGCCGGGCATCAGGTGGGTTGTGCGATGATCGTGGAGCTGACCATCGCGGAACCGATGATCCTGCCCGCCAAGGGCGCTCGCCGCGTGCAGTGTACGGTCGGCGAACCCGATAGCGTGGGCTTGCGGGAATTCCGGGTGTATTCGACTGGTAGCGAGGCGGATCCGTGGATCAAGCACGCCACCGGTCTGCTCGGCGCCGGGAATACCGTCGCCGTGGCCGAGCGCGCATTCGACGGCACGGCATGGCCGCCGTCGGACGCTGAGCCGATCGATCTGACTGACAGGTATGCCAGACTGGCCGAATTCGGGGCCGACTACGGTCCGGCGTTCCAAGGGCTGCGGGCGGCGTGGCGCCAGGGTACAGAGGTGTTCGCCGAGGTCGCGTTGGACGCGCACGCGGTCGGTGGTGACATCGGCGGCTACCTGGTGCATCCGGCGCTGCTGGACGCCGCACTCCAGGCGATCGGTCTGCGCGGGGACGAGCCCGAGGCGATCACGGTGCCGTTCGCCTGGACCGGCGTCCGTTGCGCCGTGGTCGGCGCGACGAGTCTGCGGGTGCGGATCGCGGGCAGCGCTGACGGCGCGGTTCGCGTCGACGTCGCCGATCCGGCGGGGACACCGGTCGCGACGGTGGAATCTCTGGTGCTGCGGGAGGTTTCGGCCGAGCGGCTCGCAGCCGCCGCCGACGGTGCCGGGTTGTCGGCGGTGCAGTGGGTCCCGGTCCGATCTGACGACGGGCCGGTCGGCGGCCGCTGGATGGTGGTCGGCGCCGACGCGCCGCGATGGGCGGAGGCGTTGACAGGGGAGGTCTCCGACGTCTCTGCGGTCGCCTCATTCGGCGACCTCGTGCTGGGGTCCGCGACTCCCGACGTCATCGTGCTCCCGTTCACCGGCGGCAACACCACCGACGCTGTGCACAGCGGAGTCGGTGACGTGCTCGTCGCGGTCCAGACCTGGCTCGCCGACACACGATTCGCCGCGTCGAGTCTGGTGGTCGTCACCCGCGGTGCGCACGGTCACGGGCAGGCCGACCTGGCCGCCGCCGCGGTATGGGGTCTGTTGCGCTCCGCGCAGTCGGAACATCCTGGCCGGATCGTGCTCGTCGATATCGACGACGAATCCGCGCACGGGCGACTGCCCGCGGTCCTCGCCTCGGGTGAGCCGCAGGCGATGGTGTGTGCGGGTCGCCTCAGCGTGCCCCGATTGACCAAGGCGAACACCATGATTCGGGCCGGCAGTACCGGCTTCGGCGAAGAGGTGGTGATCACCGGCGGCACCGGTGCACTCGGAGGGGTCGTCGCGCGGCATCTGATCACCGCGCACAGCGTGCGGCGAGTGCTATTGCTCAGCAGGCGCGGGCCGAGCGCTCCCGGCGCCGAGGCGTTGCGCGAAGAACTTGCGCTGCTCGGCGCGGAGATCGAGATCGTCGCATGCGACGTCACCGACCGTGCGGCACTGGCAGCTGTACTCGACGCACACCCGGTGTCCGCTGTGGTACATACCGCTGGCGTGCTCGACGATGCCGTCATCACCTCGCTGAACCCCGATCGGGTGGCCGCAGTGTTGCGGCCAAAAGTCGATGCGGCGTGGCATCTGCACGAGCTGACCAAGGACCGGCCGCTGGTGTCGTTCGTACTGTTTTCCTCGGTCGCCGGGCTACTCGGCAGCCCGGGACAAGGCAACTACGCCGCCGCCAACGCGTATGTGGACGCGTTGGCCCGCTACCGGCACACACTCGGGCTGCCCGCAGTCTCGCTGGCCTGGGGCGCCTGGTCCGGTGATGCCGGCGCGAGCGACGGCCCAGGAGGAAGCAGCGTGCGCAACCACGGAGGGCCCCGCGAGCGCCGCGATGTACTCGGTATGGCTGATCGGCTCGACAGTGCTGACGCCCACCGGCTTTCACAGTCCGGTGTCGCGGCGCTCACACCTGCGCAGGCGTTGTCGCTGCTGGACGCGGCGGTCGGCGGCAGCGACGAAGCGGTATTGGTCACGGCGCGTTTCGATCGGGCGGCGCTGGCGAAATCCGGTGCGAGTTCCCCGCTGTTGTGGAACATGATCCGCCGGACCGGCACGGTGCGGACGGTCTCGGCCGCCTCGGCCGCACTACGGCGCGACCTTGCCGAGGCATCGGCCGGGCAACGGATCGAGCTGCTGGTCGAACTGATCGGCGCACAGGCCGCGTCGGTGCTCGGTGGCGTCGTCATCGAGAGCGATCAGGCCTTCGGCGACGCCGGCTTCGATTCGCTGACCGCGGTCGAGTTTCGCAACCAGCTCAACGAGTCCACCGGCCTGCGGTTGCCCGCGACGCTGATCTTCGACTACCCGAATCCCGATGTGCTGGCCCACCATCTGGTCGAACAGCTGGCTCCGCAGACCCGCGAACCGGTGTCCGGCACAGCATCGCCGGAGTCGGCACTGTCCGACAGTCAGGCCGCGATCGACCTGATGGACACCGAGAGTCTGATCAATAGGGCACTCGGAAACTCCGATGACGACGTCTCGTGGCAAGGAGTGTCATGAACAACGACCGGCTGGTCGAGGCGCTGCGCGCCTCCCTGAAAGAAAGCGATCGGCTGCGGGAGGAGAATCGCGCACTCGGCGATGCCAAGCGAGAGCCGATCGCGATCGTCGGGATGTCGTGCCGGTATCCGGGCGGGGTGCGATCGCCTGCGGATCTATGGCGGTTGGTCGACGAATCCCGCGACGGCATCAGCGATTTCCCGACCGACCGCGGCTGGGATATGGCCTCGCTCTACGACCCTGACCGGATACGGCCGGACACCTGTTACGTCCGCGAGGGCGGTTTCCTGTATGACGCAGGTGATTTCGATGCCGAGTTCTTTGGGATCAGTCCGCGTGAGGCGGAGACGATGGATCCACAGCAGCGGTTGTTGCTGGAGGGTGCGTGGGAAGCGCTGGAGGATGCGGGAATTGATCCGGTGTCGGTGCGGGGGAGCCGTGCGGGTGTCTTCGCCGGACTCATGTATCACGACTATTACCGCAGTTACGGTAGTGGCAGTGTGGTGTCGGGCCGGCTGTCCTATGCCCTCGGGCTGGAGGGCCCCGCGCTCACGGTCGATACCGCGTGCTCGTCATCGTTGGTCGCGATTCATCTTGCGGCGCAGGCGTTGCGGCAGGGTGAGTGCTCGCTGGCGCTGGCAGGCGGGGTCACCGTGATGGCCACTCCCGGCAGCTTCATCGAATTCAGCAGGCAGGGTGCGCTTTCGCCGGATGCCAGGTGCCACTCGTACGCCGCGGGCGCCGCGGGCACCATCTGGTCCGAGGGTATGGGTCTGCTTGTGCTGGAGCGGTTGTCTGATGCGCGTCGGCATGGTCGTCGGGTGTTGGGTGTGGTGGCTGGTTCGGCGGTGAATCAGGATGGTGCGTCGAATGGTTTGACGGCGCCGAATGGTCCGTCGCAGCAGCGGGTGATTCGGTCTGCGCTGGCGAGTGCGGGTTTGGTCTCGGGTGATGTTCAGGTCGTGGAGGGGCACGGCACAGGGACCGAACTGGGTGATCCGATTGAGGCGCAGGCGTTGCTCGCGACGTATGGGCAGGGTCGGGGTTCGGGTGGTCCATTGTGGTTGGGGTCGGTGAAGTCGAATATCGGTCATACCCAGGCTGCCGCGGGGGTGGCGGGTGTGCTGAAAATGGTGCTGGCGATGAGGCAGGGAGTCTTGCCCGCGTCATTGAGGGTGGATATGCCGTCGGCGAAGGTGGATTGGTCGGCGGGGGCGGTGGAGCTGCTGACCAAGGCGCGGTCGTGGGAGTCCGAAGGTCCACGTAGAGCGGGCATTTCGGCTTTCGGGATCAGCGGCACCAACGCACACGTGATCATCGAACAAGCGCCCGACGAACCGAAGGAACCGGCAGCTCCCGTCGCCGTGCGCGCCCCGCTCATCGCGTGGCCGGTGTCCGGGCAGACGCTCGACGGGCTGCGCGCCCAGGCGGCGGCAGTCGAGTCGGCCCTGCGCGCACGGGCGGAGTTCGCAGGTGCCGATATCGGGCATACGTTGGCCACCAAGCGAACCGCGCATCGCTATCGGGCCGTTGTACTCGGCCGAGCGCGCGAGGAATGGCTGACCGGCCTGACAGCGGTCGCCGAAGGCGCACCGCAGGCGATCACCGGGCAACGGATCAAAGGGCGCGCCGCCTTCCTCTTCTCCGGTCAGGGCGCACAGCGCCCAGGTATGGGACGCGAACTCTACGAAGAGTTTCCGATGTTCGCCCGCGCCTTCGATGAGATATGCGGGCACGTCGACGACGGCCTGCCTGCATTGGTCTTCGGCGACGACCCGGAACCGTTGCAGCAGACCAAGAACACCCAGGCGGCACTGTTCGCCATGGAGGTCGCGCTCTACCGGCTGGTCGAATCATGGGGCCTGCGGCCGGATTACCTCGCCGGGCATTCGATCGGGGAGATCGCCGCGGCGCATATCGCCGGCGTATTCACCCTCGCCGACGCCTGCCGATTGGTTGCCGCGCGCGGCGAGCTGATGCAACTGCTGCCGTCCGGCGGCGCGATGGTTGGCGTCCGGGCGAGCGAAGACGATGTTGCGCCATTGCTTCCGGATTCTGTCGCCATCGCAGCGATCAACGGCCGGAACTCGATTGTCCTATCCGGTGCAGAGGCCGAAACACTGCGCATCGCAGCACAATTCGAGAAATCCAAGCGGCTCACCGTTTCCCATGCCTTCCACTCACCGCTGATGGAGCCGATGCTCGCTGACTTCCGAGCCGTGGCGGAGAGCCTGAGCTATCACCAGCCTGCGATCCCGGTGATCTCGAATGTCACCGGCGCACTGGCGGATAGCGAACTGGCGACACCGGCCTACTGGGTCGACCATGTCCGGGCGACCGTCCGATTCGACGACTGCCTGGGCACGCTGGCCGGGCTCGGTGTCCGGCGTCTCCTCGAACTCGGTCCCGACTCGGTGCTCACCGCAATGGCTCGTGAGCACCATGCGCACGCTGACTCCAGGATGCCCGGCGACAGCGTATTCGTCAGCGCGACCAGGGCGGGCAAACCGGAGGCCGAATCGCTGTACGAAGCGGTGGCGCGACTGCATATCAGCGGCTACTCACCGCAATGGTCCGCGTTATACGGTCCGACCGCGTGGGTTGACCTGCCCACCACGGTATTTCAGCGCCGCCGCTTCTGGGTGGACGCCGAATCCGACACCGCCGATCTCGGTGCGGCGGGCCTGGAGTCGGCGGACCATCCGTTGCTCGGTGCCGTCACGCCGATCGCCGATGCCGACTCGACGGCGTTCACCGGACGCCTCAGTGCGACAACACATCCGTGGCTCACCGACCACGTGGTGGGTGCGTCCGTCGTGCTGCCCGGGACAGGTCTCGTCGAGCTGGTCGTCAGGGCCGGTGAGGAGGTCGGCTGCCACCGACTCGAGGAACTCACCCTGCTCGCGCCGCTGAGCCTGCCCGCCGGCGATGCCGTCCGGATTCAGGTAATCGTCGGTGCACCTGCGGAATCCGGATCACGAACGGTCGGGGTGTATTCGCGGTCCGAGACCGCCGTCGCGGACAAGCCGTGGACCCTGCACGCCACCGGACTGATCGACGACCAGTCGGGCGGTGCGGGCGTCGCGCTGACCGAATGGCCACCTGCCGGAGCCGAAGCGTTGGACATCAGTGGTCTGTACGAGCGGGCCGCGACCGGTGGACTGCATTACGGTCCGGCATTCCAGGGTCTGCGTGCGGCGTGGTGGCGGGGCGACGAATTGTTCGCGGAGGTGCACCTCGATGCGCAAGCCGCAGACGAGGCAGCTGGCTATCGGGTACATCCGGCCGCATTCGACGCCGCCTTACACACGCTTGGCCTACGGGACTCTGCGACCGCGCGGCTGCCGTTCGTATTCGCCGGTGTCACCGTGCACGCGACCGGCGCACACACTCTGCGGGCCCGTTTGACGCCGTCGGGCGCCGACAGCGTCGCCATCGATCTCGCCGACGCCGCGGGAGCTCCGGTCGCCACCATCGACTCGCTGACGCTGCGACCGATCGTCGCGACCGAAAACCAAGGCCCCGAGAATCTTTCGGCCTCACTGTTCCGAATGACCTGGCAGCGGTTCGAGCCGCGCACCGCAGCCCCGATCGAGCATCGCACACTGCTCAGTGCTGCGGGCAGTACCGCGGCCGCCGTGCGTGCGGCGGTGCATCAGGTCTTGGCAGCCGTACAGGAAGACAGTGAACTGCCGCTGGTGGTGCTGACCCGCGGCGCGGTTTCAGTGGCCGGTGAGGATCTATCGGATCTGGCCGGAGCGGCGGTGTGGGGGCTGGTTCGGTCCGCGCAGGCCGAGCAGCCGGGCCGATTCACACTGCTCGACCTCGACCCGCAAGACGATGCCGCCGCCGTGCCGACAGCCGTGACAGCGGCGGTGCTGGCATCGGGCGAGCCGCAGGTGGTGATCAGGTCGGCGGTGACCTACCGGGCGCGGCTGGGCGTAGCCGACCGCACATTCGACCCGGTGCGCACCGAAAGAGACTCTGCCGATACAGTTTTCGACCCAGCGGGCACGGTGCTGCTCACCGGCGCGACCGGCGGGCTCGGCGCGCAGCTGGCTCGGCACCTGGTGGCCGCACTCGGTGTGCGCCGATTGCTGCTGCCGAGCCGTAGCGGCGGTGGTGAGGCACTGGCCGCCGAACTCACCGAAGCAGGCGCCGCGGTGACGACGGTGGCCTGCGATATCGCCGACCGCGCTGCCGTCGCGAACCTGCTGGCCCGGATCCCCGCCGAACATCCGCTGACCGCGGTGATTCATGCTGCGGGCGTGCTTGACGACGGTGTCATCGGCGCCATGACCCAGGAGCGGGTGGACGCTGTGCTGCGTCCCAAGGTCGACGGCGCGCTTAACCTACATGAGTTGACCACCGGTG
The DNA here is from genome assembly GCF_044454005.1 of Nocardia sp. NPDC051570. Lineage (NCBI taxonomy): Bacteria > Bacillati > Actinomycetota > Actinomycetes > Mycobacteriales > Nocardiaceae > Nocardia > Nocardia sp. NPDC051570. The sequence continues at coordinate 1,525 of NZ_JBITDI010000037.1, read as the reverse complement.
CGAATCTGCGGGCGTTCGTGCTGTTTTCGTCGCTGGCCGGTGTGCTCGGCGGACCGGGGCAGGGAAACTACGCCGCGGCCAACGCCTTCCTCGACGCGCTCGCGGTGCAGCGGCGTGCACGCGGCATGACCGGGTTGTCGCTGGCCTGGGGCCCGTGGGTCCCGACCGGCGGTATGACCAGCCGGTTGGACGACGCGCACCGCAGGCGGATCGCTGACGCGGGATTCGGTGAACTCACAGTCGCCGACGGTCTCGCGTTGTTCGATCTGGCGCGCCGGCTGCCCGTTGCCGATCTCGTGCCGGTGCGCATCGATGTGTCCGCCTTGCGAACGCAGGGTGCGGCGCTCAGCCCCGTGCTCACCGGTTTGGCCGGCCGGACGGTGCGTCGCGCCGCGGCGGTCGCGGCGGGCCCCAGCTCGCCGCTGACCGAACGGTTGTCCGGTCTCGACGAAGCACAGCGCTCCGCCGCACTGCTTGCCCTGGTCCGCGGCAGCGTCGCCACCGTCTTGGGACACAGTTCCCCGGATGCGGTTGAGCCAGGCCGGGCATTCCAGGAGCTCGGCTTCGATTCCCTTGCCGCAGTGGAACTGCGCAACGTGCTGATTGCGGAGATCGGTCAACGGCTGTCGCCGACAGTCGTTTTCGACTATCCCTCCGCGCAGGCGCTCAGCGAACACATTACCGAGCTGGTCACCGGCGTATCGGTGACCGACGACGTGCCCGCACCGCGCGCGGCGGTAGATGAGCCGATCGCCATCGTGGGAATGGCGTGCCGGTATCCGGGCGGGGTGCAATCGCCCGCGGATCTGTGGCGGTTGGTTGCCGAGGGTCGCGACGCGATCGCCGAATTCCCCCTTGACCGTGGCTGGGACGTGGAGTCGCTCTATGATCCCGCAGGCGAACGCCAGGACACCTCCATCGTCCGACATGGCGGTTTCCTGTATGACGCAGGTGATTTCGATGCCGAGTTCTTTGGGATCAGTCCGCGTGAGGCGGAGACGATGGATCCACAGCAGCGGTTGTTGCTGGAGGGTGCGTGGGAAGCGCTGGAGGATGCGGGAATTGATCCGGTGTCGGTGCGGGGGAGCCGTGCGGGTGTCTTCGCCGGACTCATGTATCACGACTATTACCGCAGTTATGGTAACGGCAGCGTGGTGTCGGGGCGGGTGGCGTACACGCTGGGTTTGGAGGGGCCGACGCTGACGGTGGATACCGCGTGCTCGTCGTCGTTGGTCGCGATTCATCTTGCGGCGCAGGCGTTGCGGCAGGGGGAGTGCTCACTGGCGCTGGCAGGCGGGGTCACCGTGATGGCGTCACCAGGCACCTTCGTGGAGTTCACCCGGCAGGGCGGTTTGGCTACCGACGGCCGGTGCAAGTCTTACGCGGATGCCGCGGACGGCACCGGCTTCTCCGAGGGCATGGGCGTTTTATTGTTGGAGCGGTTGTCTGATGCGCGTCGGCATGGTCGTCGGGTGTTGGGTGTGGTGGCTGGTTCGGCGGTGAATCAGGATGGTGCGTCGAATGG
>NZ_JBITDI010000036.1:30410-32666 GCF_044454005.1 Nocardia sp. NPDC051570 | reverse complement strand
CCTCGTGCTGGTCATGAAATATCGATCCGTATCTCGCCCCGCGTCAGGCCGATTTGCTCTGAACCAATGGACTCAACTCAGCCTGACACGCAGGGCCCGAGGAATTCCAGACCCTCACCGGAGGGATGCATCAGCAGATAGCGATAGCGGACCCCCTGCTTGCGGGCCTCGCGGCGCACTTTCACGCTGGCCAGCCAGAACAGCGCCGCGAGCAGCGGTCCGCTGCCGAGATCCTCACGCGCCGTGGCCGGCTCGGGGACCCCGGCGATCGAGACCACCGCACCCCCGGATTTCACGATACGAAAAGCTTGCGACAGTTCGGCGCCGCCGATCAGATCGAAGGCGTAATCGTAATCGTGCAGCAGGTCCTCGGCCCGGTCCGTCTTCTAGTCGATGACATGATCCGCGCCCAGTTCGCGGACAAGGTCCGCGCCACGTCCGGACGCGGTCGTGGCGACCTCGGCGCCGAGCCATTTGGCTATTTGGATCGCCATCGTGCCGACCCCGCCCGACCCACCGGAAATATAGAGTTTTCCGCCCGGGCCCACCCCGAGCAGATCGCGCAGCGCCTGCAGCGCGGTCAAGCCGGCAAGTGGTACTCCTGCCGCGTGCCGGAAATCCAACCGGGCCGGCATCACTGCCAGCAGATCTTCCTCCACCACGGCATAATCCGCGAAAGCACCGAGCGCCCGCTTGTTCACTCGGGCGAAAACTCGATCACCCGGAGCGAACCGAGTCACCCCCGCACCCACACCGGTCACCACACCGGCCAGCTCATTGCCAGCCGTCACGAACCATGACAGCCAAGTCGATGAACGCCGCCAGCATATTCCCGATCGGGCACCCGGCAGCCACACCCGCGGCCCGACAATTCGAGCCGCGCGACTCAGCGCCACTTCCGGGCGATCTCGGGTTGGTCGAGGAATTGGCAATATCGCGGCAACCTATGGCGCGGTGGCTGTACAAACAGGCGATACGCCGCGTCTCGACCAGCACGATTCGCCTGTTCCGGCTGCGGGGCAAGCTGTTTGGCACTGGACTGCCGTTCCGATGAGCGGCAGTTAGGGTGAAGCACATGACCGAGCAGCATCGTGTGAACATGACGTGGGGCCGTCAGGCACCGAGGCGCTTGACGGCCCCACGTGGTTCATGCCGTTACGATTCGGGTGTCATACGCTCGCGACGAGTCGTCGAACGTGCTCCCAGCGCTCAGGTAGCTCTTCGGACGGTGTACGCGATGTCATCCCGCAATCCGGCACCATCCCAGATGATGTGGCCGCCTGAGCGTATTGCGACCGGGCTCGCGGAGTTCGGTGCAGCAGCGTGTAGATGCCATCGATTTCGCAGCACCACCCTCAGACTGCCGGTTTTGAATGCTACTGCCGACAGAATTTCATTCGATATAGTGCGCTCGAATTCAATTCGATCCCAGGAGTCAATCGCTCGACGATCGATGGGGCTCCCCTCGACAGGAGCGGGATTCAACTCTGAATCGTACGCTACTACGATTGCGTCTGCGGAGTCGCAGATCAATTCGATCCGGTCATCGAGCCAATTCACCTGAACAACGGCCCGATTTCGTAGCGGATTGAATATCCAGCGATCTTCCAGTTCACGAATCTCACCGCTTCGTTTGATGTTATATTGCCGGATCGCCTCGTTCCACTCATCTTCGGTCCATTCGCCTGAATGGTCGCCCGTCATCGTCCACCTACGAGGTAACTTATGCCAGTCAATGAGCGGATCCTCCGAGGTAATCATAGAGGTTTCCGATCGGTTCCTGTGAAGGTTGACCGCCCGGCATCTTCACATACGCGTCACCGGTGTTCGTATCGACGGTTTGGATCCGAGTCGACTTCGTCCAGACGGCAAAGTGAGCCCAGCGGTCACCGCGGCCAGGTCGTGTTCGAGCCCGGTGGCGAACGAGTGCAGCGCGGGCAGGTCGTCGGCGCGGGCACGGTCGATCCAGTCGGGCAGGTGATCGCCACGCCGGTCGCGCATCATGACGGCGAACGCGCCGACATGGCGGCGGACAGCGGCCAGCTCGGGACACGCGCCCAGGATCCGGGTGAGTTTCCCGGCGTCGTCGGCGGACAGGTTGTCAGGATTGCGCATGATCCACCCACCCAGAAACTGCGTCGGGGGGGGGGGCGCCCCGGGCGCGGGGGGGGCCGGGGGACACCCCCCCCCGGGTAAACAGGGGGGGGGGGAGGGGCCCGAACCCCGGGTATAAGATGGAAATATAAATAATAGATA
>NZ_JBITDI010000036.1:0-30400 GCF_044454005.1 Nocardia sp. NPDC051570 | reverse complement strand
TGGGGGTGGTGGTGTTGTAGGACAACGACCCCCCCCCCCCCCCCCCCCGCCCGCCCGCCCCCCCCCCCCCCCGCCCCCCCCCCCCCGACGCTGAACTCCGCGCCCGGATCTAAACGGTGCGAGTCAGATGGCCACTACCCGGAGAGAATCTCAGACTAAGAGCAGTCTCTCAGCGCCGGCCTCTAGGCCAGAGGTCACCATTCTATTTCAGCATATTCTCGATATGAGCTGTCGCGCTGTCTATCGCCGACGCAGATTTCTCTGGAAGAGCGTCCAATGACTGTCCTCGATCGAGCGCAACTGCATAAACCTCCTCAAGAGTGCCCCATTGTTGCCGGAATTCTGAAATCCACTCAGAATTGATTGCGTTAACGGAATCATTCTCCATCTCATTTATGAGCATGGACAGGTCATCAATCAGTTCCGGCAGTGAGTATGTTCCATCTCTATAGGCAGCCAAAGCGCTATGTACCCTCCTGCGCAGCGCCAATGTTGGCGCGCCATCGAACGTCATTGACCTCCACCTTTCATCACGTGCAATACTGTCAGTATATTGTAATCACACGCCCGGTTGCATCATCGATCACCGCTGAAACACCGTTATCCTTACTAGTGTATTTGCTGGTGTTCTCTGTATTCCCAGGGGACTTCGTACCATGCGTGATGGTGTCTTCGACAACCCTCGGAGTCAACCCTCGTGATTGCATGCGATCGAGTGCATGGCCCGTATAGTCACGGCCTCCTATGTTTGCTGGCTTATTAGGCGTGACAACATTCATTTCCCCCTGGCCGCGGCGCGTCACTGGCGTACTAGGATCGGTGTCCCCTGGTTTGGCTGGGTTTGCCGCCGGTGCCGATTGGGCCGGTGCTGGCTTGTCGGGTGCCTTGCTGGTCGACGGGGCCGGTTTGACGTCGTCCTTGTGATCGTGGTCGTAGGCGATGGCCAGCATGCCCGCACCGAGAACAGCCGCAGGAATGACGACTTCGGGTGCGAGGATCGCCCCCACGATCGCTGGGATCGCCAAAGGTATTTCGCCACTGAGGTCGAGGGTGTTGATCGGGTCGCCGTTGACGTAGTCGTAATTGTTGGCCGATCCCCCCGAGACGGGGTCGGTCTGTAGGAACCGTCCCAGCACAGGCAGGTAGGTGCGGGCTCCCATCTCGAGTGCTTGCTGGCTCGCGAGGTGTTCGACCGGGACGGTGTACTGGCCGAGATATCCGAAGTCCATGCCGCCCGCGGCGGTAGCCGGGATCGGAATGTCACCGAAGGCACCGGTGGCCGGGTCGATGTTTTGGCCGTACGGGTCGTACAGGTGGATAGCACCCGTCCGGGTACCGCTGCCGTCGGCGGTGAACAGGATGTCTCCGTGGAGGTTGGGGTAGGACCAGTTCGTCGCCTGGGCTTTCTCTTTGTCATCGCCCGGTTTCTGGTTTCCGGGCCCACCGGTGCCAGGGCGTCCGGGAATCCCGCCACCACCCGGGATCTGACTCCCCGGTCCACCGGTGCCAGGGCGTCCCGGAATCCCGCCACCACCCGGGATCTGGCTCCGGGGTCCACCGGTACCCGGGATGTCGAAGCCCTTGCTACTGGCTTGATTCCCGGCGTAGTTCTTGGTGAGCACGACACCGCCGGACAGTTTCAGTACGCGCTGGCGCAGTGTGCCGGAATCGTCGAGGATCAAGTCGGGGCCGCCGGAATCGGAGGCGTAGCCGTAGCGGGTCACCTGGGCTGGCTTGTCGTTGTCCTTGACCGCTCGCATCGTGATGCGGTCGGTGACATCGCGGGTGTACTGGACCGAACGGCCGTCGGCCGTTGTCGTGGACACATGGCGTCGGGTGGAGTCGTAACCGAGGGCATCGGTGCCGACCTTGATCGCGTTGCCGTAGACGTCGTAGGCGAAGGACAGTTTGGTGGCTCCACCGGTGGATATCAGCCGGTCGGCGTCGTCGTAGCAGTACAGAGTGCTGGTGGGTGCCCCACCGTTGAAGCTGTCGAACAGCGCCGTGCGGTTGGTATTCGATCCTGCCTTCTTGTTCGGCCCGCAGCCGCCGTCACCGCCGAAGGCGTAGGTCAGCTGGTGGTGTGGCACCGTGGCCGCCACCAATCGGCCCACTCCGTCATAGGTGTAGGACGAGTTGTAGGCGGTGTCAGGGTTGGCGGTGTCGGTGATCCTGTCGTCGGTGACGCGATGGTCATTGGAGCGGATGACCGTGTCGGTGACCGTCGAGCCGGATGTCTTCCACGCCAGGGCAACCGCCGAGGCGGCGTCGTTGTAGCTGATCGCCAGATTCGACCCGTTCCCGTAGCTGACACTCTGCAGGACCCCTGCGTCGTACGCAGGGGTGGCGACGGTGGCTCCGTCGAGATCCAGCCCTGTCAGGCGAGACCCGTCGGACCAGCGATAGTTCAGGGTCGAGGACGTGCCCTTGACCGTGGTGGTCGCGCTGGTCTTTCGCCCATTGATGTCGTACTTGGTGGCAGTGGCAACACCATTGGCGTCGGTGTAGGACACAACCTGCCCCAGCAGATCGACCACCGCGGTGGTCGAACCGCTCTCGTCGCTGATCTTCCGGGTGAGCGGATCGCCGTCCACGGCGTAGTCGTAGGTGACGGTCCGGGCCGGTTGACCGTCCATCGCCGGGAAAGCCTTCTTAACTACCCGGCTGCGGGTGTCGTAGCTGGTACACGTCCACGGCTCGTTGTTGATCCGGGTGGCAACCGTTCGGCCTGCGGCGTCGTATACGCTTTCGGCCACGTTGGCCGAGCCGTCCGAATTCTTGGCCGCGGCAAGGGTTTTGACCATGCCGGCCTGACTGACCGCAGCGGATTTCGAATCGCACGGGTTCGCGCGGGTTTCGTCGGCCCCGTAGTAGCTGAAGGTGCCGCGCTTGTCGGGGTTGGTGATGTCACCGGCCGGCAATGCCTCCGCCAGCCGACGCAGATACCCCTGACCGGGTTTCTCGAAGCTGTTGCGCCTGACCAGGTTCACACCGTCCGGATCGTTGGTCTTCGACACCACCAGCCCGAACACCGGATCTATCCCATTGGCAGGATCTGCATAACCGGTCGCTGTCTTCTTCGCCGGTGCGCGCTCGACGTTCCCGCCGGAAGAGCTGTCGCCGACCCTGCTCGTCTCGTATCCGTAACGGGGTGCCAGGTTCTTACCTGGAACAACCACCATGGGACCGTCACCCGGCGGTGCCCAGCTGAAGTTCAGTGCGCCGGTCTTGCCGCTGTGGTTGTAGTAATCGACGCGGACTCGATGCCATGCACCGGGCACGTTGTTGGCGTAGGTCCCACTGACGGCGGTAGCGGCCTTGTCGGTCCAACTGTCCACGATCAGCACGTCATCGATCCACAGCCGCACGCCATCGACGACGGTGAAACCGAGCTTGTACTCACCCGCGGCGGGGAACTGGAGTTCACCGGTGAATCGACCCGACCAGCCGCCGGTGGTCTGTACCGGCGGCGCGGCGCCCCAATTGCCGGACAGGGCACCGTCATTGGTGCCGACACCGGTCTGCCACACCGCGGGCACACCCGACAGGAACGGGTTGTCGTACAACGCGGCCTGGAGTCCGACGAGGCCCTCGTCGTAGCCGATATGGGTGTGGGGCGTCGTGCCTGCACACGCGTCGGTGGGCACCTGGCCGTTGAAACAGGAGGCCGGTGCGGGCCCGTAAGTGTCGGTCAGCCGATCGGCATGGTCGTAGATGTTGGTGGCGCGCTTGCCCGTCGGATCGATGACTCCGGTGGGCTTGTCCTTGGCATTCCACTCGACTGTGGCAGTTATCTTGTCCGGATCAGTCGCTGTCAGCGCGCGACCGGTATCGTCGAAAGTCGCAATCTTGCCCCCGACGTACCGCATGGACACAAAAGTCTTGTTTTTCGACGTGTATCCGTAGCTGCGCATGGCGCGATCGCCGAGGCCGGTGGGAGAAGGGTCGTTCAGGTCGGTCGGACGCAGAGACGGTGGGTCCTTCGGCGAGAACGTGTCGACGAACGAGTCGTACGCGATCTGATAGCGATCGCGGTCGTTATTTGGATTGGACGGCTGTCGAGCCAGCCAGTCGTAGGCCAGGCTTGTGCGCAGCTGGCTGATCGGACCGATACCGTCGATTCCACGCTGTCCCTGGACGCTGTTCAGGCCGTACTGCGCGACGTAGGCCTGGGCGTCTTCTTCACCGCTGTAGGAGTAGTCGTGGGTTTCCGCGCCGGGGTTCTCGATGCGGTCCAACGTTTGGGCGGTGGAATACCACAGCCGGGTTTCCCTACCGTCCCAATACTTGATGCGGCACAGCATCTGCGCGGGCGCACTACCCACGGCACCGGTTGTCTTGCTCGAGCCCTTGATCGCCCCCGGCGGTTTCGGGGCACCGTCGTAACAGTTGTCGCTGTTGTCGCTGTTGTAGTACAGGGTGTGTGACCGCCCCGATACCGGGTCCTTGATCTGGGTCAACCGCGGTGGTGTGCCGCTGTACAGGTATTGCAGCGCAGCCGGTTTCTTCGAATCCAGCACCGAGGACACAGTCGCAAGAGTGCCATCGGCATTGAACACCGACACGACGTCACCCGCGGTGACCGAGATCTTGCCGAACCCGTCGACAGCGAGGACGCCGTCTTCATTGGCCGGCGGGGTGTAGCCACCAGCAGAGGCCTTGGCCCAGGTGTGTTTGGAGCCTGTTGCGTCGGTGAGAACCACCGACCCATCCAGCATTTCGGCCTTGCTGTACGCGCTGCCCTGCACACCCAGCGTCCAGCCGCCCGGCAGCGGCGGCGGATCCGCCGAATACCACCACTCCGTCTTGGCGACCTGCGGCGCCAGGTTGTGAGCGCGCGCGCCTCCCTGGCCGCTGTTATCCGTGCTTTTAACCCACAACACCATTCGCGGCTGCTCGGTGGCCGTGTGGTGATACAGCTCGACCTTGACCGGGACCCGCTGCCCCACGGCCAGCGACACCTCGTTGGCCTGCTTGGCGCTCGCGGTGGAGAAGTCGTCAGCGACACCGGACGAAGTCGGGTTGTCATAGACCAGCTTGTCGCCGACCCAGATCCGCGCGCCCTCGACGTGCATCCCGTCGAACCGGTAGTCACCGGTAAACGGAGCCTTGAACTGGCCCTCCCACCGGATCACGAACCAGTCCTTGTTCAACCCCGGCGGAACCGGGTTCTCCCGCCACGGAAAGTTGTCCGGATTCTGGCTGCCCCAGTTGCCCCAGTCCAGATTCACTTGCGGCTCGGTGCGCACCAATACCGGCACGTCATCAGCGGTCCCCGTGTGCTTGGAGTCGTTGAAATACGAGGCGCGCACTCCACGCGCCTCACCGGCGCGAGAGTTGTAGGCCAGCGTGATACCCGACTCGCCGCCGACCGAGGTGAACTTCGGCCCGCCACCGTCGGTGTAGACGTTGCCGTTGAACAGATTCACCCTCAGCGGGCCGGCCTCGTCCATCGGTGATGTCGTGTTGCCGCCCATGCGCTTATTGATGGTGAAATGTCCGACCCATTGCGGGGTTGTCGTGGTGACACCACCGGCGAGGGCGGTCAGTGCGGTCCAGGTGTACTTGCCACCGTCATGCAGGACGTTCTTGGGCACCGTCCAGGTCGGATCCTTCAGACAGCCCGAGTCGACCACCGAGCCGGAGCGGCCGTCGAATCCGGTCGACACCTTGAAGCAGTACAGGGTGCCGTCACCGGACGGATTGCTCACCGAGTTGACGGTCAATGTCGGTGTGGACGTGGCGATCACGCTCTCGTCGGCCGGACTGGCCAGAGTGGTCGCCGGTGGCGCGGTGCCATAGTCGACGATCAGGCTGGCCTGCAACGCCTTCAACGAGACGTCATCGGTCTCCCCACCCGACAACAGGAACCAGGCGTTGTTGTCCTTCGCCGTCACCCGGTCGGCGATATAACTCGTCAACACCGACGACGCCATCGACCCTGCGTCACCCAACGACACCGACGCCAGCTGTTGCCCGGTGGCCTTGTAGCCCAACGGATTCGACGCCTGATACAGGATCGACGTCACCGGCGCCGAAGTGCCGGCCTGGCCGGTGCGCTGTAAATCCATCCGGGCACCGATCACGTTCTTACCGAACAGCGGCGAGAAATCGAACCGGAAACCCGTACGCCAGAACACATTCGCGTTGTTGGGTCGGGAGTTACCGACCTGGATCCCGCAGGTGTTGACGCATTCGGGTGCCCCGTCGGAGGAGTACGCGCGCGTCTCGGCGGTGTTGCCGAACCCGTAGGTGTAGGTCGGGTCGACGGTGATCGGGAAGACCCGCTTGGTGTCAGTCAACCACTTCTTGTCCACCGACACCGTCAACGACCACGCATCACCCTTCCGCGCAAGGATGTACTTGCCGCCGGTACGGGCGGCGGTCGACTTCTTGTCCTTCGCGTTCTTATTGGCCGAATCGAAGACCTCGATCGGCGGCAGTGCCGCTACCTGCGCGCCCTGGGCATCGGTGATGACAATCGCGCTCCCCTTGGGCTGCGGAGTCAAACCGTTGCCGAGCTTCATCGTGAACACCCAGCGGCCCTCACCAACAGCCTTGGCGTCCTTGACGATCACCGCTTCTTTGACCGCACCCGGCTCCACCGTGTATTGCAAGTCCTGGCCGGGCAACGCATCGGGATACGACACCGTCGACCCCGACATCTTGCCCAGCGCCTTCTTCGCACCATCGAGCGCCAACGTCACCGGCGCACTACCCGTGTCGAGGTGCACCAGTTCCGGATCATCGGCGAACGCCGCGAACACGCTACTGGCTCCGTCGCGGACTGCGCCCGCGGTCTTGGTGCCGGGCTTGTTCACTACCCGGGTGTCCATCGCCACCCAGTCCCCGTGCTCATTACGCACGCTCACCGGGGTCTGCGACAACACCACCGAGTGCGAACCGTTCTTGTTGGTGTAGGTGACCGATTTCTCCGTCCGGGACGTCTCTTTCGACGTCTTCGGATCGAACCCGTCGTGCACACCCGACGGCGGCACCGCAGCACCGGACAGCGGCGTGAAATCAGCCTGCGGCTGGGCCGGTTCCGGAGCCTGCTTCAACGGCTTCGGGCCATCAGCCGGATTCAATACCGGCACCGGATGCGGCTTCGCCGGCTTCGCCGACGCCGGCGGCGACACCATCGCCTGAACCAACGAAACACCCAGCGCCACCGTCACAACCAGCACGACAGCGCGCGCGAACGGTAACGCCAGCACACGCAGCCAATTCTGGCCACGGACGCGTAATTTCATGACTTCCTCGATACAGGGCACATCCACCAACAATGCGCACACTTGTGCTGCGCCAGTGGATCTCGAATAGACAGGGAAAAGCGAATTCAGTGATCAGTGAACCGCACAGGAATGCCGCTCAGCGGCAGCATGATTGGATTTATCCGTGCAATCGGATGGCTGCCCCGGCGGATTCTGGCATAGATCCAGAAGAAGAACGATCGACGCGGTAGTCGATCGGCGAACCCAGAGCCGGGCCCGCCCGTTTGTTGTCTGGACGGGGGCGGGCCCGGTCGGGTGCGAGGACCGTCTGCGGTAGATCCTCGCTACCTTCCATCCTCACCTGCGCGGGCGCCGGTGAGGATGGAAGGAGTCTGCTACTGCGGGCAGCCCGAGGTGGTCGGGTTCACCACGCACAGCGGCAGGGCGCTGCCGGTGCCTGTTCCCGCGCTACCGGTCGCGGTCGTTCCGGCGACGTTGCCCGCACCGGAGACAGCACCGCTGAGCGATGAGCCGGACGCCGAACCGGTCTCGGTCGCAACGGTGTCCGCGCCGGTCGCCTTGGGGGTGCCGGCGCTGCCGGACAGGATCTGGCCGAGCAGCACCGGCAGGCCGGGCGCGGAGCCGGTGCTCACCGGCGGCTGGGCCGGGGTGGTCTCCGCCGAGGCGAGCCCGGCCGCGCTCATCGCCAAGCCTGACGCCGTCACCACGGCGGCGGTGAACATACCGAACTTGTTCATGGTTTTCTCCTCATCAGGTGGTCCGGTTACTTGTCGTAGCCGATTGCGGCGCTACGCACTTGGTCGACGTAGACGGTGGAGTGGTTGTAGGCCAGCACGGCTCGTCGCCAGCCGCGGGCGGTGGCCAGATCACCACCGGCCGCGCAGAGATAGCGGCCCGCGGCCAACGCGGCGTCGTCGATGTTGTCCGGACTGCCCGACAGTTCCTCGGCCTCAGCAGGTCTGGCAGTTTCCAGGCTGCGGGCGAGGCTGCGGTAGTCCGTCCTGGCGCGCACGCCCCAACGTCTCCACGTGTCGGGGATGAACTGGAACGGCCCCATCGCACGGGCATACACGGTGCGCCCGGCCTGGCGGGTGGCGGCCGGGTCAACGATCGCTGCGTTACCGCCGGTGCCGTTCAAGGCGATACCGCGGATCGGTGGCCGCACCGCACCATCGACTGCGGTGCTCGCGCCACCGAATCGGCCGTGATCGCTTTCCACCCGGGCGATTCCCGCCAGAGTGGTCCATCCGAGGTGACACGAGGGCTGCGCCTTCGCTATCACCACCGTGGCGTATCCATACGCCCTCAGCGCACGGGCCGGGACGCCGTATTTACCGGCCCGCACCTGAGCCCAGTCGCCGAGCGGGTCGAGGGTGCGGTCGACCGCGTCGAGCCGGACCGCCGGCACCGGGTCACCCGGACCGGGTGGAGCGGGCTCGGCGACCCGTCCCGCTGCCCCATCACATCCGGCAACCATCACCCCGAGAATTGGAAGCAACAGGGCCAGAATCAGTTTCCGTCGCGAATCGCTCATCGACATGGGCGGGGTTGGGTCGTGGACGGCTTCGCCGTGGTGGTCGACGGCTGCGCGGTCTTGGTGGGTGGATGCGCGATGGTCGACTCCGGCGACGACGGTGTCGCCGACTTCTTCGCTGTCGTCGCCGGGGCGCATTGCGGCGGTGTCGAGGCCGGTGGTGCAGGCGTCGTCGGTGTCGTCGGCTTGGTCGGACGCGACATCATCGACGAAGCTGTGGTCGTGGTAGGCGGCGGGGCGACGACAGTGACGGTGGTGGTGGCCGGATCCTGGATGGGATTCACCCCGGGCTTCGCTGTGACCTGCGCCGATACGCTCGCACTCGCGGTGGCGCTCACGCTCACCGAGACACTGGGCCGAGATGTCGGCGTATCCGCGGCTGTACTGTGCGTACTGGATGCGTCGGCGGCCGGAGCTGGGGCTGGATCAGTCGTCCCGTCTCCGATGGTCGGCGCCGGTTCATCAGTGCCGACCTCGATCGTGGTAACCGGCTCACCGGCACCGCTGTCGCCCGTCCCGGCATCGTCCGGAACGGCGACATCCCGCGGCGTGTCCGTGCCACTGACGACGTCGCTGGCGCGTAGCTGCTCGATTTCGGCGGAACGGTCTGCCCCACTCTGCGTTTCGTAACTGTCCGAGGCGGCGAGCACATTCCCGGCCCGGTCGCTGCGACCCGATTCCGCGATAACAACCGCGATAACAGCGGTGATCACCACCGCGGTCGCCGCCGCGTGTGGCAGATACCGCCGCACCTCACCCGAGGCCACCTGCACGCGAACACGCGACCACAACCGCCGCAGCGACGGCATCCTGCCCGCCCGCTCCTTGCCGGCAAGGCTCAGGACTTCGGTCGCCTCCGGATCGCGGTCGGATCTGTTGTTGTCCAACGGTTCCACCAACTGCCGCCTTCTCCTCCGCCACGAGCAGCGGCAGTCTTGTGGACTGCGCAACCCACTCATCGGCTCTCATAGGTACGCACCAGAAAACGCAGGCATCGTTGAGCGCCCGCATATTTCTGGATTGGTCATGGTCGACCCGAAGAACGAGACCCGGTCAGTAACTGGCGACGGATGAGCGCCTTCGCCTAACCGCGTCACACCGTCTTCTCAGCTGTTCCTCAGGTCCTTGACGCGAGCAAGACTGTGCAGGACACCCGACCAACACGCAACCCCCTGCCCACGTGCGAGCCAATAACCGGATAGACCGAGTGACGGCACAGCAATCACGAAACGGTAGCCGCGCCAGGCAGATTAACTTCCAAATGAACGTACATAGCGAATATCGAGCGACCCTCGTCACCGAGCACCCCAGCGGGAGCGGAATCACCGGCCTTGCGAAGACCAAACACTCTGCGCGCAAACACCTTTCGCACTCAACAGATCTCGATCGCAAGGACAGATCCCACCGCTCAGTGACACAAATTGTCCCAGTCCGATCCGCGGGCACAGCGATCCGTCGTCACTACTGAATACACAGAGATCAACTTGCTCGTTCCGATCGCGAACTGATAGTCGGTCACACCCGATGCTGAGGGCGTCTCGCTCGATCAGTCCACCAGAAGGGCGGTGTTCCTCGGGGGCCACGCCCAAGACGACTGCGGCGCGATGCGTGGTGAGGCTGGCAGCAATTCGATAATGATCAGCGATAGCCCCCAACCCGTTCGGGCCCTATGCGGATTCGTGCGTCGACGAAGAGAACGATCACCCCTTCAGTCATCGAGATTTCACCGAAGATAGTGCATGTTGCACAATAACTCCGGTCTCGGATGTAGCAAACCGTCTGAATCTCTTGGCCTACTTGATGTTTTCGTTTCCGCACGACCTGCAGCGGTCGGTGTCACCAGTGGCAGGACTGGCACAATTTGTGTTACTCCGAGTCGCATGCGTTCTCGCGGCTGAGTCCGTTGGGCAGCAAATGCGCTGGTTGTCAGCATGTTTCGTTTTCATGGCGTGAACAGTGTCGGCTCCGTTCGAGCGGGACAGGTGGCGGTCGCTGAACGATAGCCGCGCTCCGGGCAATTCGTATGATCACGGTTTCTTGGCGTGATATGGACGATTGCTGTTGCATCACCGAATACGGCCGAGTGCTTGTGTGACTCGCTGGCCGGATTTGCGAGCTGGTCATCTGTCCTGCACAGTCTTGCTCGCATCGCGGATCTGAGGAACACCTGAGGAGACGGCGTGAAGCGGCCAGGCCGTCGGTCGTTTCCCGTTGGTTGTCCGCGTCGTTGGCCAGAGGGGTGGTGGCACGTGCCTGCCGTTCCTGGAATTCCGTTCGAGGAAAGTTGTGATGAGGAAGCTGAGTTCGTCGCGGTCCCGCGTGGCCGTTCTGTTCGCGGTCGCGACCGGGGCGGTGTTGTCTGGTGCGCCTGTCGCCGAGGCCGCGAGTGATGGTTATGTGGCCCTGGGTGATTCGTACACGGCGGGGCCGAATGTGTTGCCGCCGGATCGGACGGCTCCCTCGGGCTGTGCCCGGTCGCTTGCGAACTATCCCCATCTGGTGGCGTCCGCACTCGGGCTACAGCTGGACGACCGCAGCTGCACCGGTGCCAAGACCGAGAATGTCACCGCCACAGCACAGTTCCCCGATCAGCCTCCGCAGATCACCGCACTCTCCCGCACCACCAAGGTAGTGACACTGGGTATCGGCGGCAACGACAACAACACCTTCCGCGACGTGGTCGCAGCCTGCATCGCCGCCGACAGTGCGACTCCGGTCGGCACGCCGTGCAAGGACACCTACGGCTCGACCTTCGTCGACAACATCCACGCCGACGCACCGGTGATCGGTGCGGCGATCGCCAGGATCCACCAGACCGCCCCGGCGGCAAAGGTTTTCGTCGTCGGATATCCCGACATCCTCCCGCGGAACGGTGGCTGCTACCCGCAGGTCCCCATCACCGACGGTGATGTCGCCTACGTCGACGGCATCGAAACCGAACTCAACACCGTGCTGCGCGACCAAGCGCAACTCCACAACGCGACCTTCGTCGACACCTACACGCCCAGCCTCGGCCACGACGCCTGCCAAGCCGCGGGCACTCGTTGGATCGAACCGATGACGCCCGGCGCGGACGCGGCGACCTTGCACCCGAACGCCGCCGGCATGCGTGCCGATGCCGTCGCGGTGACCGCGGCGATACGAAACGCCAGACCCGCATGACCCGGTGATCTCTGGCTGCTGCCTCTCCGACTCGCGGTGACGCCGATAGATCGATACCGCGTCGATCTCGGACCGACCGCACAGTCGACGATTGGTTCACGTGCCCAACCGGGCCCGAGGGACTTCACCGCGGGGCTATCGCCGTGCGGAGCGACTCGTCACTCGAGCAGAAGGCAAGACACGAGAAGCGCTTGCATGCGGCAGTTGATTCACGGCGACTACACCAAGGCCGCCGCCGACACAGGAAGTGGAATGACCCCACGACATACATGCCCCCCTGGCGTAAACCGCGCCTCGGGTCCAGGCAGCACGCGTCCACCATCGTCGCAAACGAAGAAGGCACACCAGCAACGTCGTCGACGACGGCTGGGTGCGCTGACAGCGATGATCGTTGCTGCGCTGTCCGTAGGTTTGGTGGCTCCGGTCGACGCGTCCGCGCGTCGGATCGGTTCCTACGACGTCTACGGAGCGATCGAGGCCGAGTACGACCAAGCCGGCGGGTTCAAGCTCTTCGGAAATCCGACGAACGCGGAATCGGACGCTGCGCGTGGAGGTCGCTGGCAGGCCTTCGAAAAGGGCAGCTCGATCTACTGGCACCCCAACGTGTCCAAAGGCCACGCCAATCAGATCGGTGGCGCGATCCGGGACAAATGGCGCGATCTCAATTGGGAGAACGGCACCCTCAAATATCCGACGACCCGAGAGTCGGCCGCCCGTAAGCCAGGGCGCTTCAACCACTTCGAGGGCGGTTCCATCTACTGGTCGGGCAATACCGGAGCGCACAGCAGCTGGGGCCGGATCCGCGACAAATGGGGCGACAAAGACTGGGAGAACGGGCCGCTCGGGTTCCCCGCCACCGACGAGTTCAAGGCGAAGAACAACGGCGCCGGACAACACTTCGAAAGCGGATCCGTCTACTGGTCAGGCAACACCGATGCACACAGCAGCTGGGGTCTGATCCGCGACAAATGGGCCGAGAAAGACTGGGAGAACGGGCCACTCGGCTACCCCTCCACGGACGAGTTCAAGGGCAACAACAACGGCGCCGGACAGCACTTCGAGGGCGGGTCGGTCTACTGGTCGGGCAATACCGGCGCGCATTCGGTGTGGGGAATGACCCGCGATCACTGGGCCCAAAATGGCTGGGAAAATAAGCAGTACGGATACCCGACCAGCGACGAGTACAAGAACCAAGACTACGAAGACGGTTACCGCCAAGACTTCCAGGGCGGTGACATCCAGGTGGTGGACATGAAGGTGCCCGCCTACGGCTACAAGGGAGATCCCGCTGTGACCGCCCGGGACGGCGGCGGTGCCCGCCCATCGGCGACCACGCCGCCAAATGCGAGCAGCACGAAGCCGGCGACTCCTGAGGGCACAACGTCGGCGACTCCGGACGAGAAGGGCACCCCCGGCACCAGGACACCGGTCCGGCCGACACCGCCCGCGAGCATCATGCCCACGACACCCGGTATGCCGCAGCCAGACCCGGGAGTCACGTCACGAACTTGGCCGTTCGGAGACTTCTGCGTCCTCGGAACATACGGCGGCCCAGGTGGAGGATGTAGATTCGGCGACGGCGTTTCCTGGAAAGATGCGAAATGTATGGCGGCGGTCGTAGTCGCCGCAGGCTCGCTTGTTGTCCCAGCTGCGAAGATTGTTCAATTCAGAAAATTTGTCAAAGCTATGGGTGGCGCCCGAGAAGTCGTCGAGCTTTGGCAGGGAAGAACCTCCGAAGAACGGGCGGCCACGTGGGCGGCAACTGGGCAAATCTCGCTCAGCGTCGCCTCGGAAATCCTCGGGATCGACAGTATCGTAAAGCATTGTCGATAGATTGGACGGTCGAATGTACTATCTTTCTTCGATATTGTACGTTGGCGCTGGGCTTCTGATACTCGTATCCGCGGTCGCCGTGTTATGGAGAGGTTGGCAAAAGAAGAGAGCGCGAACGGCTTCTGACTGTGTTGAAAAAAACACCTACCCTTGGATGGACGACACTGCGTCGTATGAATTCCTCATACCCCCGGTGGTGGGAATTCTCGCCGGCGCGCTCGTATGGATGGTCCATGGCGACGTGAGGGTGCGCGACATATTTTCTTATCCTCTCGTATACTCCATGGCTACGTGGTGGGTTTCGTGGGGCTTCGCGAGGGGGAGAGTGTCACGACGTACCGAGGCCATCGGATACTCGACGTACGTCGTTATATGTACGGTTATCTCCTGCCTTGCCCAGGGAAGCTGAGCCGCAGGCTACCAACGATCTCACCGCCGAACCGAGCTCATTGCCTCTGCAAGGGCGTTGACGAAGGCGTCGACGCCGGGTGGTGGTGCCGAAGGCGCGCATCCGGCGCACCTCGCCTATGAATGGCCGCAGGAATGACGGGACGGGATCACCCGTCCCGTCATTCCTGGACGGCACTACGCGTGTCGACGAGTCCGGCTTCGGTGTGGGAGTGGTTTGAGCTGTTGTGCGTGCGGGGTGGCCGGTGTCGCTCGGTGGCGGGCTTTTCTGGCCCAGTGGGTCTATCGATGTCGGAGGGTCACGCCGCAACCTCGGCCGTTCGGAGACTTCTGCGCAGTCGGAACATACGGCGGTCCGGTGTCGGCGGCACCCCAAATCTGACTCTGGCACACATCGGGGGGAGCGCCAACCGACCCAACGAACGCACGCATTTGCCGCTGGGCGCGCGTTGGTCAATCGTCCAAACTTATTGACTGACAGTGCTTCCCAACGCGCGCTACCGAATTGCGGGCGTAGACAGTCGCGGCGGAGGTTGTAGGTGTCGGTGCCGGATGACAACGACCGCGGTGCTCCTGGTAGCTCGGTGGTGCCCGTGAGCAGCGCCAGCCTGTTCGTGAATGCTCGGTAGCGCGTCTTGCGTGGAAAGCCCGTCTCGGCGAATCGTAACGACGTCGTGGGTTGTGGTGGGACGATGTACCCGCAGCAGACCGGCCGTCGGAGGCAGCGGCTGTCTCCAAATCTCTTGAGATGGAAGGTAGCTCATGGCTGTACAGCTCTACACCACCTTGAGAACCAATCAGGGCGACATCGAGATCCGGCTGTTTGAGAACCACACCCCCAAGACGGTCAAGAACTTCGTCGAGCTGGAATTCTAAAGGCAGTGTGAATGTAGCGGATGTGCAACCTACGCCCGGATCCCCTGCCTCTTTCCCTCTTGTGGATGCGAATGCTGGCGACGCTGGTTGGGTCGGGCTCTACACGCCGCATGCCGACATCAAATTCAACGTCTATTATATGGACAACAAAGATTACAATGATGAAATGGACAAGAACGTCGCTCTGCACGAGATGGGGCACGCCCTGGGCCTGAACCACAGTTGCGATAAGAACGTCATGTTCGCCAGAGTCACTGAACAGACTAAATTCGGTCCTATCGACAACAGTGCCTACAAAGCAGCGTGGGGGTAGCAATGCACTCGACCATCAAACAAGTATCTTCGCGGGTCATCACCCTGGTAGCCGCAACGATAACAGCAGCGGTCTTAGTAGGATGCAGTGAGAACACTCGAGCGCCGGAACCATCAGGAAAGATGGTTTACGCCTCCAGCGACTTGGTTTTCAATCCTGGCGACCATGAAGCGGTCGCCGGGTGGGCCGATGCCATCTTCGTCGGAACTGTTGAAAAGCACTTGAGCACGCTGGGGCGCGACCCTAACACGCCGGAAACTCAATTCCGAGTCTCAGTGGTGAACCAGCTCAAAGGCAAATTACCTGCCGAAGTCGTGGTCAACCAGTACGGTGGTATTACAAGTAACGGCGACACCGTCATCTACAACCGCATGCCGCTGCTCAACGCGGGGAAGACCTATCTGTTCATCGCGCGCTTCTACGCCGAGAAGAAATGGCTTACCATAGCGAACGGAGTCGGCGCGCTCGAGCTCGCCGGCCGGGACGCCGATGCTGCAAAGCTGCGTAACCTCGATGCCGAACCGGAATCGGTGAAACGCATGCGTGAGTCCATCGCCCATCAAAAATCCTTCGCAGACGAAGCGACACGCCCGAAATTGCCCGACCCCGCAAGCCTTCCGTCCGAGGTAACCGGCATAGCTACCCCGCCGGAGACCCCGCGTAGTACACCCACTCCGAAGCCCTCCGGGGGCGTTACCCCGACACCCACCACAAGCCGCCAACCGGCCACCACAACCCCCGGTAGTCGCTCGCTGTGTCACTGTGACGGAAGTTCTTACCGGTGCCATCCATAGTCGGCGTGCTCGCATACCCCCTTGATGTCACGAATGTGCTGGTGACGGGCGGGCTCGGACGGCGGGATAGCCAGCACGATCTTGCCCGGGTCGTGGACAGCCATCGGCTTGCGCCATGGCCTCAACTGGTCCGATAAACCTCTGATCAACCCGGTTTTCTCGGCAGGTCGTTTCTTTGGGTGAGACGGGGCCCTGGTGAGGACATTGGATGCTTCGGCTGCCCCTGCCCGGGCCCACAGGCGGGGGCAGTATCCGTTCCCGGACGGTATCGATGTCACGGTGGGTACGACCCACTCCCGCAGGGTGAGTGGACATCTCGGATGTGCGCAGGCATGGGCGGAAGCGTAGGCCGCGCCTGCAACCGCCACATTCCACTCCACATTCCGAGACGTCTCGCCAGCACGAATTCCAGAATGGAGCGCCGCAGATTTCCGGCCGGACCACCGAGGTAGCCGCGCCACGCACAGGCGCAACGCCGACAGCGAATCAATGCCCAGCATCGCCATCGAGGTGGGCGCAGTGATGTGGCGGCTGGCAGAGAGGGCGACACCCATGGACCGGCACGGCGCGTCACGATTTCGGCATCGTTGGAGAAGTTAACGACATCGTCATGTTGTGGCTACTTCAGCAAGAGCCAACCGATCCCTATTTACGAGGGTGTACTGAATTGTTGCGGAGTTTTTGGCTCGCTTTGAAACGCTGTTGAAGTGCGACATAATTGTCGGTTGCTGGTCGACGTGCCGCAGGTCGGGTGGGTGTAGGCGCATCTGTTCGGGTGAGCATGCCGTCGCGAAAAAGTGATGACAGGGCGGTTTGATTGACCAGGTCATAACCGTATTGCTTAGAGCTGTAAAGCGACTCCAAGCAGCCAATTCGAACCCGATCAGTCAAGCGCAGCTGGCCTACGCAAGGTTCGGGTTAACGACATCGTCATATTGTGGCAATTTGAAATAAGAACCAACCGATCCTTATTTAGCCTTGCGAGGGACCGCTGAACTGTTGCGGAGTTTTTGGCTCGCTTTGAAACGCTGTTGAAGTGCGACATAATTGTCGGTTGCTGGTCGACGTGCCGCAGGTGGGGGTGGTGTAGGCGCATCCGTTCAGGTGAGCATGCCGTCGCCAAAAAGCGATGACAAGTCGGCTGGATAAGGGATCTTGTTGTCAACCTTGGTAGCGATTGAAGGTTTAATGGTGCTATCCTTCTGTCTCGGCACTTCGAGCGTAGATTGCTCATCTTGCCGTTTAGGAAGTACTTTCTGTGCGCGCAGCGCAGCGCGAGCCACGTAATTGCGCTATTCGACAGCCGTCGGGCTGCCATGCGCCCGCGATCGGAAGGTGACCTTATGTCTGCGTCTGCAGCGGTACCTATTGCGGTGGTCGGAATCGGCTGCCGATTTCCCGGTGGAGTGAGTTCGGCGAGTGAACTGTGGCAGTTGGCGGCTCACCGACGGTCGACCGTCGGGCCTGTTCCGCCGGACCGGTGGGACGCGGACGGGTTGGCCCGGTTACATGATCCGGAGTTGGCTGGCCGCGCAGGCAGGGGGTGTTTCCTCGACGGTGATGTCTGGGCGTGGGATCCACAGGCGTTGTCGGTCGCCCCGACCGAGCAGGAGTGGGTGGACCCCCAGTTCCGGGTGTTGGCCGAAACCGCTTGGGAGGCAGTCGAACACGCCGGGATCCCGGTGGGTCGGCTGCGGGGCACGCGCACCGGTGTGTACATGGGCACCTATGCGCCGGACAACCTGATGCGTGATGCGCGCCCGGTGGAGAACACACCCAACAGTGCGTATCTGTTCGGCAATTTCACTGCCTCGGCGGCCGGGCGGGTGGCATTCGCGATGGATCTGCGTGGCCCGTCGATGGTGGTCAGCACGCATTGCTCGTCGGGCCTGGTCGCGCTCGACACCGCCTGTGGCGCACTGACTCTCGGTGACTGCGATACCGCGCTCGCCGGTGCGGTCCTGCTGATGCTGTCACCGTCGACGCACTACTGCGAGGCGCCGTTGCTGTTGTCACCGCGGGGCGCTTGCCACGCGTTCGACGTGCGCGCTGACGGCTACGTGCGTGGGGAGGGTGCCGCGGTGGTCGTGCTCAAGCGGCTGGCCGATGCCCGCCGCGAGGGCGATCACGTGCTGGCGGTGATCCGGGGGTCGGCGGTCAACAACGATGGGCAGTCGACGCGGTTGACAGCCCCGTCCACGGTGATGCAACGCGAGCTGTTCTTTCGCGCGGTGGACAAGGCGCAGATAGACCCTGGGGAGGTAGGCCTGGTCGAGGCCCACGGTCCGGGGACCGCGGTCGGTGATCCGGTCGAGTACAGCTCGATCGACGCGGTCTACGGCCACGGCCGCGGCCGCTGCGCGCTGGGGTCGATCAAGACCAATATCGGGCATTCCGAGCCGGTCTCGGGGCTGGCCGGGCTGATCAAGACGGTGGAATGCCTGCATCGGGGACTGATACCGCCGAACCTCAACTTCCAGGAATGGAACCCCTCGATTCCGCGCGACACCGAGTCACGTCTGTTCATCCCGACCGAACTGACACCCTGGCCGGTGCCCGAGCCCGCACGGTTGGCTGTGGTGTCCTCCTACGGCGTGACCGGCACGAACGCCCACGTGGTCGTCGAAGCCGCGCCGACTTCGACGCTACGACCACGCCGAAGCACTTCGGGCGCACTGGTATTCACTGTCTCCGGGGCCTCAGCCGGTGCGGCCGCTGGCGCGGCGGGACAGGTGGCCGAGTGGCTCGCCGCCGACGGGGAGACCGAGCTGCTGGATCTGGCGCACACGCTGGCGCTGCGCCGTTCGGCGACCGAGCATCGGGTATGTGTGGTGGCCGCCGACCGGGACCAACTGATCGAGCGGGCACGCGCGTTCACCGTCGGGGACGAGGCCGAGGGAGTGGTGTCGGGGGTAGCGCGGTTGGCGCCGGATCATCCGGGGCCGGTGTTTGTGTTCACCGGGCAGGGCTCGCAGCGGCCGGGGATGTGTCGTGGCCTGCTGGATGCGGACCCAGCGTTCGCGGCGGCGATCGCGGAGATCGAGCCGCTGATTGCGGCCGAGGCCGGGTTCTCGGTTCGCGAAATGATCTGTGCGCCAAAGCTTTTGGTCGGATTGGATCGCGTCCAGCCCACACTGTTCGCTGTGCAGGTCGCGCTGGCGCGCACGTGGCGATCCTGGGGCGTGGAACCTGCCGCAGTGATCGGGCAGTCGCTGGGAGAGGTCGCGGCCTGTGTCGTGGCCGGCGGTCTGGACCTGATCGATGGAGTGCGGGTCATTTGCCGACGATCGGCGCTGCTCGCGACGATCTCCGGCGGCGCGATGGCCTCGGTGATGCTGGACGCGACCCACGTCCAAGCCGCTATCGACGCCGCGGACGCCCACGGTGTCACACCTGCGGTACTGACCTCCCCGGGGATCACCGTCATCTCCGGCGACGCCGCCCGGATTGGGGCGCTGGTCGAGCAATGGGACCGCGACGGGGTGGTGGCCAAAATGATCGACGTCGATGTCGCCTCACATTCCCCGCAGGTCGATCCGATCCTCGACCAGCTGCGCGCTGTACTGGCCGACGTCCCGGTCGCACACCCGCAGCTGCTGTTCTTGTCCACGGTTTCCGACGACCCGGTCGCCCTCGGGTCGATGGACGCCGACTATTGGGTGCGCAACCAGCGGCAACCGGTCCGATTCCATGGTGCGGTGTCGGCGGCATTGCGGCAGGGATATCGGTTGTTCGTCGAGTGCACCCCGCATCCGCTGGCGGTGCGCCCGATCCTGGACACCGCAGGCATCGACGGCATCTCCGATGCCGTCGCGGTCGGCAGCCTGCGCGAGGGAGTCGACGACATCACCGCGCTGCTGACCCACGTGGGGGCGATCCATGTCGCCGGGCACCAGGTCGACTGGAGCCGCCGCTACGGCGACGGCGACCTCGTCGTCGACGCCCCCGGCACCTACTGGGAACGCACCCGCCACGGCGGTGACTCACCGGTGTATCGGCTGGTGCACCCAGCGCTGGTCGGCGCCGATCAGCATCCGCTGCTGGGCGGACATGTCACCGATCCCGACACCCCGGATCGGCACCTATGGCAAACCCCGGTGAGCCCCCAGCGGCTGGCGTGGCTGGGTGACCACCGAGTAGCCGGTGTCGCGGTACTGCCCGGTACCGCGATGGTGGAGATGATCCTGGCCGCCGGGCGCGTCGTGTTCGGCGTCGACCGGGTCGTCGCCACCGACGTGCAGATGACACGACCTCTGGTGCTCGAACCGGAACCTGTTGTCACCGTGCGCCTTACCCGCCATGGTGAACGCGCCGATGTCGATATCCTCACCGGTCCCGCCGGCGCGGTCACCGTGCACGCCCACGGATCCGTACACCGCTGCGAGGAGCGCGATACCGCTACAGGCTCGACGCGGGCCGAGGAGGCGGCCGACTGGACGGAGATGGAGCCCGCCGATCTGCATCGGATCTTTCGCGACAAACACGACGTGTACCACGGGCCCGCGTTCACCGCTATTACCCGCGTCCAGATCGACCCGAACGCCGACCGGGTGTTGGCCTCGATGCGCCTGCATGACGATGCCCGCGTCAGCGCGGCAGCGATGCTGCTGCATCCGGCGCTGGCCGATCAAGCTGTGCAGGTCGCCGTCGCCGCGTGGATCGCCCACTATCCTCTCGATGCCGGACCGGTCGTGGTTGCCGGATTCGACGAGGTCCGCATCTACGGCCCTACCGGTCACACGCGGTCGGTGACCGCGTCACTGCGGCGCTGCGACGACCTGGGGTGCGATGCCGACGTTGTACTGGCTACCGTCGACGGCCGCACCGTCGCCGAATTGCGCGGCTTGCGAGTCCGCAACGTCACCCCGCCCGCCCAACGGTTCACCGGCCGGCTAGCGCATCTGGCCTGGGATCGCCAACCTATCCCCGCACCGCGCCGAGCAGCCTCCGACAGCACCTGGTTACTGATAGACACCGACGACTGTTCCTGGCTCCGCGACCTGGCGCGGGAGTTGAAGCAGCGCACCCGCGGCTGCCGTATTCAATCCGCCCAGACCGCCCTGTCTGAGGAGTGCACCGCGGTCGTGGTGGCCATCGGCGGCGATCGGGCCACCGTCGTCGACCCGGCGCGGACGGCAATGGCGGTCACCGCGCAGATGATCCGGCTCCTGCAACACTTGGCCGAGGCGCCACATCCGCCGCGGGTGTGGATCGTCAACCGTGCGGCCGATCCCGACACCTGTCTCGTCACGGCCGGGATCCGCGGCTTGCTGCGGGTGGCGGCCTACGAACACCCCGAGCTGATCCTCAGCAGCATCCACGCCACCGACGACACCACCGACGCTGCGATCGCCGACGAACTACTCGATCATGATCTGCCGATCACCGAGATCGCGCTGACCCCAACCGAACGCCGCGTCGCCCGGGTCTACCGTGGCGCTCCGCCAGATCCGGTACCGGGTACCCAAATATGCTCTGACAGCGCCTATTTGGTGACCGGCGGGCTCGGTGGGCTCGGTCGGTTGAGCGTCGACTGGCTCGCGCGCCGCGGTGCACGTCGCGTGGTCGTATGCGCCCGCACCGCCCTCGACGAGGCCGCCCGTGCCCGCCTGGACCGGCGCGACATCGAACTCGAGGTGGTGACCGGCGACATCGCCGACCCCGCGATCGCTGCCCACGCCGTCGCCGTCGCCACCCGCGACGGAGTGCCGCTACGCGGGGTACTGCACGCCGCCGCGGTCATCGACGACGCCATTCTGGCCAACATCGATGACGCCCAGCTCGAGGGTGTATGGCAGGGAAAAGCAGCGGGTGCCTGGGCGCTACACGAAGCCACCGAGAGGTGCGCGCTGGACTTCTTCGTCGTCTACACCTCGGTCGCGGCCTTGATCGGATCACCCGGACAGGGCGCGTACGCGGCCGCGAACGCCTTCACCGACGCGCTCGTCGCCTGGCGCCACGCCCGCGGACTGCCCGCTACCAGCATCTGGTGGGGCGCCTGGGCCCAAGTCGGGCGCGGCCGGCATCTCCTCGATCGCGGGTTCGTCACCATCAGCCCCACCGACGGAATCGACGCGCTCGAACGTATCCTCACCGCCGGCTACACCCGCCTCGCCTACTCACCGCTCGACCTCGATCGGTGGACCGCCCCCTTCCCGCAGGTGGGGCGATCGACACTGCTGTCAGCGATACTGACCGGTCCCGGCGAGGACACCGCCGATCTGGTACTGCGTGAACAACTCACCACCGCCGCGACGGCCGGGGCCCGTCGCGACATCCTCGAGGGGTTCATCATCGACACCATCCGCGAGCTGCTCGGCGGAACCACCCATCACATCGGCCCGCACACCAGCATGGTCATGCTCGGCCTCGACTCACTTGCCGGAGTTCAACTCCAGCAAAGCCTGCAACGTGCCCTCGGCACCGAGATGAAACCCGGAGTCATCTGGGTGACCCCCACCGCCGCTGCCCTGGCTACCTGGTTGCTCCAACACCTGGGCCTGCACAGCGACCACCCCAACCCAACCCCCGCACCCGAAACGGTCGCCGCCGAAAGCGAGGTTGCGTAGTGACAACCGACATCGCAGTAGCTAAATCCTCTGGTGCACAACGCTTTCCGTGGCGGCGGTATCTGTCGCCGGTGTATTTGTGGGCGGCGTTCGGGGTAGTTGCGCTGGTAGCTCAGGTGGTGGTATTGGGTCGATGGATCGCCGCGGGCAATATTCACGCGACTCCTCGCGACTACGACATCTCCACTGCCCGCATGGTGATCACCTGGACGGAGCAAGGCCTGATGGCCGTCGGCGTCGTCGGGCTGAGCATCTACATGGTGTTCCAGAGTCGGCGGGCCGGGGGAGTCACCTTCTGGGCCACGATCGTGTGGGGCAACCTGTTCACCTGGTGGCTGAGCCCGGTGATGGCCTACGTCGCGCCCTCACCCATCGCCAACCGGTACGCGCTCAATGTGGTCAGCTGGGGCCCCTACATTCCCGGCTGGCATACCCCGCGCCCGCAACTGCACATCGAAACCTTCTTTGCCGCACAGATGTTCATGTTTCCGCTGATCGTGCTGTGGGTGGCGGTACAGCTGGTTTGCCTCAACTACGTCACCCGACGGTTCCCGCGATGGAGCACACTGCGAATGCTGCCGGTCTTCTTCGCCACCGGGATGATCTCCGACTTCGTCGTCGAAGCGTTCTTCGTGCCGATCACCGGTGCCTACGCCTATCCGCGGGCGATTCACGAGCTGTCGCTGTTCGGTGGGCACTGGTATCAGCTGCCGTTGATCAACATGGTCCTGGGTGCCTGCCTGCTCAGCTCTCCCGAGACGTTCATGGTGTGGATCGCCCAACGCCGCAACCGCGTTGTGCATATCTTCCGCGGCTCCGAACAGATGGCCACGCGGGTCCAGGCAACCATGCGTGTGCTGGCAGGGCTCGGCCTGGCCAACGCCGTCATGCTCATCTATACCTCGCTGGTGGGCGCGGTGCCGCTGCTGGGAACCGGAGCAGTGCCCACAGACACTCCTGGATGGATATGGCCGAGATGATGCAGAACCATTATCCGACCGACAGTCCAGCCGTAGTCATCGGCGCGGGCATCGCCGGTCTGCTCGCCGCCCAAGTATTGGCCTGTCATCGCTTTCGGGTGGTGCTCGTGGATCGAGACCGGCTGCCCAGCCAACCACAGCGGCGCACTGGAGTGCCCCAGGGCGACCACGTCCACGCACTGTTCGCCCGCGGACTCCGCGCGGTAGAAGCCCGACTACCCGGGTTCGGGACCGAGCTGTGCCAACGCGGCGGCCAGCGCATCGACGTCGGCCGCGACCTCACTCTGGTCAGCAGACACGGTGTCGGACTGCGGTTTCCCTCCGATCTCGAGGTGATCGGCGCCAGCCGCCCGCTCATCGAGGCGGTGATCCGGGAACGGGTTGTCGCACTCCCGCGAGTTCGCCTGCGCGATCATCATCACGCTGCCGAGTTGATCGGCACATCCCGCCACGTCAATGCGGTGCGGGTACAGGACCGGACAACCGGGCAGCTCGAAGACGTGCCCGCGGCCCTGGTGGTCGAGGCCGGTGGGCGTGGGTCGGCACTGTCCACCTGGTTCACCCAGCTGGGTTGCCCGACGGTGCCGGAGACGATCGTCGACGCGCACGTCGGCTATGCGACTCGCATCTACCGGCGCAATACCCAAGGCCCGCAACGTGATTGGCAGGCATGTTACGCCCTGCCACTGGGCCCGGTCACCACCCGTGGCGGCGTCCTGGCCCCTATCGAGGGCGACCGCTGGATTGTCACGCTCAACGGTGTCGGTCAGGACCGCCCACCGACCGATGACGAGCAGTTCGTGTCCTTCGCTCGCGGCCTGAGTACCCCGCTTATCGCCGATGCCATCGCCAACGCGGAACCGCTGACCTCGGTGCGTCGCAGCAGCACCACGGCCAACCGGCGTAGGCACTTCGACCGCGTCGCAAACCAGTTGCCCGACAATGTGTTCGCGATCGGGGACAGTGCCTGCATTTTCAATCCAGTTTATGCCCAAGGGATGACGGTCGCCGCACTCGACGCCCATCTACTGGACGCCTGCCTGCGCGGCGGGCGCACCGCTGCTAAATACCATCGCAAACTGTCCGCTCTACACGACGTGCCGTGGCTGTTGGCCACCACCTCCGATTTCCGGTTCCCGACCACCGACAGTCCAGCAGACGCCTCGCGACACCGACTGCTCGGCGACTACTTCGAGCGTGTCGTCGCCGCAGGTACCGACGACCCGCTCGCACAGGTCGCATTCCTGAACGTGCTGAACATGGTCCAACACCCGGTGCGGTTACTGAATCCCCGCCTGGCTGTGCATGTCACCCGACACCATCACAGGCCGCGCCGTGCTGGTCCCCGACCAGCGTCCACAGAGTCAGGCACTCACGAAATCTCCGCCGCCCAGGATCACCGATGATCACCGCACCGGGTTGGTCAGGCTGCGGTGGGCATGGTCGATGTGATGGATGACCCGGAAGGTTTCGGCGGTGTGGTTGCCCGAACGGCTCGGCTGCTGGATGAGCTGGGAGCCGACGCGCCCCCGATCGGGTTGGCCGATCTGGTGCGGAAGGTCGGCATTCCGAAGACGACGGTGTGGCGACTGCTGAATACACTGTGCGCGAGCGGGTTTGTCGAGCGGTTCGGGAGCGGTTATGTCGTCGGAAGTCGACTGATGAGGGTAGCGCCACCACGAAGAATGTGGTGGTGTTGACGAACCTGCCGATGCCGCGAATGACATCGCACGACAGCCGTGTCCCCTCCGCCGCTATGGGCGGTGTCGACCACTGGGTGCCTGGTTGCGTGTGCGCCGGGCAGGTGGTGATTCGCCGACGAATTCGTCAGCGGCCACCGTCGCACGCGATGAGGAATCAAATGCGGTCACGGAACGCGTGAAGAAGATTGGGTTCCTCTCCTTCGGTCACTGGTCGTCGACGGCGTACTCCGAGACCCGGACCGCGGCGGATTTCCTGCACCAGTCCATCGACCTGGCAGTCGCCGCGGAGGAACTCGGCGCGGACGGCGCGTACTTCCGCGTGCACCACTTCGCCCGGCAGGCAGGCAGCCCGTTCCCGCTGCTCGCGGCCATCGGCGCGCGCACGTCGAGCATCGAGATCGGCACCGGCGTGATCGACATGCGCTACGAGAACCCGATGTACATGGCCGAGGACGCCGGCGCCGCCGACCTGATCGCGAGCGGCCGACTACAGCTCGGCATCAGCCGGGGCTCACCCGAACAAGTGATCCTACGATCGCTGGAAACCGCCGTTGAACTCACGCGGAACACCAGGGTCAGTACTGGACTGGATCAAACTCGGAATTAACAAACGTGATTCCTGTCGACAAAAGCGCAGTTCAAGAAGTCTCCTCCCCACGCACGTGGGGGTGTACCGGGATCGATCCGGTCCCGAGAAGCCTTGGCACACAACGAATTCTCGTCGCAGACTTGCAGACGAACGTCTGTGTGGAGGCCACGGTGCGGGCCGGGCCGGAACGCAACTACGAGGTCGCTGTCGCCGAGAACGCCGCATCCACCAACGGACCCGACTCCACCACGCGAGCTTGAACTCGATGCGCTCTACGTCGAAGTCGCGCCCTGGCGAGAGCTGATCGCCGACGGCGCCGCCCGGGACCGCGCCTACACGACACCCAAGTACGGGCGCGATCCCCAATATTGGAGCGAACCCATCACCGCCACCTGAACGGAAAGGCGTCGGCCGGGTCCTGCGGTGCTCCCTCGAATGGCGCCCGAGAGATCGAGTGCAGGATCCGGCGCGATCAAGTGCCTGCCGCTACGGCTTGTAGGCCAGGATGATGCTGTTGGTCGTCACCGATTCACACAGGATCCGCTCCACCTTGACGAAGCCGGTGCCGGTCAGCCAGCGGGTGTACTCCTCACCCGAATAGTTCCTGCCGCCCTCGGTTTCCACCAGCATGTTCACCCCGACCAGAGCGGCCCGCGCCGGTCCGGTCCGGTCGTCGTCGAGCAGATCCTCCAGCAGAATGATCATGCCGCCAGAAGGCAACGCGCGGAAACATTTCCCGAGGAGTGCGCGGCCGTGTTCCTCGTCCCAGTCGTGCAGGACCGCGGACAAGCTGATGGTGTCATACCCCGAGGGCAAGACGTCGCCGGCAATGAAATCGCCTGGCTCGGTGGCGATCCGATCCTGCAGTCCCGCGGCGGCGATCTTCTGTGCCGCGATCTCGGCGACGTGCGGGAGTTCGAACACACCCGCGCGCAGTGTCGGCACCGCTTTGCAGGCTTCGATGACCAGCGCACCCGACCCCCCACCGACGTCCAGCAACGCCTCACGATCGGCCAGCCCCGGCAGCACACGCGCCATCACCCGGCCGGTGAAACTGGACATCGAATGCATGGCTTCCCAGAACATCGACAACACGAGCTGATCGCCCTGGTCGAAAACGCTCGACTGCGTGCCGGGGTCCCACGTGGTCGGCCGGTTCGACCGCACAGCGGTCGCAAGCTCCTGCCAACCGGGACAACGGCGTTTGTCGGCGTATCGCACGAAGCCGCCGAAATAGTACGGACGCCCTTCGACCAGGAACGCGTCCGACAGCGGCGAATTACGATAGCGTTCACCATCTTTGGTCAACAGCCCGAGAGAAGCGCAAGCCGCCAGCAGAATGTCGGCGGGCCGGTCCTGGAAGCCCAACTCCTGAGCCACTTCTGCCCGTGTCAGACCTTCCGGGCGTGCGGTCTGTTCGAACAGCCCGACCTCGAGCGCTGCGGCCAATGTCGAGGCCGCCCAGCCGCCCTGCACGATCTGGAATAACGGAATAGGGGTGAGACCTTCAGGAGCGTCCCGGTCCACGACCGATGGATTGGTGCCGATGTCACTCACTCGCCGCCTCCTTGCTCAACAACCGGCCTCAGGCGCGCTGCATCACGAACCGCTGACATCGAGTTGCCCCCTCGCAACAGCCCGGCCGTGAATATTGTCTATACGTCGGACCAGTAACCGAATACGTGCCGACGCTAGCAGATACCACCCTGTGGCACATAGCTTTTCGATACACGAAGAGAACAGGCGAGCCAATGTCTCATGGACGCAAGAACTCTCCCGTAGGCGGCCTGACGAACTGTCATCCGATCTCTGCCCCTACATCGCCCCAGGCATTGCGGAGGCCGTACTCACCGCATGCTCGGTGCGCCAGCCCGGCGGGTTGACCGGTCAGGGCAACAGTCCGAGTCGAGGTGTCCGTGACCGCAGCAACCGCACCACACCGATCCACGACGGGCGACCCTAGCCAGGTAGATGGTGCCGCCCGCCGGCCGCAGGTATCGCTTGCCTAGGGCTGGCAGGAGACGCTGCAGCGGTTCGCCATGGCCAGATCAGCAGATCAACATCCTCACCGATATAGCGTCCATCTGGCCGATGCATCACCGGCGCGGAAGCTTACAAACCGATGTCGCCACTGCTCGAACAACGCCGGATTGGTTTTCAACACCGGCAGTACGCTCGTCACCAACTGGAGCTCGCGGAGCTGGCGTAACACTGAAAAATGCCGCCAACGTAGGATATCCATCCCGTACTCATCGGCCAACTGCTCATGATGACCAGAGTTGTTTCCGAAACGAATCTTACCCACCGCGACAGGAGCCAAGTCCCACTCCCGCGGACCATAGGCTGCCGAATCGAAGTCGCAGATGACCGAACCGCAACCGCTGGGTATGAGATTTCCTACCGAGCTGTCGCCGTGGATCGGGCCAAGGGGTAGAACGTATTCGATCTCGTCGAGTTGTTCTCTAATTTCATCACATTTTCTTCCAAGAAGTGACGATCGCTCGGTGACAGAATGTCCTGCTCGTCGATACGTTCTCGGATTGGACGCAACGGTGTCCATTGAGGCAGGTCGAACGTAGGAGGCGGTAGAGCGTGGAGTCGGCGCAAAATCCTGCCGAGGTCTCTTCCATCGGGCGGGGTGGCCTGCGGCGGCGGAATGACACGGTCCCAAAAGGTGATTCGACGTCCGTCATGGGTCAGAGGTTGAGGAAGGCCCTCGTCCAGTCGAACGGCGGGCATGGCATGATCAGCCAACCAATTAGCGACGCCAACCACCTTCGGCACTCGATCACTGACTACGATTGAGCCTGGTATTCGGACGATGATGGGTGCCGAAGCAAGCTCGTAAACAGCATTGTTGGTGAACTTGATCAACCGCGCTCCGGACGAATCGAGCCCCGCCTCACGGCACACGTCACGCAAAATAGTTGCCGCCCAAGGAACTTCAGCACTATGGGTACCAGTGCCGACAGATTCGGTCATGCAGAAGCCCGAACTGAGTCGATCCTACGCACGAGGTCGACGAACTCTCGATCATCCCCCTGCTCATGTGCTGCCGACCGCAGCGGCGTGAGGCGATCCAGAGTCCGGATCGAGCGGATGGACGTAGCCGACGAGACAGCATCGTTTCCGGTCTGCAGCCCCAGCTCTCGAATCCCCCTTCGCACATAGGAAGTCGCCAAGGCCGTCAACTCGAAGGTGCGACTTCGTGTCATGTCAGGCCCTCGCAGAGCAATCGCCCGAGCCGTGTTTGCTATCGCACCGTCCAACTCGGCAGGTGATGCGTCGAGCAGGGACGCCTGTGCTACTCCAAGGGAGGCGCAGAGGTCGGCTTCGCCGAAGAAGCGAACCCAGTCCGGAGCTGAGGCTAGATCGGCATGGGTGTATTCGTCCTGCGCCCGCAGGAGTGAACGACGCATTTGTGCACGGTCACCAAGAAGCGCGTAGGCCGCGCCTTCGTTGGCGCAGAGCATGCTGACGGTGAGAGCCGAGCCTGAATCCTGCGCTGCTATCTGTCCTAGCTGGAAGAACCTGAGAGCTTCCATGTACATTTCCCGGTGGAGATGTAGCTTACCCATGCAATAAAGAATCTTTGCGACAAGTGTGTAATCGCCTGCCCACCTTGCTTGTTCAAGAGCCCGGAGAAAGTGTCGTCGCGCGACGGTATACATCCCAACGTCGAACGACGTCCAGCCAGCCAAAATATGCAAATCCGCGAGAGCGAGAAGCAAGAGGTTGAAGGTTTCGTCATCACATCTGGCCGCGACAAGCTGTTGTGCCCAACGCACCTGGGCGGCAACGGCATCTCTACAGGCACCGCCACCGTAGCGGGCATCCACGGTCTTCATCGCTGCTGTCAGGGCTCGAATGTTCTTTACGTCAGCGCGCCCGATCTGCGTCGGCGCCGGGGCAGTATCCCGATCGATCGGTTGCCACCAGCGCGCGATCTCATTGACCGACGTACCCATCGTGACGTTGGCCGCCTCGGACAGCAGGGCGCGAACCTCGTCGCGTTCCGATGCGTCGTTCGAGCAAGTGGCGATGGCAAGATCGAGTGCAACCTCTGTGGTCCGGTCGTAGGCAAGACCCATATAACCGCGGGGTATGCCGAGTCCGTCCGCAATCCGTACCAGCACGTCGTAGGCCATGATGCGGCGGCCTTTGCAGAGGACCTCGTATATTTCGGATGCACTCTGACCGGTAAGTCGAGCGATTGCACGTTGCGAAACACCAACACGTTGCAGAAGCTCGTACACCGTCTTCAGGTCACGAGCTGCCAGCGCCCGTCGCATCGCCTGACGCTCCCCTAAGACGGTGTCTCATGTCGTTGATTTCGCCAGTTTCTTGTAGCACGTCAATGCCGCAGCGAGGGTGAGGAAGCCGAGAAAGTGCGTGGCCTTGCGG
>NZ_JBITDI010000035.1:0-48661 GCF_044454005.1 Nocardia sp. NPDC051570 | reverse complement strand
AACTTGCTCCGTCGGGACTCAGTTTTGATGGTACCTGCAGGAAGATCGTGGCGGGCGGCCTTCGGCCGCGACTGCACCGGGGAAGTTGGGGGTCTGTTGGCGTCGTGCGATGCGGTGGTCGCGGGTTGATTGAGGTGGGGCTGCCGCGCCTCCGGTGGAGGCTTGCCACGGCACGAGTAGGGTCCGGATACGCGTCAGCCCCGGCGGATACGAGCCGCCGGGGCTGACGTTCTAAAGGGCTCCTGGTCAGCTTTGTCGGAGAGCGATGACGCGGCCGCCGCGGTCGGCGCGGATCTTCGCCGCTGCGGTCAGCAGGCGATCGACGGTCTCGAAACCCATGCCGAGATCCCGTGCGATGCGGGCGGCGCCGTCGCCGGTGGCGTCGTGCTGGCTGAGCACTTCGACAATCCGCTCGATCGGCAACCGCGACCGGGTGACCCGCCGGACCTCACTCGCCAGCTCCCCCATTGCTGACGGCTGCTCCGCAACGTGCTCCGTAGCGCGGCGGGTGCTCTGCTGCTCCAGTATCTGGCGCGGCAGCTGCTCCGTAGGGTGCTCCGCAGAAACCGGGGCGCTGAGCTGCTGCTCTGCGGCGCGCTCCGCAGCGGTGCTCGACTGCTCCGCAACAGGGGCCGGGGCCGCCTGCTCCGCAGCACTGCTCCCCTGCTCCATCCGGCCGGTGTCGGCTACCGGAGCAGGGTCCGCGATGTCGACCGTCTCGGACCGGGAGGCCGGGCTGGGCTCGGGCTTCGCTGCTCCGAAGGCCTCGGCTACCTGACCCGACACCGGGACCGAGTGGTGGGCCACATCGCCGGACTCCGGGCTCTGCTCACCCGGCTCGGTGTCGCCGGGGTGCTCCGCAGCCGACGCGGGGGTGCTCTGTTCGCGGCCGTCGTCGTCCGGCTGCTCCGTAGCCTCGGTGCTCCGCACGGGGCTGGGCAGAGCAGTCTGCGGGTGCTCCGCAACGACGGTGCTCCGGATCTGCTCCGTTGGGCGGTGGGTGCTCCGCTGCTCCGCAGGGTGCTCCGCAATGCCGTTGAGCGGAGCAGGGTGCAGGCCCGCGCTGATCTGGGTGAGCGCCAGCAGCCGAGCGTTGAGGTCTTCGGCGGCCGGGGCCTGGGCGCTGGCGGCCGCGATCGCCGCGCCGTACCGGCGGGACACGACGCTGTGCGTGGCCAGCGCGGTGCCGACGGTGATCGGCGCGATGACGTGCACGCCGGTCTGGAACCAGTCGCCGGCCTTCGCGTACGGGTAGATGTTCAACCCGACGGTCAGGGCCAGCAGCACGCCCTCGATCGCGTACACCGCCCGCGGATCCTCGATGACGTTCCATTCGACGGTGTCGGACGTGGACAGCATCAGGGCGATGAGCATGCCGCTAATGAGCGCTTCCAGCCCGTAGGCCATCCACCACATCAGGTTTGCGGGCCCGCCATCGGGAACGATGTTGTGCTGCACCGTGACCGCGCTGAACAGCATTGCGAACACGACGGCGGCGGTCAGGATGCCCAGCACGAGCGACTTACGGCGGTGCAGCCGAGCGATCTTCGCGTGCGGAGACGCAGCGCGGCGCTGTTCGGCGAGCGCCTTCCCGGCGCGCAGTAGGTCCGCGGCCTCACGCTCGGCGAGCTTGGCGGCGGTGCGTCGCACCCGCTCGCCCATATCCTCGGCTTCCTGGATACGCGCCAGCTGCTCGTTGCGCTGGTAGTCGCGGATCCGCTCGGCCAGCCCGCGGTTCTCGGCGATTTCCCGCTCGGACAGGGCTTCTGTCAGAGCGGGCTCGAGCTGGTGCTCCATCCGGTCGCGCGCAACCTGCGCCCGATCCGGCAGAGCACCGGTCAGCAGCGCGTCGGCCGGATCGGTCGGCATGCTGCGGGATTTCAGTCGGATGCGGTTTTTCATCGGCGAACTCCGTCCAGAAGGGAGGCGGGCTGGCGGGCGCCATCATCGCGGCTGGATGGCTGGCCCGCATCTACATACACACCAGTGGTGTGCCTATACGCGGGTATGGGGGTGTAAGGGACGTGTATGGACAGGTAAGGGAGGCGGGCCCGGGCGATGTGTCCCGGCCGAGCGCTACTCGGTGACGACCGCACGGGCCCGGTCCGAGTCGTGAAAGTCGCCGACGTATTTCTCCTGATCGGCGATCTTGCGCTTGTACCAGTCGACCGCGCCCTGCTTGCTCACACCGAGCGCGGCACCGATGGTGGTCCAGCTGTCGCCCGCCTCGCGGGCGTCCCGCATCGTCATCCAGCGACGGCCGGTGAGCATACGGACCAACCGGCGATTCGCCTCCAACGCCTGTACGGCAGTGACCTCGGCGTGCTGCGTGAGGTCGTTCTGCAGCGCTTCGCGGCCGGCGGTATCGGCATGAGCCAGGCCCTTCCGGGTGAGCTCGTTGTGGAAGTAGGTGTTCCACACCGCGAACAGCTCTCGTTCGTCTCCGTCGGCGAGTACCTGCGCGATGTCGGTTCCCGCTGGGAAGCAACCGTTCGTGGTGGTCTCGAAGTATTCGTACGTTCCCATGCGACAAGTTTACTTGACGACAAGATTTCTTGACACAAAATCGACAAGAAATCTTGACGATTACATGGGTTACAGGCCAGTCGGTGCGTCAGCCGGACGAGTGTCCTGGACAGTCGGTGTTTCGTCGCACGATCGGCGTGGCCTGGTCGTATGCTGCGACGGATTCCGAAGTAGTCCCGGGCAATTCGGGGCGAAGCACACGGAGGTGTTGAGTTGGGTCGCGTTCTGGCTGTAATGAACCAAAAGGGTGGCGTCGGGAAGTCGACGATCACTGTGAACCTGGCAGCGGTGACCGCTGATGTGCTGGGTGGGGGCTCTGCGAATTCCGAGGATTCGAAGTCGACGGTCGCGGCGGTTTCGATCGACCCGCAGGGATCGGCGGTGTGGTGGGCTGACCGGTTGAATACGCTGCCGTTCTATATCGTCCAAGCACACGACGATCTCGCCAGGCTGCGGAAGCTGGGGCAGCTGCCGGGCATCGACCACGTGTACGTCGATACCCCGGGCTGGATTGACCTGTCCAACGATGGTGATTCTGGGGATCCACTCGGCCGTGGTGAGGCTGCGGAAGCATTGCGCTCGGTGCTGGATGTCGTGGATTTCGTGGTCGTGCCCATGACGACTGAGCCGTTGTCGTTCGATCCGACTGCGCAAACGATCCGGAGAATTCTCGAGCCGCGGGGCCTGCCCTACGTCGTGGTGATCAATAACTGGGATCCGCGCGACGGGACTGCGGACCTGGATCAGACGAAGGAGTTCGTGCAGGCCAAGAAATGGCCGTTGGCGAATACGGTGATCCGTCGCTACAAGATCCACGCTCGCGCGTCGGCGGATGGGTTGACCGTCACCGAATATCCGGCCAACAGGGTCGCGATGCAGGCCCGCGAGGACTTCTACAAGCTCGCACTCGAGCTGCAGGTCGGGGGCGGTCGCTGATGGCAGGAAAGCGTACGAATCTTGCGGAATTGGCCGGCGGAGTCGGGGAGCACTCCCCCGTTGTAGAGAAGCAGAATCGCCCGGTACCGCCGGTGGAAATCCCCGAGCCCTACGAACAGCCGGATGCGACCGGCGAACTCACCACAGTCGAACGCGGTCATCTCGCTTCCTGCGAGGCCGCGCTGGACGTGCTGCGCGTCGCGTTCTGGCGGGCGGGTAAAGCGCTGCGAGTCATCTCCGCTGCGCGCCTCTACCGGGAGACACACGAGACTTTCGAGGCGTACGTCTTCGATCGTTGGCAGATGAGACGGGCTCAGGCATACCGGCTCATGGACGCCGCGGTGATCGGGGAGCCCATCGCTTTGTCTCCCATGGGAGACAAAGTCAACGAACGACAGGTGCGGGAACTGCTGCCGCTGGCCGACAACCGTGGTGGTGCGGCGGCAGTCGATCTGTATCTGGCCCTGGCCCGCGAAATCTTCAACGCCAACGGCAGCGCCCCCAAAATTACCGCCGACTTGGTACACAAGACAGTCGCCGCGGCGCTCGCCGCCTTGCCGCCCGGCACCCCGTGGGACTCCGACATCGTCTTGCAGGCCGTGCGAACCGTGCTCAAGGCGCCCGGCGACCCAGTGACCGACGACACCCCTGGCGAGTCTCAATCGTGGTTCGAGGCTGAAACGGGTCGGGTCGCAACTCTGGCTGACAGAGCGGTGAAACGCGCCCGGAAGCATCCGAACGAAGCTGCGGCATTCGCGGACGCGCTCATCGAACACGCCCGCCGGATCCAGAACGCTCTCGAGATTTCGTGATCCATCGTTTTGTCTCCCATGGGAGACAAGGTCAACGAACGTCAGATGCGGGGGCCTTGGGTGGTTAATCCGAGGAGTGTGTTCACAGTGCGAGCTTCTGACCTGGACGTTTCGGAATGGGGGTGCCGGTAGCATCCGCCCAAAATTCGGCAGATGCTACCGGCACCCCGATAGAGAGTCATTTCTTCTGTGCCTGCCGGGCCAGTTCACGCCGGGCCTCGTCGCTCTCGCGGATGCGGGCGCGCGATCGCCCGGTAGTTCGCGCTGAGATTTCGGCGACTACCTTTCGTGCCTCTTGGTAGGCGAGAGAGTTCGGGCCGGCCGCGGCCGTCACCGCCGCGCGGATCACTTCCCGCTGCCGGGCCCGCTCGGCCCGCTCGGTTTCCTCGAGCGCAGCGGTCCGAGCCCGATCGAGGAGCGCCGGCGGAACGTCGTCGGGAATCTGGTTGAGGATGTACCGCAAATAGCCGGGGGGGTTCGTCGGCCGTTCGATGAGGGCTTTCCCGGAGATCCGGAACTCTTCGAATGCGCCGAATATGTCATCGACCAGCCAGCCCGCGACAGCCTTACGGGTCACTGTGGCCGCCATATGGCCAGGACGAATCTGTCGCACCCACAGCGGTAGACGGTCGTCTCTGCGGATGCTGGCAGCCAGTCTCACCGCTTTCTGGTCGTATGCGGGCCGCTGCCGCCGCATACGACCCTTCTTGTCATGGCCGCGCGGAGCGCGTCTTTCGGTCATGTTCTGGGGTGAAGAAGTTTTTTGCTGGGGTGAGAGTTCAAAAGAACCCTCGCTATGCTCCGGTGGGGTGCCAAAGCCCTGTTCGAGCTGTGTTTCCATGATCGCGTTATCCACAGGCATGACTACGGATTCGTGCAATGCGGCGACCGCGGCCCAGCCGCGGGAACGGTCGTTGCGCTTCCAGGAAGCCAGCCGTTCCTCGCGGGTGCGCTGACGGCCCCGGAACACGACCGTGCGTGTCCCGAATTTGTTCACCACCCGGCGGCAGCGATGCATGGTGGACTCCGACATCCCTACGGCCTTCTCCAGCTGGGCGATGGTCATCCGGGTGCCGCGGCCGGTGGTGAAGTCGGCTCCAGAGGATTCCGCGATGAGGTAGGCCTGGAACGTCTTTCGGCTGACAGAGTCCACCATGCGATTTCGGCGCAGCATCGCGTAGTGCTGGTCGTAAAGTGCCAGGTTGTGCGCGATCCACCGGTTTCGACTCCACCAGCAGGCCGGTACATCGGCGTAGGCGTCGGCGGGCAGCGCCAGGCGCACAGGGGGGAGCGGGAACAGCGCGGCCACAGCTGGCATGGCTGGGCTTCGACGGCGAACAGGGGAGGCGGTACAGCCTCTTCCGTGGAACGAACTTGTTTTTGTAGGGCTGAGATTCCAGACACGCGGCGTTCGGATTGAGCCGTATTCGCGGCGCGGGGTATCCTCAGACCCGGACCCTTGAAGCAAGAGTTCCCGTCCTTAGCAGAGTGGGAGTGCTGGGAGAGTCCACTGGGGCGAGTTGGCGCTCGCCCCCCACAACTTCAAACGCGACGCTC
Organism: Nocardia sp. NPDC051570; assembly: GCF_044454005.1. NCBI lineage: Bacteria > Bacillati > Actinomycetota > Actinomycetes > Mycobacteriales > Nocardiaceae > Nocardia > Nocardia sp. NPDC051570. The sequence goes on along the minus strand of NZ_JBITDI010000035.1, from coordinate 42,830 downwards.
TCGGCCTGTCCGCCGGGAGCGTTCGTGCGTGTGGGGAACCCTCACAACACTGAGGTCAGGTATTCAGTTCTTGTGCCGTGCAGGGTTGTTCAGCTGCTCCGCATCAGGCGGAGCGCAGTACCTCCTGGTCGTCGTTGTCGGGCACGAGCAGTGAATCGACTGTGACACCGGCCTTTTCCGCAAGGACGGCCGTGACGTAGGCGCTTCGCGCTACGCCTTCTTCGCCCGCCAGCTGATCTAGCAGCGCATCAACGTTGCGATGCAGTTTCAGCGTGACTGGAATTCTTCGGTACGGCAGTGGGTCAGGTCCTCGTCGCCCCATAGGGGGATCTTTGCAGAGCATTTCGGAGATCACGGGGCGACACGCTGAAAGGTGGTCATCCGAGTTTCCGGCGTTACCGGTCGGAAGTTGATCTGCCTGGATACGTCTGTCCCGCAACCACTACCGCGTGTGGGCTATAGCCGTGCTGCTCTGGCCATCTCAGGCTGCAGTGGCTCCTGCCAACGCATTTCGGACCGTATCGGCGTCAATGACTTGTCCGGCACCGACGAGTCGTGAGATGAGAAGCAGGGCCGATTCGTGGATTTCCCGCGCGGGGTGCCGAGTCGCGTTGGATGCCACCGCATCCCGGATCACCCAGGGGGTGAAGTCCATTTCGAACGCATCCAGTGCGGTCTTGAGAACGCATGCGTCGGTAGCAATTCCGCAGATCACAAGATCGGTCACGTTCAACTCACGCAGCAGCTCGACACCCTCGTGTGTAAGAGCTGTGTAGACGGTCTTGTCGAGCACACTCGCGTTGGGATGCTCGGTGTAGGGCAGCAGTTCGTCGACGAGATCTGTGTCGGGGGAGTCGTAGAGGGCGCGCCATCCGATCAGTCGCTCATACGGGCTCCCGGTGTAGTTCAGGTATCGGGTGAGGATGATCGGTCGTCCGGATGCGGCCCACCTCTCGGTGAGATCCACGACTACGGGCACCACGGGAGCCGAGCCGGCATTGACGAATCCGTTTTGCACGTCGACAACGAGAAGCGCGGCTTTTGCCAGGTTGAGGGTCATATTCCGGCCTCCTTGACGGCATCCATGGCCAGGCCCAACTGATCGGGCAGGCCGCTGGTTGAGACAATCGCGTCCCGCATCTGCCGGTGCTGTCCAGTTTCCTGCGGACGTGCCGAAAGCAGCAGCGATCTGACCGAACGTAGGAACGGATAGCCGTAGCGCGGGTGGATCTGCGGGGTACCGCCACTCTCGATTTGCTCGCCGATCCATCCGGTGTAGGCCCAGATTGATTGCAGTCCAAGCTCATGCGCGACGAGATCGTCTTCGGGAAGCGCGCGTAAGGGATCGTGCGCGTAGTAGACCACGCCGGACCAGCTCGCCCACCCGCTCGAAACGCCGGGGACGCCGAAACTGCGCATTTCGGTAGGGCGATAGCCCGCCGCAAGTAGTTCCTGCTCGACTCGTTCCGCGTTGGCCTGGGTCTCTGCGACGTCGCTGAATTCTCGATCGACTAGGGCGCGGGGTGCACAGATCAACCGCAGACCGGCGTCCAACGTGGCACCTAGCCAGGGCACCGTGTGCACCCAGTAGAGGCTGAGTACGTAAGCGGCAGAGACGCTTTCCTCTCCGGTAAGGCTGCGGAGGTAACCGCCAGCCCACTCGAGGTTTTCCGGATAGGACTGGTAGCGCCACATGGCGAGGGTGGTGACGTCGGCGAGATCGAGCTCGTCGACGACATGGATGATGACGGTTCCCCAGGGCCAGGCTGTCAGACGATTCCGGTCGCCCGGACCGTCTATAGACCCGACCCAGCACGATGCCTTGCCGAGCTGACCGGCGGTCTCTGCTAGGTCCAGCTGCTCGCGGAGCTGGTCGGTGCACTGGTGCCCGAGGTGAGCCGCAATGAACTTGTGGGAGCGCACGCCGAGTCTGGAACCGGAGGTGGGAGCCAGGGCTGCGGCAGCGAGGAGTACGTCTCCAGGGGGCGTCGTGCGGGTTTCCCATGCGGTGACGTGCCGGGCGTCGACCGGTCGGCCGACGAGAGCGCTGAGCGCGTCAGCGAACTCGGTCGGTGACAAGCCTGCAGCGGCGCGTGCCATCGCGACCCGGTTGCGCGCGACCACCGCGAAATCGGGGTGGTAGCTGGATCCACGTGTGTGGAGCCCGGTGACGTTTCCCTGCTGAGGAAACCGTCTCACGTTCACCCTGCCTCCTCCACCCGCCCGTCCTCGGTGGGGTCGGGTATCGCCAGATTGCTGTAGACATCCATCATCTGCGTCTCGAGCCGCGCGATGCGGTCCTTCAGCTCGGCGATCTCCGCCTCGATCGAGACACGTTCCGCCGGGCGCTCCTGCACGAATGTGCCGACGCCCTGGAAGGTCTCGACCAGGCCCTCATCCCGGAGTACCTGCAGGCCCTGGTTGAGGGTTGCGAGGGCGACACCGAAGCGCTGCATCAGCTCAGGCTTGGTCGGTAGCCGGTCGCCCGGGGCGTATTCGCCGCTCGCGATCTGAGCACGAAGCTCATTTGCGATCAGCTGGTATCGAGGTTTGCTCACGCCACAAGAGTAGGTCGCGCTGAGTCATCTACGTCAGCTAGACATCTCCATTGACTCATCTAGGTGACTCTGATTCACTTGAATGAGTTCGTGGACTCATCAGGGAGGACGAGATGACTGTTCAGCGGGAAGAGCGGTGGCTGGTCGCAACGCGTTCAGCACACGTCGCGTACGAGGTCGAGCGGGGGTGGTTTCGCCTGTCACTTGCCCCGGAGCGCCTTGTGACGGGCGCGCAGGCGGTGGCCGGCCTCACGGTGGCCGAGATCGCTGCCGACTGGAATGCGCTGCTGTGGGAGGACGACGCGAACGTCGCGGTCGTCTGGAAGCTGATCGGCGCCCAGGCGAAACCGCTTGGGTTGGACCCTCTTGAGGCAGTGATTCGCTGCGAGCAGTCGGAGTGGCCGACCACCGCCGCTGAGTGGGCGGTGTGGTCGCGATGAGGCTGCCGGAGATCTGGACGCGTGAGGTGTGGGCGCGGGCTGCTGCCCCGGCGATCCCTCGGATTCGTGAGGTCGACGGTCACCTGGTGGCCGACGCGACAGCACATCATGCGGACTACGTCGGACAGGACCTGTGGGTCGTCGACTGGCTTCCTGGGCGTCAGTTCGACCGTCAGCAGGCGACCGCGGCTATGCGGATCGCGGTAGCTCCGGAGCGGCTGGACGTGGACCGGTGGGCAGCCCAGTTGGGCCTCACCGCCCGCGAAGCCCGGCCCGACCGCGTCGACCGCACGCGGAACGACGTCGCACCGGAATCCGTCACGCGGCTACCCGCAGCTTCACCGCACCCTGTGGCCTGCGGTGGAGAAGTTAGTACCGAGTGGGTGGAACCGCCGCGACGAGTGACGCGTCATAGCCAATATGCGGGCCGAACGGTCGGCAAGGAGCGGACGCCCCAGGGCACCAAGACGATTCGGGCGAGCCGTCTCACCGATCTGAGACTGTTCGAACTGTTGCTCGGGGGTGGGTTCGATGGCGCCGCGTGACGAGCACCAGGTCGATTTCGTCGTATTCAGCCTTCCCGCCATCGGCGCGGTCCTCGCCATTCTCGGCCTGGCCATCGTGATCGCGGTGGCCGCCTGTGTGGCCGTGTCGTGCACGTTCCACGGCGCTCCCGCCGATCGGCAGCCCCCGATCGTGCATGGCAGCTGCGCGCCGTTCTGTGCCGCAACCGTTTCCGCTTCTCCCGTGACTCCCGGAGGTGTCCGATGAGCCGTTCTGTTCCCGCGTGTGCCGTGGTCGACGTCGACTTCTTCCCCAGCGACCAGGCCGGGGTGGTGGAGGCCCGGCTGGTGTGTGTGCATTGCCCACTGCTGAGGGCGTGTGCGCAGCGGACGTTGGCGATGCGGAAGCTGCCGACTTACGGAGTGTTCGCGTCGGTGTTGATGCCCGCGTTCCCGTTGTCGAAGGCGAAGTGGGATCGGGCCCGCGCCGAGCTCGAACGGGTGGCGCGTACGGGGCAGCCGGTGTGGTCGGGCAGCCGTCGTCGGCGGTCCCCGGTCAGGAGCCGCGTCGGTGAGGCGGTGGCCTGATGGACCGCAATGTGAAAGCTCCCCGGCAGTCCGATCTCGATCTGTCGGAGTGGGGCTGGTGGATTACTGCCGGTGCCGTGGCGGGTCTTGCCGAGGGTGCGAGTGCGTCGTTGCGGCTGGGTGAGGCCCTTTACGGTGCCCCGCACCAGCCCGGAATCACCTGGCAGCCGTTGAATCTCGCGATTGAGCTGGCCACGCACGAGGTGGTGTGGTCGGGTCCGGCGACCGCCGGTGCGGTGACCCTCGCGGCCGGTGCGGTCGGGTTGGCCGGGTCGGTGTGGGCGCTCAAGTCCGTGTGCGATCACTGCCGTAAGGGTTTGGCCGGGCGTCGCCGGATCCGGCGGGAGGCGGTGGACAAGCAGGCCCGCTACATGGGCCGGGGCAAGCAGCTGGCGGGGTTGTCGCGTAAGGCGGTGGCCCGCAAAGCCTCTCAGCTGAAAGTCCGCCTCGAGGAGGGCGCGCAGCCCGGTGTGATGATCGGGCGGGCGGTGGCGGGCGGCCAAGCCCTCTACGCCTCGTACGAGGATCTGCACCTCGACATTTGGGGCCCGCGCCAGGGCAAATCCACCTCCCGGGTGATCCCCGCCATCATGGAGGCCCCCGGCCCGGTGGCGACGACCTCGAACAAGCGCGATGTCGTCGACGCCACCCGCGCCGCGCGCGCCCAGCGCGGCGACGTGCACGTATTCGATCCGCAGGGCGTGGCCGAGGAACCGTGTACGTGGTTCTGGGATCCGATCGCGTGGGTATGGGGCACCGACGGAGACGGCGCTCAGGAGCGGGCTGCGGAGCTGGCTGGCCATTTCGCCGACGGCGACGAGAACAGCCGCAGCGACGCGTTTTTCGAGCCTGAGGGTGAGGACTTGCTGTCCGGGCTGTTCCTGGCGTGCGCGCTGTCGCGCAGGCCCATCACCCAAGCGTTCGCGTGGGTGACCAACACCGATGACCGCGAGCCGATCCAGATCCTCGACGACGGCGGATTCGATCTGGTGTCCGCGGCGCTGTCGGCGCAGTACTACGCCCCCGAGAAGCAGCGCAGCGGCGTTTTCGGCACCGCGAAGAAGATGACGAACTGCCTCAAATTCCAGCGGGTCCGGCCGTGGGTGACCCCGCCCGCGAAGGGTGAGCGGCCGCGGCGCGCGTTCGACGTGGACGCGTTCGTCACCAGCAGCGACACCTTGTATTGCCTGTCGGAGGAGGCCAAGGGGTCCGCGGGCCCGCTGATCACCGCGTTCGCTGCGGCGGTGGCCGATGCGGGCAAGCGTGAGGGTATCCGCTGTGGCGGGCGGCTGCCGGTGCCGCTGTTGATCGCGCTGGATGAGGCCGCGAACATCGTGCGGTGGCGTGAATTGCCCAAGCAGTACAGCCATTTCGGGTCTCGGGGCATCGTCGTGATGACGGTCCTGCAGTCGTGGGCCCAGGGCGTGCGGTGCTGGGGCGCTGACGGCATGGAGGCCCTGTGGTCCGCGTCGACGGTCAAGGTTCTCGGCTCCGGTCTGGATGGTGCGGCGTTCCTGCGTGACCGCTCCGAGCTGATCGGCCCGCACTACGAGCTCGTCAACTCGGTCACGCGCGGCAGGGACGGGTCGCGGTCGGTGTCGACCAACCGCACCAGCGAAATCACCATGCACGCCAGCGATCTCGCCAATTTGCCGAGGGGCCGGATGGTCGTGTTCGCCGCCGGACATCCCCCGACGCTGGCGGCCGCCGTGCCGTGGATGGTCCGCCCCTATGCCCAGCAGATCTCCGACGCGCTCAAGGACGTCGAGCGCGTCAACCGCGCGCGTGCCAAAGGTCGGCACCTGCGCGTCGTACCCCGAGTCACTGATCAGAAAGGCAAATCCGCATGAGCGACAACTCCACCCCGACCAGCAGCCCCGGCGTGAACGGGCACGAGGCGGGCCTGGATCTGGAGGCCCTGCTGCAGGTCTCGCAGACCGATCTCGGTGAATTGCTGACCGGCGCGATCCGCAAGGCGGTCGGCTCACGCATCGACGCCGCCGCCAAGGACATCGCCGACGGCGTGGTCGCGCAGATGCTCACCGACGAGGTGCGGGCCGCGATGACCGAAACCGCCATCCACGAAACCGAGTTGGCGCTCAACCCGGCGCCGGTGCCGGACCTCGAGGACGACACCACCGAGGCCGCGGCCGAGGAGGAACCGCAGCGCGAGCCGAAGTACGCCGACGTCGTCGAGTTCGTCGAGAGCTACGTGATCCAGATGTACCGGCGTGAGGTCACCGCGCGCGGTTCGCAGCGGCAGTTGCGCTGGTGTCCGCGCTGGCACGCCCACGGTGAGGTGTGGGCGCGGATGGAGGCGATGCACCAGGCGTTCGAGCATCTGCGCCTGGGTGCCACCACCGAGCCGAACGAGTGGTGGCTGGTGCACTTCGACCCGCAGATGCGCGCGATCCTCGACCCCGAGGGCCCGTTCATGTACTGCAGCGTCGCGGAGGGGCATCACGCGAAGCTGCCGCCGCTGCCGGTGGTGCCCGCCGCCGCGCAGCTGGTTCAGCGCGACGGCGACTACCACGATGCCCACGCCTCCGGGCTGATCGTGCCGTCGGCTCCGGCCCGGCGCCGCAAGATCGCTGAGTTTCCCGGATGACCCCGGCGGCGCGGCATCGGCCCGCCGCCGATCACGGGGTGGGCAGCTTCGAGCGGGTGACCGCCGCTCTGGAAAAGGTTGTGGGGGAGGGCCGTCCGGCCGGGGCCTGGGTCAAGTACAACTGCCCGGTCCATGAGGCCGAGCCCGGCCGTCACGATCCGTCGCTGATCGTGCGGCACTTCGCCGACGTCGGCCGCACCAAAATCTCCTGCCGCGCCGGATGCGACGACCGCGAGATCCTGGCGCGTCTCGACCTGGAAGTCCGCGACCTCTACGACAACCCTGTCCGGCGCCGCCGCGACTACCAGCGCCAAGTGGTGCGACGGCCACAACCGCGGCAGGTCACGCGGGCGGACCGGGCGATCGACGCGGCGGGCCTGCCGCTGACGAAACCGGCAAAGGATCTGGGACAGCAGCGTTCTGGCTGGCGGAAGGTCGCGGCCTACAGCTATGTCCGCGCGGACGGCACAGTCGCCGGGGAGGTCGTCCGCCGCGAAGCGGCTTTCGAGCATGGCCGCAAAAAGCGGTTCCACCAGCACCATTGGGACCCTCAGACGGGCCGGATGGTCGACGGTGGTTTCGAGGCGATCCCGTACAACCTCCCGGGCGTGATGGACGCTGTCGCGGCAGGCCGGACCGTCTACATCGCCGAAGGGGAGAAGGACGCCGACACCGCGGCCGCCCGGGCGGGGCTGGTCGCGACGACCAATGCCGGGGGCGCCCTCAACTGGACGGACGAGCATTCGCGCTGGCTCTACGGCGCGGCCGAAGTGGTCATCGTCTGCGACCGCGACGCCCCCGGCTATCGGCGTGCCGATCGGATCCTGACCTCGCTGGCCGGGCACGTGGGCCGGATCCGGGTCGTGCAGGCCGCGACCGGCAAGGACCTGACCGAGCATTTCGACGCAGGCCACGGCGTCGACGAACTCACGCCGATCCCGTTTCTGGATCCGGCCACGCCCGGCCTTCTGACTACCGCACCCGCGAACACCCTGGACCAGGTCGCTGCCTCGGCGGGTGTGGTCTCTCCGGTCGCGGGCCCCTCACCCGAGCTCACCAACACCCCTGATGGAGGACCCACCATGGCCACCAGCTGGCACAACGTCGACGGCCCAACCCACCACGACGACACCGTCGATCATCTCGGCTCGCAGTTTTCTCAGGTCGTGCGCGCGCTGATGCAGGAAATCATGCAGCTCGCGATGCGGCTGGCCGATGAGCGCCGCCGCCAGGCCGAGGAGGCCCGCCGGGAGTCCGAGCAAGCCCAACGCGAGTTCGAGGCCGCACAGGCCGCCGAGCGCAAGGCGACCGAGATCCGGCTGTCGAAACTGCGCGAGCACGGCTGGGATCGCCTCTCGCGCAGCGAAATCGCGTCCGCGCTGCGCGACGCCGCCAGCTGGTCCGAGCAGAGCGAGACGGCCAAACGGATGGTCGGCGAACTGGCCGGGCATATCCGCGGTCGCTACGGCGTGCACATCGACCCGACCAGCGGGCACGTCACCGTGGACACCCCGGACCTGGTCGGGCAGCTCGCGGCCATCGAGAAGGACCGCGCGGCCGCCGCGAGGGTGCGCACTGCGCAGGACCGCATGGTCGAAATGGTCGGCGCGGAAGACATCGACGAAAGCAAGAAAGCCGCTCTCTACGCGGACATTTCGACCTGGCAGCGCAACCCGTCCGGGCACAACCTCGGCGAGCTGACCAAGAAGATGGAAGCGGCGGGGGTGCCGGAGAAGACCCGCACCAAGATCCGGTTCGTTGGGGTCTATCTCGGCACCCCCGACGGCACGGAAGTGCCGGTCGCCGACCGGGCCGCGACCGCGCTGGTGACCCCGGTGGCCGAGTTGCGGCGTCTGGGTGAGCCGCTGGTGGATCCAGCGGAGGAGTGCAAGCCGCGCGTCGATGCGATGTTGCAGCGGTATCAGGATCGGCTGCGCCACGGCGTGGACACCCGCACCGTGCAGGACCAGCTCGCCGAAGCCGTGGCGGTGATGACCGACGAGGACCGTGAGATCGCCCGGGCCCGCGGTACCGCAATCCGCCGCAACCCCGCCGCCGAGTTCAAGCCGCTCTGGCCCGATCACGTCGACCGCGACGAGTTGGGCGAGAAGATCCGCATGTACGCCAGCCTCGCGCCGCAGGTCGAGGCCCGCATCACCCAGGACGACGGCGTCGATGCCGCGTGGAGCACCAGCCAGCGCGAGCGCACGATCAAACTGGGCGCCGACATCGACAAGGCCCTCACCAAGGGCAAGGGCCTGCATCGCCTCGAGAAAGACCAGATCCGGGCCGTGATCGCGGCGGTGGAGGCCGGGGACTCGGTGGTCCCGGACATGCTGTGGGCCGATGACCGCAGCGCCGCCGCCATCGACCGCGACCGCGCCGATGAGATCGGGCGCAGCGTCGCCGCCGGTCACCGCCGCCAACTCGAGGAAATCCTGTCCAGCAGTGCGGTCCCGGCCGAAGCCGCGCGCGCGGCCCGCGAGGAAGTCGCCGCCCTGGTCGGGCACGAGACGTCGCTGGCGGCCGGTCGCATCAGCCTCGGCGACTACGAGCGCAGCGGCGCCGACGATCACCTGCTGGCGAAGCTCTCCGCGGCGGGGGTGTCGGAACCGATGCGCAACCGGGTCCGAAACCACCTGGACGAAGCGATTTCCGACAGCGCGATCACGGGCAAACAAGCCGCACGTATCGCCGCCCGGTGGGCGGATCGGCGGGAGCTGGTGGCCGCCGGTCGGGCCCCGGCGGTCGCGGCCTACGACAGTGCCGAGCGCCGCACCGACCTGCAGGCCGGACTGGAATCGGCGGGCCTGGATCCCGACGAGATCGCCCAGCGCATGGCCGCCGACGCCGGACGCGCCCGCCCGCTCTCCGCGGCGGTGCGCCACACCCCGGGCGAGACCCCGGGACGCCCGCACCGCACCACTACCCCGGGCCAAGGCGTGCACCGCATCAACCACCGCGGCAAGGGCGAGCCCGGCCTCGGCCGGTGAGGTGTCTTAAGCCATGACCGTCGAGGACACACAACACGAAACCGGCACGGGCGCAGGCGATGTCCCGGTTTTCGACTGGCGGCTCGCTCCCGCGCACTACCTGACCCGCCGCCAGCTCCGGGCGGCGGGCCTGGGCCCGAACCGTCAAGGCGTGGCCGCGTGGCTGCGCCCGGAGAAGCCCGGCCACAGGTGGGCCCGCCTGTTCGACAAGACGAGGGCAGGCCCGAAACGAGTCCCGTCCGAGGCGCAGCTCGAGGCGGCACGAAAAGCGGTGCACGCGCACCAGCTCCGCGCCGCTGAACGCCGTGGATACAGCCGCGAGGACCTGGCCGCCGTCAGCGACCCGGGCCCGGGATGGCACACCCCGCAACCCACCACCACTCACCAGGAGGAAAACCCTATGTCCACCAACGAATCCGCTGCCCCCGCCATGGACGAGCCGGGGGAGATCCACAATCGCGCTGCCGAGCTGGAACGCATGCTCGAGGAAGCGCAGCGGTCCGCACCCGTGTGGCCGGACTCCCGGCCCGAGGCCGCCGGGAAGGTGGTGCGGGCCCAGGAAGAGCTCGAGAAGCATCTGCGCGAGTATCGCGGCGAGCTGGGCAACGATTCGCACTGGAACAGCCATTACGCGGGCCTGGACTACGCCGACGAGAGGATCGCGGCGCGGGAGGAGATCGCCGCGCAGATCGCCGCGGCCTACGAGCAGCCCGACCCGATCGGGCACGGCCAGCGCACCGCCTACTTGTTGGCGACGGTCGCGGTCCACCAGGCCCGCGACCGGATAGACCGCCTCACGGCCGCCGCCCAGGCCGAAGGCGGTGGCCCCGAGGCGGCCGAAGTGCACGGCCTCCACATGGAGGGGGCTCAAGAGCAGGCCGAGGAACGCCTGCAGGCCAGCACGCAACAGCTCGGCCCGGCCAGCGTCGCACCCTTGGCCGATGCGCTGGTGTGGCAGAACAAGTCCGAGATCGCCGCGACCCGTCTGGCCGAGATCACTACCGCCTACGCCCAGGGCTGGGGTGTGGTCGTCGACGCTGACGGCCTCACCGTCACCGTAGATCGGGAGTTCGACCCGGTCTCGGCCCAGGACTACACCGAGGCAGCGGCCCTGCGGGCGCGGGAAGCCGCTGCCGTCGACATCGTGTCGGCGATGGCGATGACCGACACCGCGAAGGCTCGGGTGTCGGCATCGATCGCGGCCTGGTACAACGACACCGCGATCGACCCGACCGACCCGGGCGCCTACCTGCACGAAGCCCACCAGCGGCGAGAACTGCTCGGCGGCAACCTCGGCGTGGCGCCGGATCTCGGCGACGCCGATCGGGCCCGTGTCGAGTTTGTCGTCGACTATCTGCGGGGCGACGTCTCGAAGGTCGACCTGCTGGCCTCGCCGGTGTTCGTCGACCCGGGTGAGGAAGTACGGTCGCGGGTCCCGGCGCTGTTGGAGACCTTCGCCGAGAACCCTCGCGCGGCCAAGCTGGTGGCCCGGGAGATCTCGGTCATGAGCGTCGCCGATCATAAGCTGGTCAGCGACGCCGGGACCGCGATCGCGGCCGGTCAGAAGGTCGATTACGACCTGTGGCCGGGCTACGTCGGACGCTATGCGCTCGGCGACGACCTGATCGACTACGCCGACGATGCCGAGGAACTGCGCCGCGACGCCGACTACTTGCCCGAGGCGATAGCCGAGGGCGTGGACAATCCCGAGCTCTGGGGCATCTCCGACGACGTCGGCGCCCGCATCGCGCGGATGGCTGAGGCGCGGGAGGATCTGCTCACCCAGGCCCGTGAGGGCAAGGGCTTGGCGTCGGTGGAGCGGGCGCAGATCGCGGTCACGGTCGGTGATATCGATGCCGGCCGAATTCTGGGCCACGCTCAGCTGCCTGAGCTGGTGTGGGCCGATGAGCGAAGCAAGGGCGACATCGACTACCTGCGGACCAGCGAACCCGCGGCCCGGCTGGCCACGGCGACCCGGGAGGCGGTGACCCAGCTCGTCGACGCCGCCGGTGTCGACGACCGATCTCGTGCGGCCGGGCACATCAAGTTCCAGCTGAACTCGCTGGGCAGCACGATCCACAGCGTGGGGCGCGGGTCGTCGTCCGGTGTGGATGCCGACCGCAAGGAGTACGTCGACCGACGCGGCCGCCTCGAGCGGGCCCTCACCGAGGCGGGCATAGGCACCGAGGTCCGCGCCCAGGTCCGCGCGACCGTCGACGAGCGGACCCGCGACGCTGCCGGGCTGGGTCGTGCCGCTGCCGAGCGGCGCGAGGAATGGACGGCCAAGATCGACGGCTACGCGGCCGCCCGCGACGACGCGATCGCGCAACGCCAGGCCGCCGACGCCGGACGCACCCCGGGCCCGGCGCGCGTATGTGCTCCGAGCCCGGACCGGGACCGGACCGCGGCTGCATCCCGGACCGCTGCTGCCGGGCGCCGACAGCTGCACACCGAGGAGGTCGAGCGGTGATGACCGAAGTCGAGACCGTGGACCTGCACGTGATCGCCCGCATCGAATCCGATTGCGCGGTAGCCGATCTCTACGTCAGCGATCCCTGTTACGACGCTGTCGACGGCCACCCGGCCGGACGCATCCTCGAGGGATGGGGGGAGTCGGTGGTCACCGATCCCGGCGCACCGGTCACCCTCGATGCCCTCGACGCCGCGCTCACCGCCGACGGGTACACCCGCGTCAGCGGCTGGCGCGAGCGGGTGACCGCGGCCGGTGCGGTGCGCTGGTTCGCCGAGGCGGTCATCCGAGTCGAGGCGATCGACCGATGATGAGCCGTACTGAGGTCGCCAGGCGCAGACGGGCTCTCGTCGCGGAGCTCGTGCACCTGCGCAGGCTGCGGGCGGCGCTGCTGTGCGCAGAGCTCGTGCTGCGCGACATCCCGCACCTCGCCAGCGGCGACGTGGTGGTGATCGAGCTGGACGGGTTGTGGTGGGAGGTCTTCCCCTGGTTGCGCGACGGGCGCCGCCTCACCTGGATCGTGGACTTTCCGCATCCCGACCTTGAGGGGCACAGCGGCCACCAGATCGGCCACTCCCACGGCATCCGGTTCCGGGTCGCGCAGATACCCGCGATGTGGGCGCGGTACCAGCGCGCGACCGGCGATCAATACCCGCTCGTGCTGGACACCAACGACTAGAACCCATTTCGTGCAGCGGCCCCGGAGGGAAACCCCCGGGGCCGCTGCAGGATCTGGGTCCGGAATCACGTGTAGAGGATCAGTATCAGCATCGTCAGCGCCACGACGGCCGCGACCGGCACGAACACCACCAGCCATCCGTGCCCGGGTCGGCCCTGCGCGTCCTCGGCCTCGCGCCGCTCCCGCATATAGACCGGGGTCCGGCGCAGATCGAAATCGCCTGCTTCCTGCGCCTCGCGGCGCTTACGCGCCCAGGCCATCTCGGTCGCCGTGAAATGCCGACGGGCCGGGACCCCGTCGGACGGATACCGCCGCGGGCAGCGCGGGGTGTAGTGCCAGCTGTCCAGGCACCACCAATTCGTGCACGGGTACCGCACCGCGAACCCTCCCTCCCGTACCTGTCGAACAGACCAGGGTACGGCGGCGAGAGTCTTCGGCGTGGTGAACTTCTGCTCCGAATTTCCGGCTGCGGGAAGCGAGAGGCTCTTACCGGTCGAGGAGCTCGGCGCGTTACGAGTGCGATTGGCCGCTGATCACCTCGCGTATTTCCTCGCTGTCTCGCAGTGACTGTTCATACGCCCTGCGCAGGATCTCTACTCGCCCGGCCGCGGCATCCTCGCCCCGATCACGCAGCAGTGCCGCGATGTTGTCGTACTCGCGTAGAAGCACCTGCTGAGAAATGCTGTCCCCCATCTCCCCTGCCTCCTGAACTCCGTGTGAGCGTACCCAGGAACAGCATCGCGATCTTTGTTGGTCGTTATCGTCCGATTGCGTGGCTCGGGTCACCGTCCCCAGGACCATGCGTCCCGAGGATTCGTCCCGCTAATCGTTGCTCAGTTCGACCAGCGGAACACGGAACGGCAACCGCTCCTCCACTGGCCGCCAGCGAGCCCGGTCGACGGTGAGGATCTCCAGGTCGTGGGTCCGCGCGGCGGTCACGGCGTGCGCGGCCGCCGGGTCGTCCGGGATCAGTCCGGTGATCTCGGACAGTTCCAGCGCTGCGATGCTGTCGCCGAGCGGCTGCACGGCCACGTTGCTCATGGCGTCGAGGATGCCCAGCAGCTCGGCGCACTGATCGGCCGAGAGTTCGGCGAAGGCGTACGCGAGGGTGACCGCGGGCACCGACACCCGGATATCGCGGTTGTGCAGGGAGGCGAGGAGAGCGCTGGGTTCGGGGTCACCGGCGCCCAGCGACACCAGCGTGGTGTCGTCGAAGACGTAACCGAACACCGGCTACGAGGCCTGCCGATCCCGGAGCCGACGTTCGAGCATGTCGGCGGTCCGCTCGGCCCATTCCACTGCGGTGGCATCGTTCTGGGCCTCGGCCAGACGTGCAAGACCCGCAGCCCGGGCGCGCTCGAGGAACGCCTCGCTGTGCTCAGCTGCTCGCGCCGAGGTCTTGTCGCTCATGCCAGCGACTATATCCCCGCTCATGCGGCGTCGACGTCGAACAGGGTCAGCGTCGCGGCGGCCGCGCGTCGGTCGGCGCGTTCACGCTCGGCGCAGGTGGGTCCGATGCCCTGCGCGACCGAGGCCGCCGACACCAGCCAGCCATGGCAGCGGCGACAGTGGGCAACGAGTCGCACTTCGGGCCTGTCGGTGTCGGCCATATGTCCTCCCGGCCGGCGGTGTGTGGTCGGTTGGATCGTGGCACGAGGCACCGACATTCCTCGTTGTCGGTGGGTAGGAGGAGGATCTGCCTTTTCCCATCGAGACAGGAGAGTTCCGAGTGAGGCTCTACGTAGACGGCGAATGGTCGGGGTGGGACGGTGAGACGACCGTTCGACTCTCGGACGGTTCGGAGTGGCAGCAGGACGAGTACTTCTACGAGTACCACTACGCCCATACGCCCAAGGCCGAGATCTCGAACGGAAAGATGATTGTCGTCGGTATGAGCCGAGCCGTCCAAGTACGGCGATTGAACTGACCAACCCTGCGCTGAATCGATAGGTTTTCTCGACTCAGAGCCGGACCCACGCCCTGACCGCCGGTAAGTGAACGAACCCGGCGGTCAGGGAATGGGTCCGGCTCGATTGGTGGTGTTGAAGATAGGTATGACGTCAGATCCCAGCTGCCGAAGGATCTCTTCGGCGTCGAGTCGCGGGATCCTTTCAGCGCGGCCGGGATCCGAAAACGCTGTGTGTGCAATAAGGTTCGCGGACAATCGCGGGTATGGGCCGCCGACCTGCCCGCCGTCGGTGTCCGTCCTGCCGGACGGCCCTTCCCGTCGATGCGCATCCGCGTCGCCGCTACTGTTCGCCGGCGTGTGTGGCTCGCGCGTACCGGGCCCGCAAGCGCTCGGCGACGGTATTCGAGCGCATGGTGACCGCGGGGCGGCGCCTAGTCGTCGGTGAGGAGCCGGAGGTGGGGATCGTCTGCCCGGGGTGTGGGTGGCGGATCTATCCGGGCGGGGAGAATCTGCGTGCTGATGCCCGTCACTGCTCGCCGCGCTGTCGTCAGCGCGACTACCGGCGGCGTTGTCGGGAAAAAGTTTGTGACCATGACGGTGAGCCGTTACCTGGTGACGCCTGGCGTCATGGTCGGCGTTCGAGGGCGTCGGTAGGTGTCGGTGCTGTTGTCCACACTGGTCCGAAATCCCATCGGACCCAGGAGCATTCGACATGACCGACTACTCGGCAGAGTTGTTGAAAGACCGCCGTCGACGGGGCGAGGACGCCCGGCGACAGATGATCCGCCAGTTCACCTCGGGACTCCCGGTGAGGGTGGTATTCGCCCTCACCGGCGTCAGCGCGTACGCCGCGTTCGCGACGTTCGGGATCGAGTGGGCCCGGCTGGCGGGCGCATCGGCCTGGGAGGCGGCGGTGTGGCCCATCGCTGTCACGGCCACCACCTCGCAGGCTCTCTACAGCCGGGTGCGGCTCGTGCCCGGCTGGTACCCGAGCGAGGCCCGCTGGCTGTTCAATACCGTTGCCGGGGCAGGGTTTATCCTCGCGATGCTCGGCAACGGATTGTATTCCGGCGGCTACCCGCACCAGCTGCACCCCGCCGTCGCGGTGCTCGTCAACGGCGTACCCGGGCTCTGCCTGGTCCTGTCGACCATCATGGCCGCAACCTTCGTGCTGTCGCCCCGGCCGCCCGAACCCCGCCCAATACCGCCGCTGGGGTCACCGATGCCCGCGACCGAAGCCGCCGCGGCAAGCGCGGCGGAGTAGACGGGGAAACAGCCGTTTTGACCCCACCCACCAGCGCAGGCCTCAAGGGTCGTGACAGCCACAGGGGAAGGAGAGCTCCACCGTGTCCAAACGCAAAGTGTCCAAACGCAAACGCACACCGAAGCCGACGGCCGAGCAGATAGCCCGATTCATCGATCCCTACGACGAGAACGCCGTGGTGCTGCGCGAGGGCGACTCGGTCGCGCTCAACCTCGGCGACATCCTGGACAAGATCCGCACGATCATGGAGCGGGCCGAGATGGCGCCGGGCACGCCGATGAACCTGGAGGCTGTACTCGCGCCGGAAACCGTGGTGGAGCTCATCTCCGCCGGATTCGGGCCCGGCGTAGTCGAGCACCTGGTCAATGTTGCCGCCGAGATCGTCGCCGCCCGTTACCCCGACTTCGGACCCGGGGTGTTCGACTGGGACGTGCGCGAGCTGGACCCGTTCGAGCACATGCATGTCAGCACTCCAGACCCGCACCGGTACGCACAGTTGCCGCTGGCCAAGCAGATCCTCACCGACGCGCTCAACGGTCGTTCACCCCGCGTCACCGACCGGACCCGCGAGCTGGACTCGTTCGCGATCGTCAGTCTGCTGCACTCCGTGCTGCTGATGTACGTGCTGATCGTCGGCGGTCTCGCAGCCCGAGGCCGGGAAGAGTAACGGCGGCGCATCAGAGACCGGCCGGTGAGTCGGGGTGATCCTCGGGTGGGGGCTGGGTCTTGTCGAGCACCGTGAGCGCGGCGCGGCGCTTGGCCGGGTCGTCGGTTCTCATCGCGGTACGGGCGGCGAGGTATCGGGCGAGCCGGTCGCGATCCAGGGCCAGGCGCGCGAGCTCGCGAGCCTGAACGCCCACGACCCAGAGCGCGGTCAGGATCAGGCCCACCAGGCTCCCGCCGCCGAGCACCTTGACCAACGGTCCGCCTGCACCGGAGAAGAGGTCGATCACGGTACGTGTCCTGTCGGTAGTGGAATGAAGCCGACGGCGACAGTAGGAAGCGGGTTCTCCATCCCTCGGACCGTCACGCGGGCCCCGCCGCGGCGGGCCTTGGTCGGCGAGGCGATCCGGGTGCCGCGTGGATCTCCTCCACTGACACAGAGATGCGGTTTCGGGGGGCGCTGTGACGAACGGAGTCGAACTTCTTCTGTCGCGCTACCAGACATGTTGACCGGCGCAGCGTCGATGTCAGATAACAGCGTATTATCTGACAACGACGGGATCCCGGCCCGGACTCGCCGCCCGATGACCTTCACCGGAAGACGGCCGCCCGTCCCCACATTCCGCGTGTTATCTGACATTCGAGGGGTTCTCACCCGATGAGCACAGTCCGGCATCTGAATGTTTTCGGCGACGAGGTCGGCGCGATCTCCCCGGCGGTGGGCATCGCCCAGTTCCTGGTGTGGCTGCAGGGCAAGCGCGGCCGGTCGGGCCGGATCACCTCACCGCAGACCGTGCGCGCCTACACCTCGGCGCTGCCGACCGCCTTCGCCGGAATCGGTGTCCTCGACGAACTCGACGACACCGTCGGCCGCGAACGGGTCCGGCTGAATGTCCGCACCGCGTGGGCCGGCGGGGCGCCGTCGACGTTCAACGCGCGCCGCGCCGCGGTCGCCTCGGCGCTCGCCTACTTCGAGGACCAAGGCTGGATCGACGACGCCGACGCCGTGCTGACCGGACTCGATCGGGAGCCGCAGCCGAAGCCGGACGGGTTGCGGGTGCGGCCGCGCGAGCAGATCGACGCCCTGATCGGCGACCGCCGCCACCGCCTCGAGGACCGCACCCTGTGGGCGATGCTCTACGCCACCGCCGCCCGCGCCGAGGAAGTCCTCCAGCTCGATATCGCGGATCTGGATCGGCCCAACCGCCGCGCCCGCGTGATCCGCAAGGGCGGCAAGGCCGATGAGCTGATGTACGACATCCGCACCGCCCGGTTGCTCGGCCAGCTGCTCGCGGGCCGCCGCAGCGGACCGGTGTTCCTGTCGGTCCGCGTCGTCCGCGACGGCACCGTCGACACCCGCGATATCGACCCGGCCACCGGCCGCAGGCGGATGGGGTACCGGACCGTCGAGCGTCGCCTCGACGCCGCTTCTGGGGGCTGGGATCCGCACGACCTCAGGCATTCTCGGCTCACCCACGCCGGGGAGGACGGCGCGACCGAGGCCGACCTGATGCTGCTGTCCGGGCACGAGGACCGCCGCACCCTGCAGCGCTACCTGCACCCCACCAAGGACGGCGCGCACCGCCGCCTCGACGACATCGACGCCCGCCGTGGCGCTTTCACCCCCAGCGCCGACGACCTGGCCGACCGGATCGACCGCGCCGCCCAGCGGCAAGCCCGTACGCAGCTGCCTGCCGATACCCGCCCGCTGCCCGATGTCGCGGTCTACGACCAGCTACTGACCCGATCGCGCGACAGCGGGCACACCGACCCTGGCAGAGGACAGGAGCAGGGGCCAGTCAGCTGAGCTGGGCGCGGGCATCACGCAGGTAGTAGGCCCGGAACCACTGATCCTCGGTGTCGTTGCGGTTGACCCGCCGCTTGCGGCCCTCGGTGGCAACCTCGAGCAGTTCGCGGGTCAGCTGGCGGTAGGTCTTGCCGTGGTTCGGGTTGGTGTGCCAGCGCTCGCTCACCGAGGTCTCCTCGATGTCGACGATGCCGTCGTACTCCATGTACGCCCCGTACCGGCACTCAGGCTCGAGGGCGTACTCGATCTCGATGTCCCGATACCGCACAAGGTCCTCACCATCCACCCTGCCATTGTCACCCGCACAGTCGCTCGATCAGGTCGAAACCTGTTCGGCCCCATCAGTCGACGGGCACGAGGTACCGCACCGGGAACGAGAACGGGTACTTGCCCGGTGCGTCCTGGACGGATTCGATCCGCACGTGTTCGTCGTCTTCGATCTCGACTACCTGGAAGATCGAAACGCCGCCCTGTGCGGTTTTGACGAGTTCACCGATTTCGATCACGCGGTCACAATACCCGAACAGGTGTTCGATACAGTGGAGGGCATGGCCACCGATCGCGAGCGGAACTATCGACCGCAGTACATGGTCGGGAACCGGGTGGTGTCGCCGGACGTCTTGGTGCGCCGCGCCGGCGGTTGGGTGGAGCCCGCCCCGGTCGCGTGCGTCAACGGGCACCCGTTCGGGCCCGGGCGGGTGCTCGTTGGGTGGTCACCGTGTATCGGCACCGGTCCGGACGGAACTCCCAGGTCGGGTCACCGGACGGATGAATGCCGGGAATGTGGTGCGGTTGTCTATACGCCTCCCTTCGATCAGCCGCAGTGCCCCTGCGAGCACTGCCGAAATCCGTGGAGCTGACCCGATGCCGGTACCCGCTCGCACCCAGGTTCGTCGCCGTGACCGCCCGGCCGACAGCCCCGCTGGGTACGTAGCTCCACCCGGCTACACCGCCACCGTCCGTTGGGATTTCGACCACGCGCTCGGTGAGCTGGTCGAAATCCGTTCAGCCACACCGCCTGATCAGGAGCTGATTCTCTAGGGGCACCCAGAGTGGTGAGGCGAGAGGCTCAGGAAGTTTGTGCAGCTCAGCGACTTTCGCGAAGATCGTAGCAGATCACGACAGGTGTGGTGGAAGAACCGGCGGGGCCGTGTCGATGCCTAGCTCTGTCCGCGAACTGTTATGTGCCAGAGCCCGTCCTTGGCCCACCTGGTCCGACCCAAACGACCGAAATTGCTGAAGCCCGAACAGCAATGGACCTTCAGGCATTGACCACACTGACGTCTTTCTATGCCGCTGTGCGGGCTGTTCGAGGCGATGATGGCCTCGTTTCCTGGTTCGTGTTGGCAGGGCTCTGTAGCACGCGGTTACCGTGGCGAGGTGAATTTCATCCAAAGGGGACCGATGATCGACCAGCGCCCGTTGTCGGGGTGGGGCCGTACTGCATCGTCTGTGGCGCAGGTGGTTTCCACCTGTGACCTCGACACGGTTGCCCGAGCGGTCCGCACGGCGGGACCACGCGGGGTCATTGCTCGCGGGCTCGGCCGCAGTTACGGCGACCCGGCACAGAACGGCGGCGGCCTGGTCGTCGACATGACCGCGTTCGACCGCATCCATTCGATCGACCCGGACAACGGTGTCGTCGATGTCGACGGTGGCGTCAGCCTCGACGCGCTGATGCGCGCGGTCCTGCCGTACGGGCTGTGGGTTCGAGTGCTGCCGGGCACCCGGCAGGTCACCATCGGCGGGGCGATCGCCTCCGACGTTCACGGCAAAAACCATCACTCCCAGGGCAGTTTCGGCAACCACGTGCTGTCGATGGATCTGCTCACCGCCGACGGCACACTCCGCACGCTCACCCCGGACGGTGCCGACGCGGACCTGTTCTGGGCCACCGTCGGTGGCATGGGGTTGACCGGAATCGTCGTGCGCGCCCGGATCCAGTTGAAGCGCACCGAGACCGCGTACTTCCTCGTCGACTGCGACCGCACCAGCACTCTCGACGAGACGATGGCGCTGCTGGCCGACGGATCCGACGAAGGCTACGAGTACTCGGTGGCGGTGCCGGACACGATCAACACCGGCGCGAAACTCGGTCGAGCGATGTTCAGCCGAGGAAATCTCGCTAAGCGCGACGAGCTACCCGCCAGGCTGCGACGCAACCCTCTGCACTTCGCTGCGCCGCAACTGCTCACGGTGCCCGATATCTTCCCCAGCGGGATGGTCAACAACCTCACCACCCGGATCGGCGGCGAGGTCACCTACCGAGTGTTCGGCAAACAGGGGCGTGGCCTGATCCAGAACATCACCCAGTTCCTGCACCCGCTCGATGTGGTCGGCGAGTGGAATCGCGCCTACGGCCGCCGCGGTTTCCTGCAGTACCAGTTCTCAATGCCGTTCGGTGCCGAACAGCAGCTCGCCGACGCGGTACGGTCGATCGCGCATTCGGGGCACCGGTCGTTTCTCAACGTGTTCAAGCGCATGGGCCCTGGGAACCGGGCGCCGCTGTCCTGGCCGCATCCGGGGTTCATGCTGAGCCTGGACTTCCCGATTGCACCGGGACTGAACGAGTTCTGCGCCGAACTCGACCAACGGGTCCTCGACGCTGGTGGCCGCCTGTACTTCGCCAAGGACTCCCGCACCACCCCCGAGACGATCCGCGCCATGTACCCGCGGCTGAAGGAATGGCGTCGCATCCGCGACGATATCGACCCCGAACGGATTTTCGTCTCTGACCTCGCCCGCCGCTTGCACCTGATCGACGACAACCTCATCAGCACAGGCCACTGACATTCGACTGGCGTTGCCTACCTGCGCTTCCCGGTAGGCAACGCTGCCGACCGTCCAGGTTCAGTGTCGTTTGTTCATGCTGGCGAACAGTTCCCGGTTCGCGGCGCGGGCCGCGTCGAGTTCCTGCTCACGTTCCCCCAAGGTGGCCTGCAGTTCGACAATCTGCTGCTCGAGAATGACGATCTGCCGCTGCAGCTGATCGACGTCGGCCGGTGCGCCGAGTCCGGATTCCCGCCAGACTTGCTCGCCGAGCAGTCCCGACAGCTTCGTCTCCAACTGCTTGTTGTGGCCGGCCAAGCGCGCGATGCGGGCCTGAGCGTTCGCGAGGTCGGCTCGAAGCGACGCCATGGTCACGGGAGCGCCGATGCTTCCGTCCGATGTCGGGGTGGTTTGGGCGGTGTGGACCTGGGCGAGTAGGTCGGGGTGGCGGTAGAGGAATGTGCGATCGACGCCCGCGGCGCGGGCGATCGCTGAGACGCTGAGCTCGCTGCCGTCTTTGCGGGCAGCGTTGAGTGCCTTGATGACTCGCTGCCGACGGCGGGCTGAGTCGGCCTGTCGTCCTTGGATCATCGTGTTGGTCATGGTCAGGCGGTCCTGTCTGGTCGGACGTCGGGAAGCGGTTGCCGGATCCTCGGCAGACCGAGTCCGACGACGCTGTTGCGGGCTCGGCGGACGACACTGACCGCGTCGTCGATGTGGGCTCGGTCCTCGTCCGACAGTTCGTCGACATCGGCCTTGATGCTGGAGATCAGGCGTCGGATGCGGGCTATTTCGTCGTCGGACGGCATCGCTTCGGCCTTGGCCCATTCGTCGGCTGCGGAGAACGCGATGCGCAGCCATTCGCGGCTGCGCAGCAGGTCCGACAGGTATGCCTCCAGATCTGGAAGGTAGGAGACGTCGGTGGAGAAGTGGGCGCAGCCAACGCATCTGAACCGGACCGGACAATCCTGTCCATTGGCGGCGACGTTGGTGGGCTCGCTGCAACTGCCGTAAGGAACCGCGATCTCGCCGACGGCTCGACGCAGATGCTCGGAGTCCAACAGGGCCTTCGCCGCACGCCAGATTCGGTTTCCGTGCCTATCGAACTGCATAGTCGTCACCCGATCGACAGCTGCCCGGCGGCGGTCTGCTCCGACCCGGTAATACCCCTGCGTTGTCGACAAGAGCCGGTGATCCATGAGTTCGCGAAGAACATCGATATCGACGCCGGCGTCCGCGTGACGCTGGGCGTAGGTGTGCCGATAGGCATAGGGGAAGATCTTCCGTTTGTCGAACGGCAGCATCTTCGTCACGAGGGCGCCGTCGACCTCGACGGCGAGCGGGACCAGGACGTCGGGCAGACTGTTGACCCAGCCACGGTGACGTTCACTCACCCACTCGTCGCTGATCGCGCGCCTGCCGTGCGGGTTCCGCGCAGAAGTCGGCAGCAGCTTCAATGCACTGACGGGTTCGTTCGGGAACCGCGTCCGGACGCGCTGCTGCTGCCCCTCGACCAGCGCGGCGGTGCCTAGCTGGATGGGCAGCCGCCGCCCAGGCCGGTTGTTCTTCCAATTGTCAAATACCAGAAGCGGTTTGCCGTCGCCGTCGCGCTCGAGGCAATCCAACGGCAGTTGGCAGATTTCGTCCGGGCGCCGACCCGTGTCGATCAGCAACTCGACCGTCACCCGGATCTCGCGGGTGCTCTGCTGCTCGAGGACATCCAGATGCAGGCATAGATGGCGCATGACCTCGATCGGGAGATCGCGCCCGACGTTGTCGTCGTTCTCCTCCGGTTCAGAGGGAATGTCCTGCTGCATCAATTCGAAGTCGTCCGGTAGCCCGTGCAGCGGCTGACCCGGCCGTGTCAGGCCGAGTCCGCGCATCGCGCTGAACATTCGGCGCAGGTCACGAACCATGGCCAGTCTTCGTTTGAAGCTGATGACTCCTTGCTCGTGAAGGAATGCGGCCCGATTCAGGAATGCGGAGATGTCGACACGACCCAATCGGGCTGGATCGGTTCCTTCGTCCTGCCGCTGGAGACGCAGGCTGTCCGACAGCATCGCGACCTGGTGGATCTGTGCCTGGACGACGTCGGCGACCTTGGTTCCGCGTCGACGGGGAATGTCGTTGTAGGCCCAGATCTTCGTGGCCTCCCGCAACCAGCGCTGCGAGATGCCGGTGAAGTGCAGCAGACCGTGGTGACCGAACACGACAATGTCCCAAACATCCTTCAACCGTTCGGTTTCCGGCGTGAGGCTGCGGCGCGAAAGGGCCTTGACCATGCCGCTGAAGACCTTGCCGACATCGACCCCGAAGACCGATCGATCCAAGTGCTCCAAGGAATCGACACCATCTGTTCGTGCTTGGTCGGCCAGCGAACGGATTGATATCGGGATGGTGCGACATCCATGCAGGACCCGAGCGTGCAGGCCGAATAGCAGCTCTGCGACAACCCGGTCCGGCAGGCCGCGCAGGCTGACCACCGCCCCAACCCCGATGCCCGCCGCTTTGCGGCGCCAACGCATTTCGTCGGCCTCATCGCCGACTGTCCGTCGGACGTTGGTCCAGCGGTTGGCGTGAACGCGGCAGTACGGGTTCTTCCTGATATCGCGATCCCGATGACACGAAACAACTTCGCAGGGACCGTGAGCCGGAAGCCCGCGAACGTCACTGCGAGCCAGGAAGGCGTCCAGCGTTGGTCGGGGTGTCAGCCTCTTCCGCTGGCGCAGATGTGCGTGACACAACCCTTGTTTCGCTGTGCGCCAAGGCCTTTGACAGTGCCGGACAACGCAGTTCCCGACATGCAGGTCACGATGTTGCGGCCGAGCGACGACCGTGAATCGCTCGATGGAAGGTTCACCGGCCGCGGACCAGCGTTTCTGGCAGGTGCCGCACAACCTCTTGACCCCCGACGCCGGCATGTCGCAGTTGGTCACCTCGCAGACCTTCCAGCCGAGCAACGGATGGTCCTGCGGAAACGTGATCACACGATGGTCCGGCGACCAGCCGAGAACTGCCAGGAACTCGTCCGGGATCTCCGCCCAGAGCCTGTCAGCCTCGTCTAGGGCGGGCGCACACTGAGCGACGGCAACGTCGATTGGGCTCACCGCAGCTCCTCCGCCAGCTCGCGCGGGGACGGGATTCGGTCGACAGCCGATCGCAATCGATCCGCCGACGGATGAAGATAGGGCTGAGATGATGACGGTTCGGCGTGACCGAGTAGGGCCTGAATCTCGTCGAGCATCGCGCCGGAGTCGGCGAGGTTGCTGGCGAAGCCGTGTCGCCCCTGATGCGGCGAAATCGACCGAGACAGACCCGCGCGCCGACACAGCGCTTCGAACAGTTCGTTCAGAGCATCCGGCGTCATCGGAGCCCCCAGCGGCTCCCGGAACATGTTGACCAACAGGAAGTCGCAGGCCGCCGCCGCTGGCAGTTCATCGCGTTCGAGCAGATAGAGGTCGATCGCGCGAACGGTCAAGAAGTCCAGCGGAACCGCGCGGGTGTAGCGCGACTTCGCCCAAGCGCCATTCGGGTTCTCCCGGCGGACCACATGCAGATGTGCCCCCTCGATCCGACAGTCGTGGACAGCGTTGTCCGGCAACAGATGCAGATCGCTGCGCCGCAAGCCCGTCGCCTCACCACGGCGCAGCCCGACCCGGGCCAGCAGCAACACGATCAACCTGTCCCGCGCCGAGTAGCAGACATGGAACACAGCGATGATCTCGGCGTCGCTAGCGCGATCGACTCTGGACTCGGGTTCGCGCAAGCTGTGGCGGGCCCGTAGCCGATACTGCAGCTCGGTCGATTCGCCCTGTGCGGCGATTGGAAGGTCCCGGTTGTCGCCGATCTCGTAGAGCTGAGTGATCACCCAGCCCGGCGCCTCCTTGGCCGCCACCGCGAACGTCAGGAAGCCGCGCGTGGCCACCAAGACTCGGTTGATCCGTTTCTCCTTGCGGACCGGGTCGGTTCCCGGCCCTATCACCACGCGGCCACCGCGGGACGGGGTGAACTTCAGCCACACCGTGAACAGGCCGAAATCCCTTGCTGCCGTGCGCCATTCCCGCCCGGTGCCAGCACACCAGCGCAGATAGAGAGCCACACTCTCCGCGTACGCCTTCGTTGTGGACTCGGCCCGGTCCCGGCCGAACCGCAGCTCTCGCAGCCACCGGTCAGCGACCGGCTCCACCGCATAGTTCTCGTCAATCACTGTCCAGTACTGGCCGCCCGAGGGCATCCGCACAGGAAATGCTCGCACCACCACTCCGTTCTCAGCTGGTCGAACGACACGGAGCCACAGAGCTACACACCCCAGAGAACCGTTGCAAAACCCGGCCGGAGTGTCCCCGACACGACATCACGCCACAGGGGCAGATCCCCCAGAGAAAGCTGGATTGGCTGGTGGTGTGGTGGCCGGGCGGCCGGTGGACATGGGAGCTACAGGACGACTTGGTCGTCGTCGCCCCGACCCCGGAGTCCGGGTAGCTCGGATATAAGTGTGCTTCGCCTGCGATTCGCCTGCGATTCGCCTGTACTTCGCCTGTTCGCGCGAACGTCCGGGCGGAGTCCCGGGCGGACAAGAGCCTGCCGTACACCCTGTGACCTGCGGCATTCACCTCGGGCTACCTGTGGGCAATGCGGGCGTCGGGGTCTACTGAGTTACTGATTCGAGGTACAGTTACCGTCGGAAAACGGTGCGCACGGATTTGATTTCCGACAGTCGTGCGCACGTGTTCCCGAGATCGCCAGGAGAGATCCTGGGAAGCGGAAAGGGCCCGACATCCGCTGTTGGAAGCAGCGGCGCCGAGCCCAGTCCGTGTAGCAACTGCTTCGATCCGGCTTACTGCAAGTGGCGCAGGATCGTGTGCAGTACCCCGACCGCCAACTCGGTGAGGCTCGTGCCCGCCGGGTTGGCGGTTCCGGTTTCGTGGTGCGACATGCGCCACCTCGTCACCAGCATCACGGCATTCACCGAGGTCCGTAGCCAGGCCGAATACTCCTGCCACGGAACGGGTTTGCTCCGACCCTTGGGTCGGGGCGTGGGGTTGTCCGGTTGTTCCCGGAGGCCCTCTGTCATAAGGGCGCCCTCTCTTCTCGCAACTGGATGTGAAGTGCCACCCCGGAGGGCGGCGAGTCCGCCGATCGCGGCTCCCACAACAGCCCCACCGAAGCGGAGCTGCTCTGGGAGCCGCGATCGCACTGGACATCTAGGGCCCCCGCTGCGGAGGGCGACCAGTTGCAAGTTGGAGAGATGACCGAAAGATCATCTCCGGCAACGTCGAACAGCAAGAGACTCTACTCGGCACCCCTGCCCGAAACGTGCCACGGCTCGGGCATGTACCGGTGGGGCAGTTCACTGTGGAATTCGGCTCGGCTGTGGAATTCGCGGACGTGGATTCGGTTCCTGAGCTGCGGAATTCGGGTATAGGGCCGTTCCGAAGTTGCGCCCGGAGAGAGCCGAACGGAATACCTCCTGCACCGGCGAACAGTTCCACGGAGTGCAGGATCTTGTGGTCGATCCGCCACCACTTGCGTGGTTTCCCCAGCTCAGGATCCAGAATTGGAGACTCTGCCGATCCGTCGAGGCGTGGTCTGGCATGGCAACCCGGGCTTGCGGCGTGTCGTTCTTGATGAGCATGTCCTCGGCCGTGAAGTAGAGCCCTCGACGGCTGCAACGTCGGACACGGAGTGGCAGACGTTGGTGGGGGCGGGCCAGCCATGTCGCCGAGAGTCGCCAGTGTCGGTGTTCATCGATGTAGCCAGGATGCTGTCCGTGCTCGCCGAACTCCAGCGAGAACTGATCGTCGCCAACACTAAGGACAGCTTCATGTACCTGGTGACACGATCCTTAACGGCACTCCAAAACCGTAGGGCAGGAAGGAAGTTTTGCGGTGTTCCCCATGTTCACCTGGTACCCCTGCTATGGGGGCAGAGTGAAGGCCGGGAGCGGAAGTGCCTCCCGGCCTTGATATTTCGGGGTGCTGCTCGAGACGATCGAACGGCACTCACAGCGTAGGTAGCGTAGGTCCGGCCGTCTCGCGGGCCGCCGCGCCCGGTGCTACGGCAATATCTGGTGTAGCTCGACCACGTTGCCATCCGGGTCAGGCACCATTGATTGCAGCCGCCCCGGCGCTACCGAGAAGGGATCGCCCGCGGTCAGCCCCTGCGCCCGCAGCGCGGCCACCACGTCCCCGAGGTCGGCGGCGGCGTCGACCAGGAGGGCGAAATGCTGACCGAGGGCGGGCGGCACGTCGGTGGCTTCCATGAGGTGGATTTGCTGGCTGCCGCCCGCGTCCAACCAGGCACCCTTGATACCGGCGATTACCTCGGGACGGTCGGTGCGCCGAGTCAACCCCAGCACGCCGGTATAGAACTCCAACGCCCGATCGAGGTCGGTCACGTTGATTGAGACGTGATGCAGCGCAAGACCATTCACTACTACGTTGTTAGCTTCTGACATGGTGACCACCTGTTCTCACGAAATCGGTTGTCCACGTGGACGATAGCGCGCTCGCCCGACCTTGATAGGGCGGAACGGGACGCGCCGAAACGTATGGCGTCGGCTTCATGGCCGCGCCTGATCGTCACCTCCTTCGCCCGGGTCGTCGAGGTCGAACCCGTTGATCCCGCACATCGGATCGTCGGCGTAGCAGGCCAGGAGTGTCAGTACGTCCGCCTCGGCGGGGTCGCATCCGGGCCACCCGAATAGTTCGGAGTCGACGGGTGCGGCCAGGGCGGCGCGGGCCCGGTCGGCGGCGCACAGCGCCCGCGCGATCACCACCGCCGATCGGGCCGTCGCGATCTGTTGCCCGATCAAGGGCGCGTTCCCCGTGTCACCGGTCAGGCCGAGATCGACGGCGCGCAACGCGGTTTCGGCGCGGTACAACAGCCGGTCGCACTGTTCCGGGGTCATCCGGGACGGGGGCATCATGCGGTCACCAGCGTCACGACCAGGCCCACCGCCGCGAGCGCGACTATCGCGGCCATCATGATCTCGCTGCGCACGATCCTGCCGGGAGTCGGGATCGTCATCACGCCACCCGCGCGGATATGCCGCGGCGCAGTTGTCGCCGTTCCCGTTCCGACAGACCGCCCCAGATTCCCGCGCGTTCATCGCGGGCCAGCGCGTAGCCGAGGCATTCACTCCGAACCTCGCACCGATGGCAAATCTTCTTACTCATCCGAACGGAATCACCGCGCTCGGGATAAAACTCGTCCGGATAGGTTTGCGCGCAATGCGCTCTATCCACCCAGCTTCCCGCGTCGTCGCGCGGAAAGGCACTACCGACTACCATTTATGTTGCCCTTTCAACTTGACCCCGCCGGACATGTCCCGCCCGGCGGGGTCTTCGCGTATTTCCGTGCCACCGCACCGAGAAAGGCCCGCAGAATCTCCCTTCTCGAGCGGCGGCTGATCGGTGAGTGCCAGCGCGGTGGCCACTGCGACGGCCAGACCCCTCATGCCGTCCACCGTTAATGCGCCGTCCTCACCCCCCGGGGTGACGACATAGTTGACGGCCGAGCGCTGCACTCCTTCGCCGCCGCTGAGGGAATCGGTGACGACCAGCAGCAGGTTTCCGCCGGCGGTACCCGCGACCGGGACCGTGTGCCAGTGACACCGCAGCGGCTCGCACACGCCGTCGCTCCAGTCGTGCCTCGCCGGTCGGTCACACCAGTGCGGACACGGCATCAGTGGCAGCGCGCAGGCCGCGGCCGGTCGAACCGTGCCGCTGGTAGCACCGACGATCGTGGAACGGTCGTTCATGACGGTTCTCCGACGCGTTGGTGGTTACCGTTGGCGATTCACCCTGGACGACCGGTGCCGGGCACCGCGCGGCGCATGCCCGTCCCCCCGATCGGTGGAAGTCGATTCCCACCACCAGTGAGCAAACCGCCGGAGAAAGGATTCTAGTCGCGAACGCCGGATATCACCGGCCGGATCTAGCGTGCGCAACTCTGCGGCAATGCAATCGGCCGTCGCGTGGCAGCCTGCCGCGTGGAGTTGCGTGATCCGCGTCCGTACAGCGTCGACGCCGTAGTGCTGAATAATTTCGGGCAGGCCGTACCGATTGTGTGCCGCCGGATACGAGGCGACGAGACAGGGGATGGTGGCGCTGGCAAACCGTGCCTCAGATGCACGGTGCTCTACTTGCTGTGGCATTGCTGGTGATCCCTCCCATCACAAAGCGAAAGCGCTGTCCCGCGAACGGGATTTCGCTTCCAGCAATGGGAATCGGCTCACCAGCTGGCGCGTGGCGAGTTTAACACCACCAACCGACCGAATGCCCCGAAAACCGTTCTTCGATCGTTCTTCTCGGAACTAGCATGCTGCGTCATGGACCTCCCGAGAGCGTGGATCGGCATCGACATCATCGGCACGGAATTGCACGGGGAGATCGTCGTCCATTCCGCTGGCGGGCGGCGGGTGGCGCGGCGGTTGGGGCGCGTCGCGCCCAAGCTGGGGTTCGACGGCCGGGGCGAGGCATTGTTTCGCGGTGTCGTCTCCGATGTCATGGCCGGACCCCAAATCGACCATGTGCGAAGGGAAGCCGGGATCGAATGCCGAACCCACTGGGTCACGGCGATGGACGACACCCCGGTCGGGCTGGTCGTGTGGCTCGCGCCCCCGCCGGTCGCGGCGCGGCCGGTCTACAACACATGGATGCTCGACCTTCAGGCCCTGTCGGCCGCGGGTGGTGGCGACGATCTCGAGTTGTACGGCACCGGCCGCAAGAGAGGGGAGTACCGGCCCCTCATGAAGGCGCTGCAATACATGGCCCCGGACGACTCCCCGCGATTCACCACCCTGATCCACGGCGCCGAGCACGAGCCCGAGGGGGCTCTGGTCGGTACCTATTGGTCGATGCGGCCCGCCGACAAATGGGTCCACATGTGGGCCGCGACAACCAATGTCGGCGCGCCGGGGCGGAAGCGCGCCGTCTACGGCCTCACCGTGCAGATCCCACACCGCGACCTCGATACACCGTTAGGCAACCTCGTTCGCTACACCGGGGCCACCCTGGTCATGGTCGACCCCCTCAACCAGGTGGTTATGAATGCGTCCGGAGATCTGGCGGACATGTTGCTGACCGACGAGCGCCGCATGGCCCGCGTGCTCGCGCAGCTCGACATGCCGCGGCTGATCGATGCCGCACCCACCAATGACCCTGTGGAGCAGATGATATCGATCGAGGGGGACCGATTCCGGGCGGCGATTTTCGCCTCGCCCACCGGCCCCGTGCGATCCGGCACACTGATCACCGTGCTGCTCGTGCCGACGACGCCCCGGTCCGCTCCATAGTGATCTACTGCGGGGCCGTGGTGTCCTCGGCCGGCCGAGGTCGCGGTGCGCGGGCGGTCCACAACGCGGCGGCCCCGCGGGTGTTCACCTGGACCGACTCGAACGCTCGTTCCAGCGCGGCCACTAGGCCCGTCAGATCATCGGCCTCGTTGTGGAAAATGTGCTGGGCGCGTAGCCGCCGCATTTGCACGCGACTCAGCGCGGTATGTGGGACACCCGCCGCCAGCACCGTGGCCCCGAAGAACACGCCATCAGGGGCCATGACATCCGCAATGTGCTGGAACGCAGCGCCTTTGGTGTCCCAGCCGCCCGGTACGCAATGCATCAAATAGGTGGCCGACACCGATCGGAACCGGCCCCGAGTGACGGGCAACGGCGCCAGCACGGACCCGATCCGCGTCTCCGGGTCGATGCCGCGGCGCCGCAGGCGCTGACTGGTCATCCGCAGCGAGTTCGGATTGAGATCCACCAGCGATATTTGGGGACGATCCACGGGGTAGGTGGCGTGGCGCAGATGCCAGCCGCTCCCGGACCCGATATCCAGGTGGTCACCGGACACGTTGGCGTTGTACAGGGCCAGCGTATGCGTTGGGGGACAACGCCATACGAGAGAGCAGTACCCCCAGAGCACTCGCATGTCGTACAGCGCCAGCATGCCCGGGCTGAATACGCTGGCCCCGTCCCGCTCTGCTTGGCTGATCTCGGCCGATGATTCCATGGTCACTCCCTCACCTACCGGGCGGGATGTCCCGACAACGGACACCCACCACGGCGTTGCACCCGGACGGGAGTCGCTCACCGAACCGCACTAGACACCGTCATCGTATCCGGGCACGCGGCATGGTGTCCGATTTGTCAGCGTCGCGCGGGTGTCCTCGTCGGACTCAGGCATCCGGGCCGATGGTCGGCTCTATCGCGGTGGCAGTGTCCTGCAGGCCGTCACACGGATTCACCTCGGTGACACTGACTTTGTCCGTCAAGATAGCCGCGACACGCACGAATCCCGCCGTGGTACGCAGGTGGATCTCGCACATGTCCGGGTACGTGCGGTCGTTGGTCCACAGCGCATCTCGGCCGTTGATGCTCAATAGTGTTGCGGCCGTGTATTTTTGGCGATCCTCCGACCAGGTCACGTTGCCCGAATCCACTTGCAGCGTCCGATTCGGCGATTTGAAATTGCAGGTCAGGAAGGTGTATTCGGCCAACATGTCGCGGCCCCGCTTTCGCGAGGCGGGGTCGTAGCCCGCGCGGGCGATCACGTCGTCGGGTATCCACGTGCACGGGTCGAAGGTGACCTTCGGCCGCCCGCCCCGGGTCGCCGCGGTCGCGTCCTGCGAGGGGGGTTGCAACGCAGCGGCGGTGAGCGTCGGCCGGGCCGCCGACGTGGCCGCGGCGGACGTGGGCGTGGTGGCGGGGCTGGGAGTCGAGCCGGTGCTACATCCGGCCAGCGCCACGGCCAGCGCCACGGCGGCGATACCCGATACCTGGGTCCTGGTCATGGTCGGCGGTCCCCTCCGGTGGCGTTGGCGGTCGCGTTGATTACGCGGCGATTCAGGTCGTCGGCCGCCTCCACCATGCCGCCCGCAATCAGGTAGGCCTCCGCCATGCGCAACGCGGCAATCCGCATCGAGGTCAGCGCGGCCGTCATCTCTACCGCCTTGCCCTCGAATCCCTTCGACAGTTCCCCGGCGCTGGCGAATCCACCGAACCCCGTCAATGCATGCAAGCGCTTCGCCTCGTCGATTTGGTCCGCCACAAAATCGGCGAATCGGATATAGATGTCGGCCACTTCTCGGCCCTTGCCCGGTTCCATACGGAACGTGCCCGCATGGGCCCGCCCTAGCAAATCCGTCGCGGTCGACTGTCCTACGTCCACATTCGCTCCTCTGTGACCCCGCTGCGAATCAGGCTCTCACACCCGGCCGACGACCGGGGCGGCCGCGCGGGTCAGCTCCACCAGGGTCGCCATCACCTCGTCCGGGATCGGTGGGGTGTCGCCACCGCTACCGACGGCGGCCATCGAAATAGCGACCGGGCCGCGCCACTGCGGGGCTGGGTGCTGGTAGCCCAGCTGGCCGATTACCTCGTCCGCCAACGGATTTCGCGGCAACTGTGCTGCGCCGAGGGAGAACCATACTTGCAGCCGTGCACCCAGCGCGCCCGCGCAACATTCCGGGACGTATTGGGCCACCGCTACCGACAGCGGTTGTCCAGGATCGCGGCGGGCGAATGCGCAGCCCCCGTCCGGCTCGAGCGCGACGAAATCCATACCTGCGGCATAGATCATCAGCGGATCCACGAACAGCACTGCCACCTCCAGCAACTCGGACTCCTTACGATCATGTCAGCGCGGCGGGTGGGTGGTACCCGCCGCGCTGATTTGCCGAACGATGCCCCCTCCTAGCAGATGCTTACCGCGGTGAGTCGGTCCTGTAGTGCGGTGATCTGGTCTCGGAGTCGCGCGGTGCGGTCATCGAGGGCGTCGGCGTGGC
Organism: Nocardia sp. NPDC051570; assembly: GCF_044454005.1. NCBI lineage: Bacteria > Bacillati > Actinomycetota > Actinomycetes > Mycobacteriales > Nocardiaceae > Nocardia > Nocardia sp. NPDC051570. The sequence goes on along the minus strand of NZ_JBITDI010000035.1, from coordinate 9,789 downwards.
GGGCGAATGCGTCGGCCGCCGCGCCTACCCAGTGTTCGCGGGCGGCGGCGACGCATTCGGTGATGTGCTTGGCCTGGGTGTCGAGCACGGCGGCGAGCTGGCCGAGGCGGGCGGCGGTGGCGGTCAGTTGGTCGGGGCTGCTCATCGGGTCGCCTCCGGGTCCTGGTTCCGGGCCTTGCGGGCCTCGCGGGTGGCGGCGAAATCGGCGCGCAGCTTGCGCATATCGGCGGCCGACGACTGGAACGCCGCGGTCGCTTGGTCTTCGACCTGGCGCATTTCGGCGGCACCCTGGCGCAGGATTCCGCCGAGGGTGTGCATGTGCGTGGTCCAGCCGGTGCCCGCGGTGGAGGTGGTCTCCCAGTCGGCGGCCAGGGCCTCGGCCTGCGGGCCGGTCCAGTCGGTCAACAGGTCGGTGATCATCGCGTGTACGGCCTCGAGCTCGGCCCCCACGGCGGTGGCGCCGCTCATCATGGCCACCCCGGCGGCATCCATCGCGGTCATGTCGGCACCGATGCCGCCCCGCCGCTTCTTGTCGTCACTACCGGATGTCTGATCGGTGTTGTTGCTGTTGTTGCTCAATTCTGTTCTGCCCCTTTTGAGTTGTGCCCGCGCTCCGTCGCGTCCGGAGTTGTGGGCGTGTCCCCTGGTCGGCGCTACTGCGCGCCGTGGTCGCCGCTTTCTTCCTCCTCGTACTCGTATCGGATGCGTTGCCCGGTCGCGTCGTAGGCGGGTCGGCCGTGCTTGTCGCGCCATTCGCCTGTGGCGGGGTCCTGGGTCCAGCCCGCAAATTCGGTGCCTACCAGGTCGTCGCGGTAGTTCTTGCTCGTGCGGTAGTCCGGGGTGCCTTCGGGCGGCGGCGGGGTGGTGGCCTCCCATTCGGCCCATTTCGCGCGCCGGGCGGCCAGTTCCTCGGCGGTCAGCGCGCGCGGCACCTTCATACCGAGTGCTTCTGCCTCTTCTCGGGTGTAAAACGTTTTCCCGGCGAATCGTTCCGGCATGATTCCTCCTACATTTCGTCCATGACGATGATGGTCCGCTTTTTCACCGGATCCCAGTATTTCTCGTGCACGAAAAACGGCGTGTGATCTTTGAAAGTCACTTCTTCTTTCATGCCGCCGTAATTCTCGGTTTCGCGGCCGGTCTTGCTGACGATTTGATATTCGACGTCGGAGGTCCCGACGTTGAGCCCGTCGTGAGAGCCCGCAGGGTTTTTCGAGGTGAACAGGGGGGCATCTTCGACATAAGGTTTATTCGGCTCGTACCGCGCGAGCTGCTCCGGGGTGAGGGTCGTATGCCGCACCACGTTGCCTTCGTGTGCGGGGAGCTTGTCCATGCTCCGCCGCCAGAGGTCGAGATCTTCTTTCTGCTGGGGGGTGAGCCGGTTTTCGCGAATGGCCGAGACGAGATCCTTACCGTTGCGGTCGGTCGGGCCGCGATTCAGTATCCACCGCTCATCGTCGGTCAGACCGTATTCGTTGCCCCATGAATCGCGTTTCGCCGTGTTGTCGCTGCGCTTCGCCAGATCCTGTAATTCTTTCTCGCGCTTGGCGATATCGCGCTCGATTTTGACGCCCGCGCGGATGTTCTTCCGGGTTTTCCAGGCGTCGATAATGTCGCGGATGGGCCGCGCGTAACGTGCGACGATCGTGGCCACCCGCGCCGACGCGACCGCCGCCCCGATCCCGAACGTGATCACCGAGGTGGCCACGCCGATCACGGCCGTGATCGCGATCTCTTTGAGCAGTTCCTTGCCCAGCTCCTCGAGCTGCTGTTTCAGCTGTTCACGGAGTTCATGCAAGCCAGCGGCGTGGTCGTGGCACGCGGCCGCCAGCGCGCCGAACACCGCGCCGATGTCCTCGGCCGCGCCCTTGAGCTGGGCCAGATCCGCGGCGATGTACTCGGTTTCGGGCGAGTCGATGACGGCGGCGAATTCGTTCACCACCCGCTCGATATCGCCCGGCAACGCGGTGACGGCCGCGACCTTGGCGAGTTGGTCCCACACATCCCCGACCGAGGACAGTTTGCCGGTGTCGCCGTTGGGGACGATGATCCCGATCTTCGCGGCCAAATTCACGGCGTCGTCGAGCCCGTTGCTCGGGCCGCCCGCCGACGGGATCGGGATGCGGCAGGTGTAGACGGCGGGCGGCGGCGCGGGCGGGGCGTCCGGCGGCGGGCCGTTGTTGCCCATGGTCGCATTGTGTTCGGCGATCGCGTGGTTGTGCCCGAGGGTGCGCAACACGGCCGCGTAGGAGTCGAGGGTCATGGCCGTGGTGACCACGAGGTTCGATACCTCGAGCACCTTGTCGTCGTAGCTGGCGGCCCACGCCTTGGCCTCGTCGTAGGTGCCCGCCATGTGCGATTCGCTCAAGGCGTTCCAGCGGCCATCGACCTCGGAAAACAGGCTGGCGGCGGCGTTGTGCAGGGTGGTCGCGGCGTCGTAGTAGACGTTGGGCCGCACCGCTAGTCGTGTCATCGGCCACCGCTGCGCAGGATGCGCAGGTTCGTGGCGAGGGCGTCGGAGTATTGGCTGTGCGCCGCAGCGGCGGCGGCCTGCATGGCCGCGATGCCCTTGCGTGCCTCCTCGGCGGCCTCGCGCCATTGCCGGTGCACCTCGGCGTGTGTGGTGGCGGCCTCGCCGGTCCAGCTCTGGTGCGCAGCGGCTACACGGGTGTCCACGCCCTCTAGCGAATCCTGCACAAAGGCATGCAGGCCAGCGATTTTCGCGGTCACGGTGTCCAGGTGCTCGAGATCGACCTGGTATCCCTCATCGGTCATAGCGGTTGTGCCCCTCCGGTTTTCATTGCATGTCGAGTAGTCCGGTGCTGGCCATGCCGGTAGCGCCGGACTGATCGGTATCGGTGAACGTCACGGCGGTAACCCCCAGGAGTTCGGCCATCCTGTCCAGGGCCTCCAGCACCTCGAGCGCGCCCTTGCGGGTCTCCTCCCACCCCGCCATATAGGCCGAGGCCGCTTGGCCCCGCCACGTGCCCATCAGGCCCTGGATCTCGCGGTCGGCGCTGTGGATTCCCGACACGAGCGCCTCGGCCGTGGCCTGCACGAACCGGCCCGCGTCCTGCACGGCCGCCGGGACCACCGCGAACGACGTGCTCGCCTGGTCTGTCATCGAAGAAATCCCCCTTGGTTCTGAACGGAATAGTTTGCCGGACAGGCTGGGCGGTCTACGCCTCGGATACAGCGCTGATCAGATATCGGCCACCGAGGTGGGATGTGGTCACGGTCTGGTGGTAGACCACCGGTGCCGCTTCGTCGGGCCACTGCTCGGTGAGAGTCACCGCCCACAACGCGCCCCCACCCGCGGGCACCTTCGACACCTTCACGCAGTAGCGCAAGGCGGCTGGAAGCTGATCGATCCCGGCCTGGATTTTGGCGGTCTGCGGCACGCTGGCGTCGGGTGCCACCACCGCCCGCACCGCGACGCCGGACCTTTGTGCGTAGTAGGCGTGCTCGAACGCCATGATCGCGTCAGCCGCGGTGTCGGTGTTGCCGGGCCCGGTACCCGAGGCGGTGTCGACACCGCTGGATTGCTCGCACCCGGCCGTGGCCACCGTCGCGACCTCGGCCGCCGTGGTCGGCGGCGCGGAGACCGGCGTCGACGATCCGGCGGGGGTGAGCGGGCCCGTAGCGGCCGCCTGCGTCGGACGGGCCGCGATGATCCGATGGTGTGGCATAACGAAATTCACGACGACAACCCCGGCGATGAAGGCCACGCCCACGCCGATCATCACCGACAGCATGACCTTGCTGCCGCTGCGCCGCTCACCGTCCTTGGCGTCACGGTTTCGGCGACGGCGCCGACGTCGTACGGTGATGTGTCGGCCGCCGGAGCGGTCGACCAGCGCGGGCGCGTTCTCGTCGTAATCGCCGTCGTCGTCCCACGTGCTCGACTTCCGCACCGCGTCGGTGGTCCCGAGCCACTGCTGCCACCCGCCGCTCTCGCCCGCGGCGGCCTGGCCCTCGTCCTCGCTGCGGCCGTGTTCGTCGGCCTTGTCGAATTCGTCGCGCTCGTCGTCGAATTCGTCGTCGAGCTCCGGGGGCAGTGGTGGATCGACCCGCGCACTCCCGTGCTCTTCCTCCTCGTCGCCGACAGGGTCGGATCCGGCCCGCAGCAGCGGCAACTCGTCGTCGAACGGGCCCGGGTCGCGGCTACTCATGGTTGCTGCCCTCCTCGGCCAGCACGGGCGCGGTTGCCGGGACCTGCGGGGCGGTGTCGGCAACCGCGGTGGAGGTGACAGTCACCCCGAGCTGCCCGCGATGCCGCTCGGTACCGCCACCGGTCGGCGGGGCCGGTCGCGGCGGCGGCAGCACACCCCCGCCCACCGTCCCCTCGGGCGCACCGCCCGAAGGATTCGCCGGTGGCGGTGGTGCGGGCGCGGGTTGAGGCGGGATCACCTGCGCCGGTGCGGGAGTGGGCGGTTCCGGCGCGGCCGCCGACGGCGCGGGAGCCGGGCCAGGTGCGGGAGTGGCCGGCACCGGGTCGGGGTGCTGCCCCTGATCGGAGCCACCGCCGAAGTCGAACGTCCCGCGCGGGTGCGAGTTCGGGGCGCCGGTGGTGCTGCCGCTCGGTGTGGTGTCGGTGTGGTCGCCCAAGGCGGCGGGCAGCCCGACGTCGATGGCGTGCTCGCCGATTTTCGCGCCGGTGTCGACCGTGTGCGTGACCACCTGGGCGATCTTGTCGATGACGTCGGTGGCGACCTGTACGCCGCTCTGCAGCACGGTCGTACCCAGCTGCACCCCGGCCTGCAGTGCGGCGCTCTGTATTTGGACCTGCGCGGCCCGCTCCGGGTCCATCGACTGCTGACCGTTGCTGTTCGACGACGGCCAGACACCCGCCCAGCTGGGCTGGTTCCACCCTTGGTACTGCGGGGCAGGGCCCCAGCCGGGCGTGTATCCGGGCGCGACGATGCCGGGCGCGTAGGGCGTCCATCCGGCCGGAGCCGTGGGCACCGACGAACTCGGGTGCTCGCGGTCGGTGTCGTCGCTGCGCCCTCGCTCCTCGGCCGTGGTGCGTCGGGTCTCGCCCTCGAGGTCCAGCAGTGGCTGTCCGGCCGGTCGCGCGGCCACGCTGGCGACGTCGGTGTCGGCGGTTGTGGTGGTGAGGGCCCCCGGGCCCAGCGCGTCCAGCCGCCGCGCGTGTGCGTCGAGTTCACCCTGCGCGCCCCGCACGACAGCGAGGACGTCCTGCAGCGCGTCGGCTCCGCGCGCCATCACGGCGTCATGGTCGGGCGCGGCCGTCGCGCTGCCCAACGCTGCGCGTGCGTCGCTGTGGAACGCCTCGATGATCCGGTCGATTTGGCGGCGGGCGGTTGCGGCGCTGGTGTAGGCGTCGGCGATGACGGCCGCCACCGTGGTCGGATGGTCACCGAGCACCGACACCTCGCGGCCGGTGAGCCGCATGGCCGGAACCGCGCTGTCGGCGGTGGCACCGACGGTGGTGGACTCGATCGCGCCCAGCCCGTTCCGGTGCGCGGCGTCGCTGGCCTGGATCTGCTCGGCGGCACCTTCCAGTGCGCCGGTCAGCTCCGGCGGCGGCGTCGCACCGCCGGTGCCCAGCGACGCGCGCAGCGTCAGCAGCGGCGTCATCAAGGCGGTCAACATGGCCGGGTCCGGGATGGCCGGGTCGGCATAGCGCGAGGGCGGGACGGCGCCGTCGCGGACTATGACGGGCATCGGGTCCCGGTCACGGGATGCGGTGGGGCGGTTCATATCGCCAGCACCTGCGGGCCCGTGCTGCCGATTTCGGTGGCGTGCGCGGCGTCGGTCTCGGCCACGGTGGTCTGCAGTGTTGATATGCCCTCCCCGTACCGGCCGACTCGTGCGGCCGCGGCCGCGAGCACATCGGCGTGCCCCTCAAGGATTGTCACGACTGCGCTGGTCAGCGTTGCGCCGACGCTGCCGAGATCGGCCGCCAGGCGGTCGATCTGGTCGACATCCGCGGCGGTGCGGATGGCCACGGCTGCAGCGGTCAGCTGGTCTTGCACGGTCCGGCTGGTGCGCACGTAGGCGGCCACGGCTTCGGGGTCGACATGAAGATCGGTGGTCATCGAGCACGGTCCTTTCGCGTCGAAAAGCGATGAGGGGCCCGGTCAGATCCGGGTGTGAGAGCCCATCCGGCAGGTCCCCGCATATTGGCTATGACGCGTCACATGTTGCAGCGGTTCCACCCACTCGGTACTAACTTCTCCGCCGCAGGTCACAGGGTGCGGTGAAGCCTCGATTGGCGAGACGGCCCAGGACTCAACGCAATCCAGCCCACCGCCGCGCGGGGTGGCCGTCCGCCGGAGCGGCCACATCTTTCGGTGGCAAGGCAGCGGAGCTGGCGCGGCAGGACCTGTTGCGCGTGGGATCCCGCTCGCGCAGTCAGCGTTCGGGCCCCCCACCGCGTTCGGGCCCGCGCCCGGGTTGCGGGGAGCCGCGGGACGGATCCCGGGGCGGTGTCGTCCCGCGCGCGGTCGACGTGGTCGGGCCGGGCTGGGCTTTCCCGCCGCTGCGTTGACGGGCGGCGCGCTGCGCCGGGGTGAGGGTGGCCCGGTGGGTGTGCTCGGCCTCGACCTTCGCCAGATCCCGGGTGAGCCGCCCGAGATGGGTTGTGTCGTCGGCGAGTTCGCGCCGGTCGGTGTCCTGGGCGGCGGCGAGCCGACGCTGCCGACGGTCCTCGCTGGCCTCGCGCAGGGTGTCGTCCCAGTCCTCCGCCGGGATGGCGGCCGCGGTGGTGGCCGCCTTCTCGGCTTTGCGGGCGATCGCCAGCTGCGGCGCGATATCGCCCAGCTGCCCGGTGGTTTCGCCGATCTGGTCGGTGAGCTTCTGCCGCGCCAGCATCCGGCGGCGCGGTGTCTGTTCGAGCTGCTGTGCCAACCGATCCCGCTGCTCGGTGAGCTGCCGCTCGCGGCGCGCGAGGTCCGCGGCCGCGCGCCGGGCCTTCTGTGCGGCCGGAATCTTCTCCGCCCGCCCTGTCAGATCGGCGTTGTCGGCGGCGGCCTGCCGCGCGTGCGGGCCGCCGTGGGTCCGGCGGTCGTCGATGTCGCGGGTAAGGAGATCGACCTCGGTGCGCAGCTCCCGCAGCTCGGCCTCGAGTTTCTCGTCCGACCAGCTGCGCGGCGCGATGTCGTAGCGCGCGAAACCCGCGTTCGCGACAGCGATCGTTCGGACCCGGGCCTTGTCCTCGGCGGACAACTCGCTGTAGTACGGCCGCCGCTTGGGTGCGCTGCTGGGCGCGGTCGGCGCGGTGAGCGGCCCACTGGCGGCCGCGACCACCGTGTCCCGCGCCGTCGTCGACGCCGGGCGCGGGGTCTCGGCCGGTGAGGTCTCCTGCTCGGCTACCCGCTGCGCGGTGTGGCCCGCGGCGGCCGCGACCACGTCGGCCGCGTCTCGATCCCATTGGTAGCGGCGCGATTCCAGGCTCGCCTCCCATGCCGCGCGCACCGGATCCACGTGGTGCTGCAGCGAATACTCCAGTGCCACAGCGCGAGCGAGCTCTCCGCGGGACCGGTGGGCGCGCGCGATCTCCAGTGCGATCGCGATGGCCAGCAGCAACAGCAGCAGCATCGCCGCGAGGATCGCGGCCGCGATCTCCCCGGCCGGATCGCTCGCGCCGGGCCGGGCCTGCCCCCCGGTGGCGGGCCGGGATCGACTGGCCAGCAGGACGCGGGCGGCGGCCCCGAGACTGCGCTGCCCGCGCTGGATCCGGTAGCGATCGGTGCGCCGAAGCGGTTGCGCGGACCGGGTCAGCTCGTGCGCGGCGCGCGCGAACGGGCCCGGCCGGTCGCCCTCGAGACTTTCCGACCATGCCGCGAACACTCCGGCGGCTTGCCCTGCCGCCCAGGCCCATTGGGCGCGGTCGGTGTGCGGAACCTCGGCCATCCGGGCCCGCCACTGCCCGGCGTCGGCGGCCGCCTGGCGCCACGCCTCGACGCCGCCGCGGCCCTGCTGCGAGCGGCCGTCCCGGGCCTGTCCGGGACGGCTGTGCTTCCACGCCGCGGCGGCGTCGGCGCGCCCCGCTGGGGTGTCGTCCCACTGCTGTTCCCGCAGTGCGGTCAGCGACAGATCACCGGCGAGCGTCCCGCCGCCGACCCACGGCCCGACCTCCTCCCCGGCGCGACGCATCCGGACCTTGTACCCGGTCACCTGCTCGCGGCCACCGGCCGCCCACCGCGGCGCGGCCGAGATGCCGGCCTCCCGCAGGCTCTCGACGAATTCGGTTTCGCTGTCAGCGGCTGTCGCCACCGCGCGCACCATCCGCCGTAGCCGCTCGCGCTCGGTCTCCGGCGCCCCAGTTGCCTTCGCACGCTCGATCTCGGCGCGCGAGTTCCCGGACAGGCCGCCGCCCTGCTCGCGCGACACCAGCACCTGCAGCCCGTACTCGTGTTCCAGCTCGCCCGCGACCTCCTGGGCGCGCTTCCAGTCCCCTTTGGCTCGCCCCGGTCCGTAGTCGAATGTGCTGACCTTGCTGCCGTCCTCACGCACCAAGCTGGCGGCGATGTGGATGTGGTCCTGGCCCTCGCCCTGTTCACCGGAGTGACCGTGCCGTACCGCCGCCCACCGCGCTTGTGCCCGCTTCCCGTCCGGGCTCCCGGTGAATCCCATCCGGTCCATGAAGTCGTTCGCGATCTGTTCCCACTTCGCGTCGTCCAGCTCTTCCCCTGGTGTCAACGCCAGCACGCAATGCCACACCGGGGCATCCCGCATCACCGACGCCTCGCCCTTACTCGCAGGCTCGACCACGTCCATGCCAAGTTCCCGCGCACCCACACCGACAGCGACCGAGCGAGCACGCATCCGCACCTGAGTTCCGTACAGCTGGCGCGGGATGTCGATCTCGTGCGCCACCTCGAGCGCCAGCTTGCGCGCGGCCTCGGTCACCTCCTTGCTGGTGCCGTCGAAATGCTCCAGCAACACCGACCGCATGATCGTCGGCGACCCCGCGATGATGTGCCGATCGCGATGCTCGTTGTGGTCGCCCTTGCCGAGCAGATACACCAGCAGGCCCGTCATCCGCTGGCCCCGCCGGATCTTCGGAATCACCGCCGCCGCCCCGCCGCCGGACTCATCGGCGCGCCACCCGCGCCGCCATCTGCTCGATCCGCTCGGCGCGCTCGCGGACCTCGGTCGTCACCTCTCGCACCTCGCCCAGCGTCTCGAGTACCTCCTCAGCCAACTGCCCGGTGACGTTCGCCGCGCGCGTCATCTGATTGACGTTGTTCCCCAGCGGCGCCAGCTCCTGGCGCCGGACCTCGTCCAGCGCGGCCGTCGCCGACATCAACGCCCGCACCACCGCACGAAACATCGCCAACGGCATCCGCGGCAGCCGATCCTCCGCCCCGTCCAACGTCTTCCCCTGCTCCGGCTCCGGATCGGTCGCGCACTGCACCAAAAACCACGGCACCGTGCAGTTGGCCTCCTCGGCGCGCTTGCGCACCACCGCCATCTCCTCCTCCGACAGCACCACCTCGACGGTGTGCTTGACGCCCGTGATGTTCGGCCGTCGCCGCCGACGCTGCGACCGAGACACGCTCTGCGCCCGCCGCAGACCGACCTCCGACGGCACCGCAGTGCCCTCCTCCGCACCCATCGCGACCACCTCTCGCATCCGGTCCACCGACGCCCAGCGCAGCGCCCACCCGCCGCCGGGTGGTCTCCTCACCCCTGTGAGGAGCTACAAATACCCCAGGTATTTGTTAACTTGCTCCGTCGGGACTCAGTTTTGATGGTACCTGCAGGAAGATCGTGGCGGGCGGCCTTCGGCCGCGACTGCACCGGGGAAGTTGGGGGTCT
>NZ_JBITDI010000034.1:0-49555 GCF_044454005.1 Nocardia sp. NPDC051570 | reverse complement strand
GTCGGGATCGAGCATCCGCAGCAACGTCGCGGTATCCACTAAAGGTGCTTCCTTCCAACAACTCCCGGCCCCTGCGGTGAAGCGCCATTGACCGCGAGGTCACAGTTACGTTGCTGCCACCGACCGGTCGGCAGTGCCGCGCAGGTTCCGGATTCCTCATCGTAGGTGGCGCACATCACAAAATGGGATCACTGGCCGATAACCCGGGCGGGCGGCATCGAGAACGAAACCAGAGGCGACTGCCATACCCTCCGCGCTGATCGGGCGGGCCGAAGCACTGCTCGTCATCGGCATGAAATCCTCAGCCCTTCAGCAGGTCGGGACGATCGGTGAGGGGTGTTGCGCCACCACCACGTGCGGCTCAGGCCTCCTGTGTGCAGCCGATTCCCGCCGACCTCCCGGGTCCGGATCGGGTGGGACCGGGTGTGATGGTTGATCATTCGGCATGTGCAGTGGTGTCGGCGCGGGTCGAAATCGATCCGCAGCAACTTCACGGCTGTGCGCACCCTCGATCGTCGCCGACGGCTTGTGGAGCATCGGTGACGGCAAGGTAACAGTTGCATAGTCAAACCAACTAGTTGCTAGCTTTGCGTCGATTACGGGTAAACGATGGCGAGTGACGCGCCTCACAAGCGGGGCAACGATTCAGATAACCCCGCAGTGAGCGTCACCGAGAAAGAGAAGAGATGTAACCGCTATGACTACCGCGCTATTGGAGCGGGCCGAGACACTGCTCGACACGTTCACCGACAAAGTCATCATCCGCAAAGACCGCCCCTCCATCATCCGCATGGACTGCGGACAGTTGGGCGACCCCTGCGACACGTTCGCCCAGTGCTGCCAATTCCTCGGTCTCCGGGCCTGCGAAGCAGGAATCTGCGTCACCTAGCACGAGGCGGTGGTGTCCGGTGACGGTTCACGCTGCCGGACACCAGCCGGGGCCAGGCACCGGTGTTCGACCCCGGCGCCGACAAACGCCGCAATGTCGTGGACAGAGCCTTCAGCAAGGCCGAAGTGCGCCATGTGCTGTCACCGCCCACTACGAGTGGGCCTGGCTTACCGAGCCGGACTCGACTTCTGCGGCGAATGTCCAACCAACTATGGGGAGATGCGACCCGGCGCCCCCAGCCTGGATCGCACATTCGAATAAGACCCGCTATTATCCGCGCCATTGGGCAGGGCCGTCGTCGATCGTTTCGCGTACGCGGCATCGACACAAAGAAATCAGGCACCATGTCACCGCTGTACTCGAGCGCTCCGAGACACTCCTCGACACCCTCACCGAATCGGCGATCACGCCATGTTCGCTGATTGCTTGACCGCCCCCACCGTGGCGGCCCGCGCCGCGATCGGGGTCGTGTTCGCCCTCGCGGCGATATCCAAAACCAGCCACCCGGCACGGACCGAGTTCCGCACTGCCGTCACCGGACTGGTACCTCGAGCACGCGGCACCTCCGCCGCACTCCTCGCCGCAGCGGTCATCGCCACCGAATGGGTGATCGTGGTGTTGCTCGCGCTGCCCAACCGGGTCACGACCGTGGCCGGGTTCGGGCTGGCCGCAATCACATTGGCCGCGTTCACCACCGCCATCGCCGCTGCGATCCGCCGTGGCACCACCACACCGTGTCGCTGCTTCGGTACCTCCACTCGGCCGGTCTCGCGAATTCAACTGGCCCGCAACATCATCCTGCTTGCGGTGACCGCGACCGGCGTGACCACCACCCTGCTCGCCATAGCTCTCTCCACCGGTCGTAGCACCATCCCGATCGTCGGGTTGTGTATCGCTGCCGGTACCGGGGCCCTGATCGGTGCCGTGTTGACCGTCTTCGAGGACCTGGCCGACCTGTTCACCACTCCCACACCACCATCGGCCGCCGCGACGACTCGACGGTCTGCTCTCCCCTGACAGGAACACCCCTGCGATGAACATCCTGATTGCCCTCACCATCGTCCTGGCCGTCACTACCGGCGGACACTTGATGATCACCCTCGGCCTGGTCCGCCGCCTGCGCGCCCACACCGACCTACTAGACCAACTCACCGACAACACCGACCGGCTGCTCTCGGTCGGTACCACCGTTCCCGCGTTCACCGCACGAACCGTCGACGGCGACACCACGACTGGAGCGAATCTGCGGCACCCGGCTGCGGTGGCGTTGCTGGCGGTCGACTGCCCGCACTGCCGCACCAACCTGCCCGAATTCGTCGCCTACATCCAAGGTGCGGGCTTGCCCCGCGACCACGTCCTGGCCGTCGTCACCACCAACGAACACACCGATCCCGCCGCCCGCCACGACATGCTCGACGCGCTGGCCCCGGTCGCGACCGTGGTGTGTGAGAACGGCACCGACAGTGGCGTCGCCACAGCATTCGACGCCCAAGCCTTCCCGACCTTCTATCTCACCGACCCCGACGCCGTCATCACCTCCGCCACCCACGCCGTCCGCAAACTCCCCAACACCACGACAACCCCCACCCCGGCCCACCACTGACCGGACAACGGGTTTCCGAGATCTGTTCCGGGACTTGCGGTTACGAAGATCGAATACCGGCTCGACCGAAAGGGCCGGACAGAAAGGAACGGCCGTGAGGATCAAGGCCGTCACAATCAGCATCGCCACGGCGTTGGCGGGGTTGACATCGGCAGTGCCGGTATCCGCGCAGGAGATAGCGTTGGCACCGCACGAGCGGGTCGACACCACCCCGACCGGGACACAATTCACCGTGGGGCACACCGGCGAGACGATCGACAAGGTGCCCGCACTCAACCAGACACCGACCTCACTGGAAATGTTCGTCAGCAACACCAGCTACGGCCGCATCACCGGACCCGCCACCGGCACACTCAAAACCGGCTACCTGATCGGCTGCGCGGTCAACCTCACCAACATCTCCGTCGGCCTGTTCGGTCAACTCGGCATCGCACCGGGCGTCACCCTCGGCGGCGGGATCGCCCCCGTGATCACCATCGGCCCCCAAATCGGCGCCGGACCCGAAGTCACCGTGTCCCTGACGCCGGGAGCAATCACCGACGTCCAAGTCGACACCCGGCCACTGACACCCGACACCACCGGGTACCTGATCCACCGCAACACCCACTTCATGCTCAACGGCTGCCTCGGCGGAGCAGGCATCCGCTCCTACACCACCATCACCGTCACCACACCAGAAACCAACGACGGCGACACCGTCTACGGCGACCCCACCAACCTCAACTGACAGGCTTCTTCGAGATCGCCGAAACTCCCCCGCATCCACAATCGAGGTTGGTTCATCACTGCTTCGAGCTTCCCGGCTGTCGCTCGAGGGACTGCGGTTATCCGGTTGCGGCGGAGCGTAATTCGGGTTGTTCGGTCCGGGCAGGGCGTAGCGTGCCGTAGGTGGCGGCGCGCAGGACCCATTCGAGCGGGCCGTAGCGGTGTCTGCGTACGTACCAAGCGCTGATGGCCAGTTGTGCCGCATAGATGGTGACGGCGATGCTCAGCACGGTCCAATCCGATAGGCGCCCGGCGAGTGCGAATCCGTAACCGGTGAAAATGATCGCGGCAATGAGGGATTGGCCGATGTAGTTGGTCGCCGCGATCTTGCCCGCGGGCGCGAAGATCGCCTGTACCGCCGAATGCCGATGCAGCAGACGCAGTATGGTCGCCGCATACGCGGCCGACAGCAGCGGTGCGACGAGGTGGGCGGGACCGGCTAGTGGCCAGTCGGTGAACGCGCCCAGCACGCAGATCGGAATGCCGATTGTGAAGCCGATCCACTGGATTCGGGGCAGCAGCGGCAGATAGCGCTCCGGTTGTTCGAGCAGCCTTGCCTTTCCGGCGACCATCCCGACGATGAACAAGGGCAGCGCGTTGAGGAGACCGAACATCAGGAAGAACGGCACGTGCCCGGCGAAGCCGTCCCAGCGATAGCTCGCCGCGTCCAGCCATCCGGATCGCATCGCGGCCAACGCCTTTGCTTGCTCGGGCGCACCCATATTCATGTTGACGTGCAGTACGTTCAGCGCGGTGTTCACGATCACGACCACGGTGAACGGCACCGATGCCACAATCAGCGCTGTTTTCGGTCGTAACCGGCTCAACGCAAGTAGCACGAGCCCAGCCACGCCGTAATCGAACAGTACGTCGCCAAGGAACAGAAAAACTATGTGCAGCAATCCAATCGCCATCAGCATCAGACACCGGCGCGCTGTGCGTGGCACCGGATCGGCCTGTGCGCGTTCGGCCGAACGGAACTGCATAGTCAGCGAGTAACCGAATAGAAACGAAAACAGCACATAGAACTTGTCGTAGAAGAAGGCGTTCACCACGGAGTGCGCGGAACCGTCGGAGAAACCGCCGGGTGTGGACATGACCATGACATTGACGATGAATATCCCGCCGAGCGCGAAGCCTCTCAGCACATCGAGTGCCGCAATTCTCGGTACCGAAGGGGAAATCGGTTGATTCACGGCGTTTTACAGTAGCCAGCCGATCCCTGCTGCGAATCGTGCCGCAGGTTGATCGAGGGATACCCCCTGGGGATGATGGTCCTCCGCAGGGATGAACTTGCGCTCGGGCTCGTTTTCTTACCTGGTTTTGTCGTTAGTCTGGCGTTGTCTTGCCGATGGTTGCGCAGGATCGGCGACGAAGATCCGATGGCGAATGCCGCCGGATTGTCATGAGGGAAGAGGAGTTCGGAAGATGCGCATTCTTGCCGCGATCATGCTCGCCGTAACATTGCCCATGACCAGCGCCGCCTATGCGCGCGCTACCGATGCGACAAATGTGCCGCCGACATCGGCGATAACGAGTCCGACCACCCAATTACCCGCTCCCACCGGCCCATTCGCGGTCGGCCGCAACGTGGTTCATCTGGTCGACACGGCTCGAAAGGATCCGTGGATACCGGCACAGCCCCGTGAGCTGATGGTCAGCATGTATTACCCGGCGCAGCAGGGCGGTGGGCAGCGTGCGCCGTATGCGACCGACGAGGAGATCCGATTACTGCTCGCCGGCCAGGAGATGACGGGAGTTCCGGTGCAAGCGTTGAGTAAGGCGGGCACCAACGCCGTGGTGGATGCCGCACCGGTCAACGGATCCTATCCGCTGGTGGTGCTGTCGCCGGGTTTTACCGCGTCCCGCTACACGCTCACCGCGCTGAGTGAGGAACTCGCCAGCCGCGGCTATGTGGTGGCCGCCGTCGACCACGCCGGCGAGTCGTTCGGGACCGAGTTCCCGGGTGGCCGGATGTCCACCTGCGTGGCGTGCAAGCAGATCGACGCCGGTACCCCTCTCAGCGTCGTGGCCGAGACCAGGGCACACGACGTTGCCTTCCTGCTCGACAGTCTCACGGCCCGTGAGCCGGTCTGGCCACATGCCCACCTGATCGATACCACCCGGATCGGTATGGCGGGTCATTCGATCGGCGGGGCCAGTGCCGCCGCCGCGATGGCGATCGACGGCAGGGTGCGGGCCGGAGTGAATATGGACGGATCCTTCGACGGCGCCGTGCCGGTAGCGGGATTGGGACAGCGGCCCTTCCTGATGCTCGGCACCGACAGTGACTCGAGGCCGGGCGGCGGCGGGGACCCGTCGTGGGATGAGGCGTGGGGCCGATTGCGGGGATGGAAGCGATGGCTGACTCTGGTTGGCGCGAACCACAACTCCTTCGCTGACACCCTCGCGCTCGCAGAGCAGGCAGGCCTGCCGAACCAAACCGCACTGCGCGGTGGCCGGGCAGTCGATCTCACGCGCGCCTATGTCGCCGCGTTCTTCGATCAGCATCTGCGGGGTGTGGGGCAACCGCTCCTGGACGGTCCTGCCCCCGCCTACCCGGAGGTCCGGTTCAACAAGCCGTGAACCGGACCGGTATTACACGAGGAAGGGAAGTGCGCGAGATGCGCGGCAAACTGTTGTTCGGGATGAGCCTGGCCACGGTGGTGGCGACGGTCGCAGGACTGATCACGGCCTGTGGCGGCGGACAGTCCACAGCGCTGCGATGGTGCCCGACGATACCGGGGCATGAGGTGTCCTGCGGGGTGCTGTCGAGGCCCGTTGTGGTGGATCGACCGGATTTGGGTGACCTCGAGGTGAGTTACGCGCTGGTGCGGCACAGCCGTCGCGACGCACCCGCCGCCGCGACGATCGTGCCCAACCCCGGCGGGCCCGGTGGACCCATGATCGATCAGGCCGCGCCGACGATGAAGTTGGTCGAAACGATGCTGGATGATCACGATCTACTGCTGATCGATCCGCGCGGGACCGGACTGTCCGGCCCGCTGGATTGCGGTATCGGGGACGAAAGACCCGAACTCGAAACCCGTGACCAGCAGCGGCAATTGGTCGCGCGGTGCGGCGAGCGGCTGGGGGCACGCGCGGCGGGCTACACCTCGGCGGCCACTGCCGATGATTTCGATGCCGTGCGTGATCGGCTCGGCATTCCGAAACTGGTGCTCTACGGCCTTTCCTACGGTGCGTATCTGATGCCGATCTACGCGCAGCGCCATCCTGACCACGTGCAGTCGATCGTGTTGTCGGGGGCGTATCCGATCGATTTCGATCCGCTGTCGCGCCCGAGCGCCGAGGCGGTATCGCTGACGCTGCATCGCATTTGCGAGCGCAGCAGGGCGTGCGACGGTGATACCGCGGTAGCCGATCTGACCGCGACGGCTGCCCGTTTGCGCATTCAGCCGATCACTCGCGACGGTCCGCGGCCGCTGGAGTTGACCGAAGCCAAGCTCGCCGACTTGATCTACGAGACCGCGAGCGGCGGCGTCGGTTGGGATCCGACCGCGCGCACTCCGCTGGGTATGGTGCCCACCGCGCTGCACAACGCCGTGCGCGGCGACGATTCGGCACTGTGGGAGTTCGTCGATGCGACCACAGCGTCGCCGGAAGGCGGGGATGACGCGTTGGGGACGGCGGTGGTCTGCAACGACTACGCCACAGTATGGTCGCCGGATGTGCCACCGGCACAACGTGATCTGCGGTATCGGCAGGCACTGGCCGCTACCGCGCCCGGCGAATTCGGCGCTTTCAGTGCCGCGGGGTTCGACGAGGCCCTCAGCGACGGCGGTGATCTCTGCATCCGGTGGCCGAATTCCGGTACCGCACAACCGCATTCGAACGGCATGCCCGATGTCCCGGTCTTGGTGCTGTCGGGTGATCTGGATGCCAATACCCCTGATGCCAACGGCCGGGCGGCGGCCGCCCAGTTCCGGCGGGCCACATTCGTCTCGGTCCCCAATACCGGCCACGTGCCCGGGCTGGAACCCAGCGGATGTGTCACCGGCATCGTCTCCCGATTCATCCGCACCGCCTCACCCGGCGACCTTTCGTGCCTGAACAGCCTCCCGCCGATCGCGGTCACCCCGGTCAGGAACTGAACGGACGGTGATTACCGCGGATTTCCCAGCATGGGTGTGATCAGTCCGGATTCGTAAGCCGCCACGACCGCTTGGGCGCGGCTGGTGAGGCCCAGCTTGCTCATCACGCGTTTGAGGTGGGTTTTGACGGTGGCTTCGCTGAGAAACAGTCGCTGGGCGATCTGATCGTTGGACAACCCATTGCCGACCAGGCCCAGCACTTCGGTTTCGCGAGCGGTCAATTCGTTCAGCCGAGGTCTGGTCGTGGTTCGGTGGAGGTGGGCGTAGGCCTCGATCAGTCGCCGGGTGATGGCGGGGGCGATGAGGATATCGCCGCCGGCGACGGCGCGGACGGCGGTGAGGATCCGGTCCGGTGGGGTGTCTTTGAGCAGGAATCCGGACGCTCCGGCACTGAGTGCGTTATAGACGTATTCGTCGAGGTCGAAGGTGGTGAGCACGACCACGCGAGGCGGATTGTCGCCGGCATCGGCGAGAATCCGCTCGGTGGCGGCGATTCCGTCCAGGACGGGCATCCTGATATCCATCAGAATCACATCGGGTTTCGTGCTGGCGGCGAGTTCGACGGCTTGGGCGCCATCGGCCGCCTCGCCGACGATCTCGAATCCGGATGCGCCCCGCAGGAACAGGGCGTGCAGACCCGCGCGCAGCAGCGCCTGGTCGTCGGCGATGAGTAGGCGGATGGTCACTGAACTCCATTCATCGGTAATCGCGGAAGTACCGCGAAACCGCGGTCGTCGCGGGGCTCGATGAGCTCGGTGAGTTGGGCCAGGCCGGGTTGCGGGCTGTAGTCCGGTTTTCCGTCCGGATCGACGCGCAGCAGGTCGAGCAAGCGTCGCATTTCGGCGAGTGCCGCACGGCTGGAGTCGCCGACCGCGGCGAGTGCTTCCCGCGCGGCGGGTAGGTCGGTGTCGAGCACATATCCGGCGACTCCGGCCTGGAGCGAGATGACCGACATGTGGTGGGCGACAATGTCATGCAGTTCGCGGGCGATACGTACTCGCTCCTCGACCGCGGCCCGCGCGGCCTGTTCGGCGAGCCGTTCATTGCGCAGTGACCAGCGCCGGAAGCTGTCGCCCAATGCCCAGGCGGCAAGGGTCTGCCCCACCGCATTGATGACATCCAGCGATCGCAGATCGGCCACCGTGGGGATGTTGGAGATCAACACCGCGGTCAGCACGCACGCCCAGGTGACCGCCGCCACGCGCTGGGACCGATGCCTGGCCACGGCGAACATGCCGGCCAGCAGCCCGAGGCCGGACACCAGGAAATCGTCGTAACCCAGCAGTGAATAAGCGACCATCGCACCGCCGATGACCAGCATGGTCATCACCGGCGCATAACGACGCAGCACGATCGGCGCGGTGGACAGTATCGTCAGCGCCAGCGCGAGCCAGTTGGTTCGGTCGGCGGGGTGCATGCCCGCGACGGTCCATACCGTCAGCACTACGGCCAGTAGCGTATCGATCAGGAGGGGCGGCAGATTCGGAAATGGCCGCAGGTGTGCCCGCACCGGCCCACGATATCGGGCGGATCGGCGCTGGTCGTCGCCCGTGTGCGGGATCTCTCGCTACCCATATCGGATGAATCGGACTACCCCGAGGGGGGTATGCGGTAGCCCGCGTCAGGGCATTGTGCGGTCATCGAGGATCGGCGCCAGCACGTCGGTTGGTTCGCCACCGCCGCACCAGCGGCCGCCGCTGAATGCGTTCGCGGGACCGGTAATTCAGGAACTCGGTGCTGCGGTCAGGTCGTAGATAGTGGTGCCGCCCACCGTTGTCGAGGCGAAGTGGGTCTTGACCCAGGTCGTGATCTGACCCGCGGTATTGTCCGTTCCCGCATCGGGACCATGATCGGGGCCGTCGCTCTCGATGAAGTAACGGATATCGCCGTCGGCCACGTACCGCTGGAACTGTTGCAGCGTCGGTGCGGGGTCCGCGCCGGTGAAGCCACCGATCGCCATGACCGATTTCCCGGTGTCCAACTCCAGGTCCGTGGCGCCGTGTGAGCCGACCGCGGCCGCGGCCCACCGAGAATTGGTGGCCCGCAACAAGGTTTCCAGTGCGCTATCGGAGCTCGTGTCGCCGCCCGGGCCACCGGGCATCCCCGCATTCGAGCGACCGGTGCTCGGACCCGAGATGGGTATCGACCCGGTATGCGGCTGTGCGGCGGTATCGATCGCGTAGACCGCGGTGCCACCGAGACCGAACAGCAGTCCGGCGGCCGCGAGCACGACGGTGAGCTTGCCCAGCTGGTGGCCGCCGACGATCAGCACCGAGGCGACCGCGACGGCGCCGATCAGCAATACCCAGCGCAGCCACGGCAGCCATTCCGGCGTGCGATCCAACAGGATGAAGTTCCAGATACCGGTCGCCGCCGACATCGCACCCAGCACGGCCCGGGCGGGCAGATACTCTCTGCCGCGCCACAATTCGCGCACCGTGATCGCCATGACCGCCGCGAGCGCCGGGGCCAGCGCCACGGTGTAGTACGGGTGGATGGTGCCGCTCATATAGCTGAACACCACTCCGGTCGTCACCAGCCAGCCGCCCCACAGCAGCAGCCCGGCACGAGCGCGGTGGCCCGAACGGCTGAACCACAGACCGGCGACCAATCCGATCAGCGCCGCGGGCAGCAGCCAGGAGATCTCGGTGCCCATCGAGTCGCCGAACAGCCGGGTGATCCCGGTGCTGCCGCCGAATGCCGCGTTCGCGCCGCCGCCACCCGGACCACCACCACCGTTGCCCGCGCCGCCGACGATGCGGGCGAGGCCGTTGTAGCCGAGCGCCAGTTCCCACAGGCTGTTGTTCGTGGAGCCGCCGATATACGGCCGCGACGCCGCGGGCCACAGGCTGACCAGCGCGACCAGCCAGCCGCCGGAGACGACCATGGCGAGGCAGGCGATGGCGAGCTTGCCGATCCGTTTCCAGAAGCCGCCCGGCGCGGCGATCAGGAACACCACCGCGAAGGCGGGGAGCACCAGGAACGCCTGCAGCAGTTTGGTGAGGAAGGCGAATCCGACTGCCGTCCCGGCCCATACGAGCCAGCCCGTGCGGCCCGACTCGGTGGCGCGCACCACGCAGTACGCGGCCGCGACCAGCAGCAGCACCAGCAGCGCGTCCGGATTGTCGAACCGGAACATCAGCGCCGCAACGGGAGTCAGCGCGAGGATGGCACCGGCGAGCAGGCCCGCGCCGTGGCCGCTCCACCGTTTCACCGCGCCGTACAGCAGCGCCGCCGACGCGACGCCCATCAGCGCCTGCGGGACCAGCAGCGACCAGGAGCCGAACCCGAACAGTCTGCCGGACAATGCCATCACCCAGATGGCCGCCGGTGGCTTGTCGACGGTGATCGCATTGCCCGAGTCCAGCGAACCGAACAGCAGTGCCTTCCAGCTCTGGGTACCCGCCTGCACGGCGGCGGCGTAGAAGTCGTTGGCCCAGCCGGAGGCGCTCAGGCCCCACAGATACAGCACCGCGGTGCCGATCAGCAGTGCCAGCAAACTTGGTCGGGCCCAGCGTGGTTGGGCCGACGAGCCGAACAGTACGCGGGTCGCCCATGAGCCGGGGTTGCTCGGTGTGGCAGGTATGGAGCCGTCACCGGGCGCGGGAGACGAAGACGCCGGGTGCGCGGGGGACGTGGGAACTGTTGTGGACATGGCTCTTCTCAGGGTCGACGGAGTCTTGATCAGCGGGGACGGCGCGAGCGGAAGACCCAGCCGCGCAACAGGACGAAACGCACTGCCGTCGCGACGAGATTCGCGGGCACCAGCACCACGAGTTCGATACCGTGGCGTTGATCGGTCACGCTGTGCAGCAGGAGCAGCGATCCGCTGGTGACGGCCAGGCCGATTCCGAACACCACGAGACCCTCGAACTGGTGGCGCACCGCCCCGGCCCGCCCCCGGATCCCGAAGGTGAACCGGCGATTGGCCGCGGTGTTCGCGATCGTGGTCGTCGACAGCGCGACCAGATTCGCGCCCTGCGCGCCCAGCCAGCCATGCAGCGCCACGAACAGCAGCAGATAGGCCAGCGTGCTGGCGACGCCGACCGCGGCGAACCGGACCGCTTGGCGCAGTAGCGAACTCGGCGCGGCAGGTGCGGCGGGGGCGAGCTGCTCGGCGATGGTGTTGACCGGGATCGCGCCGGTGGCGAATCCCTTCAGCAGCCGTGCGATTCCCAACAGATCGGCCGTGGCCGTGGCGAGGATGTCGACCCGGCTGTCCGGATCGTCCACCCAGTCCACCGGCACCTCGTAGATCCGCATACCGCTGCGCTCAGCGAGTACCAGCAGTTCGGTGTCGAAGAACCATCCGGTGTCCACGACATGCGGCAGCAGCCGCCGCGCGGCATCGGACCGGATGGCCTTGAAACCGCACTGCGCATCGGAGAATCCGGCTGCGAGAGTGGATTTCAGGATCAGGTTGTAACAGCGGGAGATGATCTCCCGCTTCGGCCCCCGCACCACCCGCGAGCCGCGTCCCAGCCGAGTACCGATGGCGAGATCGGAGTGGCCGGAGATCAGCGGCGCCACCAGCGGAGCCAAGGCGGCGAGATCGGTGGACAGGTCCACATCCATATAGGCCAGCACCGGAGCGTCCGAGGCCGACCACACGGCATGCAAGGCGCGGCCGCGGCCCTTCTGCTCCATCCGCACCCAACGGACCTCGGCGAACCTCTCGGTCAGCGCCGCGGCGATCACGGGGGTGCGGTCGGTGCTGGCATTATCGGCGATGGTGATCCGGAACCAGTAGGGGAAGGTCGCGCTGAGGTGGCGGTGCAGGCGGAGAATCGAATCCGCCAGGGCCGCTTGTTCGTTGTAGACCGGGACCACCACGTCCAGCACCGGGACGCCGCGGGCCGCCGCGTAGGCCACGGCGTTCGGCCGGGATTCGAAGGTGTTCCGTGGGCCGGTGGTAGTTGTCATACCGTCGATGGTTGTGGCGGCGGCTAGGTCTGCCGTTGGTCCTCGCTGTGAGGTGGATATGTGCCCGGCAATCGCACGGTGAACTCGGTGCGGCCCGCGACGCTGTGCACCTCGATGGTTCCGCCGTGCGCCTTGACCACCGCGGCGACGATGGCCAGCCCCAGACCGGTGCTGCCCGTGCGCCGCGACCGCGACGAGTCGCCGCGGGCGAACCGCTCGAAGATCTCCGGCTGCAATTCGGCGGGGATGCCGGGGCCGTCGTCGATCACCCGCCACGTCGCGCCACCGGAGGCATCCGCCGCCAGCGCGGTGGTGACCGATGTCCCCGGGCCGGTGTGGGTCCGGGCATTGGCCAGCAGATTGCCCAACACCTGATGCAGCCGTGCCGCGTCACCGGGCACCAGCACGGGGTCGGCGGGCAGATCGAGGTTCCAGCGGTGATCGGGGCCGGCGGCGTGCGCATCGCTGACCGCGTCCACGGTCAGTCTCGACAGATCGACGGGTCGCTGTTCCAGCGGCCGGCCCGAGTCCAGGCGGGCCAGCAGCAGCATGTCCTCGACCAGGTGTGTCATTCGACCGGCCTCCGATTCCACCCGCCCCAGCGCGTGCGCCACGGTCGCGGGGACCTCGCTCCGATTGCGTTGTGCGAGTTCGGCATAGCCGCGGATCGCGGTGAGCGGAGTACGCAACTCGTGACTGGCGTCGGCGAGGAACTGCCGGACCCGGGTCTCGCTGGCCTGGCGCGAGGCGAGCGCATCGGTGATGTGATCGAGCATCCGGTTGAGCGCCGAACCCAGCCTGCCCACCTCGGTGCGCGGGGTGGCGTCCTCGGCCGGAACCCGCACCGGCAGTGTCACTTCGCCCCGATCCAACGTCAGATCGGCGACCCGGGCCGCGGTGGCCGCGAGCCGGTTCAGCGGGGCGAGCGCCCGGTGGACGATGAACATGCCCGCCGACGCCGCCGCGATCAGGGCGACCACCGTGACGGCCACCAGGACCAGCACCAGCCGGACCAAGGTCGCATCCACGTCCGCCAGCGGCATACCGACGACGATGGTCTCGCCCTGCGGATCCTGTGCACCGACGAGGCGATAGCGGCCCATACCGTCGATCGCGCGCGTCACCGGCCCGCCGCCCACCGGCACCGCGGCGATTTCCGCATTTGCCTTGTCCGACAACGACTCTCGGGAATCGCTCGAATTCAAGATGGCACCGGCGGTGACCCGGCCGCCCTCGACGACGGCGCCGATGGTCCCGATCGGCTGACCCGGCCGCCCGAGGAATTCGGGCCCCGGGCCGGTCACCGGGTCCGGCGGTGGCGGTGGCGGTGGACGTAGCGGCGGATGCAGCGGAGGACCCTGATCAAGATAGGAGTCGCGCACCGTCCGCTGCATGATATCGACCAGCTGACTGTCCAGCCGGCTCGTCAGAAACTGTTGCAGCGCAAGCTCGGTCGCGATTCCGATACCGGCACACACCACCGCGAGCAGCAGTACCTGACCGACCAGCAGCCGGGCCCGCAACGACCACGGCCGAGGCAACCAGGTCCGGCGGCGCGGCCCCCCGGCCACGTCAGGGTGCGGGCTTGAGGACATAGCCCGCACCGCGCAGGGTGTGGATCATGGGTTCGCGACCGCTGTCGATCTTTCTCCGGAGATACGAGATGTAGAGTTCGACGATGTTGGAGCGGCCGCCGAAGTCGTAGCGCCACACCCGATCCAGAATCTGCGCCTTGCTCAGCACCCGCTTGGGGTTGCGCATGAAGTATCGGAGCAGCTCGAATTCGGTCGAGGTCAACGTGATCGGCTGCCCGGCGCGTGTTACCTCATGACTGTCCTCGTCGAGCACCAGATCGCCGACCACGATCCGGGCGCCGCTGTCTTCGGTGGTAATCCCGGTGCGCCGCAACAGCGCACGCAGCCGCAGGATCACCTCTTCGATGCTGAACGGCTTGGTGACGTAGTCGTCGCCGCCCGCGGTCAGCCCGGCGATGCGATCCTCCACCGAATCCTTCGCGGTCAACAGCAGGACCGGCAGATCCGGCATCTGCGCCCGCAACCGGCCCAAGACCTCGAGCCCGGTCATATCCGGCAGCATCACATCCAGCACCACCACGTCCGGCCGCATCGCACGCGCCGTGGTCACCGCGGTCGCACCGTCACTCGCCGTCGTGACGTCCCACCCCTCGTACCGCAAGGCCATCGACACCATTTCGGCCAGCACCGATTCATCGTCGACGACGAGCACAGTGATGGGCGCACCATCGGCGCGGCGCATCACGACACGTTCGATGGGGAGCCCGGCATTTCCTGCGCTCATGGTGGACATCCTCGCATCGTGCACAGGCGGACTAGGGCTCGGCTGTGCCGTAGCTATGTAATTGCTGTGTGCCGTCGACGAGA
Source organism: Nocardia sp. NPDC051570 (assembly GCF_044454005.1). Taxonomy (NCBI): domain Bacteria; kingdom Bacillati; phylum Actinomycetota; class Actinomycetes; order Mycobacteriales; family Nocardiaceae; genus Nocardia; species Nocardia sp. NPDC051570. The sequence goes on along the minus strand of NZ_JBITDI010000034.1, from coordinate 34,861 downwards.
AATGGCGCTTATCCGATGCACAGCCTGGACATAGTCGCCGCCCATCCCCCGACGTTTGACTACTTCCCAGGTCAGATCGAGTCCGTGACCGACCGGGCGCAGTCCCGATTCACGAACGAAGGGTTCGCAGCTGTTGCGCGTTCGGTGTGTTTTGGTGTGTGTAAGTAGGTTCTACCTATGGTGTGAGCCTGGCGGGTTGGGCGGTGTCGGTTGGGGGTGGGCCGGCATACGGCGTACCGCTGGTATCGGGAGGGGACGTTACCGGTGCTGGCGGAGAGCGGGTGGGGTGGCTGATTGTGGTGTGTCCGGTCGCGGCCTCTGAGCCGGGTGTGGCGGTGTTGTATGCGCGGGTGTCGAGCCATGACCAGCGCGCCGATCTGGATCGGCAGGTGGCAGGGCTGACGGCGTGGGCAACGACGACCGGTGTCACCGTCGGCCGGGTCGGGTGCGAGGTCGGGTCCGGGGTGAACGGGAAACGACCGACACTGCGGCGCATCTTGTCGGACCCGGATGCGAGAGTGATCGTCGTGGAGTATCGGGATCGGCTGGCACGCTTCGGGGTCGAGCATCTCGAGGCCGCCCTGTCGGCGCAGGGCCGCCGCATCGTGGTCGCCGACGCGGGCGAGACGACCGACGATCTGGTGCGCGACATGATCGAGGTGCTCACCTCGATGTGTGCGCGGCTGTACGGGCGCCGCGGTGCGCGGAACAGAGCACTGCGCGCGGTCACCGCCACCAAGCACGTCGATGAGCGGGTTCCGGCGTGAGCGGCGAGCCGGTCCGAGTGCTGCGCGCCTACAGGTTCGCGCTCGACCCGACGCCGGGCCAGGTCGAAGCATTGCGATCGCATTGCGGTGCACAACGTTTCGCCTACAACTGGGGCCTGGGGGTGATCAAGGCGAACCTCGGACAGCGAGCTGCGGAGGACTCCTATGATGTTCCCGATGATGAGCGCACGCCGCCGCTGAACTGGTCGGCGTATTCGTTGCGCAAAACCTGGAACAGGGTGAAAGACGAGGTTGCGCCGTGGTGGAGTGAGAACTCGAAAGAGGCGTATTCCAGCGGGTTGGCGAATCTGGCTGCGGGACTGGCGAATTGGTCGGGTTCGAAGAAAGGTGACCGCAAAGGCAAGCCGATTCGGTTTCCCCGGTTCAAGGGCAGGAAGACCACCTTGTCGTGTCGTTTCACCACCGGCGCGTTCGGGTTGGTCGATGCGGACCGGCGACACGTGAAACTCCCCCGGATCGGAGTCGTCCGCACACTCGAATCGACCCGCAAACTGGCCCGCCACATCGAGCGTGGCACCGCTCGGATCCGGTCGGCCACCCTCTCGCACCGGCGAGGCCGCTGGTTCGTGTCCTTCTCCGTGGAAGTCGATCACCCGGCGCGGAGCGGCGCCGCCCGGCCGAGCCTCACTGCCGCGGTGGGTGTCGATCTGGGGATCGCACATTTGGCGGTGCTGTCGAGGCCGGTCGCCGGCGTCTCCGACGAGCACGGGATGGTCGCCAACCCCAAGCACCTCGACCACGCTCACCGGGCGTTGCGTCGACTGCAACGCCGAGCTGCTCGCCCCCGCGGACCGGACAAACGCACCGCCGCGACCCCGTCGAAACGCTGGGAAGCCACCCACGCGAAGGTGAACCGGCTGCACACGCGGGTGGCCAACGCTCGCGCCGACAGCCTGCACCGGCTCACCACCGGGCTCGCCGAGCAATCCGGGCCGGTCGTGGTCGAAGACCTCAACGTCGCAGGGATGCTGCGTAACCGGCGCTTGGCCAGGCATATCGCCGACACCGGATGGGGCGAGCTGCGCCGCCAACTCGAATACAAGACCGCCTGGCGTGGCGGCACCCTGATCGTGGCGGACCGGTGGTTTCCGTCGTCGAAGACATGCTCGAACCCAGCTTGTGGCGCGGTGAAAGCCAAACTGCGTCTATCCCAACGTATCTACCGTTGCGACCAATGCGGACTCACCCTGGATCGCGACGTCAACGCCGCCCGTTGCCTTGCCGCGCTCGCGGCAAGCGTCGACAGTGGTGCGTCCTCCCCGAGTTGCGGGGCGACGGAAAACGAGCCCGATGGAAACCCACATAAGTCCAACCTGGTTGGCAGCGGGTACCGCCACGGGAAGACCCACGCGGTCAACGTCGCGTAGCAATACGACGACTGCCGAAGAGCGTGCAACCACAACACACTCAACGGCAACGGTCCCAACCAGATGACGAAGAACACCGCACGCACACGAACCGCCGCCAAGATCGCCATCGCGGGCGCACTCCTGGCCGTCCCGGCGGCACTCGTCGCGGCCCCGCCACGGCCGCACCCGCCCACACCCAGATCGCACTGGACCGCGACCACGGCCCCCAGCCGGGCCCCGACCAACACCCCGGCCCCGCAGCCCGCTCCGGGCCCGCAGCCCGGCCCGTTCCCGCTGCCGCCCTTCGGCAGCGCGTAACCGGACCTCACGAGATGGCCTCTCGCCTCCGGGGGGCCATCTCGATCCACTCGGCCAGCACCTCGATCCATGGCCCGAACTCACCTGAGCCGCAATACGATCCAGAGTCTCGTCCAAACCACCCCAGCGTTCCCCTCCTCCGGATACACCGCCACCCGATCCGACAAGCGAAAGTAGCCAGGCCCCTACAACTGCCTAGCCCTGGCGATCGCGCCACTCCAGAAAGGCCGGACTCCGGCCCACCGCAGCCTCGTACACCTGTTCCGCCGCGCCGATCAACTTCGGTACGAGCCCGGCGAACGGACCGTACTTCTGCCAGATCAGCGCATGGCTCTCCCACAGCGGATTGCCCGCCAGGGGCCGCACCGCGATCCGGGGAGTCACCCGGAACGTGGCCTGTCCCAGACCGATCGCCTGACCGCTGCTGATCAGGTCTGTCAGGCTGCCCGCCTCGGCCTCGTAGCAGACGCGCGGTGTGAACCCGGCAGCACGGCAGGCCACTGTGACGTACTCACGGAACCTGTTGTCGTCCGGCGGTTCCAAGGCCCAATCCCCCTGCGCGAGTGCGGCGAGTGGAACCTCGGACCACTGCGCCGCAGGGTGATCGCAGGGCAGCAATACGAACACCGGTTCGGTGGCTATGACGTGCCGTTGCACATCGGGCTTCACCCACAACTCGTAGCCTGGAAATTCCAGAATCGCCGCCAACTCCAAACGACCCCCCGCCACCAGGTCGGCCAGCACCGTATTCGACGGTTCGGAGAGCAATCTGACATCGGCCGCGGGGAGTAACCGCCGCAGGGGCGGCAGCAGCCCCGCCGCCAACGGCCCGAGCACCGCGCCGTAGCGGATCCGACTGGGGTGCTCACATCCGGCGGCCTCACGAAGGGCGTCGCTGTTGAGCCCATCCAGTGCGGGCAGTACCGCACGGGCCCTGGACAACACATGTTCGCCGAGTGGGGTCGGCACCGACCCGTTGCCGCTCCTGGTGAACAGCGGACCACCCAGCCCCTGCTCGAGGCGTTGCAGCTGCCTGGTCAAAGCCGGCTGCAACATGCCCAGCGCTGCCGCCGCCTTGGTCAGACTGCCGTGCTCCGCGATGGCACAGAGCATCCGCAGATGTCGTACCTCCAACTCCATACCGGGATGTTAGGGCAGATTGTTCGAAATCCCCTGCCGGACAGGTCATTTACCGACGCCGCGCTGCCGCCGTCGACGACCGCGGGAATTCATGGTCATGCCGTGATGGCATGACGAGATGGGATTGGGCATCAGGCTGCCGGGGGCAACACACTCTAGATGTATCGCAAACAATCTCCCGCAGGTGGCGGACCCGATTCGCGGCGGATTTCGGCGCCGTGGCGCGGTGATCACGTTCTCGCCGTGAGCCATTCGGCCACGGGGCCTGTGGCTGTCTCTTCCGCGAAGGGGAAATCCATGGCAGAGCCTCTGGCCGTGATGGAGGACGACGCGCCCACCGAGCTGGCGGTGGGCGCGGACACACTGACAGTCACCGAGACCGTATGTGTAGCAAGGAATCCCGATACTTGGATCGCCACGCTACCCGACGGCGCCGTCGCTCGGATGGATGATTCGGTCGGGCTCAAACACCGGCTCATCGCCAGCGGCCAGCCCATCTACGGTGTCACCACCGGATTCGGCGACAGCTGTATTCGGCAGATCAGTCCGGACAAAGCGATCGAGTTGCAACGCAATCTCGTCAACTATCACCTCAACGGATCCGGGCCTGCCGCACCCTCCGAGGTGGTGCGCGCCACGATGCTGGTGCGTGCCAACTGCCTGGCTCGCGGCTACTCCAGCGTGCGGCCGGAAGTGGTACGGCTGCTCCTGGACTGCCTGAATGCCGATATCCTGCCCGTCATTCCGGAGCGGGGATCGGTGGGCGCCAGCGGTGATCTGGTTCCCCTGTGCTACCTGGCGAATCTGCTCACCGGCGCGGGACAGGCCCGATTCCGGGGCGCGCTGTGGCCGACCGAACGCGCATTGGCACAGGCCGGGTTGCGGCCGGTTGTCTTGGAGGCCAAGGAAGCCCTGGCGCTGATCAACGGCACGTCGTTCATGTCCGGATTCGCCGTGCTCGCCGCCGAGGATGCCGCCGAGCTGGCCACGGCGGCCGATGTGTGCACCGCGCTGGCGGTCGAGGTGCTGCGCGGCAACCGTGGTCATTTCGATGCGGTGATCCATGCGCAGAAGCGACATCCCGGCCAAATGCGCAGCGCGGCAAGGATTCGCGCATTGCTGGCGGGGTCCGAGTTGTCCCGCAACCATCCGCAGGTGCTGGCGGCCAATCCAGAGCTCGGCGAACACGGGTACGTCCAGCTCACTCATCCCATTCAGGATCGCTACTCGCTGCGTTGCGCGCCGCATGTCACGGGCGTGCTGTGGGACACCTTGGACTGGGTGCGGCCCTGGCTGCAGACCGAGATCAACTCGACCAACGACAATCCGCTGTTCGACGTGGACACCCAGAACGTGTACAACGGCGGGAACTTCTACGGTGGTCACGTCGGACAGGCGATGGACAGCCTCAAGATCGCGGTGGCCAGCGTGGGCGATCTCTTGGATCGGCAACTCGCGCTCGTCGTCGACGAGAAGTTCAACCGCGGCCTGACCCCCAATCTCATTCCCCGGTTCGCCGACGACGATTACCAGGCGGGACTGCACCACGGGTTCAAAGGTATGCAGCTGGCTTGTTCCGCGCTGGCCGCCGAGGCGCTCAAACTCGCCACGCCCGCGACGACGTTCTCCCGGTCCACCGAGGCGCATAACCAGGACAAGGTCAGCATGGGCACGATCGCCGCTCGCGACGCGCGGACAATCGTCGAGCTGGTGCAGAACATCACCGCGATCCATCTCGCCGCCTTGTGCCAGGCCGCCGAGTTGCGCGGGGCCGATCAGCTCGGCCGCGGCACGCTGGCAGCGTTTCGTACGGTGCGCAAACACATCGCGTTCCTGGACGCCGATCGGCAGATGGACTCCGATATCGCGACCCTGGTCGAACTCATCCGATCCGGTGAGCTGCGCCGCGTCTGCGTCGAGGAGGTCTGAATGCTTTCGACCGAGCGGAACGAAAGACTGACACGGTTCGACGCGGGCACTCCGATGGGCGAGCTGCTGCGGCGCTACTGGTGGCCGGTCGCCATCTCCGCGGACCTGCCGCGACACGACCTGCGCAAGGTACGTCTCCTCGGCGAGAACCTGGTCCTCTACCGGCTCGCCCGCGGCGATGTCCATCTGCTGGAGGATCGGTGCCCACACCGTGGCGCCGCACTCTCCTACGGAATCGTGGAGGACAACGGACTGCGCTGCCCCTACCACGGGTGGCTATTCGACGGCGCCGGAGCATGTTTGGAACAACCCGGCGAACCCGACGGGTCCACCTTCGCTCACCGAGTCGAGGCCAAGGCTTATCCCGCACGGGAATTGGGCGGTCTGGTATTCGCTTACCTGGGCCCGGACCCGGTGCCGACGCTGCCCCGCTATGACCTGTTCTGCTGGGACGACGCCATCCGCGATATCGGATTCGCCGTCGTGCCATGCAATTTCGTGCAGATCATGGAGAACGCGGTCGACCTGGACCACGTGGCCTGGCTGCACGGGAGGTACAGCGAATGGATGGCCGGTCGGGGGCACGCGGTGCGCATCCCCGCGACATTCGCCAAGCTCAACCGCGAAGTAGCCTTCGAGGAGTTCGAACACGGCATCCTCATGCGCCGTCAACTCCACGGCCAGAACACCGACGCGGACGACTGGTCGGTCGGGCACCCACTGGTCTTTCCCCATATGCTCCGGCTCGGAGGCGGCGGTAGCTCGCACTACCACCTGCGAGTGCCCATCGACAATGAGAACACCTGGGTGCTGTGGTACACCGCCTGGCGCCCCGGTGGTCTCCCGGTCCCCGAACCCGGCCCGATCACCTCCTTCGAGGTTCCGTGGCGGTGGCCGGGCGGCGAGCACCGGGTCGATCACGTCGAAGGCCAGGACATCATGGCCTGGGTAACCCAGGGCCGCATCGCCGACCGCTCCCTCGAGCATCTCGGAACCGTCGACCGCGGTGTGATCCTGTTGCGCCGCATGTACTTCCAGGCAATGACCGACGTTGCGGAAGGCCGTGATCCGCTCGGGGTACGGCGGGGCGGCGACGATGTCATCGACATCCCGCAGGAGAACGAGAAGTTCGGATCCGGCATCAACTTCGTCCGCGATTTCCTCACCGCGGCCTACCCCCGGTTCAGTCCCCGGCGCATCGAGATCGCCCGCCGCTACACCGAAGTGGGGTTGGACCTCGGCTTGAACCTCACCGATCCCGACCGTGCGGGGGCAGCCTCGTGAACACGCCGGTGCACTGCCCGTGGTGCGGGCATCCATACCCCGATTCGGCACTGGTCCAAGAGTTTTGGGCCCGAGACGAGCGGTGGTTCTGCTGCTGGTGTGCCGAGTGCGGACGGTCCTCGGACATCGGTGTCGTCGATCGCGTGATCATCTCCGAGGCGGTGCACGTATGACCGGCGATCCCCCGCAGCTGACACCGTCCGGACACGCGGACCCGTTCACCCGACGCCACGCACTGGCGGTGCGCCCGTGGCCGGATCTGGTCTACAGCATGCCGGAACTGCGATATCCGCAGCGGTTCAACGCTGCCACCGTACTGCTGGACGGCACCGGCGCGCGGCTCGGGCACGACCGCCGCGCGGTGGTCACCGACTCGGCGATATGGACCTACGCGGACCTACTGGGCCGCGTTCACCAGATCGCGCACGTGCTCCACCACGACCTCCACGTCGTACCCGGCAACCGGGTGCTGCTCACCGGCTCGAACTCACCCTGGTTCATCGCCTGCCTGCTGGCCGTTCTCGAGGCGGGCGCGGTCGCGGTGCCGCTGCCGCCGATGCTGCGTACTCATGAGCTGAACTCGATGATCAACGCGGTCGAACCATCTGCGGCACTGTGCGATTCCGGCAATCTACACACGATGACCGGCACCGGCCTGCCTGCCCTCGGATACGGCACCGGGGAGACAGACGATCTGTACCGGCGCGCCGCCCGGCACCCCACCCACTGCCCGCGAGTGGATCTCGCAGGCGACGATGTCGCACTCATCCTGTTCAGTTCGGGCACCACCGGAAACCCGAAGCCCTCCATGCATTTCCATCGTGACCTGCTGGCGGTCGGGGATACCGTGGGCCGCCATCTGCTGCGATTGCGGCCGGACGACCTCGTGGCCTGCAATCGGAGCATGGCCTTGACCTACGGTCTCGGCGGGCTCGTCCTGTCACCGTTGCGGTTCGGCTCCGCCGCCCTGCTGCCCGAAGATACCGGTCCCGAATCACTGTTCGAGGCGATCGCCCGTCACCGGGCAGACCTGGTGCTCACCACACCGTCGGGCTACCGCGCCGCGGTACCCGCCTCGGAAACGCTGCGGACTCTTCGTCGTTGCGTGTCCGGGGGTGAACGACTCGACGAATCCCTGTGGCGCACTTGGCATGACAGGACCGGACGAAAGATCATCGACATCATGGGTGCGACCGAGCTGACCAACGGCGTACTCGGCGCCACCGAGGATCGAATCCGCCCCGGCTCCACCGGATTACCCATTCCCGGCTACCAGGTCCAAGTAATAGACGCGGACGGCCATCCGTGCCCAGTCGGGCACATCGGACAGCTCGCGGTGCGCGGCCCCACCGGATGCCGCTATCTGGCACACCCACGCCAAGCCACCGCCATCCACGACGGCTGGACACTGACCGGCGATCTCTGCCGACGCGACCACGACGGCTACTTCTGGATGCGCGGCCGCACCGACGACGCAATCAGCATCGACGGATACAACGTCGTGCCAGCCGAAGTGGAGGCAGTACTCCTGAGCCATCCCACCGTCATCGACGCCGCCGTCGTCGGATACACGAAGCCATCCGGAAACGCGGCACTGGCGGCCTACGTGGTACTCGCCACGGACACGGTCGCCACCCACGCGATCACCGACCTCACCAACCTGCTGACCGATCGACTCTCGGCCTACGAACACCCGAGCGCCGTCCTGATACTGCCCTCGCTCCCCCGCACGACAACGGGAAAGACCGACAGAGCCGAATTGCGCCGCCGGGCCGAACAACCCGATTCGACATCCGATCGACCCGCACCGGCAGACCTCTACGTCCACGACACCTCGTGCGAGTTGGGTTGACCGGCAACGAATTTCAGAGCGTGGAGTAGTCGCCATAGAAGGCTTACATCATGTCTTCGATTTCACCCGCGATCGGGTCGGCATCGGTACCGACGACAACTTGGATAGCGGTGCCCATCTTGACAACACCATGGGCTCCCGCCGCTTTCAGTGCGGCCTCGTCGATCAGGTCAGGGTCGACGACCTCGACGCGGAGCGTGGTGATGTCGCCCTCGACCTCTTCGATGTTGTCGATCCCGCCGAGCCCGGCGACGATCTTCTCAGCCTTGGATGCCATGCTGCACCTCCGGTGGTTGGTCCATCGACGGTCGCAGTGACCGGCCTTTCGAGGCTAACTCGCACCCGGACGCCGGATGTCAGAATCCGTTGATATCAAACATCTTCGGAGCGCCCGACACATGCCGACTATATGACGCCTCCTGTTATAGGCCGACTCTCCGCGCCGTCTTCGGCTGCGTATCGCAGCACCAGCCGTTCGAACGCGCGGGCCGCCGCGCCGACCGTACGGGCCTGGGGCATGGCCAGTGAAATGGGCCAATCCAGGTCGAAGCCGGCCACTGGAATCGCCGTCAGCTCGTCGTCGAGTGCGACCACCGACCGTGGTAGCAGCGCGACCCCGAGCCGCTGCCGAACGAAGTCCGCACCGGCCTCGATATCGGTGATCTCGATGGCGACGTGTCGCTGGATTCCGGCCGCCGCGAACGCTCGCTCGGTGATCTCGCGGTTGCCGTATCCGCGGGGGAAGTCGATGAAGGATTCGTCCGCCAGCTCCGCCGGTGTCACCTCGCTTCGTTCGGCGAGGCGATGCTCGCGAGGCACCACGAGATCCAAAGGCGTGGAGGCCAAATGCCGCAGGGACACCGCGGCCGATATAGGCCCCGGCAGTGAGACGAAGGCGGCGTCGAGCCGTCCCGCGACCAGCTCGGCGACGAGCCCCGGCGACCCCGAGCCCGACGTCATCAGTCCTATTCGCACGGCAGGGTAGCCACGATGGAAAGCGCCGAGCAGTGCGGGTAGATCGATCAGGCCCAGAGAGCTCATCGTGCCGATGCGGAGAGTGCCCTGAAGTCCGCCGTGCACCGCGTGTACCGAATCGCGGGCGTCTCGTGCGCTGTCGAGCACTCGCCGTGCTTGCGGAAGCAACTCCGTTCCGGCTTCGGTGAGAACCACTCGCCGCGTCGTGCGAACCAGCAGCGCGGTCCCCAGATCACGTTCGAGTGCGGCGATCGTGGCCGAAACCGTTGATTGAACGACATGTAACCGCGCCGCGGCGGCGGTAAAGCCACCTTCGTCCACCACGGCGACGAAACACTCGAGCTGTCGGAGCTCCACGGCCGAATCATCGCATAGGCCGATCAATGAGATCGGAAATCCTCGTTGGATCAGATCATTCGGGCGAGGGCAAGCTGGGGGACGAGTTTCTGTTTCCCAAACCCGAGGAGTGCCATGACAATTCACGCCGAAAGGTCGACGACCACGTTGATCACCGGTTCTCGCGGCGGCATCGGCGCCGGTCTCGTGCGTCGCCTGCACGCCTCGGGCCGAGATGTTCGCGCGGCAAGTCGCGCCCCGGCGCGGACCACACTGCCCCGAGGCGTCCGGACCGTGGCACTCGACCTGGCCGACCCGACGACCTTCCCCGCGGCGCTCGCGGGCGTCACCGATATGTTCCTCTATGCCGAACCCACCGGGATCGACGCGTTGCTGAAGGTCGCGGTCGACGCCGGTGCGCGGCGGGTGGTGTTGCTCTCCTCGGACTCGGTCGAGCGGCCCGGCGCCGACAACGATGCCCTGGCACGCCATCATCTGATGGTCGAACACGCGCTGCGCGACTCACCGCTCACCACGACCGTGTTGCGGCCCGGCGGGTTCGCGACCATGACCCTGGGCTGGGCGCAGGCCATCCGCCGTGGAGATGCGGTCGAGCAGCTGTATCCGGATGCGGCACTGGATGTTCTCCACCCGGCCGACATCGTCGACGTCGCGGAGTTGGCACTGACCACCGGTGAACTCGACGGCGCGACAGTCCCCCTCGGCGGACCCGAGACCCTCACCTTCAAAGACCAAGCCGATACGCTGGCCGAGTTGCTCGGACGCAAGGTCGAACTGCGTGAACCGACCCGAGCTCGGATGGCCGAGCAGATGAGCAGCCATATACCTCCCGCATTCGTCGACGCCGTCCTGAATTACTGGGCCCAGCTGAGCAACGACCGAACCGGTCCACTCCGCTCCGCCGAGCGGTTCACCGGCCGCGCCGGGCGCACGTTCCGGCAGTGGGCAACCGAAAACCTCCACTCCTTCCGCAACGTCGCCGAAGGACCCGGCCGCGCCTAAACCGAGGCGAGATGTGCTGCGGCGCAGAACGTCCGCTCTTGCCGAGAAGCGGACATCCGACCGGACACGAGCTTCTGACTCCGACACAGACAACCCATCAGCGCCGGTGGCGTGGGTTCTTCGCAGGCACGGGGCGCGTCGAACGAAACCGAGTTGAAGTACTGAGAGATTGCCTGAAAGATGTTCGTACGCATGCGGATTGGCTCGTACAGCAGTTCGCTGCGCTCCCATCCGGGGGAACTCCATTGCTAGAGAGGTAATTTCACGTGTTCGAATCGAACAGGGCAGCCGCGGCCGTGGCGACGCTCGGTGCGCTCGCGGCATCGATCGCGTTCGCTGCGCCTCAGGCGGGGGCGGCCGTCACGAGCATCCATGTCGAGAGTGGGCAGAGCTTCGGTAGCTCGGCGGACACCCGCGGCACCGGCTGCTCCTACCCGGTCACCGTGACCACGGAACCAGGCAGGGAGGTGTTCTTCATCGACCAGATCGGCGATGACCGGGCCACCGCGGACTACCGTCAATTCCATCCGGCCGATGTGCTCGCGGACGCGTCCGGAACGGCACGCACCACATGGACCCCCGACAGGAAGGGGCAGCACAAGCTCGTGGTGGTCGAGGTCCTGTCGGATGACGATTTCGATGCCTACTCCCTCCACACTCCACTGACCGTCGGAACCGGTATCACTCTCGGCCCCGCCTGCGCCGTACTGCCGTAACCACTTCGCCGCAGACCGGTGTGCTGCCCTCGGCTCGGACGCCAGGCAGCACCCGGTCTGCCCCGGGACCGCCATCACCCCTGACTGTCACGAGGCCCGATCGCTCCAGCCACATGCCGATGTGCGGTCGAATCGTGCAACGCGACGCTGTGGCCGTGCATGGGTCCACGTGCCGCCGACGGCGAAGCTTCTGTGCGGTCGCCGGTACGGCGGGCGATAGCGAGGCCGGGTCATGCGACCAGGCGCAGCCAGGCTGCGGCGAGTGCGGTGTGACCGGCCCGGCGTCGGACTGGATGTTTTCGAGAACTCCTGCACCGCCCTGGCGCGATACTTGCGGCGTGCCTGCGCGGTCACCCGGAAGCGGTGAGGATTCTCCTGCTGGGTGCCGGGGCGGAATCGCCTCCAGGGAGCGTACTGTCGAGACAACGAGACCGCCGAGGTCTTGCAAACGAAGGACGTCCCAGTTGTCCGACAAATCTCCGCGTAGCACGATGTCCAAGAAGCAGGGGAAATCCCTCAAGGAGAAACGAGCCGAGAAGAAGGCCAAGTCGGCCAGCGGACAAGCCGGCGTTGAGGCCCTGGAGAACAGGGACAAGAAGCGCAAATAGGCTGAGGCGGTTGGCCTCACGGAGTACATCTCCGATCCTGGGTCTTTCACACCTGCAGTTCGAGGCGTTGCTGCCCGCTGCGCAAGATTCTGCTCGCCGAGAAGCCAACTGCCACAGAGTCTGCTGCTGATGATCTCGTATATCGCGTAGACATCGTTGCCATGCATTGGATGGGGAGTTCCGAAAACCAGAGTACGAATCAGCTCCCGCTTGATGCGGCGTAGTCGCCGAGGGGAAGGATGATCACTGATAGCGACCAGCCTGACCGAGGGGTCGCGCTTGGGGCGTGCCGATGCTGGGGCACCTGGTCGCCCTGAGCAGAAACCCTCTGAGCTTCGTGTCGACGCTGCCCGCCCATGGCGATGTGCGGGCAGTCGATACACCGAGATCGACTGCGGCGCAGAACGTCCGGTAGTAGCCGAATGTCGCGCATTCGGCCGGACGGCCGTGGTCGGCCTGAGCGGGTTAGCGTTCAGGCCATGGATCTCCTGCTTCGGCGTGCCGAGAACACCGATGCCGCCGACATTGCTGACGTGTGGCTGCGATCCTTTGCCGCAGCGCTGCCGACGGTCGGACGTGGGCACACAGATGATGCCGTTCGGCGCTGGTTCTCCGAAGTGGTTGTGCCTCAGCACGAAACCTGGGTTGCAGTTGCCGACGGTATAGTCCGCGGGCTCCTTGTGCTCGATGCTGCCGAAGTCGAACAGCTCTATCTGGAACCGTCCTGGAGGGGTTGTGGCCTCGGGGACCGGTTCATCGATTTGGCCAAGCGATTGAGACCGAACAGGTTGGGGTTGTGGACATTCCAGGTCAACGAACCAGCGCGACGATTTTACGAGCGGCACGGATTCGTCGAGGTCGACCGGACGGACGGCTCGCGCAACGAGGAGCGTGAGCCAGACGTCCGCCTGGTATGGCGGCCATGAACTACGTCGCGAACAGCCCTGCCATCTCGAGGCTTCGAACACACTCATCTGCCGCGACCCGCGCTGACCGAAGCGGCCAGCGCGGGACCTCGGAAGATCAACGGGCTGATGCCATCTCAGGCACCGCACGGCTGCGGATCGGAACCTCCACGCTGTTGCCGATTCTTCGGCTTCGATCCGCTGAACGATGGACGGCTGCCGAGTAGTCCATCATGCGGGGCTGTGTGCTCGCTCCCGGGCGAAGACCCTTCGTACGGACAGTTTCAAGGCGTCGGGGTTGATGCGGTCGGGATAGCGGGCGAGCATCGCCTCGATGAGTTCGGCTGGGTCGCCGGCCTTGTCGAGCAGCCGGTCGAAATCGGTGAGGTAGGCGCGGGTGTCGGCGATTGCCTGTGGCGAGTCTTGCGCGCCCGGTGCTTTGTGGCCGGCGACGACTCGTTTCGGATGCAGGGCTTCGACCTGGTCGACTGCCGAGATCCACTGTTGCCGTGTGGCCCTGCTGGTTTGGGCGAGGTATTGGTGTACGCCGTTGTAGATGATGTCGCCCGCGACGACGAGGTCGAGCGAGGGTACGTGCAGGAAGGTGGTGTCGTGGGTGTCGCTGTAGCCTGCCTCGACGGCGCGTAGTTCGTGTCCTTCGAGGTCGATCACTCCGTCGGTCAGCGGTTGGGCCACCTGAAGGTTGTCCGGGAGTTGGCCGGGGAAGGTCTTTCCCCAAAATGCTTGGAAGAATTCGGGTTCCAGCTCTTGGTGCATGTGCGCGATGGTGCCGGGGGTGGCGACGGCGCGGGCGCCGGGGAATCGCTGCAGTAGTGGTGTCATGCCGAAGAAGTGGTCGCCGTGGCCGTGGGTGAGGTAGATGGTGGTGAGGTTCTTTCCCGAGGCCTCGATCCAGTCGCCCAGGTCCCGGGCTTGATCCTCGGTCAGGAAGGCGTCGACCAGGACCGCGTCGCGTGTACCGGAGATCAGTGTGGCCGACATGGGTGACCAGATCGAGCTCTCCCCGGGGATGCCGGTCTCCGCCGGGATCGTAGGAGTGACGAAAACCTCTGCTGACAAAGCGCTTTCAGACATGATCAAGCTCCTGCTCAGAAGTGGGGTTGATAGCTCACCTTTACCCGGTCGCCCTCCTTCGATCTGTTCACGGCATTTCTCCTCCTCGACCAGACTGGGCCGAAGTAGGGATGCACTCTTTTGAGACACTCTCAGTATATTGTCTCAGCTGAGACATTCGATGTGTTGTGCCTCACTCGGGAGTTTCCGGCTCGTCCGCTATCCACCGACCCGCGCAAACGGCGCGTTCCGCATGTTCGGGAACATCCGCATCTGCCGCGACCCGCGCGCCGTTTTCCGTGCATCCCGCCTTTTCGCTGCCAGCTCCCGACGAGGGTTGCCACACCACGCTCGTCGTGCTCTGATGGGCGGCGGCAGAATCGCGTACCAGGGGGCACCATGGGCGAGCCGGCAATCGAACCTGTTCCCGACTCACTCCGATATCACGACGGCGATTACCTGCCCGAACGAATCCGGCGGCGAACGATGCCGCCGACGCTGCGCCAGATTCGGCGAATAACTCGGCCGCTGCGTGCCGTCCATACCGTATGGTTTGCCGTTCGCCGGCTCGACCTTCACCACACGGGTCGCATCGTGTGGCCAGTGCAGCTTGCCCCGGGTGAGTTCTTCGATAGCCGTGACCGGATTCGCGGGTATGTGCTGGTAGCCCGACCTCGCGTTCCCCACGTGCAGCGCAACGACAACGATGCCTGCCCCCAGGACAACCCAAATGAACACCCGAGCGGCAAGTGCTAGCTCGAAGGCTTGCTTCCTTCGCACTTTCCCCACGGCACACTCCGCTTCGGACTCTGCGTGGAACACCAGAATGTCAGTGCAATCCACACGCCGCCAGCCCCGCCACTCCTGCACACACTGCCCCAAGATCGGGTGTCAGTGTCTGCGCTTCCCTGGACCGGTCTGCCGTGGAGGAGTAGTTCGCCGATTCCGCCGGGCACCGCGAGCACGTCGACCGCGCTGGCAGCGGGTGCCCGGTCGGCGGCGCCGACCTTGATGCCGGTGATGGGTGGCCATACGGGCGCGCAGTTCGGCCAGTTGCTGCTCACGCGGGAGGACGTGAGAGTTAGTGGCCGTCCGGTCGTGCGTGTGTGAGATGGATTCGGTATCGGTCCGTGCGGGAACGGCCTGTGCAGGTTCTGAAGCTTCGTAGCGCCAGCGACCGCAACCCCTATCGTATTGCGGAGAGTTTTCTCGATACCTTGTCAGCCGAGATCGATTGCAGCCCAATGTGTTTCGCGGCATTCAAAGTGAGGTGTCGATCTGTAAGACTACATCCCCGCCGAGGTGCTGAAAGCCCAGCATGGCGGCCCGTCGGTCGTGCTGCATGTCGCTGGATCGAGGCCGGCGTGATGGCATCAGGGTCGGCTCGTGGGCCGTCGGGAACTTGCCGGCGGTGAAGTCTCCAGGTATGGGGCGCCCCTAGGGCGGATGTTGGTTGGTCATGGACACGTTACCGAGTCCGATTCGCGTCTGGTCGATACGTGCTCCAATAGCAACGGCAGCAGAGGAGTGTTGCCAAGTAGCGCAACGACTTTCAGCGGTCTCGTAGCCACTTCCCGGTGTCGATCAGCGGCGCGCAGGTGGAGACGGAGGGGTTCCCGATGCGGAAAAGTCCGTGGTCGTTCAAGGGCGGATATCGCCGATCGCGGGGATGGTTGGCGTCGAAACTGCCAGGGTATCAACCGTCCTCGTGTGGATGGCATCGAATCACCTTCGAAGACGCAGGGTCTCGCGATCGAGCGGGTCTGCAACCGCGTTCCCGATGGCCGATGTGGTTGCGCGCGATCGCGTTCGTGCTGGCGGTGGCACTGCCGATCTCGGTGGCGCAGCTGATGACCGGATCGGGGACGGCGGCGGCACGCTCATCAGAGGTGCCGCGGAACCTGCCGATCCTGTCGGTGCCGTCGAAGGACAAGCATGGGCCGGAGGTTGTGCCGAAGCAGCCCAAGGCCGATTTCATACCGCTGGCGGGGGGCAGGCACTCCAAGGCTGACGCGCGCCGATCAGTACGGGACGCCGCTCCCGCACCGCAGACCAGTCTGGTCGCCCCGGCCGATGGCGCGGTGGTGGGTATCGAGACCCCGGTGCTGCAGGTCGCCGCCGCTGGTGACGAGGTGCTGTACTGCTTCAAGATCTCCACCGGATTCGACGGCCGCTCCGGCAGCGTGGTCGATTCCGGGTGCCTGGACCAGCCACAGTGGACAGTGCCCAAGCACGTCCTGCACGACGGTGCCCGCTACACCTGGACCGCCGCCACCGCGATGACCGGCGCGAGCACAGCAACAGCGCCGAACTGGATCGGGCACTTCACCGTCAACCAGCGGATCGGGGATCCCGGACCGGCACCGACCGACCATCTGGGCCCGGTGACGGTGAACCTGTTCAACGGCAACGCCCACATCGAGGCCGCCGGACCGGCGTTCCCGACCGTCGGTGGGCCGGCCGGAGTGAACCTGGCCTACAACTCCCTGCAGGGCGCCCCGCACGGGGTTCGCGCGTCGTACTTCAACGACTCGCGCCACACCGGCACGCCGGACGACATCCCAGTGATGGTGCGCGGGGAGTCCCAGGTCAACCTGGACTGGGGCATCACCTGGAGCGGGAACCCGGACAACCTGCCGTGGCGGGACAACCCGATGCCGCCAGCACTTGACAAGAACTGGTTCGTGGTGCGGTGGGAGGGCCAGTTCAAAGCCCCGGTCACCGGGGACTTCCGGTTCGCCGGGGGGCACACCGACGGCGCGCGGATCTGGGTGGGCGACAAGCTGGTCTACGACAACCCCACCGCCGCCGACCCGGACGATGGCTTCCTGCTGCCCGGCCCGCACCAGGACCACGACGTTGCCTTGAAGGCCGGTCAGCTGGTGCCGATCCGCATCGAGCTGTACCACCACACCGACCAGCGTCCGCGGATGGTGTTGTGGACCAAGAGCTCCACGGGCACGGACACCGCGCGCAGCCACAACCTGGATCCGCGGATCGTGCCGACCGAGTGGTTGATGTCGACGGACTCGCAGTCGCTGCCGGCCGGTTGGACGCTCTCGGCGCAGTCCAGCGGCTACAGCCACGCCGAGATGCTGGACGGCTCGGTGGTGCTCACCGATTCCGCTGGAGGTAAGCACACCTGGGCCAAGCAGTCAGCCGGTGGCTACAGCCCGCCGGTGAACGAGGACGGCGTGCTGGCCTTCGACAACACGGGCCGGATCACCGTCACCGAGGGCGACACGGTGTCGGTGTTCAACCCCGATGGCACTGTCAACGCTGTCGCGTCGGTGCTGGACGGGAAGAAACCGGCGGCGCTGCAGTACCTCTACAGCGGTGCCGCGCCGCGGCTGACCCAGATCAAGGATCCGGTCTCGGGTCGAGAGCATCAGCTGTTCTACAACACCGATGGCAGCGACCGCTGCTATGGCGGGGTGTCTCGCCCTCCGGGCTCGGACCGGGCTCCGGCGGGGATGCTGTGCCGGATCCAGTACTGGGATGGCAGCGAGACGCGGCTGTGGTACCTGATGGGCACGCTGGCCCGGATCGAGAACCCGGGTGCGGCCATGCAGGACTTCGACTACACCGGCCGCGCGTTGGCCAAGCAGCGCTACGACCAGGCCGGCGACAACGAGGAGGAGAAGCAGAAGGCACTGGACAGCGTCGGGCCGTTGGCCACCCTGCGTGGCAGCCTGGTCTACGACTGGGTGGCCCACCAAGCCCCGTCGAGCGAGAACGGGTGCACCAACACCGACGACACCGCCGCCGCTTGCACGGTGATCAGCTACAACGCGATAGCCGAACACGTCAACGAACCGCCCGTCCCGCGGGCGATCCAGGTCCTGGCCCCGGCCCCGGACGGCTTGCGGACCGGGAAGCGGGCCGAGCACGTCTACCAGTACTACTTCGACCGCAAACAGGCCACTGTGGCCTTGGCCGGGGTGGACGACGCGACGCGGTCCCGCACGGTGACCTATGACGACGCCGGTCGTGCGCTGGTGTCCACCGACTTCACCGGGGCGAGCATCTCCGCGGAGTGGAACGCCAAAGACCAGGCCACCGCCTCGGTCGACAGCGCGGGTCGGCGCTCCACCACGGTGTACGACCACGCCGACCGCGCGACAGACAAGTACGGACCCGCATCCGCGTCCTGCTTCGCCGGCCAGCTCCCGGCACCCGCGTGCGCGGCCACCATGCCGCACTCCCACACCGGCTACGACGAGGGCCTGGCCGGGCTGTCCGCTGCCTTCTACGACAACCCCACTCTGGCGGGCGTGCCGAAGGTGTTCGTCACCGGAGTGGGCACACCCGACGGGACACTGTCACGGACCTGGGGCGCCACCTCACCGGTGGCGAACACCGGGGGCTGGTCGGGCCGGTTCACCGGCGAGGTCCAATTCCCCGCCGACGGCGACTACGGACTCGGGTTCACCGCGGTCGACGGCGTGCGGCTGTGGGTCGACGACGTGCTCACCGTCGATAGTTGGGGCGACAAACCCAGCACAGCGGTCACTGGCAAGTACACCAACACTGCTGCGGGCAGCTGGCACCGCGTCCGCATCGACTACTACAACCGTTCCGGCACAACGGGAGCGCTGAACTTCACCTGGACCCCACCCGGTTCGGCCGCGCCGGTGACAGTGCCCGGTGCGAACCTAGCGCCGCGGTACGGGTGGGCGACCAGCTCCACCACCGAGGACACTTCCGGCGGCGACAAGGAACGGGCACCGTCCAAGCACAGCGCGAGCGGCTACTCCGATCCGACCGCGGGGATCGACCCGGTGTACGGGCTCGCGGTGTCGCATACTGCGGATCCGGGTGGGCTGGACCTGATCGCCCACACCGCTTACGAGCGGCCGGGTGAGGGGTATCTACGCAGGGTCGCCACAGCGTTGCCAGCCGGTGATCTCACGAACCCAGACAAGCGCACCACCACTGCCTTCTACGGCGACACCGAGACCCGCGCCAATCCGTGTGACGCGGGCTCGCCAGCGGTAAGCCAGGCCGGCATGGCCAAGACCGCCACCAAACCCAGACCGGGCAGCGGTCCGGCGCTGTTCAGCGAGTCGGTGTACGACGCGGCTGGCCGTGTCGTCGCCAGCCGGGTCGGTGGTGAGCCGTGGGCCTGCACCGGTTATGACGCGCGGGGACGGGTCATCAAGAAGAGTTTCCCGGGCTTGGACGGCAAGCCGGCGCGCACAGTCGTCACGGATTACGCGGTCGGCGGTGACCCGTTGACCGCGAAGGTCACCGACGAGAACGGGTCGATCACCACGGTGGTCGACCTGCTCGGTCAGGAGGTGAGCTACACCGACGCCAACGGCATCACCTCGACCTCCACCTACGACCAGGTCGGCCGGCTGAGCACCGACACCACCACGGTCAAGGGCGTGTCCAGCACCGTGTCCTACGCCTGGAACGACGCCAACCAATTGACCACCGTCAAGGTGGACGGCACCGTCGTCGCCACCCCCGCCTACACCACCGCGGCCGAACTGAGCAGTGTGGCTTACGGCAACGGATCCCGCTTGGATTCGTTGGCGCGCAATGACTCCGGCAAACCAACCGCGTTGACGTGGAAGAACACCGCGGCCGCCGTGGTCGACACCGTGACCCGCTCCCGGGACAACCGCATCACCGACGACGCGGTGACTGACGGCGGGAGATCGGTCGCGAACTACTCCTACACCTACGACACTCTGGGCCGGTTGACTGCGGCGACCGTCCCGCACCACATCCTCACCTACCGGTTCGACCCGGCCGACGGCTGCGGGTCGGCCAAGGCAGCAGGCTCGAACACCAACCGCACCGCCTCCACCGACAGCCTCAACGGCGCCCCGCCGGTCACCACTCGCTACTGCTACGACGGCACCGACCGGCTGACCTCCACCAGCGGCGGCACCACGTTGGCGTTCACCTACGACGCTCACGGTGACGCGGTGAAGGTCGGCGACGACACCCTCGACTACGACGCCACCAAACGTCACATATCCACGACCACGGCCTCCGGTACGTCGATCTCCTATACACGAGATCCGGCCGACCGGTTGACGACGCGGACGGTGACCGGGGCCAAGGAGCCATCGAAGAACGGCAAAACCCGCTACTCATACAGCTCCAAACACGACACCGCCGACCTGGTTCTGGATAAGGACGGCGGCCTGCTGCAGCGGATCGTGGCGCTGCCCGGCGGGGTACTGCTGACCAAGAACTACGACAAGACCGCCATCACCAACTGGTCCTACCCCAACATCCACGGCGATGTGCTGTTCACCGCCGACGGCACCGCCACCCGCACCGGTGGCCTGCACCTATACGACCCGTTCGGGCAGACCATCGACCCCACGACCGGCGCGTTCACCGACATCCCCATCCCCACCACCGCCGCCGGTGGCATGGACTTCGGCTGGCTCGGCCAGCACGAACGGCCGGTGGAACACCTAGCCGGCCAACAGGCCATCGAAATGGGCGCCCGGGTCTACCTCCCGATCCTCGGACGGTTCCTGCAGATCGACCCCGTCGAGGGCGGATCGGCCAACGACTACGACTACGTCGACGCCGACCCGATCAACGGTCTCGACCTGGCCGGGACGTTCTCCTGGAAGTCGGTAGTTCGCGTGGCGACCACCGCCGCGGAGGTTGTGGCCTACGTGCCGGGCCCAGTCGGGACGGTTGCCTCCGGGGTGGCCGCTGCGGGTCAGCTCGCGCAGGGCAACAAGCAGGCCGCGGCCATGGACGCACTCGGCATGATCCCGGGCGGCAAGCTGGTCGGCACCGTCGCCAAGACTGCCGCCAAGGAAGCATCGACAGTCGAGAAAGCCGCGAGAGCTACCGAGACAGCTGCTGGCGGCACCGGCGCGTCCCACCTTGGCGCTGCGTCCGATGCGGGTGCGAGTTCGATACCCAAGCCACCTACCGGGCGAGGCTCGGTCGCGCCCAGCGAGCGGGATCCGCAGCGCCGGTTCACCCGCGAGCAGGTCCAGGAACAGTTGGACAAGCAAGGCGGCAATTGCGCGATGTGCGGGCAGCCGCAAGAGCTCGAGGGTGCGCATGGACACCATATCGACCGTCACGCCGACGGTGGCCCCACAGACCCGAGCAACCTGGCGGTACTCTGCCCAGAATGCCACACGAACCTACATAGAAGGTGACGGAGAACGAGTTGAACTCTGCAGCCAGAGCCGCCCGGCTCGATCAAATAAAATCGGATATTGACAAGTACGGGTTCACGGTCACGCTAGTTCCCGCGGAAGCGATCCCCCGTTTTGCGTATACCATCGGATTGATAAACCCTCTCGGCTTCGACCTGCTCATGACCGGCGGCTCATTCTACGATCAACAAGCGGTACACAAAATAATGAGCGTCATTGCCGCTACCCTTCGCGAAGATCCCACCGTGCGCACGGTCGACCTGGATACGCTCGGTTCTTTCGCCCTGCGTCCTGCGCATCAGACATGGGTTCGCCAACTGGCGTTGGGCGCTGTCGATTACTACGAGAACAAGAATGTGTCGATGATGCAGATTGTCCCGGATTCATCTCACGTCACGATCGACGTTCCGAATGCCAGCGAACCCTGGGCCTCCGAGCGTGAACCGGTGTGGCGGTGGGTGCGTGAGTCATGGGAACATCCGGTGCCGCGAAACTCTGTAGCGACCACGAATCTCGCGGCGCTGAAGGGCGAGCCGATCACGGAGTGGATGCGCTGGGAAGAGGACGCATGGGAGATGTTCGCTGGCCCCGGGCCAGACGTAGCAGCGGAGGACTCGCGCGTTGTGCCGCTCGGCACTCTGCTAGGCGCCGACCCATCCCTGCAACTTGCAGCAAACGTCGGGATCGGAACTGGCTACTGGCGTACCGACCGCGGGTCCGAATGGACCCTCTGGGCAACCAAAGCGAACTGAACCGCATAGATGGTCAAACCTGAGGCTTATTAACGGCAAAGTGGACTAGATATCGGGGGAGGTAGCTGCATGCTTTAGATCAAGCCGGACAGTCTGACGTCAAGCAGTGGGCAACCGGATTCGAGCAACACTTCATTGGAGGATTTCGCGTGTTTTAGTCAGTCCAGGGTGTCCCGAGGTCTAGGGGTCACCGTGGTATTCGAAAAATTCCGGGCGCGTTTTTCTAACCGAGGCCGATGGGCAAGTCTTATCCTATTTCAAGAAAGTTTGACTACCTACTCCCGAATATATTCCGCGGCAATTTCTCTGACAGTCTGATGATAACGAGAAGTCAGATGAGCACGAGCACTGGAACCTGCATCCTTCCCTCAAGGGAAGTGGTCGTCGCCGGTCCAGGTGCGGCGGTCTCGATGAGAAAACACTCTCATCTCATGAAGATCTTTTTGGACTGACATACGTTGAGTCGCATGTGTCCCTACATTGCTTGAAGCGCGTACTTCGAAAGGGATGTGTAAGTGGCAACCGAAAGAACAAGACCCAGAACATCCTTATGGAGAGGGATAATCGTCAGCGCCGCAGTGTTGTGTGCGACTGCGGGGATCAGCGCGGCCCCGGCCCCGGCCGCACCGCCAGCGGACGCCTCGCCGAGGGCGCTGATCCAGACGACGTTCACCAGCGTCAGCAACGGCAATCTCCTCGATGTCCAGGACGGCACCCGCGATGACGGTGCTCCCGTCGCCGTCAATCCGGCGCCGGGCTCGGCCACGTCGTGGCGGATCAACACCGGGAGCACCGCCGGCGCCGGGTTCGCCATCGTCAACGCCACCACGGACAAGTGCCTCGACACCGGTACTCTCACCTATCAGCTACGGCAACGGCCCTGTGATGGACGTGCGAGCGAGCAGTGGTACTTCCAGCCGGTCAGCGGGTCGACGTCGAAGGCGTTCCGGATCCGCGACGTCGGCGCCAACAACTGTCTGACCACGGAGATCCCACCCGGTACTGACAACTGGGCGTACGAACTCCCCTGCGACGGCACGCCGTACCAGCAGTGGACACTGCCCGATGAGGTATACCAGGCAGCGTGGAACGCCGCCGTGGACTACGCCGCTGCCCGTTGTGCCAAGGACACCTCCACCTGCTCGTGGACCACGACCAAAGAAGCACTCGCCGCTCCTCTGCCGGACGTGTGCGTCTCACCGGTGTGGTACAACGACACCTCCCGCGAGATCCCGTGGACGTTCACGCTCACCACCAGCACGGGCTGGTCGAACAAAATCGGGGGCTCACTGTCGGCCAGTCTGACCGTCGGCAGTGATATGACACCGCTCAAGGGTGTGGTCACCGCAGAGGTCCACGGCGAGACCACACTGGATCTCAAGCAGGAGCTGGGCAACAGCCTGACCGTGACCGTGCCCTACCACAACTACGGGTGGGTCACGCTGTCCGAACTGGCCACGAAGGTCACCGGTACCTGGACCTTCGACACCCAGGGCGTCCCGTGGACCGCCGAGGACACCATCACCGTGCCCCTCAAGCACGGCCCCAACGGTGGCGCGAGCATCTACAGCGCGCACACCAGGACGGAGTTCACCTCCTGCTCCGGGACCGCCGCATAACAGCACCCGGCTCGAACGGAGTGATGTCAGCCCGGTCCTGACCCCGGGTCGGGACCGGGCCCAGCGCGTCCAGGGGTTCGCGGAGCAACGCGGACGGAAATGGCGGATTCGCCGGCCACCGCATGCGATGGCCCGGTCGAGAATGGTGAGCCAGGGCCCTACTGCGGCGTCCCCGGATTGTTCGCGTAACTGGGCGAGCAGCCCCGGTTCGTGCGCGAGCTCGGCGAGCAGGCTGCGCAGGATCTCCCCGAGGGGAGGGGCGAGGTGAGAGTGGGCGCGCCGCAACAACTCCAGCGTGTCCGTGCGCAGGTCGCCGGTGTCGAGGAGGTCGAGGGCGGTGGCGGTTAGCTGGTTGTAGGCGGCGACACCGAGGGCCGCCCGGTTGGGCCAGCGGCGGTAGATGGCGTTCTTGTTGGTGTCGGCGCGTTTGGCGACGGTGTCCATGGTCATGCCCGGGCAGCCGGACGTACCTTAAATGGTCAGGGAGGTACAGATGCGCACCGTCGGCGTGTGCTACGACACCGGTTTCATCAATCGCGGCAACAGCACGCACGAACCGTTCGATCCGGACGCGGTGCTGCGGGATATGCGAGCCATCCACGACGACCTGCGCTGCGACGCCGTTCGTATCACCGGCGGTTACGTGGAGCGGTTGAAACAGGCGGCCGCACTGGCCGCGGACGTCGGCTTGGATGTGTGGATCTGCCCGTTCGTCAACGGTGTCACCCAGGACGAACTGCTCGAGCTGGTTGCGGATATTGCGGAATTTGCCGAGCGCCTGCGGATTGCGGGCGCGAACGTGGTGCTGGCCGTCGGCTCCGAGCTGAGTCTGTTCGTGAACGGCTTCTTCCCCGGCGACGATTTCGAGCAGCGGGCCGCCGCCCTGCCCACCCCCGCAGGCCAGGCGGCCATGGCCGAAATACCGACCCGATTCAACGAATTCCTCGGCCGCGCAGCCGAAATCGCGCGAGCCCGCTCCACGGCAGGCTCACCTACTGCTGCCTGCCCTTCGAACGGGTCAACTGGGAACTGTTCGACATCCTCGCCACCGATGCCGGATACCGTTCGGCCGCACTGGCAGACCGCTATCCAGACCTCATGCACATCTACGTCGCCGAGGGCGCGAAACTCGGAAAACCGGTGACCGTCACCTAATTCGGCTGCGTCACCTACCGCGGCGCAGCCGACAAGGCCGATCGCGGCGCGGATATCTTGCAATGGGACGCCCACACCGCCACCCCGCTGCGCCTGGACGGCGCCTACGAGCGTGACGAGGAGGCCCGGGCCGCCCACCTGCTCGAAATGCTGGACATCCTGGACGAAGCCGGCATCGACACCGCCTTCTGGTACTGCTTCTCCCGCCCCGACCTCATACACCGCGACGATCCGACCCTCGACCTCGACCTGGCCAGCGGCGGCCTCGTGAAGGTCTTCGACAGCATCAACGGCGCGGCCAAGACTTGGGAACCGAAGCTGGCGTTCACGGCGATGGCAAACCGGACCCGCTGACCGGCCCGGGCCTGTCCCATCCGGTCTGCGGCGCGCCGTTCGATCAACTCGCCCCCACATCACCGAACTTCCGTCGCCTGTCACCAAACCGAGGTCGGATCCACGGTTAAACCGACAGTCCCTGCGGTCCCGGAGCAGGAGGTGAACTCCGTCCTGGTGTGCGCGCTGTAGATGCTCGCGCCACCGTTGGGGCCGTGCTTGAGGGGCACGGTGATGGTGTCCTCGGCGGTCCACGGGACGCCCTGGGTGTCGAAGGTCCAGGTACCGGTGACCTTCGTGGCCAGTTCGGACAGCGTGACCCACCCGTAGTTGTGGTAGGGCACGGTCACGGTCAGGCTGTTGCCCAGCTCCTGCTTGAGATCCAGCGTGGTCTCGCCGTGAACCTCTGCGGTGACCACGGTCTTGAGCGGTGTCAATTCACCGCCGACGGTCAGATCGGTCGACAGTGATGCCCCGATGGTGTTCGACCAGCCCGTGCTGGTGGTGAGCGTGAACGTCCACGGGATCTCGCGGGAGGTGTCGTTGTACCACACCGGTGAGACGCACACGTCCGGCAGAGGAGCGGCGAGTGCTTCTTTGGTCGTGGTCCACGAGCAGGTGGAGGTGTCCTTGGCACAACGGGCAGCGGCGTAGTCCACGGCGGCGTTCCGGGC
Organism: Nocardia sp. NPDC051570; assembly: GCF_044454005.1. Lineage (NCBI taxonomy): Bacteria > Bacillati > Actinomycetota > Actinomycetes > Mycobacteriales > Nocardiaceae > Nocardia > Nocardia sp. NPDC051570. The sequence goes on along the minus strand of NZ_JBITDI010000034.1, from coordinate 8,880 downwards.
CGCCTGATATACCTCACCGGCCAGTGTCCACTGCTGGTACCGCGTGGCATCGCAGGTCTTGTTGAGGTACACCCAGTTGTCAGTGGCGGGCGGGATCTCCGTGGACAGACAGCTGTTGGTGCCGACGTCGCGGATCCGGAACGCATTCGACGATCCGTCGACCGGCTGGAAGTACCACTGCTCGCTCGCACGTCCATCGCAAGGCGATTGGAATAGCTGAAGCCAAAAGGGGGGAGGGATCTTGTCGAGGCACTTGCCGGTGGTGTTGTTGACGATGGCGAACCCGGCGCCGGCGGTGCTCCCGGTGTTGATCCGCCACGACGTGGCCGAGCCCGGCGCCGGATCGACGGTGACACGGACACCGTCATCCTGGGAGCCGTCCTGGACATCGAGGAGATTGCCGTTGCTGACGCTGGTGAACGTCGTCTGGATCAGCGCCCTCGGCGAGGCGTCCGCTGGCGGTGCGGCCGGGGCCGGGGCCGCGCTGATCCCCGCAGTCGCACACAACACTGCGGCGCTGACGATTATCCCTCTCCATAAGGATGTTCTGAGTCTTGTTCTTTCGGTTGTCACTTCCACATTCCTTTCGAAGTACGCCGACCTCGGTTGCGCATCAGATGTCGCGGGCAGCAATACCATGACCCCCTCCTGCTACCCCCTGAAAAGACACGTTCGACACCTACGCAGCGAAAGTCCTTCTGCCACAGTGGAACACGTCTGCCGACACGGTAACTCGGCAACCGTTCGAGCGGAGGCAATTCCAGGCCGACCGGACCGATCGGCGGGGTGAACGGTGAAGTGACCCCTAGGGTTCGGCGGGTGGTCGACAAGCGAGGCAGACGATCGACCCGGGTCGCATGCGGTCCCCGGCGTTACCGGGCCAACCTACGGCGCTACTTCAAACCCTCCCCCGCAGCCATGCGCGAAATCACCAGTCTTCTCGGCCCCGACCAAACCAGGCGATAACAGCTTCACCTGCGGCTACGCCATATCCGTTGATTTCGCGCACTTACTACTTCTGCCGCCAATTGCGTCGGATGCAATTGGCGGCAGAACTAGTAAGTGCGCGAAACAACGATCTTCGGGAACACGCTGGATTCTCACCGCCGCAATCCGACCGGTCCTGACCCACTGGCACAGTAACTCGATGACCGGTTTCGTCGTGTTGCCGCGCCGCTGGCTGGTGGAACGTTCCCTGGCTTGGATCTGTCTGCGCCGCAGATGCATTCGCGACTACGAACGGCTGCCCGAACACCACGAAGCCTGGGTCACTTGGTCGATGGTCATGCTCATGTCCCGCCGACTCGCCCGCACTCAACCGCGGAAATGAGCAGTTTGTTCACAGGCTCTAACACCCTCGCAGCGAACGCAGACGACAATAAGAGCGTCAAGTCAGCTCGAGCGTGGCGAGATAGCTTGCGGCAGAGCCGGTTTCAGCTGCCTCGATTTGCCTGTAAAGCTTCACAGCTTCCCGCAGGTCAGCCTTGGCGGCGACCGGGTCGCCCAGGCAAACCCGGCATCGGGCTGATCCTTCCAATGCTCGTGCTTGTTCCAGTGGGTTCTGTATTCGGCGTGCTAGGCGTAACGCCTCGTCATACGTTGTCAGGGCATGCCGGGGATCGCCGGATCTCGTTGTCAGCGCCCCGATTCGGTTGAGCACCTCGGTTTCACCGGATCGGTGGCCGATGACTCGATAGATGCTCAGCGCATGCTGCAACAGATCGGTCGCGGCCGGGTAGTCGGAGGTCAGATACCGCAGCCAGCCGAGGTTGCCGAGGGCCTCGGCTTCACCGGTACGGTTGCCGATGCTTTCGTAGATCTCGAGTGCCTGCTGCAGCAGATCGGTCGCGGTCGAGTAGTCGCCGGTCAGGTACGTGATTCTACCCAGGTGGTTGAGGGCGGAGGCTTCACCGGTGCGGTTGCCGATGTCCCGATGAATCTCGAGCGCCTGCTGTATCAATTCGGCCGCAGCCGAGTAGTGACCGGTGGTGTGTCGCAACCAACCCAGGTTGTTGAGGGTCACGGCTTCACCGACTCGGTCGCCGATCTCTCTGTAGAGTGCCCGCACCCGCTCCAGCGCATCAAGTGCGGCCGGATAGCTGCCGGCCAGATACCACGCCCGCGCCAGGGTGCGGAGGGCGGAGGCCTCGCGTGAGGGTCCGCCGATGTCGCCGAAGTTCTCTAGTGCGCGGTGCAACAGTTCGGCGGCTGTCGAGTAGTCATCGGCTAGGTACTCGGCCGGGCCGAGATCCTTGAGGGCGAATGCTTCCGCGTTGCGGTCGCCAATTGTGTGCGCGGCAACGGTGCGGCGTTGCTGGATCTGTATCCACGGTCCGTGGAGGCGCAGTTGGCTGGTAAGCGCGTTGGTCAGATTCAGCGTGCGTGGCAACTGATTGCTCGACACTGTGTATTTGAGGCAGGCGAGCAGGTTGGCGCGCTCGGTCTGCATCCATGCCAGAGCCGAGGCGTGTGCGGACAGATCCGGCATCGCTGTGGGCGCGGAATCGCACCGCGGTTGTGGCTGCGTCGGTGTCGAACGGACGGCGGTCTGGGCGGTCCGCTCGTAGTAGTCGAGGAGTCGGTCGACAGCTCGGATGCGGTCGTCGGCGGGTCGTCGGTCACGAAGGCGTGGGCGTATTCGCGCAGCAGGTCGTGCAGGCGATAGCGGCCGGGTGCGCTTTCGTCGATCAGGTGCTCTGTGTAGAGGGTGTCGAGGGCATGGCGAGCCGCGGTGAGCGGGATGTTGTTCAGGGCGGCAACGGCGTAGGCGTCGAGGTCGACCCCGGGGTGCAGCCCCAGTCGGCGGAACAGGTGCTGACGGTCGGGTGGCAAATTGTTGTAGGAGGTCGTGAAGGCGGCCCGGACGGCGCGTTGGCCAGCGTCGAGTTCGCCGAGCCGATCACGAGTCGCTCCGAATTCCGCCGCCAAGCCGGCGATGGTCCAACTGGGATGGTGGGCGAGGCGGCTGGCGAGCAGCACGATCGCCAAGGGCAGATACCCGCACAAGCGGACGATTTCGCTGACCGCAACAGTGTCACTGCCGCTCGGACTGCGTTGCGCCACACGGCAGAACAACTCAACCCCGGCGCCTGGGTCGAGGATGTCCAACGCCAGCGGTTGGGCACCATCGAGGGCGAGCAGTCGACGGCGACTGGTGATCAACGTCAGACAACCGTGTCCCGCCGGGAGCAACGGCTCGACCTGGGCGTGGTCCCGGGCGTCATCGAGCACCAACAGCACCTGCTTATGGGTGAGGCGATCCCGCCACAGATCACAGCGTCCGTCGACCGAGTCGGGTATGTGGCCGGGAGCGATACCGAGATCGGTGAGCAGCCTGGCCAGCATATGGAAAGGATCGGCAGGAGATTGCCCCGGTGTGTGGGCGTTCAACTCGACGAAGAAGCGGCCGTCCGGGAATCGGTCGGACAGCATGTGCGCCGCCCGTGTGACCAGAGCCGTCTTGCCGACACCGGGCATCCCATCGACTGTATGGATGGAAACCACGCGTCCTGGCGCTGCCGCGTCGAGAATCCGCTGCAGCTCGACATCGCGTCCGACGAACGTGTCGATATCGCGGCGCAGCGCAGTCGTCACCGTCGGTCGCGGCGGGAACATTTCGCGCCGTGCTGTCGTCGTATCTGCTTCTGCGATCGCGGCTTTCCACAGGCGCCGCCAGGCCACTACGTCGGTCAGCTCGCCTCGGACCGGGGTCGGCGTGGCTTTGGCCAGATGAATCAATGTCACCAGCACTGGCTCGAACGATTCCAGCCGTGCAGGCACGGCCCGGCCAGCACGCCAATCGCTGATCCGCTGGACCGATGTACTGCGACTTTGACCGTTGGCCTTCGCCGCGCGCATCCGAGCAGTCGTGGACTGCGCCACACGCTCGAGTGTCGGATGGCCCGCGGCCTCCCACAGCTCCGCGAGCCGAGCGGCGAATAGTGCTCGTGGCGAACCGATCTCGCCGTTGCCGCGAGGTGGGCCAACCGTCACCATGCCGACAGATTACCGACCGACCGAGCACGCCGCGCCACAGATGAGGATTCGACTGCGGTTCAGTCGAACAGCCGCCCTCCTCTCCGGACTCTTCCGGAACGGAAGGCAGCTTCCCGAACCAGAAACGACCCTCCACCTGCATGTTCTCATCACCTCAGGGTCATTGATGCGGCGACCTCTCTTCTGGATTCTCCTACCGTCGACATCGCTCGATTGGACGTACATCGCCACACCCCGCGTGTGCTGACCGACTTGGAAGTTGTTGTGTCATTCAAAATATCTGCATCCCTGGAGACCGGCTCCCCGCGTTACTCGACCAGCATCGCGAGCCCTGCCTTGTCACTGTCCACGCCTTTTCGCGTGAAGGAATGCAGCAGAAATCGTTTCAATACGAGCTATCTCGCCATTCTGGTGTCGATCTGTGTGTTGGGCTTGGTGATTGACGGAGTCGCGGCTTGTCGCCGACGACCGACCGGCCGTCATCGCCGGTAGCTGCCAGCCAACCCGAGGTCGAGACACCGAGCAGTTCAGCCATCCGGGTCATGTCGAGGGCGGCGCACCCGTTTGTGCTGGGGCGGGCCCGTGCACTGAGCCATGACCGCCACGCCGGTGGGGCTCCGGGGCGACCGGCGAACGCGGTCGACGCCCGCGTTGAGTCGGGTCGGGCAGTGCCCAGCGAGGTGGGGTGCCCCGGATCGGTGATGTTCCACCGACCCACTCAAACGCGGGCCGCGGGTCTGGACATTCCAGAGACGTTGGCGGCCCTTGTCGGAGCCGGAGATCGAGGAGGTCTGGCGGCGGTGGCAGTCCGGGCCAGGCCAAGCCAAGCTCGAACTCCCCCCGGAAGCGAATCCTGTTGAGCGACTGGGTCATGCGCACGTCTCGCTTTTGTCGCGCGGATCTTCTTACAGCTGATAGTGCACTCCGGTGAGCCTGTCGCAGGTCTCCCACAGCGTCGGGGCGATGGTCATGTCCCGGGCTACCGCGGCCGGCTCGACCCGGACCGGCCAACCCTTGATGCCGTGGAATCCGTCCGGGCCGTATAACTCGCCTCCGCGGACACTGGGGTCCACGGCGGCACGCAGGCTCGGCAAGGCGCCTTGGGCGGCCGTGTTGGAGAAGGGGGCCACCAGTTGTCGGAGCGGTGCTGCGGACAGCATCCCGGCGAGACCGCCGGTATTGCGCCCGAAGTCGGTGGCCGCGGCTCCCGGATGCGCAGCGACCGCGATCACCCGTTCTCTCGCCGCTGACAGACGCCGCTGCTGCTCGAATGCGAACAGCACATTGGCCAGTTTCGATTGCGCGTAGGCGCGCCAGCGGCCGTAGCGGCGCCTGGTGAAGGCCAAGTCGTCCAGGTCGAGTCGGCCCGTCTCGTGGCTGCCGCTGGTCACGACCACGATTCGCCCGGCCCCGGTGGCCAGCAGGTGCGGTAACAGCAAGCCGGTGAACGCGAACGGGCCCAACACATTCGTCACGAAAGTGCGGTCGACTCCGTCGAGGAGCTCCAAAGCGCCGAACGCGGCGCCGGCATTGTTGATCAATACATCGACGTGACCCAGCTCGATGCCGATCTGCCGCGCCGCGGCCCGAATCGAGGGCCCCGATGTCAAATCCAGCCGCACCGTGGCCACTTCGGCATCGGCGACCGTGCTGCGAATCGCCGCGCACGCCACCTCCGCCTTGTCCAGGCTTCGACACGCCAACACCACCCGCGCACCTCGGTCGGCCAGTGCCCGCGCCGTCTGGAAACCCACTCCGGAATTCGCCCCCGTCACCACCACCGTGCGACCCCGCTGATCCGGAATGTCGGCAACGGTCCACCGCGACATCGACTCTCTCATCGAATGCTCCGAACACATCGTCCAGAAATCCTCTGCGCCAAGGTCTCTGATCAACCGAACGTCGATTCCGGCGAGACCCGACCGGTGGTTCAGTTCAGGTGCACGCGCAACACATCGCCTCCTTCGGAGCCGAGGTAGAGGGCGCGATCGGATCCGGGAACGACGGCGACGGAGGTGATCGGCGGCCCGGACAGTACCGTGCACGTGCTGCGCGTGGCGGGGTCGACACGAACCAGTCCCCCGCTGGCGGTCGCCACATACAGCAGTCCGCCGGGGCCGAGGGCGAGATCGTCCGGGAAGGCGGGCAACGTCAGCGGGGCCGCGGCGAGATCGGCGGCCACGGTCGGATGTGCCGGATCCGCGAGCGGGATGCGGATCACCCGCGCGGCCGGGCTGATCGTGTACGTCACATACAGCGAGTCGCCGGAGGCCACGATACCGTTGGTGTTGAAACCGTTGGGGCCCAGTGTCTTCGGTGCCCTGTCGGTCCAATCACGATCGGTGGTGCCGTCCGGGCGGATCCGAACCACGCCGAACAAGGTGTCGGCCACGTAGAGGTTGCCCGCGGTGTCGAATGCCGATCCGTTCGGGAACCGGAGACCGCTGGCGAACGACTCGAGGTGTGGTTGCGGTGCGGCAGGGTCGAATCGCGCGACACCACCACCGGGCGGCAGCGCACCGGAGGTGGCATTGATGTAGTTCACGTACAGCAGCCCGTCGGGCCCGAGCCGGACCGAATCGGGGGTGGGGATCCCGACCGAGGCGGTGCGCCGGCCCTCGTGGTTGTAGCGTTCCACGACGCTGCGGAACGGGCGTGAGACCCACAGGTCGCCGTCTCGGTCCACGGTCAGATTCTCCGACCAGTCCAGCAGCGGGATATGCGCCGCGACTTCGGTGGTCACCGTCGCCGGACCACACGAGGACGCAGGCGCCGCCGTCGCGACTCCGATCGACAGTGTCGCCGCGGCGGCCGACAACGCCGCCGCACCCATCCGCCCGACACATCTCAGCGGCCCTCGCGACCCGGCCGGTGTCATCCTTGGCATCCTTCGACGACGCGGGCGAAGCACAACCAGTTGTCCGGGATGAGCAGCCAGGGCATACCGACCTCGCCGTAGGGGCCGTTACCGAAGCTGTTGTTCGCGTAGCGCATCGACACCGGCATGACCGACAGCAACCGATCCAGATTGTCCTTGTTCTTCTGCAGACCCGCGGCAATGGTGTTGAGCTGCTCGACGGTCGGACCGAACTGATTGTTGTTCTCCGCGCCGATCTGCTGCAGCTGCTTGGTCAGCGCGGCAACGTTATCGAGCAACTGACGCAACAGGGTCTGCCGCTCCATCACCCGATTCGCGATGGCCTCGCCCTGAGTGATCACCAGCAATACGCTGTTGCGATTGTCGCCCAGGATCTGGGTGACCCGATCCAGATCCTTCAGCAGCGAATCGACCTGCTGCTTACGATCGTTGATCGTCTTGGCCAGCGCGCCGACGCTGTCGAGGGCCTGGGCGGTCAGCTGCGGCGATCCGTCGATCTGATCACCGAGCACCTTCAGCGATTCGGTCAGCTTCCGGGTATCGAGCGCCTCGAACTTCGGCGTGCCGATCTGCACCACATCGGCCAGGTTGTAGGGAACCGCGGTATTGCTCTTGGGGATCCGCTGACCCTTCAGGCCCGAGCCGTCGCCCGGATCCAGATCGACATAGCGGGCGCCGAGCAGGGTCGCCATCTTGATCGACGCCCGCGCGTCGGCGCCCAGCTTCACATCGTTGTTGATCTGCAAGGTGATCAGCACGTGATCGCCCTCGAGCTTCGCACCCGATACGGTACCCACCGGCACGCCCGCGACATCGACCTTGTCACCGACCCGGATCCCGGCCGTCTGCGCGAATTCGGCCTTGATGTCCTCGGTCCCGACACCGAGCTTCTTATAGGTGCTCGACGCGATCAGCAGGATCACGATCAGCACCACACCGATGATGCCCAACCAGAAGTAGCGATTCGCGCCGAAGCGGTTCTTCAGTGTCATCATGGCCAGGCCCCCAGAAACGTATGTTGTCCCCGAAATCGCTTCCGCGCTAGCCTATCTCGCCGCCGTCCCCTTTACACTCGTGTCGGCGGCGTACCTTCGTGCGACCGGAGGCCTAGTAGCCGGTATGGCCGCCCCCGCCTGGCTCTGCCATCTGTGTCGCGACAGCAGCGGCCCGGCCCTATCCTGGTGATTGAGCGCGTGCGGGGTAAACGAAAGCGGAAGCCGGATCATACAGGGACCTGCTTATCGGCATGGTGATCGAACCGTGCTCGCCCCGGCATCGAGATGCCCAGGCGTTCTGTCGACCTCGTGCGTCGGCGCTGAACGTCCAGTGAACAAGGTCAGTCGGGTGCTCGGAGGAAGTGCAGGGGTGGCATGCTGAAGGTTCTGTGGCGCAAGCCTTCCACGCGAGCCCGCTTGCAGATCCTTGTCGATCGCCTTGAGCTGCCCGAAGACTGGACAGCCACGGAGTGCTTCGCGTCGGTTGAGCGCATTCGATGCAGGCGCATCGTCCGATTACCGCTGCCGTCAACGTCTCCGGTGGGGTTGTGCGGATTGTGGCTGGCGTGCAGTGACTACGATGTGATCTTTCTTCGCCCCTCGTCCGAGCCTACAGTCGAGTTGCACGTGAGCCTCCACGAGGTCGGTCACATGTTGCTCGATCACGGTCGGGATATGTCGATCTCAGCAGCGAAGTTGGATTCTTTGCTGGAAGCAGCGGCTAACCATGGGATCGACGGGTCTACAGCCCGCACGGCCTGCGGCGTGTCCAGCTACGACACGAGGGACGAGTACGAGGCCGAGCTGTTCACGACGTTGATCGGAACCCGGGCCCGCGCCAGCGGGCCACGGCGCGACCGGATGCTGAAGGAACTCTGAGATGTGGCCGCCGGATCGAATGCCCATCTGGATCACCCATGAGGTTCCCCCAAGACGGTGGACAGGGGGCTTGTGCGGCTTCAGGCCGCCGCGTGTAGTGACTTCTCGAAGTTGTCGGGGCTTTGCATCCCG
>NZ_JBITDI010000033.1:0-50888 GCF_044454005.1 Nocardia sp. NPDC051570 | reverse complement strand
TGAACGACCGGCGCTTGCGAGGAGGCATAGCGACATCCTTCCAGCAGGACCTCCGGTCCTGCCAAATCAGTGTCCACTATCCGGGGGAAACCTCACCCGCCGCACGCAGATCCTCCGGTTGCGGGTCGTTGTAGACGGTCAGCGAGACCGCGGGGTCGTGGCCGTGCCAGGCCGCGACGATGTGGGGATGAATACCGCGGGCGAGCATGAGAGTCACCGAGGTGTTGCGCAGGCCCTTCAAATGGATGCGGCGCAATCCGAGTCGACGCCGCAACCGGTGGAACTCGTCGGAATACCATTCGGGCCGAACAGGAGTGCCGTCTTCGTGCACCGCGATCAGCCGGTCATCCGACCACGGAATGCCCAGGGCCAGGCACTCGGTCCTCTGCAGCCGCTTCAGGTTTCGCAACGCCGCGGTCACGTCTGCGGGTGGCGGGAGGTCCCGGCGGCTCCGTTTCGATTTGGGCCCGTTCTCTTCTGTCTGGGTGCCGACCGTCACTCGTCCCCGGCGTATCCGGATCAGCGTTGCGTCGATGCGGGTCCAACGCAGCCCGAGAACCTCCGACCTTCGCAGGCCGTAGCAGGACAGCAGCCAGCACGCATACAGCCGTTCGTGGCGTAATCCTTCACGGAAACGCTCGATCTCGGCTGGCGTCCAGGATTTGCTCGTCTCGAGCTCGTCCTCGTCGAGGGCCTCGTCGCCGGGCCGCTCCACGAGGGCAATCACGTTGGGTTCCAACAAGCCCTGGTCGACGTAGGACTGTACGACCATCCTGAAACGGGTCAGAGTCGACCGGACGGTGACGGCCTTGACACCTGGTTCCGCCGGGACGAGAGTCGCCGGGTCGATCGCCACGTAGAACGCCCGTTGGGGGCGTGTGATCCTGCTGGCGCGGAGGAGGCCGGACAGGCACGTGTGGACGTCCTCGCCCGGGAACTCCGCTCTGATCTCGGCTGCCGACACCCCGTGCGGATGCTCCAGGATGAAGCCGGCGACGCGGGACATGAGCGAATCTGCCCGGTAGTGGCGTGGATTGACGCGTCCGTTGCCGAGCATCCACTCCACCAGTTCGTCGCCATCGGCCTTGGTGAGCTGTGTCAGGTTCTTGTGGCCGAGGCGCCGCCTGGCCGGCTTCAGGTCGTTGCGGTAGCCCTCCAACGTGTCGTCGGATGCGGCGGCGGCCCTGCAGCCACGCTTCGCACGCCTCGTCCACGGTGACATCCAGCGGTCGCTGATACCGGCCTTCCGCGACTTCAACTGTGATTCGGCGGTATTCGCGTCGTGCGTGGGTGAGAGTGGTGTAGGTGAAGCGGGGGCGGTCGCGGGAACCATCGGGTTTCAGGCCGACATCGATCTGGAAGTGATACGACTTGGATCCGTTTTTGGCGATCCGTACGTCGATCGGCTCCGACCTGCGGCCCTTCGTGGCTTCAGTCGAAGCGGAGTCTCGTGGGCGTGACATACGTTTCGAACCTCCTGTTCTTACGAGGTGTGGGGTGACGCGACTGGGCCGGACTGCGGCGATAACGTGTCGTCACCGAGACAGCGCAGATCGAATGGGATTAGTAGGCAAGGGAGTTGGCGGCCGCTGCGTTCGGTCGCGAAACGTGATCAAGGAAGGTAGGCCGATGGTGAACGTGTGTGCGGCAGCCTGAGAGTGTTTGTGATCTACGAGGGTTGGTTGTCCGAGACGGGGTCCTCTGGGCTGTCGTCGACCTGAGGAACTCGACGGATCCAGCTGGAAGGGACCCGCACACTGCGGCGTATTCGAACCGCGGGTATCTCGCCGGCGGCGCCGTGGACGGGGCACGCGCGTGAGGCGTTCACTATCAGTCGGTGCGCTGGTACTGATTACCGCCGTGTGGTCGAGCATGGCGACCGCGCACGCCGACCCCGACACGGCAACCTGCGCACCGATGATGATCGACGTGACCGGCGGACAGGTGAGCGCGACTCTGTGCACACCCGCAATGCCCACGGACACGGTCGTTCTGCTGCAACCCGGCGCATCCGTGGACCAGTGGTATTGGGAGGCAACGGGGGTCGAGCCCCAGTACTCGTTCACGCGGGCCATGAACACCGCGGGCTTCGCCACGATGGTGATCGATCGCCTCGGCAACGGCGCCAGCAGTCGGCCACCGAGCTGGACACTGACCGCGTCGACCGCCGCGCAGCAGCTGCTCGACGTCGCCGACGGCCTCCGGCACGGAAAGTTCGGCACTGCCTCCTACCGCACCGTCGTCGCCGGGGGCGTCTCGCTCAGCTCGGGGGACTGCGCTGATCGCCGCCGCGTCCGACACCCGACACCTTTTCGACGGGCTCCTGCTCACCGCGTTCTCCCACTCCCTCAGCTACCCCGACGCGCTGAGCACCGCGGCAATCTCGTTCCGGCCCGCCGTCATGCTGGACCCCGTCCGATTCGCCGGATACGACCCGGGCTACCTGACCACCGCCCCCGGCACCCGCGCCGACGCATTCGCCACCCCCGACACCGATCCCGATGTCCTCGCCGCGGACGAAGCTCACAAGGACGTATTCTCCCCCACCGAATTCGCCACCGCGTTGACCAGCATGATCCTGCCACTGGCACGAGACGTACACGTGCCGGTACTCATCGCCAACGGCACCGAAGACCGACTGTGTGCCGCGGTATGTGCGAGCAGCGAATCGTTGCAGCAGGCGGAGGTTCCGTGGTTCTCACCGGATGCCCATCTGCGGGCCTTCGTTCTGCCCGATTCGGGTCACGCGATCAACTTCGCTCGCGGAGCAGCCACGTACCAGGCGTCGTATGTGACTGGATCAATACCGCAGTCCGGCAGTGACGCGAACGGGCCGGGAGACACGGGCGTTGGGCTCCGGGGCGCACACTTCCACTTGTTTCACCCCAAACGGATGAACTGCGAGAATAGCTGTGCCTGATGGCAACTGGTGCTCCGCGTCACGGCACGAAAATCGGATCCACTGGCCGTCAGAGTGATTGGCGTAACGTGGCCAGGAGAGTGTTGTAGGCATCAATGAATTCCGCCGCCGCTTTCTCCGACAGCCGGTGGCTCCAGCCTGTTTCAGGGCAATCAGAAGTTCGGTAAGAGCGCGTGGGCCAGGCGAACGGCCGTCGTCGAGCACCGCGTTCCGATTTCGCGTGCACCCCGGGACGAGTACCGAATGCCGGGCGGTGGCGGTGGAACGCGATTTGGTGCAACTGGCCCAGCTGGCGGGGTTCGTCGTGCGGAACCGCGAGCACGCTAGCGGCGTTGTCGGCGCATCGGTCTTGGACGAACTGGTCACTGAGGTCGAGCAGAAGCAGTGGCTCGGCGATCCTGTCGGCGTCAACGCCGCCGATACCTCTGAGCTGATCGAACTGGACCCAAGGCAGCTGGCGGCGCATCGGGACGAATTCGACCGGTTGCCCGACTATTCGCGCAGTCGCGAAATCATCGACGCATTGCGTTGCTATGCGGTGACATGCATCCCGTACCCGAAGCGGACGGAGGCCACGTTCTGGACCGTCAGTTGTCTGCCGAAGGCGAGCGTTCGGCTGCGTGTCGATGGTGAACTACCCAGCTATTCGCACGGCGGCTGCGTATTACAACCTGGACGTGATGCGTCGCCGACAGTCCGGCCACAAGAATTCACACTGCCGCCAGTTAGCCCAAGCCGCTCGCACCGCCGACATGACCGGTTGTCAACGAACTAGCCTGGAACATCAGCCAGCTTGCCTGAGTCCTGTTTCCAGCGTCCTGTTTCCGGCGCCCTGTAATAGCCGCATATCGCGCATTCACCCGCGAGCGCATTTTGTCGCTACAGATTTGCCGTAACGGCCAGATGGCTCCCGTCAACTGGCCGTCAGTGGGAGTTCCAACTGGTCACTGACAGCTTGGGCAATACGAGAGCAATAGGGCCGTTGTCAGGGGTGATGCGGTCCAGCCGTGCAGCGCACTCAGTGGAAGATCCACGGTGAGAAGCTTGTTGAGGAAGCATTTCGTGATGGACCTGTCCGATGAGCGGCGTAGCTACGTCGTCCCATATCAATGACCGCTGTTGCCCTTGGAGCGACACGGCATGGTTGGAAAGCTATGCTGCCCAACGACGCAGCGGCTGACACGACCGATACTGAGGGGACCTCGTGTATCAAAAACTGGGGCATGTCGGGCCGACGCGTACACATTGCGGGATGGATTGTTGTGGGGTGCCGACTGCCCGATCCGTAGGCATGAGGTCATTGGTTCACGGTCAGCCATTGCCATTCGGTGAAGTTGTCCCAACTATGGTCAGCTCCATAACGGGTGCCATTGCCGGATGCCCCGGTCCCACCGAAAGGCACGACTGCGTTGTCGCTGATGGTCTGGTCGTTTACGTGTACGATTCCGGCGTCGAGCTGCTCGGCTATCGCCAGACCGCGTGCGACCGAGCCCGTGTGCACAGCGGCTACCAAGCCGTACTCTGTTCGGTTGGCTAGCGTGACTGCCTCTTCGGCGTCGACTACGACGATTACCGGAGCGACGGGGCCGAATATCTCTTCGGTGAAGGCTGGCATGCTCGGCGTGATGTTGGCCAGCACAGTCGGCCGGTAGTACAGGCCATGGTCGTGCCCGCCTGTGCGAAGCTCGGCATTTGCGGCCACACTGTCGGCGACGATCCGATCTACCCGCTGGAGCTGGGCTTCGTTGATCAACGGTCCGAGCGATGCTTCCGTGGTCCACGGATCACCGAGCGTGAGTTTCTCGGCCCGTCGCGTAAGTTCGTTCACGTACTCGTCTGCGATGGACTCAACGACGATGTGCCGGCCCGACGCCATGCATACCTGGCCCTGATGGAAGAACGTGCCCATGGCACCTGCCGCGGCGGCCAGCTCCAGGTCGGCGTCCTCCAGTACGATCAGCGCGTTGTTGCCCCCGAGTTCCAGTGAGTGTCGTTTGAGCGCACGACCCGCAACTGCTCCCACCTTCCTGCCGACCTCGGTCGATCCGGTGAAGGCGATCATGTGGACGTCCGGGTTGGCGGTGACGGCCTCGCCGGTTTCCGCATCACCGGGAACGATGTGCAGCACGTCCTCAGGGAGTCCGGCCGATCTCAGAATCGCGGAGAGCAGGAACCCTCCAGATACCGGGGTGTTGATATCCGGTTTGAGCACAACAGCATTGCCCAGCGCGAGCGCCGGAGCCACCGCGCGCACACCCAGCAGCATGGGGAAATTCCATGGACTGATCACGCCAACAACGCCGACTGGAACCCGGCGCGCGATGCTTCTTCGCGCCGGTTCTGATGGGAGGAGCTTGCCGTGCGGCTGCATCGGCAATGCCGCGGCGGTCCACATCTCGTCCAGCACTGCGCTGATCTCGGCAGCGGCCTTCTGCCTGGTCGAGCCACCCTCACGGACCAGCCACCGAGTCGCCTCGTCGGTGTGCTCGGTCAACAGGGTCGCAGCGCGTCGGAACAACTCCGATCGCTCGAGGGCAGGGACAGACCTCCAGGAGCGCTGTGCGTGGTGCGCGCGTGCTGCGGCTGCGCGCACGTCGTCCGACGACGCAACGCCAACGGTAGCGAGCGTTGTGCCAGTGGCTGGTTCGAGCACTTCGACTGTGCCGCCGGAGCAGATCCGCCAGCCATCGCTGTAGATCTTGCCGGGTAGTTCGTTTGTATTCACCAGATCGGACATCTGTGCCCCTGAGATTCGCTGGATGGGTGTTCAGCTTTGTCGACCATGGCCGGTGATGGGCACGTCCACGAGGAGCGGAGCGTCCCGGTGGGCGGCCTTGGTGATCGCCTCGGCCAGTTCGGCCGTGTTGTCGACGCGAACTCCGTCGATGCCGAAGAACTCGGCGGCCTTGGTGAAGTTCAGGCGGGTGGGGCTGAGATCGAGCCCGAGGTACCGGCCGGTCCGAGTCGACCTGCTGTGCCAGGAATCGAGCGTTTCCTTGAGCGTCCGGTACTCGCCGTTGTTCATGACCACGAAGGTGACCGGTAAGCGGTCTCGCCCGGCGTTCCACAGGCCCTGTAAACCGAACATTGTGCAGCCGTCACCGAGCACGGCTATGACAGGACGTTCCGGATTTCCGAGCCTTGACCCGATCGCGGCGCCGATGCCGTGTCCGAGGCCGCCCCCGATAGTGTGCACGTAGGACAGTGGTTTGTCCTGGCGCAGCACGTCCCGCAGCAGCACACCGCTGGTGATCGCTTCTTCGACCACGACGGCGTTGTCGGGCAGGTTGGCGGCGATCGTGTGGACCGCGGCCAGCGGTTCCAATGGCGCTCGGCCGTATCCAGACCGTGCCGCGACTTCCCGGTCCGCGCGGTATCTTCTGTGTCGCTCGTCCGCGTCCGCGATCCGTTCCGCGGCCTGCGGAACCCGGTTTAGCAATGAGTCGGCGAGTGCAGACAGCGTTGGTGTGATGTCGCCGACGAGGCCGAGTCGGACCCCGAAATTCCGGCCGATCTCGTTCGGATCGGAGTCGAGCTGGATCACGGTTGTCGTCGGGGGAACGGCCGGTCCGGGTGTGTAGTGGTGGGGCATGAATGCATGACACCCCACGATGAATACGACGTCGTGCGCGGACAGCACCCGGTTGATCTCGGCATTCTTCGGGACGAGCGCACCGGCGAACAACGGGTGATTGCCCGGGAAGTTCACGCCGTCGTTCATCGGCTGGTGATAGACGACAGCGCCGATGCGTTCGGCGACGTCGACGAGTGCTGACATCGCCCCCTCCCGGCCGACGCCATCACCGGCGACGATTGCAGGACGAGCCGCGGCTGCGAGCAGATCTGCGGTATCGGAGATCCGAGCAGCGGGCCCCAACGGTGTCGCCACCGTCCGGCTCGGCAGATCCACGGCAACATCCTCGGCCAACAGATCCATCGGGATAGCCAATAAAACCGGACCCGCTGGTGGGCGCGTTGCCAGCGCGAACGCGCGGCGCAGCAGAATCGGCAGGTCGAACGCGTGCTGGACGTCGAACGCATGCTTGACCGCAGGACGGGCTAACCCGACCAGGTCGCCGGACAGCATAGGGTCCTGCACCAGGTGTCGGCGGTCCTGCTGTCCGGCGGTGACAACCAGCGGTGTGCGTGATCGCGAGGCGTTGAGAAGGCCCACCAGACCGTTGGCGAGACCTGCCGCTATGTGCAGGCTGACGAAGGCCGGGCGGCGCGTGGCTCGCGCATAGCCATCTGCCATCGCGACTACAGAACCCTCGTGGACGCCGAGGATGTACTCGATGTCCCCGGCTTCGACCAGGGCGTCCAGGAACGGTAATTCGGTGGTTCCGGGGTTGCCGAACACCTTGGTCACCCCCTCGTCGCGGAGGACCTGCAACAGCGCTTCCACTGGTCTCATAGCCACTTCCTGCGAGTTAGTCCGGTCGGCGCCGGGCGCCACAGCAGGGGGCCGGGCTCTGAAGGGGATGTGCGGTTCGTGCGCCCAACTCGACCCGATCCCTGAGTCGTTGTAGGGCGGAGTGATAGAGCCGTGCGATGTCGTCGGCGATCTGCTTCTCGTCGCCCGGATTTGCCGTATTTACTGTGGCCGTCCATCGCACCGTCGATGCCTCGTTGTCGCCGTCAACGGTCAGGGTGGACTCGATGTGGACGCTAGGTTGACGGAACTCGAAGGTGTAGTACTGTGCCTCGTCGTCGTACCGCAGGATCCGTTCGATGGCGGAACCGCCGCTCTCGAATTCGATGTGGCGTACGTCGCCGTCGAGGTGCGAGATGGTCAGACCGGGCACCCAGTCCGCGATGTTCCCGGCATCGCCTGCAGTTCGCCAGGTGATGACTGCGCCGACATTGATGTCGACATGAGCTTCGACGTTGTGCATGTTCGTGTACTCCTCAGCCGAACTGGAATCCACTAGTTCGCCGTGGTCGACAGCGGGTTCCCCGACAGTTGCAACGCACCGGCGAGCAATTCGAAGGACCGCAACCGGTCGGCGAGGTCGTAGGTCATTGTGGTGACCATCAGTTCGTCGGCGCCGCTGCGGTGGACCAGGGCGGCCAGTTCGTCCCGGACGTGGTCCGGGGTCCCGACGACTTGACTGCGGGTCCAGGGTTCCACCAAGGCACGGTCCTCTTGGGACCATGGGAACGCCGCAGCCTCGTCGGGGTGGGGGAAGGTGGCCGTGCCGCCCCGGCGCAGCCGTAGCTGAACCAGTGCGGAAGGGGCGGTCAATCGGTGGGCCTGCTCGCCGTCCTCGGCGCAGACCACCGACACGCACACCATGGCGCAGGGCTCGGCCAATGCCTCCGAGGGCCGGAACGTCGACCGATAGACGTCCAATGCCGGCTCGATCTTGCTGGCGTCGAAGTGTCCGGCGAAGGCGAACGGAAGTCCACGCTGGCCAGCTACCCGTGCGCTGATGTCGGACGAACCGAGCAACCACACCGGCACTTTGCATCCGCGACCGGGGATCGCGGTGATGCCGGCGAGGCTCTGTTGGTCCTGCGCCTTCTCGGACAGTAGCGCGAGCAGTTCGTCGAACTGGCGTGGGAAGAAAAC
The DNA here is from genome assembly GCF_044454005.1 of Nocardia sp. NPDC051570. Lineage (NCBI taxonomy): Bacteria > Bacillati > Actinomycetota > Actinomycetes > Mycobacteriales > Nocardiaceae > Nocardia > Nocardia sp. NPDC051570. The sequence continues at coordinate 42,396 of NZ_JBITDI010000033.1, read as the reverse complement.
CGGTGAGGCGGCCTCCGGAGGTCGATGCAATGCTCGACTGGTTGTCGCGTCGGCGCCAGGTGCCCGGCCGATCCCGAGGTCGATACGTCCGGGGTGGAATGCGGCGAGGGTGCCGAACTGCTCGGCAACCACAAGCGGGGCATGGTTGGTCAGCAGCACGCCTCCGGAGCCGACCCGGATCCGTTCGGTGTGTGCGGCGACCTGTCCGATCGTGATCACCGGTGCGGAACTGGCGATGCCGCTCATATTGTGGTGCTCGGCCAACCAGATCCGGTGGTAGCCCAGCCGGTCCACTAGCTTGGCGACCTCGAGCGTGGCCCGCAATGCCTGTTCCGGTGTGCCCCCACTGGGAATCTCGGCCAGTTCCAGAACGGACAGAGGGATGGACGACAGGTCGGTCATGGCGCTCCTCATGAAAAAGAGAACTAGTAGTACACTGGTTAACAATACGCTGCGGGCTCGCTCATCGACCAGTCCATCTCGGCTCGCGCCTCTCGGTGTAAGCACGCGGCCCTTCCACAGCGTCCTCGCTATGCATTCGACGCTCCTCCCAGGCATAACGAGTCACGAACGCCTGGTTCAGGGGCAGGTGCGCAGAGGCAGCTGCGGCCTCCTTGACCGCGCGCACGGCAAGCGGCGCACACCGCAGCACATCGTCGAGCCATTTCTGCGTGGAGAAGTCCAGCTGCTCCGCGGGCACGACCTCGTTGACGAGTCCCAGTTCGTAGGCGCGGGCAGCGGTCATTGTCCGGCCGGTGACCAGATGCCCCATCGCCGCCTTGTAGGGAATCTGGCGTGTGAGACGGAATACGCCACCAGCGCCGCTCATCAGCCCGAATCGCGCTTCGGGTAGACCGAAGGTGGCGCGATCGGCGGCGACGATGACGTCACAGGAGAGGGCGATCTCGAAGCCGCCACCCAGTGCATAACCATCGACTTTGGCGATAATCGGTTTGGCCATCTGGAAGCGCTCGGTCAGCCGCGGCCAGCCCGGCTTGTCCCGACTGCCGAACGTCGCGGGCCCTCCGTTACCCACGCGGTCGCGTGCGGCGAGTTCCTTCAGGTCCTGGCCTACCGAGAAGGCCCGGTCGCCCTCACCGGTGAGCACCACTGCCCACACCTCGTCATCGTCCTCGACGTCGTCCCACACCTCGGCGAGTTCCGTGTGCATGCGCAGGTTCATCGCGTTGAGCACCTCGGGCCGGTCCAGGGTGACGAACGCAGCATGCCCCTTCTTCTCGTAGCGCACCACAGGCTTCACGCTCACGGTTCGGGCGCCCCCTTCGTCGACTGTGCTTTCGTGCTGAACTCGCCGACCTTGTCGGCGACGTCCTGGCTGTACAGGCGTATCGCCTGGGTGAGCGCGAATTCGGCCATATAGGTGCGGAATTCGTCGAGCGGTTCGATGGCCAGGTTGAGCATCCGCCGGTTCGGAACGACGGATGGGACAGCCAGCTGTGTTGCGCTCCGGGTGATCTGCTCGTCGAGTGCCTCCGGCGCCAGGACCTCGTCGCAGAGCAGGCGCGCTTCCGGGTCGGTCGCTCGGATGACGCGGCCACCGAGAATCACTTGCTTGGCCAGGCGCTCGCCCAGAACCCGACTGAGCCGGAGATTGGCCGCCCCGGGCACGATTCCCTCCTGTGCAGCGGGCAGACTGAAGTACGCGTCGTCGGCGGTCAGAACCCGGTCGAGGACGAGCAGAAGCTGCATTCCACCGCCGATGGCGAAGGTGTCCACCGCTGCCAGCCACGGTTTCTCTACAACGCGTTCGGACGGTGAACCGTCAGGGGCTAGCAGGATTCCTCGGAGCAATTTGTTGATCAGGCCGATCTCGCGACCCATCAGGAAGTTCACATACGAGATCCGGCCCTGATGCAGGTGCTTGAGGTTGATCCCGGCACTGAAGACGCGACGACCCGCGTAACGTGGATGCGTCATGGGGGCGCCTCGCAGTACTCCGACGCGTGTACCTTCGTCCAGTAGCACCAGATCCACCACGGTCTCCAGATCAGCTACCAAGCGGTTGTCCTCGGCATTGAGGCTGTCCTCGTTGTGAATGGTGATGTGGCCGATCGCGTCTCGGCGTTCGAGGTGCGCCGAGGCAAGTTCGACGCATCCGGTCCGGGCGAACTCTGACTGCAGCCCAAGAGCCCACTCAGTGGGGCGTTGCATAGCCTCGATGATGCGGGTTCCGGGCTCTGGAAGTCGCAGCAGTTCCCGCAGTAAGATGCCCTGGTCGATCTCCCTGCCTTCCTTGTACGCCTGGAGCAACTGCGCCTCGGCCGCCATCTGTTGGGCGGTGGGCGCCAGGCCAGGGAACTCCTGTGAAGCGGCCTCGGTGAGTTCCGGCAGCCGCAGGCCGTCGGGAAGTCGTTCGTACACAGTTGCGGCATGGGCGCGGAGGAACGCTGTCCTGCCCTGACGGGCAACCCGGTGGAGTTCGGCGGCGCGGCGCTGTTGGCCCGGGGACCGGTCCGGTCTGGCGGGCAGGTCGCCGAGCAGATCCTCGATCCGAGCGGTATGGTCGCGCAGCGCAGCCGCGTCTGAGGTGAGCCGCCCGGTGACTGTTGGGTCTGGCGGAATCTGGTGCGTACCATGCGAAGTCGTGGTCATGGCGCAACCGGTTCCTGGTCTCGCGTGGCGCGACGCAGCGTTCGGTCGCAGGCGGAGAGGTGGGTGCCCAGCGACTCGTCGAACCCGGTCGAAGACGCTTCCAACAGCAGCCGTCGCCGGACCGCGACCTCCGATCCGGCTAATGATCCGCTCCACGACCACAACTCGGTCAGTGCCGCGTCGACGTCGTCGGTGACCGTGTCTACCAGTCCGATACGACCGGCTGCGGAGGCGGTGAGGGGGGTGCCGAACAGCACGGTCCGACGTACGTTCGCGGCCCCGACTTGAGTGGCCAGTCGATGGATCGCCGTTCCCGGCCATGGTGTGCCACCGACGATTGGCAGTGCGAACTCGGTGCAGGGACGCGCGATTCGGTAATCGCAGACCAACAGGGCCTCGAACGCGGGACCGGTGCAATTCTGCTCGGCCACCGCGACGGTCAATGCAGGAGATCTTTCGAGCCTGCGTAGTGCTCCCTCCCACTTTTTGACCTGGCGCACGCCCACCGAGGCATGATCCGGGGTGGGCATGGACGAGCCGACCCGGACCAGCACCGCGCCCATATCGACGGCGTCCTCGATCCGGTCGCAAAACCGCTCCACCTCGCTGGTCAAGTCAGCCGAGAACGGAGGCAGCGAATTATCAATCCGCAGGACGCGGTCATCGGGGATTCTCGGGGCGGATGTTTCGAACACGTTCTCACCACTCTCGATGGCAGGCAGGGGATTTCCGAGCACGGGTGATCCGGAGGTCAGTACCGGACGAGGGCGGTCTCGATGGTGGACCCAGGCCCCATCGTCATCAGTACTCCGAAATCGCCCGGCTGGACCGATTTCTCGCGAAGTAGGCGTTGCAGGGAGAACAGGAACGACCCGCTGGACAGGTTGCCGTAGTCGCGAAGCACCTGGGTGGTGTGGCGCACGTCGTACCGACTCAGTCCCAGGTTCACCATCACCGAGTCAATGACCTTCTTGCCTCCGGAGTGGATCACCCAGTGCTGAATATCACTGCGCCGCAGGCTGGTTCCGGCCAGCAGGCCATCGATCACCAGTTCCGCGTGCGCACCAACGGTGTAGGGCACGTCCCGGTCGAGGTAGAAGCTGAACTTACCGTGCTCGTCGTCCCAGTCGTAGCGCATCGCGTCGATAGCGTCGGAGATGACACAACTGTTGAACTTCAGGATCGCGGGTGCCGGGCCCGCGGGCACCAGGCCGTCGGTGCACAGATCGGCGTCCGCCATCACTGCAACCGCTGCCGCGCCGTCGCCGAATAGGCTGTTGACCACCGACGTTCGCATCGTATCGTCAAAGACATAGGCGGCCGAGCTCGCCTCTATGCAGATCATCACAGCAAGTTTGCCGGGGTTGGCGCGTGCCCAACCGGCCACCGCGTTGAGGCCGTTGAGGCCCGCATTGCAGCCCATGCCGACAACGTCGACTCGGCCGATGTCCTGGCGCAACCCGAGTTCCTTGACCAGCAGCGCACTGAACCCGGGCGTGAGGAAACCGGTCGAGGTGACGCAGGCGAGGTAACCGATGTCGGTCAGCGCGGCGCCAATCGAGGCGACACAGTCAAATAGTGCCCGCCCCCCCATATTGATGCCCTGTGTCCGGTGCTTGCTCAGCAGTTCTCCCTGCGACTCCGTCCTCGGTTCGCCGTCGACCACCGGGGGCAGCGTGAGAAAACGGCGCTCGATCGCGCTGTTGAAAAAGGTAGATCGAATGCGAGTGTCGTCGATACCGAAGTAGTCCAGGACTTCCTGTTGCGAATAGGAATTATCCGGAGTTGCAGTGCCGATGCCCAGAATCCTCGGTGGCAGTTGCGCGGCAGGGACCTCCAGGGACCGTTTTTCGCGGACCGGATAAGCCATGACCTGCGTCATCGTAGTGCCTTTCGACTGATCGAGCGCTAGGTGCGATTGATGATGGGTGGTTCGCCGATTACTGCAAAGTCTTCGGTGAATGTTTTCCGGTGTCAACCACGGTTGTTCGCGAAGGCCGGGTGAACTGGGGTACAGGGGTTTTCCGACAATTACAGATAATGGCCGGTTAGGGGTTCGGCTGGCGCCGAAAGGCTGAGTTCTACCGGGACCGGCCGTATTCGACCGAGTGAATCGGCGCACCCATGCGCCGACCTCGGGGAATCACGCGAAATACGCGCACCACGCCCCTCGAACCGATCGTCCAGGGGTCAGGTAGGGGTTGGCGGTGGGCCGGGACTTGAGTTCGGTTCTTGTTGGCACGCAACAGATCTCAAGAAAGGGCCTTGGCGCCGATGAGTTCTATGAGACCCCACAGCGAGACCGAACCGCGACGCACCAATCTGGTAGACCAGTCCCGGCGGTATCAGGTGATATGGGAGAAGGTCCCCGAGCCTGCACGCGGCCGTGCCGGGCGTTGGCTCGTGGTGCACCCCGGATCGGGAACGGCCGACGACGTGGTCCGGTGGTGGCCCGCTGAGCATCTGGTTCCCCTTCGCGTCGATGTCGACGACACCAATCGCACTGGCCTCGCCGAGCGATTGGCGGATGCGGTACACAACGAACCGACGCTGTGTGGCGTGGTGTCCCTGGTGGGATCGGAAAACGGTCTGCACCCGATGTTTTCAGCCGTCCCTAGGGGATTCGCCGCGATGCTGACCTTGCTGCAGGCGTACGGCGACGCCGGTCTCACCTTGCCGCTGTGGTGCCTGACCCGTGGCGCAGCCGACATCATCGTGGAGCCGAATCCGTTGCAGGCCGTACTGTTCGGACTGGGGCAGGTTGCGGCGCTCGAACTTCCGGCGTTCTGGGGCGGGCTGGTAGATCTTGCGGTTGAAACGGACAGCCTCGCGGTGTCGCAGCTGCCGGAACTGCTGTCGAGCCCGGACCGGGAGACAGAACTCGCTGTGCGCGGCTCCGCGGTGTATGTCCGCCGACTGCGCCGCATGCCACCCGTGACACCACGAAATGCCTGGCGTCCCAGGGGAAGTGCGCTCATCACCGGCGGCACAACCGGTACGGGGGCGGCGGTGGCCCGCTGGCTCGCCGAGAACGGCACCGAAGACATCGTACTGACCAGCCGCCGCGGTCCGGCGGCGCCGGGTGTCGACGCATTGCACGCCGATCTGCGGGCACGCGGGGCGACGGTGTCGGTGGCTGCCGTCGACGCGGGCGACCACGCTGCAGTTGTGCAGCTGCTGCATGACGCCCGCAGCAGGGGCTCGGTGTTCCGGACGGTGGTGCACGCGGCAGGGATTCCGCAAAGCACCCCGATCAAGGAGCTGTCGTTGGCGGAATGTTCGGCGGTGCTCGGGGCGAAACTCGCTGGTGCGGCGACACTCGACGAGTCGTTCGTCGATGCTGAGCTGGACGCGTTCGTGCTGTTCTCCTCGATCTACGCGACCTGGGGCGGTCCCGGCAGCGCCGCCTACACGGCCGGCAACGCCTATCTGGACGCGCTGGCCCGCAAGCGTCGGCGGCAGGGCGTGCCCATGACGTCGATGGCGTGGGGACCGTTGGGCTCGGGGATGCTCGCGCAGGCGCCACCGGAGATCAAAGAAGCGCTGCGGCAGCACGGATTCACCCCGCTGTCCGGGCAACAGGCCAGTGCGGAGATGGCGCGAGCAGTGGAAGACGGTCTTGCCGCAGTGACGATCGCGGATATCGACTGGGACCGGTTCCGTGCCGTGCGTGGCGGCCCGCTGTTCGCGCGGCTGTTTTCCACGTAGGGGACTGATAAGGGTTCAGCGCCACCGGTTCTCGCTTCTACCGTGAATCTCGGTCGTCGTTGATCACGCCGAGCGACCGCGATAGCAGACCAGCGGCACATCCGGCCGCGATCGCCCGATCTCCTCCATCGAAGTGGGCCTCACCGTCTTTCCGCCCTGAAAGGTCTGGAATGGCACATAAGTTCATCCGACCGCTGTCCGAAACCCTGGCTGAGCACGCGGATCGACGAGGCGACGTTGTGGCGTACGCGGACGCGCGCCGCAGCGTGACGTGGCGGGAGTTGGAGCGCGGTACCGGGCACATTGCCGGTCACCTGACGGCCGGTGGACTGGAACGTGGAGCCCGGGTCGCGATATGCCTCGGTGACCGCGTGGAGATGATCGAGGCCTACTTGGCGGCGCTGCGGGCCGGTGCGGTCGCGGTGCCGCTCAATCCGAATGCACCCGAAGGCGAACTCGCCTACCTGGCAAGAGATTCCGCAGCCCGTGTGGTGGTGACTGACCCGGCGCGGTACCCGAAGTGGCGGCGGATCGCGGACGAACACCGGGAACTGACCGTGGTGCTGACCGAGCCTCTCCCGGACGCTCCCGACGTGCGCTCCTTCCAGGAAATGCGCGAGCAACCCGCCATACCGCGTGACGATCTCGGGCTCGATGAGATCGCGTTCATGCTGTACACCTCGGGAACTACGGGACGCGCGAAGGGTGTGTTGTCCACGCAGCGAAGCTGTCTGTGGTCGGTCGACAACTGCTACTCAGCACTACTGGGGCTGTCCGAACAGGACAGTTTGCTCTGGCCGTTGCCGTTGTTCCACAGCCTCTCGCACATCGTCTGCGTCGTGGGGGCAATCGCGCTGGGAGCCCGCGTCCGCCTGATCGACGCTACGGCCACCGACGAGATCATCGACGAATTGCGGTCCGACGCCGTCAACTTCATTGCCGGGGTGCCGACGCTGTACCAACGCCTCCTGCGGGAGGCGGCGGAAATCTCGGCGCCTTCGTTGCGCATGGCGCTGGTCACTGGTTCGGCGAGCGCCAAATCTCTGGGGAAGCGGTTCGAGGCGGCGTTCGGCGTGCCGTTGCTCGACAGCTACGGCAGTACCGAAACCTGTGGCGCGATCACCATGAACCTGCCGGACGGGCCACGGGTCGTGGGTTCCTGCGGTCGGCCGGTGCCCGGGCTCGGTGTACGAATTGTGGACCGGGAGACAGGCGCAGATATTCCGGATGGTGTGGAGGGCGAGGTTCTAGTAAGCGGACCAAGCCTGATGATTGGCTACTACGACAAGGCCGAGGCGACCGAGGAAGCGCTTCGTGACGGTTGGTATCACACCGGAGACCTCGGGAGCCGCAACGCCGAGGGATTCCTGTTCCTCACCGGCAGAATCAAGGAGCTCATCATCCGCGGCGGGGAGAACATTCATCCCACCGAGGTGGAGACTGTGCTCCGGAAGATCCCGGGAATCGCCGATGCGGCGGTGGTCGGGCGTCCGCACGAGGAACTGGGTGAGGTGCCGGTCGCGTACTTGGTGACGGACGGCGACATCCATCCCGCGGAGCTGCGTCGGCGTAGTCGAGAAGAACTGGCGCCGTTCAAGGTGCCGGTGGCCTACTACGCGGTTGACGAGCTTACTCGGACCGGCACCGGAAAAGTGGCACGCCGAGCGCTCCTTGACCAACCGGCACGGCTGGTCGCGGTGACACAGCCTTATCATGATCACCTCGCGGCCACCGAGTGCGTTCCTATGTCGATGTCCCCTGCGGGCGAAGATCTGCACTGGGCGGCGCCCCGCGGTTCGGCGGGCGCTCAGTTGCTGCTTCAAGCTCGGATGTCGGTCACCGAGTACGACGGTCTTGACGACCTGGCTGTTACCGGGCCCGATGCCGTGCTGGTGGAGTTACCGCCGATACCGACCGATACCACGGAGGTAATCGACGCGGTGTTGCGGGCATCCTCGACGCTCGCCGAGCTGTCCGCGGATACGCGGCTCGGCCACGGACGGGTGCTTGCCGTGTGGCACGGTATTGCGCTCACCCCTGGTGTTCCGGCGGATACCGATCGCATCACGGTCCTCGAGGTCGAAATCCCGCTCACCGATGTCCCAGCGGAAGCTCTCATTGCCGCGGTGAGGTCCGACGAGACGCACTTGATCTTTCGGGAAGGCCAACTCTTCGCCGTCGTTGCTGCACCTGTATCGACCCACCACGACCGGTCGGCGGTGTCGCTCGACCGTGCCGGTGCGGTGGTGTACTGCGGTGACGACGGCGGAATCGGCCCGGAGCTGGTACGCCATCTCGTTCAGGCACACGGCCTGCGACGGGTCGTACGCCTGGTCGAGCCCGGCGCCGACATCGCACCGCTATCGGTATCCCCGGCCCAGGAGATCATCCGGGAATGCGCGCTCGATGACAGCGGCGCGCTCCGCGCCGTGCTCGGCGACATCTCCGTGGCGGTCGTTGTCCACTGTGGGCAACCCGAGGTGGCGGTCGCGCTGGACGTGGCAGTCCAGCATTCGACACTCGTGCTGGCTACTCCCGCCGTCGCCGACTGGCTGTCCGCCAGGCGGCGCGCGACCGTCGAGTTGCTCGCTCGGCGACGCTGGGCCTGCGGGCAGTCCGCACTGGCACTCACGTCCTCGGTGGACCCGTCCCGGACGGCTGCGGCATTCGACGCCGCTCTGTTGACGGGGCTCCCTGCGCTCGTCGTGGCCGAGCGTGCACCCGAACCGCGGCAGAGGACTCCGATCTCGGCGGACCTTGAGCACATCGTGCTCGTCGAGATCGCCGCCCTGTGCGGTCTTCCTGACCACACCGCGGTCGATCTCGACACGGTGTTCTCCGATCTCGGTATCACCTCGCAGCAGGCATTGCTGCTGCGCAATCGGCTTGCCGCGGCCACTGGGATCCGAGTGCCCTCCACCGTCGTCTTCGACTACCCCACACCGGCCGGACTGCTGCGCTGGTTTCGCGGCGAGACTGACACCGAACCAGGCGACGACGGGGATGTCTGGGTCGGTGACAGCGCGGAACCGGTGGCGATCGTGGGTATGGCCTGCCGATTCCCCGGGGGTGTGGCCGCACCCGAGGATCTGTGGCGACTTCTGGTGGACGAGGTGGACGCGATCTCGGACTTCCCGATTGACCGGGGTTGGGATCTCGCGGCACTCTTCGACGACAACCCGGATCGATCTGGCACGTGCTACTCGCGGCACGGCGGATTTCTCTACGACGCAGCGGAATTCGATGCGGGTTTCTTCGGGATCTCGCCACGGGAGGCATTGGCGATGGATCCGCAGCAGCGGTTGCTGATGGAAACGTCGTGGGAGCTCATGGAGCGGGCGGAGATCGACCCGACGATGTTGCGAGGCTCGCGCACCGGCGTTTTCGTGGGGACGATGTACCACGATTACGGGGCAGGAGCCGAGACCGGGGATCTGGAGGGCGTTCTCGGTACCGGGAGGGCCGCCAGTGTGGTGTCGGGTCGGGTGTCGTATACGTTCGGTTTCGAGGGTCCGGCGGTGACGGTGGATACGGCGTGTTCGTCGTCGTTGGTGGCGTTGCATCTGGCGTGCCAGTCGTTGCGGTCGGGGGAGTCTGTGCTCGCCGTGGCCGGCGGGGTGGCCGTGATGCACACTCCCGCTTCGTTCGTGGAGTTCTCTCGCCAGCGCGGGCTGGCTCGGAATGGTCGCTGCAAGTCGTTCGCCGACTCTGCTGATGGCACGGGTTGGTCCGAGGGTGTTGGAGTGTTGTTGCTGGAGCGGCTGTCGGATGCTCGGCGCAATGGTCATCGGGTGTTGGCGGTGGTGCGTGGTTCGGCGGTGAATCAGGATGGGGCGTCGAACGGGTTGACGGCGCCGAGTGGTCCGGCTCAGCAGCGGGTGATCCGGAACGCGCTGGCCGCTGCCGGTCTTGAGGCGTCCGATGTCGATGTCGTGGAGGCGCACGGTACGGGTACGGCATTGGGGGATCCGATTGAGGCGCAGGCGATTCTGGCGACTTATGGGCAGGGTCGTGTGCATCCGTTGTGGCTGGGTTCGTTGAAGTCGAATATCGGGCATACCCAGGCCGCCGCCGGTGTCGCGGGTGTGATGAAGATGGTGTTGGCGATGCAGCACGACCTGCTGCCGAAGACCTTGCATGTCGAAGCACCGTCGTCGCATGTGGATTGGGCGAGCGGATCGGTGGAACTGCTGACGGCGGCCTGCCCGTGGCCGCGGGCGCAGCGCCCACGGCGGGCCGGGGTGTCCTCCTTCGGTGTCAGCGGCACGAACGCCCACGTCATCCTGGAGGAGGCGCCCGCTGAACCGGATGCTGCGACACCGCCGGAGGCGCCCACTCCTGGCGGCCTGACACCGTGGGTGCTGTCCGCACGGAGCACCGCGGCGCTGCGCGCGCAGGCGGTGAATCTGGTCGGCCACCTCGAGGCACATCCCGACACAAACATCCGGGACATCGCGCATGCACTCGTCGGCACGCGCGCCGACCACGAGTATCGCACCGTTGTACTCGGCACAGACCGCGCCGCGCTGCTAGAGGGACTACGGGCGATTGACACAGGCACCGCCTCCACGGTGGTAAAGGGACGTGCGCTGCGTGGTGGACTCGCCGTTGTCTTCACTGGTCAGGGCAGCCAGCGCGTCGATATGGGACGTGCCCTGGCTGCCGCTCACCCGGTCTTCGCGGCCGCGCTGCGGGAAGTGTGCGACTATCTCGACCCGCTGCTCGAACAACCGCTGATCAGCGTGATGTGGGCCGAGCCGGGAACTGCGCAGGCCGCCTTGCTGGACCAGACTGGTTACACCCAACCCGCACTGTTCGCCATCGAAGTGGCGCTGTACCGGTTGTTCGAGTCTTGGGGTGTGGCACCGGACGCGTTGGTGGGACACTCCGTCGGCGAGATCGCCGCTGCGCACGTGGCCAATGTGCTGACGCTCTCGGACGCGTGCGCGCTTGTCGCGGCCCGCAGCAGATTGATGCAGAATCTGCCGGAAGGCGGTGCAATGCTGGCTGTTGCATTGCCCGAGGCGGATATCCAGCCTCTGCTGGCGGGGCTGCACGACGTGTCGGTTGCTGCGGTCAATGGACCCGAGTCGGTCGTGCTATCCGGGGCGGCAGCCTCGGTGCGCACACTCGCCGCCGAGCTTCGGTGTGCGGGACGCAAAACCAAGGAACTGGTGGTCAGCCAGGCGTTCCACTCGCCGCTGATGGAACCGATGCTCGCCGACTTCCGCGCGGCGGTCCGGGACCTGGCCTTCGTTGTGCCGACCATTCCGATCATTTCCGGTCTCACGGGCGCGACGGTGGAGGCGGTGCAGGCCTGGGATCCCGAATATTGGGTGCGGCACGTACGGGAACCGGTGCGGTTCCTAGATGCGATCCGGGAGCTACGCCGCCAGGGCGTCACGAAATTCCTGGAGGTGGGGCCAGATGCGGTGCTCACCACAATGATCAACGAATGCGTCGAGGAGGGTGCCGACGTCGCTGTCGTACCCACCCTGCGCGCCGGCCACGACGAGCCGACAGCCGCCCTTACCGGGTTGGCACAGCTTTATGTGAACGGCGGACGTGCCGACTGGACATCGCTGGCCCAAGGCAGAGTGGTGCCGCTGCCGGTGTACCCCTTCCAGCGGGACAGGTACTGGTTGGCGCCGACCGGCCGGCCCCATGGCGGCGGCTTGGACGCGGATTTCTGGGCGGTAGTCCGCACCGGAGATGCTGCCGCCGTGGCGCGGACGCTTGGGCTCCCGGCGGAGCGGATTGCCGCGCTCGACGCGGTGCTCCCCGCGGTGTGCTCTTGGGCGGATCGCCGCGCAGAAGAGGCGAGCGTCGACTTTCTGCGGTACCGGATCACCTGGCAGCACGTCGAATCGCCGTCCGATGTCCCCGATGGCGATTGGCTCGTGGTTGTGCCTGATGTACAGCACGCCGTGGAGTGGGCGGACAGCCTGGAAAATGGGCTGGTCGAATCGGGTGGGCGAGCCCGGCGGGTGACCATTGCCGCCGGAATGGACAGGGCGGCGATGACCGCACAGCTGACCGCCATGCACCCGACGGGCATCTTGTCGCTGCTCGCATTAGACGAACGGCCCCATCCGGATGCGCCCGAGGTGCCAGCGGGGTTGGCGAACAGCGTGCTTCTGCTGCAAGCACTCGGTGACGTACCACCGGTCCGGCTGTGGTGCCTCACCACCGGCGCGGTCGTCGCCGTCCCGTCCGATACGGCCGGTCATCCTAAACAGGCGCTGCTGTGGGGACTCGGCGGCGTCGCTCGGCTGGAACTTCCCGAACGGTGGGGCGGTTTGCTTGACGTGCCGGAAATTCCGGACAGCCACACCGTCCGAAAGATACTCGCGGCCTTGGCTGGCGACGAGTCGGAGGTGGCTGTGCGCCCCTCCGGCATCGTATGCCGGCGGCTGGAGCACGCGGCGGCGCGCCCGCAGGCCCGACACACCTGGCAGCCGTCGGGGACGACGTTGATCACCGGAGGCACTGGAGCCCTCGGCAGGCACGTCGCCCGATGGGTCGCCCTGAGGGGCGGGCAACGGCTGGTTTTGCTGAGTACCCGGGGACCGGAGGCGCCCGGCGCCGCCGAACTCCTCGATGAACTAACAAAGCTCGGTGCGGCGGCCACGATCGTTTCCTGCGACATCGGGGACCGGTCCGCAGTACAGCGCGCGTTGGCCGACATTCCGGCGGGACATCCGTTGACCACGGTCGTGCACACCGCAGCCGTCCTCGACGACGCCTTCGTGCCGTCGCTCACCGTGGCCCAGATGGAGCGGGCGTTGCGGGCGAAGATGTCCGGCGCGTGGAACCTGCACGAACTGACACAGGACGCGGATCTGTCCGCGTTCGTGCTGTTCTCGTCCATTGCCGGTGCCTACGGCAACCCGGGTCAGGGAAACTACGCGCCCGGCAACGCGTTCCTGGATGCGCTGGCGGTATACCGACGGGCCCGGGGCCTGCCCGCGACGTCCATCGCCTGGGGCCACTGGGAGGGCGACGGCATCGCGGGCGACCTGGTCAAGGATCAGCTACAGCGCACCGGCACCGTCGGCATGGACCCGCAGCGAGCCCTCGCGGCCCTCGGGGGAGCACTCGACCACGGCGAAACCTCCGAAATCATCTGCGCCTTCGACTGGGCAGCGGTGACGGAACCTGGTCCGCTACTGCGCGCCATCCCCGAACTAGCCGCTACAAGCACACTCGCGGAATCTGCCGCCGACGTTGAGCACCCTCTGCACCGCAAACTGGCTCAGATCGACGCAAGAGAACGGCAGCGCCTGCTGCTCCAGTTGGTGCGCGAGCAGACGGCGCAGGTTCTGGGGCACGGTGTGGCGTCGGACGTGGAGCCGACGTATGGATTTCGCGACCAGGGCTTCGACTCACTCGCAGCAGTGCGGCTGCGCAACCAGTTGAGCACCGAGACTGGGTTGTCGCTGCCGGCAACGGTCGTGTTCGACCACCCGACGCCGTCGGCGATGACCGACTTCCTGCTGTCCGAACTGAATCCTGGGACGGGCGGTGTCGCCACCATGATGGAACACCTGGACGCGCTTGAGGCGACGCTGTCCGACCCTGCCGTGCCGGAAGAGAACCGCCGCATCGTGGCGGCACGCCTGGCGGAATTGACCACCCGTTTCCGGCCGGGCCTCAGCGATGTCGCGGCCAGGCTGGCCGCGGCCGGGGACGACGACCTTATCGATTTCATTGGTACTGAACTGGGGATTTCTTGATCCCTCGCAAGGAGGCCCCGAATCATGAGCGAAGATCAGCTGCGCTATTACCTCAAGCGGGTCACTGCCGAGCTACACGACAGCCGCGAGCAGCTTCGCGGACTTAGGCATGCGGCCGTGGAGCCGGTTGCCATCATCGGGATGGCGTGCCGTTTTCCGGGTGGGGTTGCGTCGCCGGAGGATTTGTGGCGGCTGGTGGCCGACGGGGTGGATGCGATTTCTGGATTCCCGGATGACCGGGGCTGGGATACCGAGTCGTTGTACGACCCGGTGGGGGAGCGGCCGGGTACGAGTTACGTCCGCGAAGGCGGTTTTCTGCACAATGCGGGGGCGTTCGATGCCGAGTTCTTCGGGATTTCACCGCGGGAGGCGTTGGCCACTGATCCGCAGCAGCGTCTTGTCCTGGAGATCGCCTGGGAGGCGCTGGAACGTGCGGGCATCGATCCGATGACGTTGCGCGGCAGTCCGGTTGGCGTCTTCGCCGGATCCAACGGCAGTGCCTACGGAGTCGGTCTGTCGGAAGTTCCGGCCGAGCTGGAGGGCTATCTCGGTACCGGCGCCGCCGGGAGTGTGGTGTCGGGTCGGGTGTCGTATACGTTCGGTTTCGAGGGTCCGGCGGTGACGGTGGATACGGCGTGTTCGTCGTCGTTGGTGGCGCTGCATCTGGCGTGCCAGTCGTTGCGGTCGGGGGAGTCCACCCTGGTCCTGGCCGGCGGAGTCACGGTCATGGCGAATTCCTTTCCGTTCGTGGAGTTCTCTCGCCAGCGCGGCCTGTCCCGGCACGGTCGGTCGCGGGCGTTTGCGGATGCGGCCGATGGTTTTGCGTGGGGTGAGGGAGCAGGATTCGTTGTCTTGGAGCGGCTGTCGGATGCTCGGCGCAATGGTCATCGGGTGTTGGCGGTGGTGCGTGGTTCGGCGGTGAATCAGGATGGGGCGTCGAACGGGTTGACGGCGCCGAGTGGTCCGGCTCAGCAGCGGGTGATCCGGAACGCGCTGGCCGCTGCCGGTCTTGAGGCGTCCGATGTCGATGTCGTGGAGGCGCACGGTACGGGTACGGCATTGGGGGATCCGATTGAGGCGCAGGCGATTCTGGCGACTTATGGGCAGGGTCGTGTGCATCCGTTGTGGCTGGGTTCGTTGAAGTCGAATATCGGGCATACCCAGGCCGCCGCCGGTGTCGCGGGTGTGATGAAGATGGTGTTGGCGATGCAGCATGGGTTGTTGCCGCGGACGCTGCACGTAGACCGCCCAACGTCACATGTGGACTGGACGGCAGGTTCGGTGAGGTTGCTGACCGATGCGCGTCCGTGGGAGCGGGGTAATCGTCCACGGCGGGCGGGTGTGTCGTCGTTCGGTGTCAGCGGCACCAATGCTCATGTAATTGTCGAGGAGCCCGAGCCGGCGGTCGTCGTAGAGCCCGAGCCGGAGATTGTCGATCGGAAGTCTGTCACGCCGGTTCCCTGGGTGTTGTCGGCGCGTGGCGAGGATGCGTTGCGGGCGCAGGCCAAGCGGTTGTTAGCGCATCTGGATGCATGTCCTGGCCAGTCCGTACGCGATATCGCGCACTCCTTGGTGACGGCAAGACCCTCACTTTCAACCCGAGCCGTCGTGGTGGGGGCGGGTTTGGACGAATTCCGTAGTGGGCTTGCGGCTTTCGCTTCGGGTAAGCCTGCTCCTTCAGTGGTGGCCGATGGCGTAGCGCTGCGTGATGCGAAGACGGTTTTCGTGTTCCCAGGCCAGGGTTCGCAATGGCTGGGGATGGCAGTGCAGCTGCTGGGCGAGTCGCCGGTCTTCGCCGAGCGGTTGGCGGAGTGTTCGGCGGTGTTGCGGAGGTTCGTGGATTGGGACGTGGTGGCGGTGTTGCGGGGGCAGGATGTGGCGTCATTGGATCGGGTTGATGTGGTGCAGCCAGTGTTGTGGGCGGTGATGGTGTCGTTGGCTGCGGTATGGGAGGCGTTCGGTGTGAGACCGGATGCGGTGGTGGGGCATTCGCAGGGTGAGATCGCTGCGGTGTGTGTGGCGGGTGGTTTGTCGCTGGAGGACGGCGCGCGGGTTGTCGCGCTACGAAGTCGGGCTCTGGCCGTCTTGTCCGGCCGTGGAGGGATGGTGTCGGTCGGGTTGTCGGTGGATGAAGTGCGTAGCCGGCTCGCCGAGTGGAGTGGCGGTGTTTCGATCGCGGCAGTGAACGGCGCGAAGTCGGTGGTGATCTCGGGCGATCGGGAGACGCTGGATCGTGTCGTGGCCGATTGCGAGTCGCGACAGGTTCGTGTGCGGCGTATCGATGTTGATTACGCGTCGCATTCGTCGCATGTAGATGAGATCCGTGAAGAGTTGGCAAAGGTGCTGGGCCGGGTGCACCCGCGGTCGGGACGGGTGCCGATGTGGTCCACGGTGAGGGGCGAGTGGGTCGATACCGCAGGGCTGGATGCGGAGTACTGGTTCCAGAATCTACGGGCGACAGTGCTTTTCGAACAGGCCACACAGCGCCTGTTGAAGGAGGGTTTCGAGGCATTCGTCGAAGTGAGTCCGCACCCGGTGTTGGTGCCGGCGATCGAGCAAACCGCCGAGGACAACGATGCCAAGGCGGTAGCGACGGGGACGTTGCGGCGTGGTGAGGGTGGCCTGGACAGGTTCTTGTTGTCTGCTGCGGTTTTGCATGTCGCCGGTGTCGCAGTGGATTGGTCACCGACGTTGCCCGGAGGACGGATCGTCGACTTGCCTACGTATGCATTTCAACGACACCACTACTGGCTGACTTCTGCTTATCGACACTTTGAGGGCCCGGCCGCCTGTGGTCTCGGCAGTGCCGGACACGGATTGCTCGGGGCCACCGTATCCATCGCCAACTCGGATGGAACGCTTCTTACCGGTCGGCTATCTCTCGCGACGCACCCCTGGCTGGCGGACCACGTTGTGCGCGGGACCGTGCTGTTGCCGGGTACAGGCTTCGTCGAACTCGCGATGCGCGCTGGCGAGGAGGTCGGTTGCCACGTTGTCGACGAACTCGTTATCGAGCTGCCGCTGATGTTACGACCGGACGAACCGGTCCAGATCCAGGTCTCGGTAGAGGAAGCGGACCACTCCGGACGCCACCCGGTGTCGATCCACTCCCGCCGCGAGAACACTGACGCGGGGTGGACCACGCACGCTACCGGCGTCCTCGCTCCCGAGCGGGCAACCACGCCGTTCGCACTGACCTCCTGGCCGCCGTCGGAGGAGCAGGTCGACGTCAGCGATGCATATGATCGGCTCGCGGCGGCAGGCTTGGAATTCGGGCCGGCGTTCCAGGGCCTGCGCGCAGCATGGGAACGCGACGGCGAATTTTTCGCCGAGGTCGCTCTCCCCGAACCGCAGCATGGAGAGGCCACTCGGTTCGGAATCCACCCGGCGCTCCTCGACGCGGCACTCCACACGGTCGCGTTGCACGATGCCCGCGAGGGCATAGATCGAAGCAACCGTCTGCCATTCGAGTGGAGGGGAGTGCGGTTGTGGGCGTCCGGCGCCACCGCCCTCCGGGTGCGGCTGATGCGACACTCCGCGGATTCGTTGTCGTTGCAGCTCGCGGACTCCACCGGTGCGCCGGTCGCTTCCGTGGATTCCCTTGTGCTACGCGTCGGGTTGCCAACACCGGTCACTTCTCGAGAGCCCCTATTTGCCGTCGATTGGCGCGAGGTCGACACCGCAGGCTGCGTCGAACCCCGGATCGGGGTGGTTACCGAATATGCCGAGCAGGTGGAAGCCATTCTCGGCGACAGAGCATTCGGGCTCGTCGACCTGGACAACCCCGGCGACGACTTGCCCAACATCGTACTCAGTGCTCCCGCATCGCCTGGCGCGGATCCCGTCGCCGCTGCCTACGCCGCCACCGAGCAAACCTTGGCTCTCGTACAGCGCTGGCTCGCCGATAGCCGGTTCGACGGTTCCCGGCTCGTCGTCGTGACCCAGGGAGCGGTCCACGGGCCGGTGGATCTCGGCAGTGCCCCGGTGTGGGGGCTCGTGCGGTCCGTGCAGATTGAACAGCCGGGTCGATTTGTCCTCGTGGACCTCGACGATCGGCAGGAATCGCAACGGCGCATCCGCGCGGCTCTCGCCGTCGCGGTTGTGCGAGACGAGGATCAGCTAGCCCTTCACGACGGCGTTGTCTCGGTGCCCAGGCTCGGCCGCCTCATACCCGAGGACGGTGCGGCGCCGCCGCTGAATGTGCAAGGTACCGTGGTGCTGACCGGCGGCCTTGGCATGCTCGGCAAGCTCGTCGCCCGCTGGCTCGTGGCCGAGCACGGGGTGCGGCACTTGGTGCTGACCGGGCGGCGCGGGCCGGAGACACCTGGCGCCGCCGAGTTCATCGCGAAGCTCGCGACGGCTGGCGCAACCGCCTCGGCGGTCCGATGCGACGTGACCGACCGTGACGCAATAGCCGCGCTACTCGCCGCCATTCCCGCAGAACATCCACTGACCGCGGTCGTGCACGCGGCCGGAGCCCTTGACGACGGGGTCGTCGGGTCGTTGACCCCGGACCGGGTTCGTGCTGTGTTCGCGCCGAAGGTGGACGCCGCGTGGTACCTACACGAGCTCACTCGGCATCTCGATCTGGCCGGTTTCTGGCTGTTCTCCTCTGCCGCAGGCGTTTTCGGTGGCGCAGGGCAGGGGAACTACGCGGCCTCGAACGCCTTCTTGGACGCGCTCGCCCGCTACCGGCGCCAGCACGGCTTACCCGGCCAGTCCCTCGCCTGGGGACTGTGGCAGCGGGCCAGCGGCATGACCGCGCAACTGGACCGCACCGACCACATCCGGATGGCCCGCCACGGGACCGTGCCATTGAGCGAAGACGACGGCCTGGCCTTGTTCGAATCCGCGCTGCGTAGCGACCATGCCACCGTGGTTCCGGTCCGGCTGAACCTGACCCCACTGCATGGGCGCACCGAGTTCAGCCCAACTCTGCTGCGCGATCTCGTTCCGAGGCGTCGACCGACGGCCCGCGACGCCGGAACACCCGACACTTCCCTCCCCGCCCAGTTGGCTAGGCTTCCCGCTGCGGAGCAGCGCAGTCGACTGCTGGCCCTGATCCGGCGGGAGGCCGCTGCGGTGCTTGGCCACTCCGACACCGCGCGGATCGGTGACACCCAAGCCTTCACCGAGCTGGGCTTCGACTCGCTGACGGCGATTGAACTGCGCAACCGGCTGATTGGCACGACCGGGATCCGATTACCGGCGACGCTCGTGTTCGATCACCCGTCTCCAGCCGCTCTCGCGAACCTGCTTCGCACCGAAATCCTCGGCGCCACACCCGAACCGGAGGCAGCCACAGTGACCACCGCGGCCGCCGGGGAGCCGGTTGCCGTTATCGGGATGGCGTGCCGTTTCCCGGGTGGGGTTGCGTCGCCGGAGGATTTGTGGCGGCTGGTGGCCGATGAGGTGGATGCGATTTCTGGATTCCCGGATGACCGGGGCTGGGATACCGAGTCGTTGTACGACCCAGAGGGTGAGCGGCCCGGTTCGAGTTATATTCGTGAGGGCGGGTTCCTTTATGACGCAGGGGGTTTCGATGCCGAGTTCTTCGGGATCTCGCCGCGGGAGGCGTTGGCCACCGATCCGCAGCAGCGTCTTCTGCTGGAGACTTCATGGGAGCTGTTCGAAAGCGCGGGTATAGACCCAATCACCCTGCGCGGCAGTCAAACCGCGGTTTTTGCCGGTCACATGCACCACGATTACGGCTCCCGTGTCGAGGAGGTGCCTGCCGACCTGGAGGGTTATCTCGGCAATGGCAGTGCCGGGAGTGTGGTGTCGGGTCGGGTGTCGTATACGTTCGGTTTCGAGGGTCCGGCGGTGACGGTGGATACGGCGTGTTCGTCGTCGTTGGTGGCGTTGCATTTGGCGTGCCAGTCGTTGCGGTCCGGTGAGTCCACGCTCGCCCTGGCCGGCGGAGTCGCCGTAATGTTCACGCCGGAGCTGTTCGTGGAGTTTTCCCGCCAGCGTGGGCTGGCTCGGAATGGTCGCTGCAAGTCGTTTGCGGACGCGGCCGACGGGACCGTCTGGTCCGAGGGTGTGGGGTTGTTGTTGCTGGAGCGACTGTCGGATGCTCGCCGTAACGGTCATCGGGTGTTGGCGGTGGTGCGTGGTTCGGCGGTGAATCAGGATGGGGCGTCGAACGGGTTGACGGCGCCGAGTGGTCCGGCTCAGCAGCGGGTGATCCGGAACGCGCTGGCCGCTGCCGGTCTTGAGGCGTCCGATGTCGATGTCGTTGAAGCGCACGGCACTGGTACGGCATTGGGTGATCCGATCGAGGCACAGGCAATCCTGGCGACCTATGGGCAGGATCGTGAGCGCCCGCTGTGGCTGGGGTCGTTGAAGTCGAATATCGGGCACACCCAGGCCGCCGCAGGGGTGGCGGGCGTGATCAAGATGATTTTGGCGATGCGGCACGAGAGGTTGCCGAAGACTTTGCATGTGGATCATCCGTCGTCGCATGTGGATTGGGCGAGCGGATCGGTGGAACTGCTCACGGCTTCTCGGCGGTGGGAACGGAACGGTCGTTCACGACGAGCCGGGATTTCCTCGTTCGGTGTCAGCGGCACCAATGCCCACGTAATTGTCGAGGAGCCCGAAGCGCAGACCACCGATCGAAGGCCCGAAGCGGAGAAGATTGATGAGAAATCTGGCGGGGAGCTCGCCGGGCCAGCTGTATGGGTGTTGTCGGCGCGTGATAAGGACGCAATGCGAGGGCAGGCCGGGCGACTGCTGGAGCACCTGGACTCGCACCCGGACCTGTCCGTCCGCGATATCGCGCGTTCGCTGGCGACGAGGCCGTTGCTTGCGCGTCGCGCTGTGCTGGTGGGCACCGGACGGGCCGAATTGCGTTCCGGGCTTGCCGCTTTCGTGTCGGGTGAGCCTGCTCCGTCGGTGGTCGCCGACAATGTCACTCTGAGCGACGGGAAATCGGTGTTCGTGTTTCCAGGGCAGGGTTCGCAGTGGGTCGGGATGGCTGTGAAGCTGTTGGGTGAGTCGCCGGTCTTCGCCGAACGGCTGATGGAATGCTCGACGGCATTGCGATTGTTCGTGGATTGGGACGTCGTCGAGGTGCTGCGAGGGCAAGCGGATGCGCCGTCGTTGGACCGGGTTGACGTGGTACAGCCGGTGTTGTGGGCGGTGATGGTGTCGCTGGCGGCGGTCTGGGAGTCCTTTGGTGTGGTACCGGATGTGGTGGTGGGGCATTCCCAGGGGGAGATCGCCGCAGCGTGTGTGGCTGGGGGCTTGTCGCTGGAAGACGGAGCAAGGATCGTCGCACTGCGCGGTCGGGCGCTTGCTGGGCTGTCCGGCCGTGGGGGCATGGTGTCGGTCGCGCTTCCGGTGGGCGAGGCGCGGGATCGGCTGGCCAGGTGGGGAACCGGGGCGTCGATTGCTGTGGTCAACGGCGCGAGGTCGGTGGTGATCTCCGGTGATCGGGGAGTGCTGGATCGTGTCGTGGCGGATTGCGAGTCCCGGCAGATTCGTGTCCGGCGTATCGACGTCGATTTACCAGGACACTCACCGTACGTGGACGAGATAGGTGAGGGACTGACGCAGCTGCTTGCCGGAGTGCAACCCCAGTCGGGCCGGGTACCCATGTTGTCCACAGTGACCGGCGAGTGGATCGATACCGCGGAACTGGATGCAGGCTACTGGTTCCGGAATTTGCGTGAGACGGTGTTGTTCGAACCGGCCACCCGCCGCCTGCTGGGGGAGGGATTCGAGGCGTTCGTCGAAATCAGCCCACACCCGGTATTGGTGTCGGCAGTCGAGGAAACTGCCGAAGGCAGCAAAAACACCGTAGTGGCAACGGGCACGCTGCGGCGCGACGAGGGTGGCCTGGACAGATTCCTACGATCAGTCGCAGCTCTCCATGTGTCCGGAGTCGCAGTCGATTGGTCACCGATATATTCCGGAGCACGAGCCGTCGAACTACCCACCTACGCCTTCCAGCACCAGCACTATTGGCTACCGGCGAAACCGCGGAAAACCAGCGACGTGACACTCCTGCCGGTGCCGGACCAGTCAAAACTTGTGGAACGACTCGCTGGGCTGGCATCGCCCGACCAACAGGCGGTACTTCACGACCTCGTTCGTGCGGAGGTGGCCGCCGTTCTCGGCTGGAGCGAACCGGGGGCCCTGACCCCGATAAGGCCGTTCTCCGAACTCGGCTTCGACTCTCTGACCGCGATTGAACTGCGCAACCGACTCAACGTGGCCACGGGACTCCGGCTGCCCACGACCCTCGTATTCGACGAGCCGAATCTGACCGCCGTGGTGCGCCGCATCCACAGCGACCTAGGCAAAGCCGACACCTTGCGTAGCGCAGCGGACCTCGTGGCCGAGCTGGAGGCGCTGTCGGCGGAAGGGGCCGACGGTAACAGCGATCTCGCGGCTCGACTGCGGTCGATTTCCTCCCGCTGGGACCACGGTGACCAGGACAACGGCATCGACATCGAGTCGGCCACCGACGAGGAGCTGTTCGAGCTGATGGACCACGACCGGCCCGCCTGAACCCGGACCTGAGAAAGTGAGGTGAAAACCATGGCTGACGAAGAGAAACTGCGCAGCTATCTCAAACGCGCACTCACCGAGAACCGCGAGGCGCTCCGACGGATCCGCGAACTGGAATATGCGGCGACCGAGCCAGTTGCGGTGGTGGGTATGGCCTGCCGCCTACCGGGCGGTGTCGACTCACCGGATGCGCTCTGGGAGCTGCTGGTCGACGAGCGGGACGCGATCTCTGGCTTCCCCACCGACCGCGGCTGGGATATTTCGGAACTATACGACCCTTACCCTGGCAGAATTGGTAAGACCTACGTGGATAGCGGTGGGTTCCTCTACGACGCAACGGAATTCGACGCAGGCTTCTTCGGGATCTCGCCACGGGAGGCGTTGGCGATGGATCCGCAACAGCGGGTGCTGTTGGAAACCTCGTGGGAGGTTCTGGAACGGGCGGGGATCGATCCGGCGATATTGCGCGGTTCCCGTACTGGGATCTTCGTCGGATCGACCGGAACCGAGTACGCCACGGCCGCCAATGGCTGGCCCGCAGGGGTGGAGGGGTTCGTTGGTACCGGCAGCGCCGGGAGTGTGGTGTCGGGTCGGGTGTCGTATACGTTCGGTTTCGAGGGTCCGGCGGTGACGGTGGATACGGCGTGTTCGTCGTCGTTGGTGGCGTTGCATTTGGCGTGCCAGTCGTTGCGGTCGGGGGAGTCCACGCTGGCCTTGGCCGGCGGAATCGCCGTGATGGCGTCTCCGTTTCCGTTCGTCGACTTCTCGCGGCAGCGCGGCCTCGCGCCGGACGGTCGCTGCAAGTCGTTCGCCGAGTCTGCCGACGGCACGATCTGGGCAGAAGGGGCTGGTCTGCTGTTGCTGGAGCGGCTTTCCGATGCTCGTCGCAACGGACATCGGGTCTTTGCGCTCGTTCAGGGTTCGGCGGTCAATCAGGACGGTGCGTCCAACGGCCTTACCGCGCCCAACGGGCCATCCCAGCAGCGCGTCATCCGGGCTGCTTTGGCCAACGCCGGTATCGACCCGTCCGGTGTGGATGCGGTGGAGGCGCATGGTACGGGTACGACGTTGGGTGATCCGATTGAGGCGCAGGCGATTTTGGCGACCTACGGTAGGCGTTCGGCGGATCGGCCGTTGTGGTTGGGGTCGTTGAAGTCGAATATCGGGCATGCCCAGGCTGCGGCCGGGGTGGCGGGCGTGATCAAAATGATTTTGGCGATGCAGCACGAGATGCTGCCCAAGACTTTGCATGTGGATGCGCCGTCGTCGCATGTGGATTGGTCGAGTGGGTCGGTGGAGTTGCTGACGGAGTCTCGGACGTGGCCGCGGAATGGTCATCCGCGCCGCGCCGGGGTGTCCTCGTTCGGTGTCAGTGGCACCAACTCGCACGTCATCGTGGAAGAGGCGCCCCTCGAAACGGAGAACGTGTCGGAGGAGAGGAAACGGGAACTGTCCGTCGTTCCCTGGGTGTTGTCAGCGCGGGGCGATGCTGCACTGCGGGCGCAGGCACAGAAGCTCGCCGACCACCTCGACAGCAATCCTGAACAAAACCCGGCGGATATCGGCTACTCGCTGCTCACCACACGCACCACGCACAATAACCGCGCCGTTGTCTTGATCGAGAAGACCGGTCCCGAGATGCTGCGAACGTTTGCATGGGGCAGACCGGTCGCCGACGTCATTTCCGGATCACCCAGCCCTGGACCTCTCGGATTCCTGTTCACTGGGCAGGGTGCTCAGCGGATCGGAATGGGACGACAGCTCTACCGCGAGTTCCCCACGTACGTCACGGCTTTCGACGCGATCTGCGCCGAGTTCGCTGGGCGCCTGGAGCTGCCGTTGCTCGATGTCGTCCTCGGACAGTCCACCGAGGTCGATTCACTGAACCACACCGAATATGCCCAGGCGGGATTGTTCGCATTCGAGGTCGCGCTGGTGCGGCTGCTGGAGTCCTGGGGACTGCGCCCGGACGTGCTAGCGGGTCATTCGATCGGCGAAATCGCCGCCGCGCATGTGGCCGGGGTGTTTTCACTGCCCGACGCTGCCGCACTCGTCGCGGCGCGAGGAAGGCTGATGCAGCAGCTGCCCTCCGGCGGCGTCATGGTCGCAGTAGAGGCCATTGAGTCGGACGTGCGGCCGCTGGTGGACGAGTACCCAGACGACGTCGACTTGGCTGCGGTCAACGGTCCGGCGGCGGTCGTGGTGTCCGGGGCCGCGCGGCCGGTCGATCGGATCGTGGACCGGCTGCGCAGCGCAGGTCACCGAATCAGGTGGCTGACTGTCTCACACGCCTTCCACTCGCCGCTTGTCGAGCCCATGCTCGAGGAGTTCCGGACTGTAGCGAGGTCGCTGACCTATCGGGAACCGGAGCGCAGCGTGGTATCGGCAGTGACTGGGGAACTGGCGACCGGTGAACTCCTCTGTGACCCGGACTACTGGGTCCGGCACGCCAGGGCCACGGTACGGTTCGCTGACGTCGTCCAGACCCTCGACCAACAAGGGGTGCGGACCCTGATCGAGGTGGGTCCAGACGGCGTACTGTCCGCGCTCGTCCGTAACGGCACATCCCGCCCCGGCGCGGTCGCCGCCGTCCCGGCGGTGCGCAGCGATCGCGACGAGGTTCGCGGTGTATTGGCCGCGGCAGCCCAGGCGTACGTCCGCGGCAGCGAAATCGACTGGTCAGCGCTGTTCGCCGGAACCAGTGCGAGTCGGATCGACTTGCCCACCTACGCATTCCAGCGTTCCCGCTTCTGGCTGGACCCTGCGATTATCCGGGGCGAGGCGGACACGGTGCCACCCAACGCCGGGGTCCGTGATGCGACACCGCATTTGGCTAGGCAAGTCGCCCAGCTCGACGGCGAGGCCCGCCGCGACACCCTGCGGCGGGCGGTCGCCGAACGCGTCGCGGGGGTACTCGGCTCCACCGCTGACGCGGTAGGAGTCGAAACACCGCTCCTGGAACTGGGAATGACATCATTGACCGCCGTAGAGCTGTTCACCGCGCTCGCCGCCGACACCGGACTAGACCTGCCCACGACCCTCGTAATCGACCAGCCCACGTCCGCCGCCATCGCCGACTACCTCGGTGTGCTGCTCACCGACCCGCCGTCTACGCCTGAGATCCTGTCCGACGACCCACTCGCCAGCGTCTACATCGGACTGTGCCGGAACGAGGAATACGCCGCAGCGTCTGCGGTGCTGACCGCCGCGGCGATGGCCCGGCGTCGGTTCGGCGCGGCGGAGTTCGCCGACCATGCGATCGCGCCGGTGCGGTTGGCGACCGGTCCGGCCGACCCCATCGTGTGTTTCATGCCGACCAGCGCAATGTCGACCCCTTACGAATACTCTCGGTTCGGACGGTGCTTTGCCGGGGAACGCGAGGTAATCATCATACCTGCGCCCGGCTTCCGCGACGACGAACAGCTTCCCGACACCGCGGACGCCCTGCTCGACGTGTATGCGCGGACCGTGCTCGACACGGTCGGCGGGCGACCGTTCGCCTTGCTCGGCCGGTCGATGGGTGGCTGCATCTCTCATGCTGTCACCGCTCGGCTGGAGGAGCTCGGTGCCAGGCCCCACGGTTTGGTGCTGATCGACACCTTCCCGGTCGACACCCCGGGGGTGCCGGGCATGGACTGGTGGCTGCCTGCGATGGTGCAGGGCATGCTCGACCGCCTGGACCGCTTCGACTTTCCCCTTGACGGCACCAGGCTCACCGCGGTCGGCGCGTACTCCGCGATGTTCGAGTCCTGGCAGCCGGGCCCGGTCGCCACGCCCACCCTGCTGGTGCGTGCGGCGGAACCACTGCCGCAGGCGGGCGAACGTTGGCAGGCATTCTGGCCGCTGCCGCACGACGTGGTCGACGTGCCCGGCGACCACTTCACCGTCCTGGAACAGCATTCGAACAGCACGGCCGACGCAGTGCGGGCCTGGCTGCGCCCCTTGGGACGAGGGTGATGAGAGCCGAGACGGATACCCGCGGGGATGGGGTCGTGGTCGGCGCCGCGGAGCGACCGCTTTCTATACCGTTCCCGAAAGCCGAGATCGAACGCACTCTCCTCGAGCGAACTCGCGAACTCGGCGTGCGGCTGTACCGCAGCGGCCCGCCGGTGGAAGCCAGCATCGGCCGCACGCCGCCGGGTTTGCACTGTTCTGCGGGAAGAGGCTCCGGCACCCACGCGTGACGAGTGCGAGCAGCAGCTATGATAATAGAAATAGACTACCGTTAGTTCACTGGTTAACGATATGCGGGACGGTCATCCATGCAACCCCTACCGGAGTGCACTCGTGAGCAGTGGCAGCGCGCAAGGCCGGAGCTGGACACATCCTCGATGGATATCCTCGGTCCGCTCAAACGTGCACATGCGGTACTCGCGCTCGCGGTGGAACCGGTGTTCGACGGTGCGGAGATAACCTCACCCGAGCTTGACGTAATGTTGATCCTGCGTTATGCGGACCGGCCGGTTATCGCGCGGCAATTAGCCGAGCAGACCCACCGATCCCGCGCCGCCACCAGCAAGATTCTGGCGAAGCTCGAACGCCGCGCACTGCTCAGCCGCCGTCCCAGCACGTCCGATCGGCGTGCTTCGCTGGTCCAACTCACCGACCAGGGCCGGCAGGTGGTGGACGAACTGTTCCCCCGTCAGCTCGCGGTGGAGGCGCGGCTTCTGGGCGGGCTCGACGCCGAGCGGCGGGCGAAGATCGTCGAGGGACTGATGGAACTAGTCGCCGAGCTGGAGCGGATGAGCGCCGATCGATGGTCCTTCACTGCGGCACCAGTCGCCGCAGTAGGAGTCGACGCAGCCGGTGTTGTTCCGCAACGGTCCTCTGCCGCACGATAAAACCGTCAGCTCCGCACAGGGTCAGACGCGTTCATCGGTGGATCGCTCGGTTATGTCGATATCACTGGCCCAGCGCTGTCCTGGAATGGCATCGACCAGCTCCGCGGTGTAGGGGTGCTGGGGGTGCTCGAGGACGTCCTCGGTCGCACCGGTCTCAACCAGCCGACCGCGCCGCAACACCGCGATCCGATCACTGATCTGCCGCGCGACGGCGAGATCGTGGGTGATGAACAGGCAGCCGAGCCCGAACTCGGACTGCAACCGTGCGAGCAGCTCCAGGATGTGCGCCTGCACCGTGACGTCGAGCGCCGACACAGGCTCGTCGCACACAAGCAGGTCGGGTCGGAGCGCCAGCGCCCGAGCGATCACCACCCGCTGCCGCTGCCCGCCGGAGAGTTCCGCAGGTCTGCGGGACATTACATCGCAGGACAACTGCACGTGGTCGAGGAGTTCGGCGACCCGTTCCCGGCGCTCGCCCCGGGTTCCGACGCGGAACGCGCGCAAAGGCTCCGCCACAATGTCCGCAATGGACATCCGCGGATCCAGTGCGGCGCGAGCGTCCTGATAAACCAATTGCATCCGTCGCCGCAGAGTACGCCGCCGGCGGCCAGGTAGATCATCGACTCGCTCCCCATCCACCGCGATCACGCCGGACGTCGGTCGCTCCAGGCCGAGCACCAGTCGGCCAGTGGTGGACTTGCCCGACCCGGATTCGCCGACGAGGGCGAGGGTTTCGCCGCGGCAGAGGGAAAGGTCTATGCCGTCGACGACCCGCTGAAGACCGCCGCCGGGCAGCGGGAACTCCTTGACGAGGCCGTCCACGCGCAGGAGTTCCACCGCGTCGGCAGGTAGCGACGGCTCGCGCAACCGGGTGCTCGTCATGCCTGGGACGCTTGCGACGAGTACCCGGGTGTAGTGCTCGCGGGGAGCGGTCAGAACTTCTGCAGCAGATCCCTGCTCGACGACCCGTCCCGCCGACAACACGACGATCCGGTCCGCGCGATCCGCGGCGACGGCCAGATCGTGGGTCACCAACAGTACCGCGGTGCCCCGCGTACGGGTCAGTTCGCCGATCCGGTCCAGCACGAGACGTTGCGTGATCACGTCCAGCGCACTGGTCGGCTCGTCGGCTACGAGCAGTCGGGGGCGTGCGGCCATCGCGATGGCCAGCAGGACTCGTTGATGCATTCCGGCGGAGAGTTGGTGTGGGAACCGACGCGCCAGCACCAGGGGATCGGGCAGCCCGGTTTCGGCGAGCAGTTCCACCGCCCGGCCGGCCGCGGCTCGGCTGGGTACCACGTCATGGATCCGCAACACTTCTGCTACCTGGTCGCCGATGCGCTGCACGGGGTTCAACGACATCGACGCATCCTGCGGGACCAGCCCCAGGCGTAGACCACGAAGATCCCGCATGCGCTCGTTGGAGAGCGCCGTCAGCTCCGTGCCGGCGAAGGAGAGTTCCGCCGTCCGGACCGAGGCTGTCGGCGGCAACAGTCCCAGCGTGGAGAGGGCTATGGTGCTCTTCCCGGACCCGGATTCACCGACCAGCGCGACAACCTCGCCCGGCGCGACGATCAGGTCGACCCCGCGTACCGCCTGCGTCGTGCGCCAACCAGCGCCGTAATCGACGTGCAGATCTCGGATCGTCAGCAGGGTCTCGGTAGGCATTCTCACCCGGACGTACCTCGCGTTCGCTCCAGGGCTTGGGCGGTGCGGTTGACCGACAGCACCACGGCGGCGATCGTCAGCCCAGGCAGCGCACTCAACCACCAGCCCGATATCAGGTAGTCACGGCCGTCGGCGACGAGCGAACCCCACTCCGGCGTCGGCGGAGGGGCACCGAAGCCGAGGAAGCTCAACGCAGAAATCTGCAGCATGACGGCGCCGAACTCCAACACGGCCAGCACGAGCACCGGCCCCGCGGCATTGGGCACCACATGGCGGGCGAGCACTCCGGGCATGCGCATACCGGACACCCACGCGGCCTCCACGTAGGTCGAACCGCAGACCCGCAGAACCTCGGCGCGCATTACCCGTGCCAGCCGAACAACCATCGCGACGCCCACCGCAATCGCGATATTCGTGCCGCCGAATCCCAGGACAGTCACGACCCCCAACGAGAGCAGCATCGACGGTACCGCCAACAGCACGTCGACCAGCCGCATGAGCACGCGGTCGAGGAAGCCCCCGACGAAACCGGCGACCGCACCCACAACCGCACCGCACGCGGTCGCCAGCACCACTGAAAGGATCGTGGTGCGCATCGACAACGAAGCGCCGTAGACAATACGGGAGTACATGTCGCGGCCGAGCTGGTCGGTACCGAACACGTGCTCGCCGCCTGGTGGCCGAAGCCGTTCAGTGAGGTTGATCGCCAGCGGATCTTGGGCCGCGAACAGGCTGGGCGCAAAGGCCCAACCGAGCACGAGCAGAACGACCAATCCGGAGATCACGAGGCCAGGGCTGTTCGCCACGCTGCGCAGCACTGCCCGATACCGCGGTTCCGCGAACACGGCCTCGCTCACGCTTCCATCTCCCTCAGCCTGGAGCGGCTGACCACGCGCGGGTCGACCAGCGGGTGGACGAGGTCGACCAAGAGGTTGACCAGGACGAACACGAATGCCGCGAAGAGCACGACACCCAGCACCACTGGGACGTCCTGGTTGGCCACCGCCGTCGCTGTTAGCCGACCGATGCCGGCGCGGGAGAACACCGTTTCCACGGTGACCGTCTCGACGAGCAGGCTCCCGGCGATGAGACCGGTGGTCGTTATGGCTGGCATGGTCGCGTTGCGGAACGCATGTCGGAGCACAACCCGAGCCCGGCTGGCCCCTTTGGCCCGGGCGGTGTCCGCATAGGGCGCCGCCATCGCGGTCCGCAGGCTCCGCCCAAGAACCTGTGCTATCACTGCGGCGGTTGGCACCGCGATGGTGATCGCGGGCAACACGACGCTGCGTAAACCCTGGTCGCCGAACGCGGGCAGCACGCGCCACCGGAACGACACCAGGTGGATGAGCATGAGACCCAGCCAGAATGGAGGAACCGAGATCGCCATGGCGGGCGTTTGAAGCAGCGCCCGGCGCAGCGGCTTCCACTCGGCGTAGGCGGCGGCTAGCGCCAACGCCGTGCCGAACACCACCGCAAGTACCAAGCCCGCGACCGCGATCGAAGCAGTGTTCGGCAGAGCATGTCCGACCATATCCGCCACCGGAGCGCCGGTCTGGACGGAGATGCCGAGATTACCGTGGAGCGCGTGCCACAGTAGCCGGAGGTATTGCTGCCACCACGGGCCGTCGAGGCCGAACTGTGCACGTAACTGCTGCACCTCAATGGGGTCCACTGTTGCATGTTCCAGACCTTGCACCTTGATCGCCACGGCGTCGCTTGGAAGGACGTACAGCAGGCCGAAGCTTGCGGTGAACGCCGCCCATAGCACGAAGAGTGCGGAGAGGATCTTCTCTAGCAGGTAACGCAACATGTCAACCCTCCCTGGTGGCGGTCCACGTGTCGTAGAGCTTGAGTCGGGACGAGCCGTCGAAGGCAGGTTGGTGGGTAGTGTTGCTGAACGCCACTACCTGGTTCAACTCGCACACTGGAATCGAGGCCGCCTGACCGACGATATCGTCGAGCGCCGCACGGACGGCGGCCTGCCGCCTGACTGGATCGATGGCGGTGGCCTGCGCTTCGAGTAGGTCATCCAATGGTCCCGGCCGCAACCGGCCGGGGTTGCGTGAGCGAGTGGAGAAGGTCATGCGCAGCACGTCCGGATCAGCGCGCGTCAGGTTCACCAGGGTGAGGTCGAAATCGCCTGACGCCTGCGCTGCGATGGCCCCCCCGACGGTGAGCTGCCGTAGGCGCAGCTCTACACCGATGCCTCGCAACTGCTGCTGGATGAGCAGAAGGATGTTCTGGCTCGACACGATGTCCGCGGTGAAGATCACGTCGATCGACAGCCGGTGACCGTCCTTGACACGAATCCCGTCCGGGCCTCGACGCCATCCCGCCGCTTCTAGTAATTGCTGCGCCGTTGTGGGGTCGTGACGAAGCTGCCCGTTCTCAGACACGAAGAACGGTGTCGAGGCGGCGAGCACCCCCGTGGCCGGGTGATAGCGGGGGCTGAGGAGAGCATCGACGATCTGCTGACGATCGAGTCCGTGCTGGATGGCTCGACGGACCGCGGCCTCACTCAGCACCGGACGCGCCATATTGGGGAGCAGGGTGATCGGGATTCCGGGATTGGAGCGAGTCATCAGGTGGAAGCCGTTGCCGTCGAACACCGCTTCGTCTTGCGGTGGGATGTCGGTAGCGAGGTCGAGTTCTCCGGAGACCAGGGCGCCCGAACGGACACCGGACTCAGAGATGACGGGAAATCGGATCCGATCGAGATATGCGGGTCCGATATGCCGTGCAAGCATGGACGGCCAGTCGTAGTGGTCCCGCCTGCGTAGCGTCACCTCCTGGTCGGGGGTGTAGCTCTGGAGAACGAACGGGCCCGACCCGATCAGCCGGGTGCCCTGACAGCGTTGTTCCGGGCTGGCGGCGAACGCCGCAGGGGCTAGCAGGCCAAGAGTCGGGGTGGATGTGGCCTGGAGAAACTGCGCCGTCGGGGCGGCGAAATCAACTCGAACCGTGGTCGGGTCGAGCACGGTCGCGCCGGTATAGTCGGCCAGATAAGTGGCGCCGACCTGGGATTTTGCCCCCAGCGCGGCGATTGCGTAAAGGTTCGTTCGGACTGCAGCGGCGTCGAGCGGGGTTCCATCGCTGAACGTGACGCCGGGGCGGAGGTGGAAGGTGAAGCTGCGTGCATCCGGACTGACCTCCCAGTGGCTCGCGAGCCACGGGTGCAGCGCCCCGGTGACCGGGTCCTGGTCAGTCAGTGAGTCGACCAGCTGACGGCCGACGGTCAGGCTGGCCGCGGTCCCACTTTGCTGCGGGTCAAGGCAGTCGGGATTGCCTGAGAGCCCGACCCGCAAAGTCCCGCCCGGCTGCAGAGGCCCCGCGGCCACTTCGGGCGTCATGGAGGTGCTGCCGCAGACAGCTAGAAATGCCGCGACGATTGCCAGCGCGCCGAGACACCCGCTCGCTCCGCGACCAGGGATAGCGCTGTTCCGCTTACCTAGCAAGGTCTCTCCCTTTTTGAAGGATGGTCACGTATCTCGCCGCGGGAGCTACTGCTGTCCGTAAGTTCGGAGGGCGGTATTTATCCAATATGAGGCGTCTGGCAGGGGTCGTAGGGGTTCGCTGGGCAATGGTTGGCTGGGCCGAGGAGGCGCGCACGCCGCAGCGACGGTCATGCAGCAGATCCGCCCCCGATTCAGCGGGTGCGCCGGTAGCTGACGGCACTTCCGGTGGGAATCAACCGGCCAGGTCGGCTCGGGAGAGCCGCAGTTGTTTCGGTAGGTCCCGTCGGCCCCGCACGCCGAGCTTCCGATAGGCGTGGGTTAGGTGTTGCTCGACAGTACTGACCGTTATGAACAGCCTCCTGGCGATGTGGTGGTTGGTGTGTCCTCGAGCGGCCAGCGCGGCGACCCGTAACTCGGCCTGACTGAGCGTGTCGAGGCGCCCGGCCTGCGGCTGGATCACCGGTGCCGAGGCTGTTCCTTGCATCTGACGAGTCGATGTTTCGATCTCGACGAGGGTATGTAGGGGAGCCTGGCCCGTCTGTGCGACGGGACCGAGCCGACGCGTATCGTTGAGTTGACTTATCGCAGCAGACAACTCGTGACGTACTCTGGTTTGGCGCAGTAGTGCGACCGCCTCCTCGATTATCGGCAAGCGGTCGGACCGCGTCCGAGTTGTCGCGAGTAATCGAAGCGCGATGCCGCGCAGGCCGCGGAACCGGGGCGCGGTCATCGCGAGTTGTTCCTCGAGGAACTTCTCGGCCTCGGCATGTTCTCCCATACGCAGGTAGGCGCGAGCAAGGTCGGCCCGCCAGGGCAGAACCTGTGGCGAGTCCAGCCGCCACCGCACCATGCGATCACCACAAGCCCGAAAGTCGTCAATAGCCAGCTGCGGGCGGTCCCTGGCGAGGTAATAGTGCCCTCGAGCGTGCCAGTAATACAGTCCGTATCGACATTGGAACATCACGTCTGGAACCGGTTGGCGCAGTAGGTCGGCGGCTTGTTCATACTCGCCGAGTGCCGTGGCGGCCAGCACGAAGGTCGCCATCGGGCGCCCGATGGTCACGCCCCACCCTAGAGCGGGCAGGCGTTCGAGCGCCGCGGAGGCGCTTTTCAGCGCACCAGCGAAGTCCCCCTCGCTGAGCGAAATTTCCGCGCTGATGTTGTGCAGCGCGGCGATCCACGTGGTGACCCCGAGCTCGGAGGCCCTCGCAAGCAACCTGTCGCACCATACGCGGGCCAGGTCCGTGCGGTCCGCTTGGATCAGGGTGCTCAGGGCCGTGCTCAGTGGGGAAAAGGTCGAGCTACGCAGATCCCAGTTCTCCAGAAGCCGTTCCGCACCGCCAACCAGGTCCGCGTCGTCACCGTAGAGCAACGCGGAGGTCAGCAACGCGGCCTGCACTCCCGGGCTGGCGGTGATCTCGGCCGAGGTGATCTGGGCGTCGTCGCAGGCCAGTAGCGATGGATCAGCTTCCAGCAGGACGGGGTAGGTGTATTTCACCCACATCTCGAGCACGTGGTGTTCGAGGTTGCGACCCTCATCGAGGTGCTTCGGGCATGTGTCCCAGTAACTGAGCAACCTCTGCGTATCGGCATAGCGCCCGCACCACAACAGCCTGCCGACGATCCGCGCGAGTTCCTGTCGACGCAGGTGCCCGTTGGCAGCGAGGTCGACGAGTTCGGTGAGCCGACGCATCGCAGTGGGAGGATCGATTTGCCACTCCGCATCGGCCAACAAGGCCAGCATCATCGCCCCCTGCCGTTCGTGGGTCGACTCGCGGTGGGCCACAGTGAGCACGGTAACCGCTTCTTCGGGCCGACCGGAGTCCAGTTCCTGCACGCCCGCCTCGTGCAGGATCGGAACCGCCCATGCTGGGAGCGGGGAATCGGCTAACAGCAGATGTTTTGCCACGACATCGCACGTCGCGCCGGAGTCGTGCAGGCATTCGGCGACGCGCAGATGTAGTTCGGCCCGCTGCTCGGTCGAAACAGCGTGCAGCACGGTCGCTTTCGCGACCGGATCACGGAAACGGAATCCGTACAGCAGGCCCGTCTGGTCGAGCACGGACAAGTTCGGGATTGCTGGCGAGGCTTCGCTGCGCAGTAGCGACTCAATTAGATGCGATGGCATATCCGCACCGACAGTAGCCAGCAGGCGTGCCGTGTCGATGACTTGCTGCTCACATCGGTACAGGCATGTCAGTACCGCGTCTGCGAACGCTTCATTCGGATTTGTCGCGAACATGGCGCGTGTAGTCGAGTTGCGGGCGCGCTTGTGGTCTTCCAGCAAGGCGGTCAGCAGCAATGGATTTCCACCACTGCGGCTCCACAACTGCTCGGTGATCTCGTCGTCGACGATGTCGAAGGTTGCTGCCAGCTGGACGGCTCCGGAAATGTTCAGTGGGCCGACCCGAGTCCGGTGACAGTTCGGCAAACTCAGTAGTTCGGTGCTCAGCCGTGGATGCGCGATGCGGAGGTGAGGCTGGTTTCCAAGAACCATAACGACACGTGCTCTGGAAAGGCGCCGTGCCAGGAAAGACAGACACTGTGCCGACTGCTCGTCGGCGTACTGGACGTCGTCGACGAGTATGACGATGGTGCGATGGGCGGCCAGCCCGGAAATCCAGTTCCATAATCGCCGAGCTACGGTTGCATACCCGGTGGTTTCGTATTGAGACGAGGCATGGCCGGAGGTCGAGAGACAATGAAGGTCAGAATTCTCAGGGTGTCCCGTCTCCGCCGACGTCCACAGCTGAGCCACCAGCTCGAACGGCAGGTCTCGCTCGCTCTCCGAGCCGAAAGTGCGCAGGACGATCGCACCGGCAGCCGCGACCCGAGTGGCGACCTCCTGTAACAGTGTGGTGACCCCACACCCGGCGGGGCCATTGACTAGCACGAGACTGCCCCGGTCGGTACCGGAATCTTGAATTAATCGCTCGATAAGACCAAGTTGTTCATCCCGCTGGACCAATGCCACATCCGCCCCCTTTTGCTGACCGTTGATGCTAATCGGCTATGGCCGTTGACGCGGTGCCTATCCGCTACCCTCGCCGATCGAACTAGTTCCAAACAGAACTTACTACAAGTTGTCCTTATGTCGATAGAAAATTCTGTCTCGCGTGGCCGATTTTCGCTAAGTACCTGATGGAAGGCGGGCTCACTCCCAACTGTTCCGACAGTTTTCTGAGCTGCATCGCAGCATCCTCGTCTTCATGCTGTCGTGCGATACGTCGATGACAGCGAGTGCAACAGTTTCATCTGATCATGGAGTGATCCTGTGCCGATATTCTCGCCGACCGGATATGCGCTCAACAAAAGCAGGGCATCCTGGCACTCGATCACTCGACGGTATTTCCGATACGAGATGTCGATGCGATCCCGTAGCCCGTGCAGTCCGCGCTCCGGCGGCAGTACAACCTGCGGAAACTCTGTGGTGAGCGATTTCCAGACCGGCCCAAGGCGTCGGAAATTCTGCAGATCGTCGTACGACCGTCGAATCGCCGCCGAAATGCGCCACAGGGTCGTGAAATGCAGGCCGAGCACGAAGGTGAGCAACGCCGTTTGGGTGAAAATGAAATTGAGCTTGCCATACCAGATGAACCAGCCACTTGGCGTGTGCTGTACGGCCACGAGAACCAGGCGATTGATGCAGGTGACGGCGTACACGGCCATTCCGATCGCACCCACGCCGAGACTGATTGCGACGTGACCGTGCACAATTCGTGTGATTCGCATACAGGCGATCGCGGATGCCGTCGAGCAGCAGAGAAAGAATAGATTTCCGATAATATAGATGCTGACGATCTTCCAATTACCGGTGTATTGTTCCTGCAGCGGGTTGGTGCGCTGTGTGGGCGGTGTCGTCGCCATCAGCACGGCCAGGAGGGCGCTGACCACGCATGCGGACGCGAAGAGTCGACTGCGCCACCATGGATCGGCGCGACTGTGCCGCAGTGGTCGCCATAGATACTCGGCAAGTAGTGCCAGGCTGATGGACGCACCGGTATCCATCGTGATCGTTGCCACGCCGGGAATGTTCTCGAACGGAATCGTCTGGCGGAGAGGGGGGATGCCCGCCAGGGTGGCGACAGTGAAGCTGCTCAACGAGGCCATCAACATTGTCGTGCGTTGGTTGCGCTGCGGTCTCAAGCGCAATTCGACGATCTTCACCACCAGGGCGACGCAGAAAAATCCGGACAGATAATACTGGAGGATGGCGGCCATGTCGGATCAGCTCCCGGCGAAGTATCTGTGCACGTCCCACTCGATCCGTGGTTCGAGGAGGTCGTCGGTCAGTTGCTCGGCGAAAGCGACGGCAAGCAGCTCGGCCTCCCGCTCCGAGGTGGTGTCGTAGGCCGATCGGAAGCGTAGGGTCGCACCCTCGGTGGCGACGCCGTTGAGTACGGGGAGCTCCGGTTCGTAGCCCGGCAGCGTTTCTCCTTCGTGCTCGCACAGAATATGGGCAAGTTCATGCAGCACGATGTGATCGCGGTGGCTGCGGGTAGCCAGCTCCTGCACGACCACGACGTCGTCGCACTCGCGGGCGATCCAGACTCCCATGGGGCCCGGAATCGGTAGTCGCCATTCAACGACGCGAATTGGCCGGGCCCGCAGCGAACTCATCTGGTCGCACAGTTCGTAGGCGCTCGCATACGGCTCGAGCCGCAGCGAGCGGACGTATCTTCGGCATGTCTGCATATTCGGGAATCGAGCGATGGTCATTTCTTTCCGTCCATCATGTCGAGAATCGCGATGAGCTGGCTCCGTAATTCCGGCGTCATTTTTCCGGCACGCATCGCAATCTGCCGAACCTGCTGGTCCGCCAACGGCGAGAGCTCTTTGTTTGCGAGCGTCGAATCCTTCGGCCCGGGAACGCCCGACGCGAGCCAATCAACACTGATTTCCGGATATCCCTCGGGCCGACGGTCGTTGAAGAACCGAACGAGTGCGATGACCACGGCTATGGACGGGTTCGAGTAGCGTCCGGACCGGAGCATCCCGAGGTAGCTGCGGGACAGCTTGACGTGGTATGTGTCGTCGGACTGGCTGATCAGGTCAGCGACCTCGCCGGTGCTGAAATTGCGCCACCGGTTCTGAGCATCGTGGTAACCCGCTATCGAGAATAGGTAGTCGAGCCGATCCGCAAAGGTTTCACCACCGCCATTCGATTCCACTCAATCGCTCCGTTCGCCGAGGCCTTCGATGGTGGGCAGTTGCCGATTCGGACCGCCGGCAGGCGTAGGTCGTAGCTGGCACCGAGTGTACGAATGGTCAACTGCCGCCAGTATACTAGCAGGCATGGGTTGTCGTTCGGCCTGGGAGCTCTGGACTGACTGTGCGTACCTGGCCGCGTCGGCCGGTCTGAGCGTCCCCGGCAGTCCCGCAGTCGTGTTGTCACCGAAGTGTTCTCGGCGAGAGGTCGCCGCCAGCGCCGAAGTAACCTGGGGCCGCGCGAGCGCACAGCGCAGCAGGGCCCCGCTCCGCATTGTGCAGCCGAGCTCGCGCAGCCTTTCGGTCGACGGCGACGCGAGCAGCTCGCCCTCACCGAACGGGCGCATAACCGGCACGCCAATGCCGCGTGAAGAACGCGAACGACAGGCATGAAACGCGGATGACCATCGACGACTTCCTTCCGAGTTGCCCGGCGCGAACGGGTAGTAGGGATTGACGTCGTTGTCAGGTCATGTCGTGCGTCGTGGAACCCACCCGGGTACGCAAGGAACCGAAGCGTCCTGTGTGATCCACGGGCACTGTAGGACCCTACATCGAACGTCGGCGCGAGATGTGGTGTGGCGCATTCGATCTGGGGATGATCTGAAGGCTAGTGCCCATCCGTGGAGTGCGGGATGGTTTCAGGCCGCCCTCGGTGATGCAGATCACATGGAGTTACCTCCTGCCGGTATCGGCTCAGTGCCAGTATGCTGTCAGCAAGACTAGTAAACGCTTCACTTCTGAGGGTGGGCCCATGGGTGATCTTCCTTTGGACAGCTCGGCTCCTGGTCCCGCCATGGCGCTGTTGACGAATCTACGTTGGGCTGAGCAGCTTTCGTCGGGTTCCCGGGCGGCGATACGACATGCAGCTGTGGGTCACGGTGCTCAAATTGCTGCTCGCGCAAAGATTTTAGGTGAGCGGCTGTGGATCGGCGACGGTGCCTGGATCGGTGTCGGTCCGCGCATCGCGCCCGGAGTCGGCAAAGCGAACTCGCCATCGCGGGCGCTGGCTCCGAGGTGCGCGATCATGTTGCGGCACAGTCGATCAGCTACAGGCGGCCCGCCGCAGCCAGGAGCGGATCGCGACGCGATTCGAGAACGGTGATGGCATGCGAGAGCATGCTGGCGATCGTACGAAAGTGTGAGCAACACGATACGACAAGGCTGCTAAACGGACCACCGGCCGATGCGGACGGTTATTTTGATTGCATGGCAACGTCCGGCGTGGACGTGACTTAATCGGACGTATCTACTTCACGGATAGCTACACGAGTAGGAGTAACAGAATGCGGTTTCGCATGCTTGGTAACTTGGAAGTGCATTCAGTAGTCGAGGGTTTGAGGCCATGTCGAAATGGAGTAGCCACGACCGGAACCGGTATGCCTCCAGGAGTCGAGTTGGTTCGGTCGTCATCGCCGGATCCTCGCATATTCGGCTACGTGGGTGCGCTGGGCGGGTGGCGATAACCGGAGGTGTCCCTTCGCATTTGAACCATGCGGTAGCTCGTATCGCCATACTGTATGCAGCCCATTAAGCCAGACTTGTGAACGAGCTCGATGGTGGCTGGGGTATGTGAAATGGTTTGCATGCATCTGCCGGCGGAGATTCCGGCGATGAAACTTGCGTATCGGCTGCGTGTTTGATCCACCTTATTCTCGGCTTTTTGAATGATAGCTTTAGGTATATCGATCAATGTGCGTGAAATCTGGGGGAATGATGCCACTGTTAGAGCGGCGCGAGCATCTGAAACAACTACGCAGAATATTGGCGGAATGCTCGAAGGGATACGGCCGCCTCGTCCTACTCGGTGGTTGTCCCGGCACCGGAAAAACCGGGCTGTTGCATGAGTTCTGCCGTGAGGTCGCGCAGCAAGACGTCCGATTGCTGTTCGCAGCGGGATCGGAGACCGAACGGGCGCGACCGCTGATGTCGGCCCGGCAGTTGCTGCGAGATGTCGAGGCGGCTCTGCCGTTACTGGACAGGCTGGGTGAGGGGCCTGATGACGCCCCGATACTGCACGATATCTGGGCGGCAATCGTGGAATTCGCGGAGGAGTCACCGGTCGTTATCGTCGTCGATGACCTCCACCTGATCGACGACCGATCGGCGTCGGTGGTTGAATTCCTGGTCCGCCGCGCCAGTACTCATCCGGTGATGATCGTGGCCACCGGGCGTGAACCGCAGCGGCAGCCACACGACCGTATACAGCTGGCACCGTTGTCGGAAGGCGGTGTGGCAGAACTGCTCTCGTGGATCACCGGCCGCGAGGTAAGCCCGGAAGTGGCCGTAGCATATCACCGGACGACCGGTGGCAATCCGATGATGATCCACGCCCTGTTCGCCGACGATCACTTCGGTGGTGCGGGGGACGGCTGTGTTCCCACGGCCGGTGCGACCTACCGCCAGGCGATACTGACCTATGTGCATCGCGCGGAACCACAGCAGGCACGGGTGGCCCGTGCGATCGCGGTCCTCGGCGAACTCGCCTCGGTCCGTCGCGTGGCTGCGCTGGTCGGAATGCCGCCCGCTGCGGTCGAGTCCGCGGTCGACGAACTGACCGCGGGCGGACTCGTCGAGAATCTCCGCTTCCGCGATTCGACGGCGGTGTCCGCCCTGTGCGGTGATCTGGAACCCGTCGAGCGAACGTCTCTGCACGGTCGGGCCGCGCGTCTGTTGTTTCTCGAGGGGCGAGAATCCACGGAAATAGCCGAGCATCTCTGCAGCGCCGACGATGTAGCGCAGAAGTGGGGACTGGCGGCCTTGCGGCAGGCAGCCGCCGACGCCGCAGTCGTTGATGACGTGGATCGGGCGATGAGGTACCTGAATCTCGCTCTGCGCTACTGTGACGACGAGCAGGTGCGTCATGAGATCAGCCTGGCCATCGCTCGAGTGGAGTGGCGAGGTAACCCGGCGGCGGCCCTACGCCAGATTGGCCTGCTGGCTATCGATGTGCGGTCCGGTGGGCTTGATGGCCGTGATACCGCCACTGTCATCGCTCACCTGATGTGGCAGGGCGATCTGGCCGCTGCGTCAGAATGTCTTGCCGCCATGCCGCTTTCATGGTTGGCGGCTAATCCGCGCGTTGTCGCGGAGCTCACGTTCGTTCGGCATTGGTTTTACGGAGTCGTCAGCGCACCCCCCAAACACTTCCCGAAGAACTCGGCAGCCGCAGGGCTGGCCAGGCTTGTCGCCGACGGGCTGTGGCCCAAGACGGTTGCACTGGTGGGCGGGGTCGCCACCGAGGAGACCGTGACCGATCTTGCCCACGTGCTCCGCAGCAGTCGACTCGATGAGATGTCGCTGGAAATCGCCGCAACGGCGCTGCTCGTCCTGACCGTCGTCGATCACGGAGACATCTCGGCCGAACTGTGCAACGAACTCGTCGCCGAAGCCGAACGCCGGAGGTTCACCACTTGGCAGGCTCTGCTGAGCAGCATCCGCGGTGAGATCGCGCTCCTGCAGGGCGATGTCGCACTCGCTGAGGAGAAAGCCGTTGCGGCGCTGGATATGATGAGTGCCGAGAGCTGGGGCGTGCTGATCGGCTTGCCGCTGTCCACCGCGATCCACGCCCGCGCCGCGCTGGGCAGGTACACCGCGGCCGCGGCGCTGCTGAACAGGCGGGTTCCCGAGTCGATGTTCCGGACCGTATTCGGCGCCAGGTACCTGCGCGCCAGGGGCGATCTTTTCCTCACGACTGACCGAGCATCGGCCGCGGTCAACGATTTCGAGACGTGCGGCCAGCTGATGCGGGACAAGAACCCGGCGATGCAGACACTGGTGCCGTGGCGGATCGATCTCGCGTACGCCCACATTGTCATGGGCAGAGCCGATCAGGCGAAGAAGCTGGCCGAGAAGCAATTGGAGCTGACGAACGGGCTTGGCTCGCAGCTCAAGGCGGCGTCGCTGCGGGCGTTGGCGG
Source organism: Nocardia sp. NPDC051570 (assembly GCF_044454005.1). Lineage (NCBI taxonomy): Bacteria > Bacillati > Actinomycetota > Actinomycetes > Mycobacteriales > Nocardiaceae > Nocardia > Nocardia sp. NPDC051570. The sequence goes on along the minus strand of NZ_JBITDI010000033.1, from coordinate 731 downwards.
CGTCGTTGACCGGTCAGCCCCGAAGCAGCGCCGCGGCACTGCGCGAGGCCATCCAGTTGTTTGAAGCATCCGGCGACAACCTGGGAATGGCCAGGGCGCTGGCGGACCTGTCGATGGTGTACCACGAACTGGGTGAGTTCGATCAGGCGCGGCTGGTGGCGGAGCAGTGTGCCGAGAAGGCCGAACAGTGCCGGATCGACATACCGACGGCCTATCGTTCGGTCGGATCGACCTCGATCGACACCGAGAATCTCGACGCCGGTCAGGTGCTCAGTGATGCGGAGAAACGCGTTGCTGCACTGGCCGCGATCGGTTATACGAATCGCGAGATCAGTGAGCGGCTTCACCTCACCGTCAGCACGGTCGAACAACATCTCACTCGCAGCTACAAAAAGCTCGGGGTGTCCCGGCGTTCGGAATTGCCGGCGAAAGTCCGCCAACACCAAATTCCGATACTGACCGACGCGCGCAGCAGGGCGGCGCGGCATCGGGACACCGACGGAGTCGGGACGTTGCAGGCGGTCGGCGATTCTGCGCGTCGCGTGTGGTCTCGTGTGTGACCCACAGTTATGAGTGGCCCGAACCTCGGCCGGGTTCACGGTCAGTGTGCGCCGACGAATTCATACACGTCGCGTCTTACAGAGACTGAATTCGTGATGTCGCCGGGCTTGACGCTGTTGCGGGCTGGGTGGAGTACACCTGTTGGATGAGGTATCCGCAAGGCGGTGGAT
>NZ_JBITDI010000032.1:0-52283 GCF_044454005.1 Nocardia sp. NPDC051570 | reverse complement strand
CTGGCGTCGCAGACACCAACACCGCGCCCGCACCAGCCACTACCAGCGACGATCAAACCAACTCACACGAACGTGAAGTCCGGCTGGAGTACTAGCGCGGCCGAGCAGTCACGGAGCGCACTCTGGATGCAACGCACCGAAGATCGCGGCACTCACCGGCGAAGCGGCACCGCTGCCAGCCAGTCGAATGCACCACGCGTCGCGGTAAAGGCCGCCCAGTTCAGGCTCGCGCCGGAAGCACATCCGCCCTCGGAGCAGTTCCGGCCCGGTAACCCGATCACGGCGCCGTCTCGGAATCCTTGGGGTGGAAGGTCTTTCGGCCGAATGAACTCGATCGAAGTCGCTCGCGAGTCAATCCTCGACGTACCCCCGGGCATCGACAATGCGGCCATAGGAACTCGCCAGTGGGCGGCGAGCAGCAGGCGGCGCGTCACCGCGCGGACCGGTTCGCTGTGGGTCGCATTGTCGTGAGCTGCCTTGTTGATCCACAGCTGGGTCGCCCAGAGGGCGTCCGGATTATCGAGGGACGTGCCGATGCTGTAGGCGAGCAGTCCGCTGGTTTCGGCCGCCGCGTCGCCAATCAGCCCGACGACCGCGTCACGCTGACCCGGCTGAGCCGTTGAGTGCACGTAGACGCCGAACCTGGCGTCGTCGGACATCGTCCCTCCGATGGTGGAACTTCCGAACCCCACTGTAATGCTATGAGGCGCACCATTATCCAGCTCGCAGTGCGCAACCATTATCGCGGAGTGAGCCGGACCACCGGATATTCCCGGTCCGATTTGGTTTGATACTTCCCGTAGCGAGGCTGGTCGGCGGCGATGTGCTGCCATGCCTGTTCGCGATCGGCGCCGTCGAGCCGATGCGGCGTGACCGGCACGGTGCCCCGGCCCGGCAATTCGATCGACGCCCGATCGGGGTGCGCCATCAGATTGATGTACCAGTCCGGATTTCGTTTCCCGCCGCCCGACGCGACGAGCAGCCACGCATCCTCACCATCGGCGAACCAGGTAACCGGCGTCTCCCGTGCCTGCCCGCTGCGGCGTCCCACGGTCTGCAGGATCAGCACGTCCATCCCCATGAACTTGCCGCCTCTACGCCGGATACGGGAACTCGTCCACGCATTCATCTTCCGCTGCACCCATCGCGACAGCGCCCCGGGCCCCTGTCGATTTCCGGCCTTCCGATTCTGTGCCATTCCTACCTCCAGTCATGCCCCCGTGACCGAGCCGAATTCCTCAGCCCTCGACGGTATCCCCAGCGATGACGCTAATCGCGGACCCTCGCCCGGCGCTTCTCCATTCCTGATCGTTGCGATGCTCCGGCTCGCCGCGACCGAATGCGGTCAGCGCCTCGGCGACGGTGGCTATCGCGTGGACCTGCACGCTCTCCGGCAGCCCAGCCAGCACCCGCCCAGCGTTCCGGACGGGTGTCGACAACCACCACTTCCTCCTCATCGCACGGACGGTGGGATCACACTTCTGGATCGGACCATTCGCGATGACGGTCGGGCGCGGAGCCATCCAGGACTGTCGAGAGTCCGAATAACACTCCGTGCGGTTGATCAGACTGACTGGTCTCCCCTGTGGCGCGGCGCCTCCCCGACTGGGGGCAGCAACGATATCCGCGGCTGCGTTATTTTGTCCTACTGATCACGCTTCAACCGACCCTACGACCTGACAATCTGCTGATCCGCACAGTGCGGATGCATCCCCGCGCGGATCGTCACACCGATCGAGATGGCATCGAAAAGGGCAGCAACCCACCGTTGCTGTCCCTTCCCCTTCCTCAGTTGGCTCACGATCAAGTCCTCGCTTCCCCTTCGTAACGCATCATCTGCAAGATGTCGAACCACCGCGACAGCTCGAGAACGGAGATGAACCATGGCTATATCTCGACCGGGTGTGCCGAACCGCCGCGTCGCGGCAGTGGCGGGAAGCATGATCGCGCTGGGCCTCGCGGTCGGACCTGCTGGCCCAGCCTGGGCCGACGATGTTCCCCCCGGCGCTACCCGTAATCCGCTCCCCGACCACACGGATACGGCCTTCGAGCGTGCGTGTCTCAACGCCCTCAATGCGGACCGCACGGTCCATCACGCGGCGCCGCTGCACATCAGTCCGAATCTCGTCACCTACGCCAAGCACCGCGCCGACTACATCAGCCGAGCAGCAGGTCTGAGCGCCGGGCACCATGGCCTCGATACGCATTATGGGGAAACCCTGTACTGGGCCGGCAGCAGTCAACCGAAGGCGGCCGCCTGCTCCGAAGCCGTACGCTCCTGGTACGCCGAAGGCAGCCAATACGATTACAACAACCCGGGCTTCTCCTCGGATACGGGTCACTTCACCCAAGTGGTCTGGGCCAGCACGACCGAGGTCGGATGCGCCCGGGCCGCTGGACAGGACTCGAACATCTACGAGACCTACGTAGTGTGCGTTTACTCTCCCGCCGGCAACATAACCGGCAAGTTCCCGCAGAACGTTGCTCCGAAGGAAATGCAGCCGTAATTCATTGGAGCGCAGGGCATCGGCAGCACGCGTCGATCAGGGTAGCGCCAGGGAACGTCGTCGACGTCGATGCCGCGTGACCGAGATGTTTTCGGCCATTCCTACACCCCAGCGGTGTCCCTGTCGCGAGTTATATGAGCCACAAGACCGCGGTGAAGGCGGCGGTCGATCTCGTGGACTCCGTTGGCCTGTAGAAGATTTCAGGCTTACGTGCCGTCGACAAGGTCTCACCGTCGGGCACCACGACGTTTGGGTCGCAGGAGACCCAGAGCGGCAAGTGTCCGCGCCACCTCCGGCTCGGCGAGGACGGCCGCCGCCGCGGGCAGCCCCCGTGCACATCCGATATCGCAGCGATCCTCGAACATCTCATGAGCTCGATCCTGTTCTGTCATAGGTGCTTTCACCGCGGTTTCCTGACGATGCGGAACCAGCCCGAGGCATCGCATCCGACCAGACCGGCCAGTTCCAGCGCGGGAAGGGTGGCTCGGACGGCGGGGAGGGGCAGGCCGGATTGGCCGGCCAGGTCGGCGGGCTGGCGGGAGCCGATCTTGGGGAGCGCCGCATAGACCAAAGCTTCGTCGCCGCACAGATTTTCGTCGTCGGATCGGGTCTCGGGCAGAGACAGGCGTAGCGGGCCCGCCTCGTCGAGGACCTCCTCGGCGCGGGTGACCAGCAGGGCCTCACCCTCGCGGATCATGCGATGGCAGCCGACCGAGGAGGCGGAGGTGACCGGACCGGGCACCGCCAGCGCCGGGCGGCCCAGGCGGCGCGCCCATTTCACCGTGTTGCGAGTGCCGCTGCGCAGGCCCGCCTCGACGACGAGGACACCATCGGCGAGGGCGGCCACGAGACGGTTGCGCGCCAGGAAATGGTGTTTGTGGGCGCTGGTGCCGGGCGGGTATTCGCTGACCACCAAACCGGTTTCGGCAATCTGCGTCAGCAGCCTGTCGTGCTGGGCGGGATAGGGGCGATCCACCCCGCAGGCCAGCACGGCGATCGTGGCGCCGCCGGTGGCGAGGGCGGCGCGATGCGCCGCACCGTCGATGCCGAAGGCCGCACCCGAAACGATCGTCCAGCCCCGTGCCGCCAGATCGCTCACGATCTCCCCCGTCACCCGCTCGCCGTACCCGCTGCTGCATCGCGCGCCCACCACGGCCACGGCCTGCTCGGTGGCGGCCAGCAGACACAGTGGTCCGCGCACCCACAACACCAGCGGCACGGCCGCGTCCGCGTCCCGCCCGGGATCCAGCTGACCCAATCCGAGCATCCGCCACGCGGGCCATTCGTCGTCGTCGGGTGTCACCACGCGCCCGCCCAGGCGGGTGATCGTGTCGAGATCCTCGTCCGGACAATATGTTCCGCGCCGTTTCTCGGTGGGCCCGCGCAACGACTCCGGCAGCTCGCGTTCCCGCACCGCTCGTGCCGCCTCCACCACTCCCACCTGCTCGATCAAGGCCGACAGCGCCGCACACGGTCCCGCCACTACCCGCGACAAGTACACCCACGCCAACCGCCGCTCGTCCGCGTCGAGCATCACCACATCCTCTGTACGCCCGAACATTTCGACCTCCCCTCCGGTCACCATCGACGTCCATCCGCTCCCCCGCCACGCGGTACCGCCGGGCTGCCCGCGCATCCCCCTCTCTATGCTTCCGGTACCGAAAACAGCGCGTTCCCAGGCGTATCCGCTCTCCGCCGCTCGCCCCACGCAGCGATACGGCCGCAATCGGCCAGCCCCGAAATCCGCACTCGCCCGGGCCGCCACAGCAGGTCTACGATGTCGCAGGCATCTCGCAGGCGCATCGGCCGACCTGCGCGGCCGGGCCTCATTGCGTCCCTCGCTGGCGAAAGTTCAACGCCTGCATGACATCCTGTGCGCTCGGCAGATCGCCGCCACGCAAGTCGCAGATCGTCCACGCGACTCGGATCGCGCGATCGGCTCCGCGCGCGGACATCCGTCCCTGACGGAGCGCGTTCTCCACCGGCGTGAGCGATTCCCGCGGCAGTCGGAAGCGCTGGCGCAGAACATGTCCCGGAACCTCGGCATTGGTGGCCCAGCCGTATTCCTGCCAACGCGCGGCCGCCGCACCGCGGGCGAGGGTGACCCGGCCGCGCACGGTCTCGCTGCTCTCGGTCTCGGTGGCGGCGAAGGCTCCGGAGGCCTGGCCGTGCATCTGGACCCAGATATCGATGCGGTCCATCAGCGGCCCGGACAACTTGCCGAGATAACGTCGCCGGGCCAGCGGTGCGCAGATGCAGTCCACATCGCGGGCCGGAGCACATGGACAGGGATTGGCCGCCAGGATCAGCTGGAAGCGCGCCGGATATCGAGCCACCCCATCGCGGCGGGCGATGCGAACCTCGCCCTCCTCCAAGGGAGTTCGCAGCGCCTCGAGCACCTTCGTGCCGATCTCGGCGCATTCGTCGAGGAACAACACGCCCCGATGCGCCCGGCTCACCGCGCCCGGGCGAGCCGAGCCCGAGCCGCCGCCCACGATGGCGCTGACCGATGTCGAATGATGCGGCGCCACGAACGGTGCGGCGGTGATCAACGGATGGTCGTCCGGCAGCGTTCCGGCCACCGAATGGATCGCCGTCACCTCCAGCGCCTCGCGCTCGGTCAACGGCGGCAACAGGCCCGGGAGCCGTTGTGCCAGCATGGTTTTGCCGATTCCGGGCGGACCGGTCAGCAAGAGGTGATGGCCGCCCGCGGCCGCCACCTCCAGCGCCCAGCGCGCCTCGTCCTGGCCCACCACCTCGTCGAGGTCACCGCAGGTGCGATCCGCCGGCGGCAGAAGACCGTCGGGAGAACGCAATTCGCCCTCGCCGCGCAGCCAGTCGATGAGCGCGCGCAGTGTATCGGCGCCCAGCACCCGGATGCCGTCGACCAGACCGGCCTCGGTCAGGCCCGATTCGGGCACCACCACCGTCGTGCGGCCCGCCTGCCGGGCGGCCAGCACCGCGGGCAGAATCCCTCGCACCCGCCGGATCCGGCCGTCGAGCGCGAGCTCGCCGAGCAGTACCGTGTCGGTCAGCCGCTCCCCCGGAATCGCATCGCCCGCATCGAGCACCGCTATCGCGAGGGCCAGGTCGTATACGCTGCCGACCTTGGGAAGGGTCGCCGGGGACAGCGCGAGGATCACCCGGCCGTCGGGCCATTTCTCGCCGGAATTGGTGACCGCCGCGCGCACCCTGTCGCGGGACTCCTGCAGGGTCGTATCGGGCAGGCCGACCAGATGTACCGACGGCAGCCCCTGCCCGACATCGGCCTCGATCTCGACGAGCTGGCCCTCCACACCGGTGACCGCCACCGAATACGCCCGTCCGAGCGCCATCAGAACACCGCCTCGAGATGTTCGATGACGGGCTCACGGTCGGGCAGCAGTAGCACCGACACCACATCGAATCGGATCCGTCGCCACGGCCCGGGGTGTTCCCTGAGCCACAGCACGGCCAGCTGTCTGATCCGTTGTTGTTTGATCCAGGTGACCGCCTCCGCGGGACGCCCGAACGACAATCCCGAGCGGGTCTTCACCTCTACGAACGCGGTCACCGCCGCGTCGCGGGCGATCAGATCCAGCTCACCGTAGCGGCAGCGCCAATTCCGATCGACGATCCGCATTCCGGCGTCACGCAGATATCGCGCCGCCAGTTCCTCACCGTGTGCGCCCAGCGCCAGATTGTCTGCCACCCGCCCAGCATGTCTCGGCGGATCGCGCGGGCCGGGGGGCCGACCTGGGGAAACAGATAGTCTGTGGACAATCGGAAAGCTGTGGACAACCTCGGATCACTCCGGCAGGCGCAGATCCGGTTTCTCCAGCTCCTCGATGTTCACATCCTTGAACGTGATGACCCGGACATGCTTGACGAAGCGGGCCGGCCGATACATGTCCCACACCCACGCGTCGGACATGCGCACCTCGAAGTACACCTCGCCGTCGGCGTTCTGCGGGCGCAGCTCGACGGAGTTGGCGAGGTAGAACCGACGCTCGGTCTCCACCACATACGAGAACTGGCCGACGATGTCCTTGTACTCGCGGTACAGCGAGAGTTCCATCTCGGTTTCGTACTTCTCGAGGTCCTCGGCGCTCATGCCTGTACCTCGCTAGCGCTAGGCTCCGGCATGACTGCCATGGTTCGCTCGCTCCGCTCGCTCATCGGGTGGAACGTCCTCCTTCTCGCCACTGATGCGGGTATCGACAATCATCCCGCATGCGCGGCATCGGCAGCCACTCGCGTCCCGTCCGGCATGTCCGGCTCGATCTCCACCGGGTCGATCGAATCGGTCAGCCGGACATTGCGCCAGGAACGGCGGTGCTCACTCGTGGGGCCGAGCTCCTTCAGCGCGGCCATATGTTCGGGCGTGTTGTAGCCCTTGTGCGCGGCGAATCCGTATCCGGGCAGCCGCCGGTCCATCTCGACCATCATGCGGTCGCGCGTCACCTTCGCCAGGATGCTCGCCGCGGCGATACAGGCGGCCGACGCATCCCCGCCGATCACCGGTAGCGACGGGACCGGGATGCCGGGCACGCGGAACCCGTCGGTCAGCACATATCCGGGTTCGGCGTCCAAACCCATGACCGCGCGACGCATTCCCTCGATATTGGCGACATGGATACCGATCCGATCGATCTCCCAGGCCGGAACGACGACCACCTTCCAGGCCAGTGCCCGGCGCTGGATCACCGGGAACAGCCGCTCCCGGGTCGCCTCGGTCAGTTTCTTGGAGTCGTCGAGTTCGGCCAGGGAGTCGTAGGCCTTGGGCGCCAGCAGGCAGGCAGCCACCACGAGCGGACCCGCGCAGCATCCGCGCCCGGCCTCGTCGACACCCGCCACTGGTCCGAGACCACCGCGGATCAGCGCCGCCTCGAGCGTGCGCAGACCACCGGCCCGCCGCATCACCACGCGCGGCGGCCAGTCGCCGCTGCGCGCGACGATGGTCGGAATCCGTGTGCCGCCCTTACCGTTCCGAGCGATGCGCTGCTGATTGCGCCCCACTGCACCCACCGTTCGATTATGCGATCTACTGCGGGTTCTGCGCGCGCACGGGTCCGATCCGGCTCGGCGGCCAGATCTTGAACACGGCCTTCCCGCGTACGTCCTTGATCGGAACCGTGCCCTGGTACTGGTCGTCCATATGAGCGCGGGAGTCGGCGGAACGGTTGCGGTTGTCACCCATGACCCAGAGATTGCCTTCGGGAACCTTCACCGGGCCGAACTCGCGGCCTGCCGCGTTCGAGCTGGCATAGGGGACTCCGGGGGTGTATTTGCCACCGTCATAAAGATATTGGGCGTACGGCTCGTCGAGCGGCTTGCCGTCGACCATGACCCGGCCCTGCGCATCGCAGCACTGCACGGTCTGGCCGCCAGTCGCGATCACCCGCTTGACCAGGTCGTTCTCATCCGGCGGGACGAGCCCGAAGAAGGAGAAGAATTCCTGGATGCCGCGCACCACGGTGTTGCTCGACCGGTTCGAGTGATAGGTCCGATTCCACGAATCGCTCGGCCCGACGAAGACCACCACGTCACCGGGCTTGGGATCGCCGAAGTCGTAGCTCAGCTTCTCGACGTAGATGCGATCGCCGGTGCAGCCGGTGCAGCCGTGCAGGGTCGGTTCCATCGACTCCGACGGGATCACATATGGGCGGCCGATGAAGTTCACCACCAGCGCCGCGATCACGGCGGCGATGACGATCAGGATCGGGAGCTCCTGCCAAAACGGGCGATTCTTCTTCTTATCGCCTCGGCCGCGTCGCCGCTTCGGCGAGGGATCGCCCGCGCGTTCGTCGCCAGGTTCCGGCACCGTCACCGACTCACTCTCCTCTGCCACGCCGAACAGACTAGCCCAGCGCACCCCCGACGGGCGTGCCACAGCCTGAGCGTATGCCATGAAAACCGCACGGTCGCATCCATGAAACGCTACGGAGCAAGCCTAGAGGCCCCTGGCCGGACAACACCGGAGACCCCCTGCGGCGCAGACAAAGAACCCCTACCCCGCACATCGAAGACCCCCGGCCGCCGGGCCGGGGGTCTTCGATCACAGTCTGACGCTCAGCGCTTTTCCTTGATCTTGGCGGCCTTGCCGCGCAGATCGCGCAGGTAGTACAGCTTGGCCCGGCGGACATCGCCGCGGGTCGCGACATCGATGTGGTCGATGTTCGGGCTGTGCACCGGGAAGGTGCGCTCGACGCCGACACCGAAGGAGACCTTGCGGACCGTGAAGGTCTCGCGGATGCCGCCACCCTGACGTCGGATGACGACGCCCTTGAAGACCTGGATGCGCTCCTTGTTACCTTCGATGACCTTCACGTGCACGTTGATCGTGTCGCCCGCGCGGAAGGCGGGGACATCGGTGCGCAGCGACTTTTCGTCGACGAAGTCGAGGGTGTTCATTTCCGTCCTTTGGAAGTTTCGCGTGAACAGAGGAACCTGGCGGCTCGAGACTCAACCGGTTCGTGCTCCGGATATGGGCGGTGCGCCGAGCCGTGAGCCCAGGGCAACTCGGCCATTCTGCCAGATCACGCGACCGCACCGTTAATCGGGCCCGGCTCGCGCTCACGACCTCGAATTCGCGGCGGTGATCGACGCGGATACCTCGATCATGAAGGGCGGATAGTCGAGGGTGTCGGTGAACACCTCGAGCAGCACCAGCCGGTCCCGGGCCGCCGCGGCGGCGCTCAGGCTATCGCGCAGCTCGGCGATCGTGCGGGCCCGCAGGACCGCGACCGCCTCCGGATCGGCGCCGAAGGCATGCGGCAGCGCATCCCAGCGCCAGGGCACGATGTCGTTGTAGGGGGCGTGCTCGCCGTGGATCGCGCGCTCGACGGCGTAGCCGTTGTTGTTGACCAGCACGATCACCCCGGGCACCCGCTCGCGGATCCAGACGCCGAGTTCCTGGATGGTCAGCTGCGCGGCACCGTCGCCGATCACCAGCACAGGCCGCCGATCCGGACAGGCCAGTCCGGCGCCCAGCGCCGCGGGCAGGGTGTATCCGATCGAACCCCACAGCGGCTGGCCGAGGAAGGTGATGCCCGAGGGCATCCGCTGGGTGGCCAGCCCGAAGAAGGCGGTGCCCTGTTCGGCGACCACGATGTTGTTGTCGCCCAGGGCATCCGCGACCAGCGGCCACAGCGCGGCCTGGGTCAGCGGGCCGTCGGCGGGCGGATACTCTCCCGCGGCCTGGGCGATCTCGATCGTCTCGGCGGGCGCGAATTCGCCCGCGATCTCGGTGAGCACCTGCAGCGCCGTGGGCAGTGACAGCGGGGCGTAGGCGTCGACCCCGCCGATGACGACCCGATCGGGGCCGATATCGATGGTGCGCCGCGGATCCACGCGCTGACTGAATCCGGCGGTGATGGTGTCGGTGTACTGCACGCCGACGGTCACGAGACGCTCGGCCTCCTCGACGGCGTGGCGCACACCGGCCTCGGAAGCCGCGCCGGAGTACACGCCCAGGAAGTTGGCCGCGGACTCGTCGACAACTGTCTTACCCCAGGCCAGCGTGGCATGCGGCAGGTTCGCGCCGGCCACCAGTGTGCGCAGCCGCTCGGTCGCGCCGACCCGGTCGACGAACACATCGGCCAGCACGGTGACCCGCTTGCCGCCTAGGAACTCTCGCGCGGCCTGTTCGAAGGCCGCCCGGGCGCCGGGACTGGAGAAGTCGGCCGGTGGGGCCAACGGTGCACTCGGCGGCGCGACCTCGACCTGGGCCACATCGGTGGCGAGCATGAGGTAGCCGGGCCGCCGATGTACGCGCACCGCGCGCAGCACGCGATCGATTTCGGCGCAGGCGTCGGCCGCGCCGAGATCGGCCTGCGCACAGGTGATCTCCGCGGCGATCCGGCGGAAGTGATGGAAGTCACCGTCACCGAGGGTGTGGTGGGTGATGCGGTGATTGACCTGGATGTCCTTGGCCGGGACGCCGACGATATGCACCACCGGCACCCGCTCGGCGTAGCTGCCCGCGATCGCGTTGGCCGCGCTCAGCTCGCCGACACCGTAGGTGGTCACCACCGCGCCGATGCCACGCAGCCGGGCGTATCCGTCGGCGGCGTATCCGGCGTTGAGTTCATTGGCGCCGCCGACCCATCGCACGCCCTCGTGGGCGACGACGTGATCGAGGAAGCGGAGATTGAAATCGCCCGGCACACCGAAGATTTCGGTGACACCCAATTCACGCAACCGATCGAGCAGATAATCCCCGACTACATAAACCATACTTCCACAGTGGCACCCCTATCCGGTGCCAGCAACGTGTCTGCTACCACGGTTTGGATGCGGCGGCGCCGGAGCGGGGACCACCGTCCTGGCCAATTCCTCCTCGGCGGCGCGATATATGTGCGCTACGTCCGGTTTGCCCGCTATCAGGTCTTGAACGAAGATCTTGGCGCGAATCACCGGTCGGCGATATCGCCGTTCGCGGCGGATCGCGCGCTGCATGAGCCGGGCTCGTCCCGCGTAGCGCCAGCGCGCCCAGGGCGCTCCCGGGCGACTCAACCGCAACGCGCCAACAATCAGCAACGGCAGGAAGAACATTCCGAACAGACCCGTCCAGATCTTGCCTTTGGCGATGACTACCGCGGCCAGCCCCAGATTCACGATCGCGAACGCGGTGACCAGGATTCGCCCCGGCACGCTGTCATCGTGGCGAATGTCATTGAAGTCCAGCAGCCACAACGGATGGAATCCGAGCAACAGCAGTCCGGTCACCGCGAGCGCGACGAACACCGCGTCGACCGAGGTGCGGCCCTGCTCCTCCCAATAGACGTCGCGCAGGTAATAGATGAGCGCGAACTCGTCGAGCACCAGCGCCGCCCCGACCCCGAAGGCCGCGGCCAGCACGCTGACCGTGCCGACGCCGCTCTGATACATCGTGACCAGCCCGATGCCCGACAGCAACACCATCACCACCCCGAACACCATGTGGTGGATGTGCACATTCCCCGCGCGCAGATTGCCCGGCCACCAGCGGACCCGCTTACGGATCAGCCGAACGCTGAGCCGAATCAGCAAGAACCCCACAATGAATCCGAGCAAGAAGCACATCAGCGGCAGCCGGCCCGCGGCCAGCACGGAATCGTCGAGCCACCGTCGAAAGTCCGCCATACTCCAGTCGTCTCCGCCTGTCCGGTGTCGGGATCGGTCCGCCCAGCCACATTGTGCAGCAAACACACCACCGCCGGCCGAACCCCACCCGTCAACCGCATGCCGATCAGCCGTCCGACCACCACCTTCGCACAGCCGGGCCGAACATCGACAGCGACGATCCCCGTCCGCGCGCGATGGTTGCCGTAGGGCATCCGCCCCCGGATCGGCTCGCGCCGTTGATGTTTCGCCTACACCAATCTAGTCGGTCGGCCGACCGGGAGAGCCCGGGCGGCCGATCCGAGGGGAGTTCTCAGCGGCCGAATCCCGCGCGACGCAGGGCATCGGCCATGGAGCCGGTGGGCTCGGGGGCGTTGCGGCGCTGGCCACCGCGGTTCTGGTTACCCCGGCCTTGACCCTGGCCCTGGCTCTGGTTGCCGCGACCCTGGCCTTGGCCCTGGTTTTGGTCCTGGGCGCGTTGGCGCTGGTTGCCGCCGCCGCGCTGGCCCTGGCCGCGGCCCTCGCCCTTCTCGGGCTTACCACCCGCGCCGGGCTCGTCGTCCAGGCGCAGGGACAGGCCGATGCGCTGGCGGGCCACGTCGACCTCGAGCACCTTGACCTTGACCACATCGCCGGACTTCACGACCTCGCGCGGATCGCGAACGAAGTTGTGGGACATGGCCGATACGTGCACCAGGCCGTCCTGGTGGACACCGATGTCGACGAACGCGCCGAAGGCGGCGACATTGGTGACCACACCCTCGAGCACCATGCCGGGCTCGAGGTCGGCGACCTTCTCGATGCCCGCGGCGAATTCGGCGGTCTTGAACTCCGGACGCGGGTCGCGGCCCGGCTTCTCGAGCTCGGCGATGATGTCGGTGACGGTCGGCACACCGAACTTCTCGTCGGTGAACTTGTCCGCACGCAGCGAACGCAGCACCGTGGTGTTACCGATGAGCTCGTGCACCCCGCGACCGGTGTCGTCGAGAATGCGCCGAACCACCGGATAGGCCTCCGGATGCACCGCCGAGGTGTCGAGCGGATCGTCACCGCCGCGGATGCGCAGGAAGCCCGCGCACTGCTCGAACGCCTTGGGCCCCAGCCGCGGAACGCTCAGCAGCGCCGTGCGGCTCTGGAACGGCCCGTTCTGATCGCGGTGCGCCACAATGGCTTCCGCCACCGAGGACGAGATACCCGACACTCGCGACAGCAGCGGCACCGAGGCGGTGTTCACATCGACGCCGACCGCGTTCACCGCATCCTCGACGACCGCGCCCAGCGAGCGGGCCAGCAGCGTCTCGGACACATCGTGCTGATACTGGCCGACGCCGATCGACTTCGGATCGATCTTCACCAGTTCGGCCAGCGGATCCTGCAGGCGGCGCGCGATCGACACCGCACCGCGCAGCGATACGTCCATCTCCGGCAGTTCGGCCGAGGCATAGGCCGAGGCCGAATACACCGACGCGCCCGCCTCCGACACCACGATCTTGGTCGGCTTGTTCTCCGGAATCCGCGAGATCAGCTCGGTGGCAAGGGCATCGGTCTCACGGGAGGCGGTGCCGTTGCCGATGGCGATGAGCTCGACGTTGAAGCGGGCGACCAGCGCGGCCAGCACGGCCAGCGACTTCTCGGTCTGGCCCTGCGGCTTGTGCGGGTAGATGACCTCGGTCGCGACGGCCTTACCGGTGCCGTCGACGACGGCGACCTTGACGCCGGTGCGGTAGCCCGGATCCAGGCCCATTGTCGCGCGGGTCCCGGCGGGGGCGGCCAGCAGCAGATCGCGCAGGTTGGTCGCGAAGACGTCGACGGCATCCTTCTCCGCGGACTGCCGCAGCCGCATCCGCACATCGATGCCCAGGCTCACCTGCAGCTTGGTACGCCAGGCCCAGCGCACGGTGTCCAGCAGCCAGGTGTCGGCGGTGCGGCCCTGTTCGGCGATGCCGAACTTCAACGCGATGCGGCCCTCGTAGATGGTGCGCTCGGTGGGCTCGGATACCGCCTCGGTATCGGGCTCGAGGTGCAGTGTGAGGATCTCTTCCTTCTCACCGCGCAGCAGGGCGAGGATGCGGTGCGAGGGGAGCTTGCTGAACGGCTCGTTGAATTCGAAGTAGTCGGCGAACTTGGCACCCGCCTCCTCCTTGCCGGCACGCACCCGCGAGGAGATCTGCCCGCGGTTCCACATCAGCTCACGCAGCTCGCCGACCAGGTCGGCGTCCTCGGCGAAGCGTTCCACCAGGATCGCGCGGGCGCCGTCGAGCTGTTCGGCGGTGTACTGGGCCGGATCGGTGGTCGGATCGCCGATCAGCGCGTCGGCGACCGGCTCGTGACCCGCCTCGCGGGCGATCTGGGCCTTGGTGCGGCGCTTGGGCTTATAGGGCAGGTAGATGTCCTCGAGGCGGGCCTTGGTCTCGGCGAGCATGATCTGCTGCTCCAGCGCGGTATCCAATTTGCCCTGGCCGCGGATGGATTCGAGGATCGACGTCCGGCGCTCGTCCAGTTCGCGCAGATAGTGCAGCCGCTCCTCCAGCTGCCGCAGCTGCGCGTCGTCGAGTCCGCCGGTGATCTCCTTGCGGTAGCGGGCGATGAACGGCACCGTCGACCCGCCGTCGAGCAGTTCGACGGCGGCGCGGACCTGTTCGTCGCGCACGCTCAGCTCGTCGGCGATGCGACGGCCGACACTGGCGAGGCGAACGGTGCCGGCGGGCTGCGCGGAATCAGCGGCTGCGGTGCTGACGGGTTCGGAGGCTGTCGTCACGCCCGCAGACACTACCGGCGACCCCTGACACTGGACCACAGCTGGACCCCTTTGCGGATGACGTGCCGCTCACACCTGGTGGAAGAACGCGCGAACGGATGCGCGAATTCACTGCGGCGGCAACAGATCCGGGCGGCGAGTGCGGGTGCGGTCCAGGGACTGCTCGCGACGCCACGCCTCGATCTTGGCGTGATTGCCCGAGAGCAGGATTTCGGGGACGTCCAGGCCGCGCCAACTGACCGGGCGGGTGTAGCTGGGGCCCTCGAGCAGGCCGTCGGAGAACGAATCCTGTTGATGGGACTGCTGATTGCCCAGAACGCCCGGAATGAGGCGTACGAGAGCCTCGGCCATCACCAGCACCGCGGCCTCGCCGCCGATGAGGACATAATCGCCGATGCTGACCTCTTCGACGCGCACCCGGCGCGCCGCATCGTCGAAGACGCGTTGATCGATACCTTCGTATCGGCCGCAGGCGAAGACCAGATGCCGCTCCGAAGACCAGCGCTGCGCGGTGTCCTGGGTGAACGGCACGCCCGCGGGCGTGGGCACGATCAGCAGCGCGTCGTCGGGGCACACCTCGTCCAGCGCGTCGCCCCAGACGGTCGGTCTCATCACCATGCCGGGGCCGCCGCCGTAGGGCGAATCGTCCACGGCCTGGTGCACATCATGGGTCCAGCGGCGCAGATTGTGCACGCCGACCTCGACGATGCCCTTATCGATCGCCTTGCCCAGCAACGCCGTTCGCAGCGGTTCGAGGTATTCGGGGAAGATCGTGATCACATCGATCCGCAGCGCGGAGTCGGTGCCCATCGTTCACTCCTCGTCGAGCAGGCCCTCGGGCGGATCGATGACGATCAGGCCCTCGGTGATCGATACGGTCGGCACGATCGCGGTGACGAACGGGATGAGAATCTCCCGCCCGTTATCGGCGGCGCGCACCGAAAGCAGTTCTCCCGCTGCCGAATGCAGCACCTCGGTGACCTCGCCGACCACGGTGCCGTCGCCGAGCCGAACGGTCAGGCCCTCGAGTTCGTGATCGTAGTATTCGTCCGGATCCCGCGAGGGCGGCAGTTCGGCGGTATCGATCAGAAAGATGGTGCCGCGCAACGCATCCGCGGCGCCGCGATCGGCGATACCGTCCAGGCGCACGAGAAGCCGGCCCGAGTGTTCCCGGGCCGACTCCACCGTGAATTGCTGTGTCGATGTCGAGCGGGGCGCGCGCCCGCGCAGGACGGCACCGGGCGCGAACCTCAGTTCGGGCTCGTCGGTGCGCACGTCGACCACGAGTTCGCCCCGCACACCATGGGATTTGGCGACCCGCCCGACAATCAGTTCCATCTACTGATCGGTATCGACCACGTCGACCCGGATGCCCCGGCCGCCGATACCGGCGACGAGGGTGCGCAGCGCGGTCGCGGTGCGACCGCCACGACCGATCACCTTGCCCAGATCCTCCGGGTGCACATGCACCTCGACGGTGCGCCCGCGCCGGCTGGTGATCAGCTCGACGCGGACGTCATCGGGATTGGCGACGATGCCGCGCACCAGGTGCTCGACGGCATCGGCGACGACGGCGGTCATTACGCGCCAGCCTCGGTCTCGGCAGCAGCCTCGGCCTCGTCGGCCTTCTTGGCGGCCTTCTTCTTCGGGGTGACCGCCTCGCCGGCCGGCTCGCTGTCCATGGCGGCCAGCGCGGCGTTGAACAGGTCCAGCTTGGACGGCTTGGCCGCCTTGACCTTCAGGGTGCCCTCGGCGCCCGGCAGACCCTTGAACTTCTGCCAGTCGCCGGTGACCTCCAGCAGGCGCTTGACCGGCTCGGTCGGCTGCGCGCCGACGCCCAGCCAGTACTGCACGCGCTCGGAGTCGACCTGGATCAGCGAGGGCTCTTCCTTCGGGTGGTACAGGCCGATCGACTCGATGGCCCGGCCGTCGCGGCGGGTCCGCGCGTCGGCGACGACGATGCGGTACTGCGGGTTGCGGATCTTGCCGAGCCGGGTGAGCTTGATCTTGACAGCCATGTGCTGTTGATGCCTTTCGGTATGTGGTCACGGTCGCAATTCAGCGACCCACGCGGCGTGCGGGCCCGGTTTTGCGTCAGGTGCTTGTGACCGCCGCGCGGTACGTGACCGGAGACGGGCTGACACCGTCCTCGACGAGGACGATCGACCATTCTGCCAGATGGGCAGCACCCGATGAAATCGGACCCGGGCTCAGCTCAGATCAGCGGTCGGCACATCGACCGGAATCGGCGACGGAGGCGTCACCACTTCCCCGGATTCGGCATAGACGACCTGGTCATAGCCCTTCTCACCGAGCCGATAGCCCCAGAATCTCACCGGTTTGCGGTCCGGCAACTCCACGAGCCAGAGATACGGAACGCCAGCACCCGCATAAGCGGCAGTTTTGGTGTCCCGCTCTGCCCGGCTGTTACCCGGCGACCACACTTCCACCGCAAGCACGATGTTCTCCGGAGCAAAGCTGGTCTGCTTGACATCGACGTCCACGACGACGATATCCGGGATGACCCCTGTACGGAATGCTGTGCTCAGCCGAACACCAACCCCGGGCAGAACATGGAGATCTCCACGACCAGCAGCTTTGAGCGCATCGTCGAGTCGGACCGCGAGCCTGAACGTGGCATGCTGATGCGAGCCCGTAGGCGGTGGTGTCATGTAGAGGTACCCCAGGATTAGCTCGAGTCGAGATCCATCGGCAGGCTGATCTTCGATCAGCCACTCTTCCACAGTCGTAGGCCCCAATGGGTGAATCGTCGAAACCTGGGCGCTCATCGTCATGTCCCGTCCGATCACGTCGGTGGTGAGTGCGCTGCTCCTCTAACAGAACCCATTCTGACATGCCCCGCTGTAAGTCAACTTTCGAAGCGGTACCGCGATCTCACGCCGCTGTGGCCGAGACCGCTTTCGTCGGCAGCCATGGACCACCCCACCACACGCGCCAGCCGAGCGAGCGGCTGGTCACGTCGTGCGCGCCCGCCTCGGCGAGGATCTCGCGGTATTCGCGGGCCTTGAAGATGTCGGCGAGGAGGAGGTGGCCGCCGGGGCGGAGGACTCGCAGGGATTCGCGGACGGCGGCGGCGCGGCCTTCGGGGGATTTGATGTTGTGGATCGCCAGGCTGGAGACGACCACGTCGAAGCTGTGGTCGGGGAAGGGGAGGGCGGTCATATCGCCGGTGTGCAGTTCGATGCGGTCGGCGACGGTCTCGGCGGCGGCGTTGGCCTCGGTGGCCTCCTGGGCGTTGCCGGACTGGTCGACCGAGCGCCACAGATCGACGCCGACGGCCCTGCCGCGCGGCAGGCGGCGGGCCGCGGCGAGGAGCACCGCGCCGCGGCCGCAACCCATGTCGAGCAGCCGTTCGTCACCGCGCAGGGACAGCCCGTCGAGCAGTTCCGCCCAGACCGCGAACTTGCCGCGCAGCGTGGCATGCAGGTACAGGGCGAACTGCGCGGCCATCGCCAGGCCGAGTGCCAGGAAGAACCAGCCCACCGCGGGGCTGAAGGCCGGGCCGATGATCGCGGCGAGCACCAGGTACAGCGCGGCGAATCCGCCGAGGGTCAGCACCGCGGGTGGCGCGTCCACGCCATAAGACCCCCGCCGCTCGACGGCCGAGACCGCACTCATGGGTTCCCCTCTCGTCGATCCCCGGGGGCGCGTTCGGAATCGTTGGACCGCAGCGATTACCGAACCGGCCACAGCCGGGACACCCCTCAACTATCTGCCCAACCCGCGCGGCAGTCCAGTAACCCCGATCGCCGAATCCTATCGACCGCGTCCGCGGGCTCGCACGACCACAGTTGTGCGGGGGCGCGCTCAGCGATGCCCGGTCACCGGATCCCGCCGCGGCCGGACACGACCGCGCAGAATCACATGCGACGGCGCGGCGAGCACATCGCGGCCGCCGCGCGGATCCGACTCGTAGACAACGAGATCCGCGGGTGCGCCCGCCTCGATTCCGGGGCGGCCGAGCCAGGAGCGGGCCTGCCATGCGGCCGCGCCCAGCGCCTCGTGCCACGACAATCCGGCGCCGTGCAGGGCCTCGATCTCGTCGGCGATGCGGCCGTGCCGGATGGAACCGCCCGCATCGGTTCCGGCGTAGATCGCGACCCCGGCGGCGTGGGCTCTGCCGACGGTGTCGCGCACCCGAGCGTGCAGATCGCGCATATGGGCCGCGTAGACGGGGAATTTCGTTGCGCCGTCGGCGATTCCGGGAAAGGTGTCGATATTGATCAGCGTCGGCACGAGCGCGGTCCCGTGCCGCACCATCATCTCGATGGTCTCGTCGGTCAACCCGGTGCCGTGTTCGAGGCAGTCGATCCCTGCCTCGATCAATCCCGGCAGCGCGTCCTCGCCGAAGACGTGCGCGGTGACCCGGGCGCCCTCGCGATGGGCGGCGTCGATGGCCTCCTTCAGCACCGCATCGCTCCACAGCGGGCGCAGATCGCCGACCGATCGATCGATCCAATCGCCGACGATCTTCACCCAGCCGTCGCCGCGACGTGCCTGTTCGGCGACGAGGCGCGGTAATTCTCGCTCATCGTCGAGTTCGATGCCGAGTTCGCGGATGTAGCGCTTGGGCCGGGCGATGTGGCGACCCGCCCGGATGATCCTCGGCAGATCTTCGCGCTCATCGATGAATCGGGTGTCGATCGGCGAGCCCGCGTCGCGCAGTAGCAGCGCGCCCGCGTCCCGCTCGATCTCCGCCTGAGCGATCGCGTCCTCGCGATCGGAATGCCCACCGCCGTACCGGATTCCGACATGGCAGTGGGCATCGACCAGCCCGGGCACGATCCACCCTGTGTCACACAGGGTTTCGGCGTCGCGCACGGGTTCGAAGGAGATCAGCCCGTCATGCACCCAGACGTCGCGAACCTCGTCGCCCGGAAGGATTACGCCCCGCAGATGCAGTCGCATGATCACAACCTACTGCGGGGATCGGACCTAGTTCTTCGGGAACTTCAGCTTCGAGATATCGATACCGTCGAGCCCCGGCGGCAATTCGTTGAGACCCGCGGGCATATTCGACAGATCCGGGAATCCGGCGGGCATACCGCCCGGCACGCCGGGCATACCCGGCATTCCCGGGAATCCGCCGCGCATCTTCGGCTGGGTCGGACCGCGTCCGCCCTTCTTGCCCTTCTTCCCCTTCTTGTTCTTGGCATTGCGACCGCCGGGCAGGCCCATTTGCCGGCCCATCATCGCCATCATCTTCTTGGCCTCGAAGAACCGGTCGACCAGCTGGTTGACCTCCGAGACCGCCACGCCCGAACCGTTGGCGATGCGCAGGCGGCGAGAGGCGTTGATGATCTTCGGATTATCGCGTTCGGCGGGGGTCATGCCGCGGATGATGGCCTGCACCCGGTCCAGCTGCTTATCGTCGACCGCGGCCAGGGCGTCCTTCATCTGATTCGCGCCGGGCAGCATGCCGAGCAGATTCGCGATCGGGCCCATCTTGCGAATGGCGAGCATCTGCTCGAGGAAGTCCTCGAGGGTCATCTCCCCCGAGCCGATCTTGCGCGCGGCCTCCTCGGCCTGCTGCTGGTCGTAGACCTGCTCGGCCTGCTCGATCAGGGTGAGCAGATCACCCATGCCGAGGATCCGGCTGGACATGCGGTCCGGATGGAAGACGTCGAAGTCCTCGAGCTTCTCACCGGTCGAGGCGAACAGGATCGGCACGCCGGTGACCTCGCGCACGCTCAGCGCCGCGCCGCCGCGGGCGTCGCCGTCGAGCTTGGTCAGCACCACGCCGGTGAAGCCGACGCCGTCGCGGAAGGATTCGGCGGTGGTGACCGCGTCCTGACCGATCATCGCGTCGAGCACGAACAGCGTCTCGTCCGGCTGCACCGCATCGCGGATGCCCGCGGCCTGACGCATCAGTTCCTCGTCGATGCCGAGGCGTCCGGCGGTGTCGACGATGACCACGTCGTACTGCTTCTGCCGAGCCTCCTCGACGCCCGCCTCGGCGACCTCGACCGGATCGGCTGCCGTGACGCCCAGCGGATTCTCGCCGCCACCAACGGAGGTGCCCGGATGCGGTGCGAACACCGGCACCCCGGCCCGCTCGCCGACCACCTGCAGCTGGGTCACCGCGCCCGGACGCTGCAGGTCGCAGGCCACCAGCAACGGCGTATGTCCCTGATCCTTCAGCCATTTCGCGAGCTTGCCCGCCAGCGTGGTCTTACCCGCGCCCTGCAGACCGGCGAGCATGACGACCGTGGGCGGATTCTTCGCGAACTGCAGCCGCCGGGTCTCGCCGCCGAGGATGCCGACGAGCTCCTCGTTGACGATCTTGACGACCTGCTGCGCCGGGTTGAGGGCCCCCGACACCTCGGCGCCCTTGGCGCGCTCCTTGATTCGGGCGATGAACTGACGCACCACCGGCAGCGCGACGTCGGCCTCGAGCAGGGCGAGTCGAATCTCCCGTGCGGTCGCATCGATATCGGCCGGTGACAGGCGCCCTTTCCCGCGCAGATCCTGCAGGGCACCGGTCAACCGGTCGGACAGGGATTCGAACACCGATCGCGCTCCTGGTTTCTCGAGGGAATGTCACTCGATATACCAGGGTACGGGGCCTACTCCAGCACGCGCCGCCGAGGCCGGGGCGCCTGGCGAATATCGCGGTTCTCCGAGGCCACCATTCCCACCGCCTCGCGCGCGGTGAGCCCCAATTCCAGCGCCATGCCGTCCAGGCGCGACCACTCCACCTCGCTGATCTCCTCGTGATCGCCGACCGTCGAGGCGATGGTCATCGCGGTGACCGCCTGCCGTCCGGAAAGGGTCCGCCCGGGTAGCCAGGACACCACCCAGCGATCGCCCCCGACACAGCGCGCGATATGTTCGGTCCTATCGCTGGTCATGATCGACGAGGCGACGACTTCGATGGCCACCGATCCCGCTCCCTCACGCTCTACCAGCACTGCGAAGCTCGGACGAATCTGATATTAGAGTGGGGAACAGTGCACGCGACATATGTAATCGCAGATCACTCGCAACGATCTGGTTAACCAGCAAACGACAGGTTTGCCAGCAACTATGCGCCGGGGCTACCGATCAGTAATTCTCATCGGACCCTGTTCGACTGTCCGTTTCGGTCGGTTTCTTCGGCTCGGGATGCGGAACCACCGCCAGCAGCGCCGCCTCGATCTCGGCCCGTCGCTCGAGGGTATCGGTCGCGCCGAAATCCAGGCAGAACGAGTCGACCACGGCCGCGCCCATGGTCACGACCCGGGCCCAGCGGACATCGGCGCCGGCCCCGGCCAATATGGCCGCGAGCCGGCTCAGCAGTCCGATGCGATCCTCGGCGCGCAACTCCAACAGCACCTGACCCCGAATCGTGGTGTCGCTCCACTTGATTCGCGGCGCGGCCTGGGCGTAGGGGCTGGGCCGCGACGCGGCGTCACGTTCCTTCTTGGCCAGCACGGCCGCCAGATCCAGATCACCGTTGATCGCCCTGATCAGCTCCTGACGCAGCAGGCCCGCATCCGGTGGATCGCCGAATTTCGGTGTGACGACGAAGGTATCGATCGCCGAGGGCCCTGCGGCGCCCAGCGAGGCCGACAGCACCCGCAGTGAGTGCAGCGCCAGCACGCCCGCCGCATCCGACAGCAGGCCCGGGGTGTCGGGCGCGATCACCGTGACGATATGGGTGTAGCGCCCCTCGCCGGGCCGCAGTTCCACATGCACCCCGCCCGCCTCGGCCTTCTCCAGCAGTTCCGGATCGATCGGATCCGGTTGCGGCAGTTGCTCACCCGCCATCGCCAGGCCGCAGCGGCGCACCAGATCCCGGATCAGCGAGGCCTTCCAATCACCCCATACGCCCGGGCCCGTGGCCAGCGAATCGGCCTCGGCCAGGGTGTGCAGCAGCTCGAGCAGCTGCGCATCGCCTTCGAGGGTGTCGACGACCATCCGCACGGTCTGCGGATCGGCCAGATCGCGACGGGTCGCGGTGTCGGGCAACAGCAGATGATGCCGGACGATGGCGCTGAGGGTGAGCACATCCGAGGGCCACAGCCCCAGCCGGCGGCCGATCCGGGTGGCCAGCTCCGCGCCCACGACGCTGTGATCCTCCGGGCGCCCCTTGCCGATATCGTGCAGCAGCGCGCCCAGCAGCAGCAGATCCGGCCGGGCCACCCGCGTGCTGAGCGCACTGGCGTAGGCCACCGTCTCCACCAGATGCCGGTCCACGGTCCAGATGTGCATCGGATCGCGCGGCGGCAGATCGCGCACCGCGCCCCATTCCGGAAACAGCCTGCCCCACAGGCCCGTTCGATCCAGCGCCTCGACCGCGGCGATGGCGCTACGACCCGTGCCCAGCAGCACGAGCAGATCGTTGAGCGCCTCGCGCGGCCACGGTTCGCGCAGTTCGGGCGCGTCCTCGGACAGGCGATTGAGCGTGGTCGCGGCCATCGGCAGTCCGCTCTGCGCCGAGGCCGAGGCCACCCGCAGGATCAGTCCGGGATCCTTCTGCGGTCGTGCGTCGCGGGCCAGCACGACCTCACCGCCGTGTTCGACCACGCCCTCGTCGAGCGGTCGCCGCACCGGCATGCGGCGCAGCCGCGCCAGCCCGCGCCGGGGCAGAGCGTTTGCGGCCGTGCGCAATCCGACATCGACCGAATAGCCGACCGTGCGCGCGGCATCGCTGAGGGTGCGGGCCAGATCGAACCGATCGCCGATGCGCAGGGCCGAGCCGATCTCGTCGGCGTCCTGCGCGCGCAGCTGATCGCGGGCGCGCCCGGCGACGCGATGCAGTTCGGTGCGCACGTCGAGCAGTCGCCGGTGCGCGTGTTCGAGGCCGCCGCCCGGCACATCCGGTCCGAGACCGGGCATGGCATCGGTCAGCTGGGCGATGGCCAGGGCGTCGAGCAGCTGGATATCGCGCAGGCCGCCGCGCCCATACTTCAGATCGGGTTCGGCGCGGTGCGCGATCTCGCCGTTGCGCTTCCAGCGCGTTTCGGCCTGTTCCACCAATTCGCCGAAGCGCGAACGGATTCCGGTGCGCCATTCCCGGCGCACGCCGCCGATCAGCAGGTTGCTCAGTTCGGCGTCGCCCACGATATGACGGGCCTCAAGCATGGCGAGTCCTGCGGTCAGATCCCCCGCGGCCACCCGCAGCGCCTGCGGGACCGTGCGCACGCTGTGGTCGAGTTTGATGTGCGCGTCCCAGAGCGGATACCACAGCTTGTCGGCGACCTCCGCGACCCGCTCGGGATCGATATCGTCGTGCAGCAGCATCAGATCCAGATCCGAATACGGCAACATCTCCCTGCGGCCCAGCCCGCCGACCGCGACCACGGCCAATCCGCTGTCGCGGGTGATACCGAACTCGGCCCCCTTGGTGGTGAGCCACAGCTCGTACAGATCGACCAGGGCCTGGCGCAGGGCCTCGGCGTCCAACCGCGGATGGCGGGTATCCCCACCCTTCAGCAGTTGATCCCGCGCGCGCACCAGATCCTTTGCCCCGCCCAATGATTCGTCTTTCGCCTGCTGCTTGCCCACAACCCACCACCCATGAAATGTGGGCGGCCCCGCCCCCGACCGGACTCCGGTCGGGGGCGGGGCCGCCGCTCGACTTGTTCTGCTGTTCTCTCCTACAGAGCGTCGGCACCGCGTTCACCGGTGCGAACCCGGATGACCGAGTCGACCGGGGTGACCCAGACCTTGCCGTCACCGATCTTGCCGGTACGGGCGGCCTCGACGATGACCTCGACCACCTTCTCCACGGAGGCATCGTCCACGACCACCTCGACCCGGACCTTGGGCACGAAATCGACGGAGTACTCGGCGCCGCGGTAGACCTCGGTGTGGCCCTTCTGCCGTCCGTAGCCCTGAACCTCGCTGACCGTCATGCCCAGCACACCCGCCTGCTCGAGACCGGACTTGACGTCCTCGAGCGTGAACGGTTTGACGATCGCAGTGATGAGTTTCATGTTCGTCATGCCTCCTTGACGGCGGTACGTGCCGTGCCACCCACAGCAGCGAAATCGTATGCCGTTTCAGCATGCGCCGATTCGTCCATACCCTCGAACTCCTCCTCCTCGGAGGGGCGTACACCGACGGTGAACTTGATGACGTAAGCGATGATCAACGACATGATGAACGAGAAGGCCAGCACGGTGAACGCGCCGACCGCCTGCTTACCCAACTGACTGAAGCCGCCGCCGTAGAACAGGCCCTTGGCTCCATTCAGGGCCGCCGACGCACCGGACTCCGGCGTGAGGAACAGACCGATCATGAGGGTACCGATGACACCGCCGACCAGGTGCACACCGACCACGTCGAGCGAGTCGTCGAAGCCGAGCTTGAATTTCAGCCCGACCGCCAGCGCGCACAGGGCCCCGGCGACCGCGCCGATCACCAACGCGCCCAGCACATTCACCGACGAACAGGACGGGGTGATGGCGACCAGACCCGCCACGATGCCCGAGGCCGCGCCGAGGCTGGTCGCGTGTCCGTCGCGGAGCTTCTCCACCAGCAGCCAGCCCAGCATGGCGGCGGCGGTGGCGAAGGTGGTGGTGAGGAAGGTGGAACCGGCCAGGCCGTTGGAGCTGACCGCGGATCCGGCGTTGAATCCGAACCAGCCGAACCACAGCAGACCGGCGCCGAGCATGACGAAGGGCAGGTTGTGCGGACGCATCGCGGTGGTCGGCCAGCCCTTGCGCCGACCGAGCACCAGACAGAGCGCCAGGCCCGCGGCGCCGGCGTTGATATGCACCGCGGTGCCGCCCGCGAAGTCGATGGCCTGCAGCTTGTTGGCGATCCAGCCGCCGGTGTGCACGACGTTGCCCGCGGCGTCCTTGACGTCGAAGTCGAAGACCCAGTGCGCCACCGGGAAGTACACGAGGGTCGCCCAGACCGCGGCGAAGATCAGCCAGGCGCGGAACTTGAGGCGGTCGGCGACCGCACCCGAGATGAGGGCCACCGTGATGATGGCGAACATCAGCTGGAAGGCGACGAAGACCGTCATCGGGATCGTGCCCGCCAGCGGAATGTCGGTTCCGGGGACGGCCGCGACGCCGGTGGATGGATCGGCCGCCACCGCCTTGGCGGCGTTGCCGCCCATCAGGCCCTTCAGTCCGAAGAACTGCGCGGGGTTACCGATGACCCCGAACTTGTTGTTGCCGAAGGCCTCGGAGAATCCGTAGATCGCCCAGAGCACGCCCACGATACCCATCGCGGAGATGGACATCATGATCATGTTGAGCACGTTCTTCGAGCGAACCATGCCGCCGTAGAAGAACGCCAGCCCTGGTGTCATCAGCAGGACGAGCGCGGAGCTCGCCAGCATCCATGCGGTATCACCGGTGTCCGGGACACCGACCAAGGGATACGCCACCTTGTTCCTCCTCATCTCGGGCCCGCCCAGAACTACGGCGACGAGCCTGCACAGAAGGTTCGCGATTCGGTGTTTCGTCCGTGCCGCTGCGATGTTTCACCTGCGTGAACGGATTTGACCTCGGTGTTGCATCCTTGTTTCCCCGCTCTCCCGAGCGGTTTGTATTTCCTGGTGAGAATACTGCCCGGATGCGGATATACCGTGAACGTCCGCTGTGGAACGGTGGTCAGCCCAGCAGCGCGTCGACGAACGCGCCCGGTTCGAACGGCGCCAGATCGTCGGCGCCCTCGCCCAGACCGACCAGTTTCACCGGCACGCCGAGTTCGTGCTGAACCTGGAAGACGATGCCGCCCTTGGCCGTTCCGTCGAGTTTGGTCAGCACCACACCGGTGATGTCGACGACCTCGGCGAAGACCCGGGCCTGAGTGAGACCGTTCTGGCCGACGGTCGCGTCGAGGACCAGCAGCACCTCGTCCACGGCCGCCTTCTTCTCCACCACCCGCTTGACCTTGCCCAGCTCGTCCATCAGGCCGGTCTTGGTGTGCAGGCGCCCCGCGGTATCAATGAGTACGACGTCGACGCCGTCGGTGATTCCGGTGCTGACCGCGTCGAAGGCGACCGACGCCGGATCGGCGGCCTCGCGCCCGCGCACGGTCTCCGCGCCGACCCGCTCGCCCCAGGTCTGCAGCTGATCTGCCGCCGCGGCGCGGAAGGTGTCGGCCGCGCCCAGCAGCACGCGGCGGCCGTCGGCGACCAGCACGCGCGCCAATTTGCCCGTGGTCGTGGTCTTTCCGGTGCCGTTGACGCCGACGACCAGCAGGATCGATGGGTGATCGTCATGCGGCAACGCCCGGATCGATCGATCCAGTTCCGGCCGCAGCGCCTCGATCAGCACATCGCGCAGCACCTGGCGGGCCTGTTCGGGGGTGCGCACCGTGCGCGCGGCCAGCTCCTCGCGGAGTCGATCGACGACCGCGGTGGTACTCGCCGTGCCGAGATCGGCCATGACGAGGGTGTCCTCGATCTCCTCCCACGAATCCTCGTCCAGATCGCCGCCGCCGAGCAGGCCGAGCAGGCTCTTGCCGACGGCGTTCTGGGAGCGGGCCAGCCGCCCGCGCAGGCGGATCAGGCGGCCGCTGGTGGGCTCGATCTCCTCGAGTCGCGGTGCGGGAGTAGCGGTTTCGGCGGGGACCTCGACCGGAGCCGATTCCGCGGGCGCGGCGGGCACTTCCGCTTCGGCGGGCGCGGCCTCCTCGACGGGTGCGGCCTCGGCCGGGACCTCCTCGATATCGGCCTCGGGCAGCCGGACATCGGTGATGGTCCGCCGCGTCGAATCCCGCGGGATCGCCGCATCGTCGCCGATATGCGGCTGACCCTCGTCGTCGGTCCGCTCGATCGGGACCGGTTCGGGTTCCTTCGGCGGGGTCAGCGTCGACGTCGCGGCCCCGCCCTGACTGAAGTTGAATCCTCCGGCCGCCGAATACCCGCCCGACCGGTCGGTCAGCTCCTTATCGGGAGCGGCCGGAGTCAGGGTGACCCGGCGGCGTTTGTACAGAACGAATCCGGATACGAACGCCACCACCAGCACGGCGGCGATCGCGGCGATCAGAATCCAAGCTTGCGCAGTCACGGCCCCATCCTGTCAGAACCACCCGACGTGGTCTGCGGCACGCCGCGCTGCGGCGTCCCGGCGAAAAGCATGCCGGGAACAGAGGTCGGAAGATGTCGGGAACAGAGGTCGGAAGATGTCGGGAGCAGAGGTAGGAAGCACGCCGGGAACAGAGGTAGGAAGCACGCCGGGAACAGAAGGAAGGACGAAGCCTGCCGGGGAACAGAAAAAGGGAGCACGCCAAGGAACAGAGGAGGGAGGCATGCCGGGAATAGCGGGAGGAAGTCAGGCGAGCCGACCGAAGTTGGCGGCCTCGGATTCGTCGGGGGCGGTGGTGAGGAAGGCGTCGAGCATCTCCTCGGCGACCGTCGGTGAGGTCAGGCGCAGGCCGAAGGCCAGGACATTGGCGTCGTTCCATTTGCGGGCGCCCTCGGCGGTGAATCGGTCGGTGCACAGCGCGGCCCGTACGCCGGCGACCTTGTTGGCCGCGATCGAGACGCCGGTGCCGGTCCAGCAGCACGCCACGCCGCGGTCGGCGTGCCCGCCGGCGACGGCCTCGCCGACCCCGCGGCCGACCTCCGGCCAGGCGATGTCCTCGCCGATGATCACCAGTTCATGACCCTGTTCGCTCAGCCATCGGCGAACATGCCGGGTCAGCTCGGTCGACTCGTCGGTTCCGAAGGCAATCCGCATGGCTTCGAGCGTAGTTTTCCCGCCCTCTGGACACCACGCTGCCCAAGGCGCGGCGAATCCAACACAGAGACAATAGGATCGGCGACGTGACCGATCGAAATGTGCTTGGGGGACCGTTAGAGGAGTGTGGCACCGATCCTCTCACCGGCTTCTATCGGGACGGATGCTGCAGCACCGGCCCGGAGGACCTGGGCAGCCACACGGTGTGCACGGTCGTGACCCAGGAGTTCCTGGAGCACCAGAAGTCGATCGGCAACGATCTGATCACCCCGCGCCCGGAGAACAACTTCCCCGGCCTGCAGCCCGGTGACCGATGGTGTGTGGTGGCGGTGCGGTGGTTGCACGCGCACGAGGACGGCGTGGCCGCGCCGGTGGTCCTGGCGGCGACCCACGAGAACGCGCTCGAGGTGATTCCGATGGAGACGCTGCGCAAATACGCGGTGGATGTCCCCGACGACGTCAGCGACCTGCTCTGATCCGCTGCGGGCGTACCTTCGATGAGGTGAGTTTTCGGCGGGGGCGAAGACCCCGGGAGCCGGGCGTTCGGCCGAGTGTGATCGACGAGCTGTTCGCCCCGTCCCGCAGGCATGTACACGAACACAAGGAATGGATCGCGATCGCCAAGGTCGACGACCGCATCTCCGGCGACGACCCGATCGTGGACCTCACCTCGGGCGTGGTCCGGATGCCCGCGATCAGGGATGCAATCGACGCAGATAGTCGTGATACAACACCACGAAACCCTCGTGATCGAAGTCGATCCGCGCCTGATAGTCCCCCGTGCTGAAGTGCACCGTCCCGTCCCCGTCGGCCCGATACCGCTGCGGCGCAAGGCGTGCGGTCGTGCCCGGGACGGTGACGAAGCGCATCGTGTAGTCCCGGGTTTCTCGCGTACGCAACAGCCCGTCCCGCAACACGGGCAACGAGTTGAAGTACGCGCTGTGCTGTAGATCGAAGAAGTCCGCGCCGTCCAGTTCGTGCCGCACCGCCCCGTCACCGACGTCCACGGTCAGCTCCGAACCCTCCAGCCACCAACGCAATTCGTAGACGAGCCCGATCTGGGCACCGCGCGCACGACCCACCCCGTCGACATGCACGATCTCCATCCGCGGCTCGTCGATCCCCTCCCACACGAACGTTCGCACGGCCGCCAGCCTAGCGCGGCGACGCCTCCGCCACGGCGGCGTCGAGCGGATCGTGTCCAGTGACATCGCCTCGTTCGAACGCGAAAGCCACTGGGGCGCAGAGGGTCCGGGGCCGGTCGCGTCAGGATAGGGGGTGGCATGCCGATATTCCGGCGATCCGCGCAATCCGTCCCGGCCCGCGCACGTTCGCGGCCCGGCCCACCGAAACCGGTGCCGCGCAGCCGAAGACGCTGCTCGTCGAATGACACGATTCGGACACCACACCCGTCCGTGGACCACCGCGACGCCGAATCACGAATGTCGGTTCCGCACCGTGCCGGATCGGCGCCCGCGGTTGGTTCCGGACGGAATGGACATTTGACCATCAGCGGGTAGGGTAAGCCTGCCGCATAGTCGGCCTGTGTACGACGAATTCCCGTGGAGTGGTTGGCCCCATGTCCGAAATCTTCGATACCCCACCGCTGCTACCGGATTGGGCCAGCGACGATATCGACCCTACCGTGCCGAGCATCGCTCGCATCTACGACTACGCCCTGGGCGGCTCACACAACTTCAGTGTCGACCGTGAGCTGGCCGAACAGGGCCGCAGGCGATGGCCGCACAGCCTGCGCTCCGCCTGGACCAACCGGGCCTTCCTGCGGCGCGCGGTCATCTTCTGCGCCGAACGGGGTATCGACCAGTTCCTCGATATCGGTTCGGGCATCCCGACCGCCGGCAATGTGCACGAGATCCTGGCCGATCTCGATATCGATGCCCGCGTGGTGTACACCGATATCGATCCGGTGGCGGTCGTCATGAGCCGGCGCATCCTCGCCGAGATCCCCTGGGCCACGGCCATTCGCGCCGACGCCCGCGACCTGGACGCCATCATCGCCGATCCCGAGGTGTACGAACGGCTCGACTTCGGCAAGCCGGTGGCCGTGCTGCTCGTCGCGCTGCTGCACTACATTCCCGACACCGCCGATCCGCATGCGATGCTGGCCGCCCTGCGCGATCGGCTCGCCCCGGGCAGCGTGCTGGTGATCTCGCATATGACCAGCGCCGATTGGCCCGAACAGGAACTCGCCGACACCCTCGAGATGAGTAAGCAGACGCCCACGCCGCTGGTCATGCGGGCCCTCGACGAAATCACCGAGCTGTTCGACGGTTTCGAGCTCGTCGAGCCGGGGCTGGTCCGGGTGCCGTGCTGGCGGCCCGATCCGGAGGAGGACACCTCGGCGACCTACTTCGATACGGTCGGCGCGATCGGCGTGAAGCCCGGATCGTAGTCACGGTCGGCTTCTCGACCGGGCATCGCGTGTCAGCAACCCTTCAGCGTTGCCGCACTGTTTAATCGGCGGATGAGGTCGAGCCTGCTGTCCCGCAGATCCATGCTCGCCATCGCGGCGGGGTTACCGTTGAGTGTTATGACATCCGGGAACGCGGGGGCCACTGGTACGCCGTTGCGGTACACGATGACGGCCTTCACCAACAGCAGCCAGATCGACATGTACGTCTATCAGTCGACGGATGGGGTGAACTTCACCGAGCTCCCGGGTGCGCACTATCGGCCGCCGAACGCGGACCTGACGGCGTCGCCGAACGAGCCACCCCCACCCGGCACAACGGAGCCGCCCGGCAAGAGTCTGTGCCGCGACCCCAGCGTCTTCCGCCACGTCGACGGCACGTACTACCTGACGTACACCACCGGATGGAATCGCGACACCATCGGATTCGCGCGCAGCACCGATCGAATCACCTGGAATTGGATGTACGACTACACGATTCCCATCGACGACGTCCAGAACGCGTGGGCTCCGACGTGGTTCATCGACGGCAAACGCAATGTGAACGTCCTGCTGGCGATCAACGTCGGCCCGAACTTCCAGCCGCACATCATGACCGCGACGAGGCAGACACTGACCCAGGATCAGTGGAGGGCACCGACGCCACTGCGTGGGATCACCCCCGCCGACGGAACGCTCGGGTACATCGACATCACCATCAAGCTGTCCCAGAACCGTTACTACGCGTTCCTCAAGAACGAATCGACCAAGAACGTCGAGGTCGCGACCGCCGAATCCCCCGAGGGTCCCTACACGTTCCAGCGGACCGGCAACTGGGCGGGCTGGGGCGGACCGGATAAGGACGCCGGGGAACCACGCGAGGGGCAGTGCGTGATCCAACTCCCCGACGGCCGGTGGCGGATCTACCTGGACGCCTACGATCTCACCGATCCCACCCAGGGCAGCTATCTCTACAGCGACAGCGTCACCGCCGACCTGCTCGGCGGGTGGACGAAACCCGTACCGCTGCCCGGCGTATCCGGAACCGTCCGGCACTGCACCGTACTTCCCGAACAGCTGCCCGCACCCAAGCGCTGACCGCGCGGCGCCTCAGCGCGGGGCGCCCACCAGATTCTCACCGCGCAGTCGCTGCGAGATGACCTGAGTGATGCCGTCACCGCGCATGCTCACCCCGTAGAGCGCGTCGGCGATCTCCATGGTCGGCTTCTGATGGGTGATGACGATCAGCTGTGACTTCTCGCGCAGCTGCTCGAACAGGCCGATGAGCCGACGCAGGTTGGTATCGTCGAGCGCCGCTTCGACCTCGTCCATCACGTAGAACGGGGAGGGGCGGGCGCGGAAGATCGCCACCAGCAGGGCCACCGCGGTCAGCGACTTCTCCCCACCCGACAGCAGCGACAGCCGCTTGACCTTCTTACCCGGCGGTCGCGCCTCCACCTCGATACCGGTGGTGAGCATGTCACTCGGATCGGTCAGCAGCAGCCGGCCCTCGCCGCCGGGGAACAGCTTCTCGAAGACCCCGACGAATTCGCGTTCCACATCCTCGTAGGCCTCGGTGAACACCTGCAGGATGCGCGCGTCCACCTCCGAGACCACGTCCAGCAGATCCTGGCGGGCCTTCTTGACGTCCTCGAGCTGGGTCGACAGGAAGGTGTAGCGCTCCTCGAGGGCCGAGAACTCCTCCAGCGCAAGGGGATTGACCTTGCCGAGGGTGGTGAGATCCTTCTCGGCGCGCTTGGCCCGGCGCTCCTGGGTGGCGCGGTCGTAGGGCATCGGGCGCGGTTCGCTGACCTCATCGCCGCGCTCGCGGGCCTGCTCGTATTCCTGAATCTCCAGGGCGGACGGCGGCATCGGCACATCCGGGCCGTATTCGGCGATCAGATCGTCGAGCGCGAGGCCGAACTGCTCGCTGATGGTGTGCTCGAGCTGTTCGATGCGCAGCGCCGCCTCGGCGCGGGCCACCTCGTCGCGGTGCACCGCATCGGTCAGCTGCGTCAGCTGAGCGGTCAGCGCGCGCGCCCGCTCCTTGACCTGATCGACCTGTGCGGCGCATTCGGTGCGACGGCGAACCAGTTCGTCGCGGCGGGTCGCGGCCTGGGCGACCACCCCGTGCAATTCGGCGGCGACGCGTTCGGCCGAATCGGCAACGGCCGCAGCCACTTCCGCGGCCCTGCGGCGCGCGGACTGGGCGCGCTCGGCGCGGGCGCGGGATTCGCGCTCGGCCCGGGCGGCGCGGCGCAGCGAATCCGCCTTGCCCCGAACCGATTCCGCGCGTTCCTCGGAGGTGCGCACCGTCAGCCGCGCCTCCACCTCCATGGAGCGGGCCTCCGCGAGTGCGGCCGCGGCCTCCTCGCGCTCCTGTCCGGCGGTCTCGGTCCCGGCGTCGGAGTCCGAATCCAGTTGCGACTGTTCGGATTCGATATGCCGCAGCCGATCCTCGAGTTCGGCCAGCTTCGCCAGATTCTCGTCGCGGGCGATCTCCGCGTCGGACCGCTGGCCGATCAGCCGCTCACATTCCTTCTGCGCGGTGCGCGCGGTATCGCCGACGCGGCCGAGCCGGTCGTAGATGCCCACCAACGCCTGATCGGATTCGTGCAGCGCCAGCAGCGCCTGATCGGCGGCATCCTTGCGATCGGTCTGCTCGGCCAGCGCCCCGGCCAGTGCCGCCTCGAGCTCCTCGGCTCGGCGCTGCCACGAATCCAGTTCCGCCTTCGCGGCATCGATATCGGCCTGGATCTCGAGCTGACTGGGCGCGCGATCGGAGCCGCCGAGCAGCCAGCCGGTGCCGGTCAGATCGCCGTCGCGGGTGACGATGCGCAGATCGGGTTGGGCCGCGAGAACCTCCGCCGCGGTGGACAGATCCTCGACCACGGCCGTCGCGCCGGTCAGCGCGGTGATGGCGCCCCGCAGATTCTCCGGACAGTCGACGACATCGGCCAGCCAGCGCGCGCCCCCCGGCAGCGCGGCCCGCCCGCCCCGATCCATGCGATCGGCGCCGCCGAAGACCAGCGCCGCGCGACCGCCGTCGGCCTCCTTGATGGCCAGCATCGCCGCCCGCGCGGTCGAATCCGATTCGGCGGCAATGGCATCCGCGAGCGGACCCAGCGCCGCGGCGGCCGCGGCCTCATAGCCCGGATGCACGCGCAGCAGCCCCGACAGCGGGCCGAGCAGACCGTCCGCGCGATGTTCGAGCAGCCACGCACCGCCGTCCTTGCGGGCCAGGCCCATGGTCAGCGCCTCGATGCGGGCGGTCAGCGAGGCGACCTTCTTACTGGCCTCGCGGTCGCGCTCGCGCAGTTCGGTGACCCGCTCGTCGGCCAGCTGCAATGCCTGGGCGGCGTGTTCGTAGGCCTCGTCGAGGCTCTCCTCGCCCGCGTCGAGTTCGTTCAATTCCGTTTGGACGGACTCGAATTCGGCCTCGGCGGCCTCGCCGCGCTGCCGGGCCTCGGCCAACGAGGTCGACAGCCGGGCGATCTCGGTATCCGCCGACTGGGCGCGGTGGCGCAGATTGTCGACCTGACCCGAGAGCCGGGCCAAACCCTCGCGGCGATCGGCGATGGCCCGCACCGCCGCCAAATGCGCCTGTTCGGCCGCCTTGGCCGCGTGCTCGCGCTCGTACAGCTGCTCGCGCGCGGCCTCGAGTGTGGCCGTGGCGATCTCGACGGCCTCGAGCAGTTCGGCCTCCTCGGCCTCCACCCGCGCGGCCTCGGCCTCGAGCTGTTCGGGATCGCGGCCGGTGCCGGTGGGTTGCTCGATGGTCAGGTTGCGGGCGCGGTCGCGCGCGATCCGGATGGTGGCATTGACGCGCTCCACCAGTGCCGACAGCTGGAACCAGGTCTGCGCGGCGGCCTCGGCGCTCGGCGTCAGGCGCGAGAGCTGGAATTCCTGTTGCGCCAGCGCGGCATTGGCCGCGTCGAGTTCGGTGTGGACAGTGATCTGCTGCTCACGCGCGTAGGCCTCCTTGCTCTGCTGGCTCTCCAGCTCGCGGCGGCGGCCGACCAGATCATCGGCGGCCAGGCGCAGCCGGGCATCGCGCAGATCGGCCTGGACGGTCGCGGCGCGGCGGGCCACCTCGGCCTGGCGGCCCAGCGGTTTGAGCTGGCGGCGCAGTTCGGTGGTGAGGTCGGTGAGGCGAGCCAGATTGGCCTGCATGGCCTCCAGCTTGCGGACCGCCTTCTCCTTGCGCTTGCGATGCTTGAGCACACCGGCGGCCTCTTCGATGAAGGCGCGACGGTCCTCGGGACGCGATTCCAGAATCGCCGACAGCTGCCCCTGGCCGACGATGACGTGCATCTCCCGGCCGATGCCCGAATCCGATAGCAACTCCTGCACATCCATGAGGCGGCAGGTGTTGCCGTTGATCTCGTATTCGCCCGCGCCATCGCGGAACATGCGCCGGGTGATCGACACCTCGGCGTAGTCGATGGGCAATGCGCCGTCGGAGTTATCGATGGTCAGCGTCACCTCGGCACGACCGAGCGGCGCGCGGCCCGCGGTACCGGCGAAGATGACGTCCTGCATCTTGCCGCCGCGCAAGGCCTTCGCGCCCTGCTCACCCATCACCCAGGTGAGGGCGTCGACGACGTTCGATTTGCCCGAACCGTTGGGGCCCACCACACAGGTGATGCCCGGTTCCAGGCGCAGTGTCGTCGCGGACGCGAAGGATTTGAAGCCCTTCAGCGTCAGACTCTTCAGGTGCACAGTCCGCCAGGCTACCTCGTCCAGGGGCGTTGCCCCGAGTATGCCGGGCGAACCTGTTCACCCGGCGGGTTCGCGCTCAGGCGGCCGGGTCGGCCTTGACGGTCAGGGTGTAGTCGGCGGCGCTGCCGTCGGCGGAGACCACCTGCACCTGATAATCCGTGCCGTTGGTGAGGAAATCGGCGGTGGGCGCCTCGGTCGCGATCATCGGTCCGATCAGCGGGGCGACCGAGAGCCGGGCGTTGTTGTTCGGCGAGGCGACCTCGAGATGCAGGTTCAGCCCGCCCCCGGCCGCGATGGCGTAGCCGTCGGTCTTGCCCTCGGTGACGCTGCCGGTGTACTGGCTCTGGCCGGGCTGGATCTCCAGGCGGTGCGAGAAGCTGGGCAGCCCGGGGATACCCGGCGCCTGGGCGCTCGCGACCCCGCCGGCCACGGCGAAGGTGGCCGCGGCGATCACGGCGATGAGCACCGCGGGCGCGGCGCGCAACAACGAACGGAACACTCGGGATGCGGTCATGGGCCACTATTGTTCCGCACAGACCGCCCCAGTTCGCAAGCGGCTACGGCAGATTCATCGGTAATGTGCCCGAATTGGGCGTGTCGCACGCGTTTCCCAGCCCGCGACCATGCGGAACACCAGCACCGCACCCCACGGGCCGATGACCCAGACGGGCCAGAAGTAGACGAGTTCGCCCACACCGAGCGAGACGGCCGCCCAGATCAGCAGATTCACCACCCCCACCGCCAGCCACGCGCCGCCCTCGATGCGCTGCCAGAGCGGGATGCGTGCCGTGGTGGTCGTCGAATTCCGGGTCGGCACAGCCGCTTTCGGCAGATCCGCGACGACGATGCGCAGATCGTCCTGTGTCACAGCGGCATACACCCGCGTCAGGCGCTCGTCGTACTCCCCCAGATCGATCCGCCCCTCACCCACACTGCGGGCCAACAGATCCGCCACGCGCTGCCGCTCGGCGTCGGAGACCCGGGTACCGGTCGAGATGTCCATGATCACGTCCTGTCGACACTCCACTATAGAATTCGATAACAAGGTTATACCTCCAATGTGGAATGTCAATCCTCGGACCTCTAAGTTAACGACCATTTGCGTTCATGCATGAGTGAATGAGAAGGTAGAGCCCAAATAACCCCACAAGGAGTTTCCCGTGGATCTGGACTGGTCGCCCACCGATCTGGCGTTTCGCGATGAGGTTCGGCGCTTCCTGGACGAGAACCTGACCCCCGAACTGCGCCGCGCCGGGCGACTCGCCACGAGCGTGTATCCCGATCACGAGGCGAGCATGGAATGGCAGCGGATCCTGCACGCGCGCGGCTGGGCGGCGCCCGCCTGGCCGGTCGAGCACGGCGGCTGCGACTGGAGCATGGCCCAGCACTACATCTTCGATCGGGAGTCCACGCGCGCGGGCGCTCCGATGCTGTCGCCGATGGGGATTCGGATGGTCGCACACGCCATCATCGCCTTCGGCACCGACGAACAGAAGGCGTCCTTCCTGCCGCGCATCCTCACCGGCGAGGTGTTCTTCTGCCAGGGCTATTCCGAACCGGAGGCCGGATCGGATCTGGCCTCGCTGAGCATGGCGGCCGTCGACGACGGTGACGATCTGGTCTGCACCGGCAGTAAGATCTGGACAACCCATGCGACGGAAGCGAATTGGATCTTCTGCCTGGTCCGCACGTCGCGGCTGGCCCGCAAGCAGCAGGGCATCACGTTCGTGTTGATTCCGATGGACACGCCCGGCATCGGTGTCCGTCCGCTGGTCATGACCTCCGGCGAGCAGGTACAGAATCAGGTCTTCTTCGATCAGGTGCGCGTGCCCAAGGCCAATGTCCTGGGCCGCATCGACGACGGCTGGACCGTCGCGAAGTATCTGCTGAACTTCGAACGCGGCGGCGCCGCATACGGTCCCACGCTGCAGGTCATGGCCGAGGCCCTCGCGACCCAGGCGGGCGAGGTGGCGGGCCCGAACGGCCGTGCGCTGCTGGATGATCCGGCCTTCTCGGCCAAACTCGCCGACGCCCGTATCCGCGCCGATGTGCTGGAGATCCTGGAATACCGCACCATGTCGGCGATCTCGCACGGCCGCGATCCCGGCCCGGCGGCCTCGACGCTGAAGATCCTCGGCACCGAATTGAGCCAGCGGCTCACCGAACTCACCCTCGAGGCGGCCGGTCCGCGCGGCCGGATGTATCAGCCGCATGCCGCCATGCCCGGCGGCCCCGTCGCCGATCACCGCCCGCCCGCCGACGGCTACCTCGGCGGCGCGGACTGGCAGGCGGTCGCCCCGCTGCGCTACCTCAACGATCGCGCGGGCTCGATCTACGCCGGTAGCAACGAGATTCAGCGCAACATCATCGCCAAGGCAACCCTGGGACTGTGAGATGGACTTCGAACCGACCGCCGAACAACAGCTGCTGCGCGCCACCGTCACCGACTTCCTGGCGGCCCGC
Organism: Nocardia sp. NPDC051570; assembly: GCF_044454005.1. Classification (NCBI taxonomy): domain Bacteria; kingdom Bacillati; phylum Actinomycetota; class Actinomycetes; order Mycobacteriales; family Nocardiaceae; genus Nocardia; species Nocardia sp. NPDC051570. Next base: position 14,690 of record NZ_JBITDI010000032.1, on the reverse strand, counting down.
TACGACCTGGAGAAGAGCCGCGCCGCGGCCCGCGTGGGCGCGGGCTGGCAACCGGAGATCTGGCGCGCCTTCGCCGAGGAGGTGGGCATCCTCGGCGCGAGCCTGCCCGAAAGCGCCGGAGGATTCGGCGGTGGCGCGGTCGAGACGATGATCATCGCCGAGGCGCTGGGCGGTGCGCTGGTGGTCGAGCCGTATATCGACACCGTCGTGGTGGGCGCCGGTCTGCTGCGCCGCGCCGGTGGCGCGCGGGCCGAAACACTGGTGCGGGGCATCACATCCGGCACGGTGATCACGGCTCTGGCCGCGCTGGAGGCGGATTCGGGCTACGACCTGACCCGCGTCGCGACCACCGCACGGCGCGAGGGTGATTCGTGGGTGCTCGACGGCACGAAGATCGTCGTGACGAGCGCGCCGCTGGCGACGCATCTGCTGATCACCGCCCGGACCCCCGAGGGCCTGTCGCTGTTCGTCGTCGACGCCGATACCGCGGGCCTGACCCAGCACCCGTATCGCACCATCGACGAGCGCCGGGCCGCCGATATCGTCCTCGACTCCGTGCGCCTGCCCGCGGACGCGCTGCTGGGAACCGAAGGGGCGGCCCAGGACTCGCTCGCCGCCGCCACCGACGAGGCGATCGCCGCCCTGGCCGCCGAGGCGGTCGGCGCGATGCGCCGGGTGCTGGCCGACACCGTCGACTATGCCAAGCAGCGCCAGCAGTTCGGTGTTCCGATCGCGAGCTTCCAGATCCTGCAGCACCGCATGGTCGATATGCATCTGGAACTCGAACAGGCGATCGCCGCAACCTATCTCGTCACGCTGAAACTGGACGCGGCACCCGCGGACCGGGCCCGCGCCGCGGCCGCCGCCAAGGCCACCATCGGCCGCGCGGCCCGCTTCCTCGGCCAGCACGCGGTCCAGCTACACGGCGCGATGGGTATGACCGAGGAGCTGGCCGTCGGCCACTACTTCAAACGCCTCACCGCCATCGAGAACGAATGGGGCCCAACCGATCTCCACATCGCCCGCTACGCCGCTCTCACCAGGCCATCCGGCGCCACGCAGTAGCTTCGGGGCATGGGTTCGCAATCACACCATGATGTTCTCGCACCTGCCGACCCCGAGGACGTGGGCCTGTCCTCGGCCCGGCTGCGTATCCTCGACGAGGCCCTGACCGACGAAGTCACCGCAGGCCGGATGCCCGGCGCGGTGGTGGCGATCGCCCGCGCGGGCAGACTCGCCCATCTGCGGGCCGTCGGATACCGCGATGCCGCGGCGGGTGTCCCGATGACGACCGACACGCTGTTCTGGATCGCGTCGATGACCAAACCGGTCGTGGCCGCCGGTGCATTGACCCTGTACGAGCAGGGCAGGCTGCTGCTGACCGATCCGCTGGCCGAGCACTTACCCGAATTCGCCGATCAGCAGGTCGCCGTCGTCGACCCCGTCACCGACGCGATGAAGCTGGTCGATCCGGCGCGCCCGCCGCAGGTGTACGACCTGTTGCGGCACACCAGCGGCATCATCGAGGGCCTGCTGGGCACGACGCCGGTGCATCGGCTCTATGCCGAGGCCGTCGGCGACGGCGTATCCGGCCACACCGGCCAGGAGTTCATCGATCGGCTCGCTCGCCTGCCCCTGCTCCACCAGCCCGGTGCCGAGTGGCATTACGGCCTGGGGTTCGACCTCACCGGATTGATCATCGAACGCCTCTGCGGCACAACCCTGCACGCCTTCCTGCGCGAACGGATTCTCGACCCGCTGGGCATGCACGACACCACATTCGCTGTGCCCGAAGGGCATTCCGATCGCCTCGCGCGGCCGCGGATACGGGATCGGTCGCATGTGCGCTTCGATCACGGCGGTTCCGGACTGTACGGCACCGCCACCGATTATCTGCGCTTCGCCCAGATGCTGCTCGGTGCGGGGCAATTGGGTGCCACGCGGGTGCTCGGGCGCAAGACGGTGGAGCTGATGACCACCGATCAGCTCGACCCGCGGACGGATACGCAACGCCTGGAGACCATGGCGGACTGGTCGCGCGGCTACGGCTTCGGTCTCGGACTGGCCGTGCGCGGGCCGGGCGGGGCTCCGGCGGTGGGCAGCCCGGGCGAGGTCACATGGCCGGGCGCGCCGGGCACCTACTGGTGGGCCGATCCGCGGGAGGATCTCGCGGTGGTCCTGCTCAACCATATCGAGGATCGGGCGGCGAGAGCGCGTCAATTCCAACTGATCCGGACGCTGGTGCTGCGGTCGCTGACGTAGCCGGGGCGCCACCCGCTTCCGGCACAGTGGGTGGCGCCCCGGTCCTCATCGCACGGGATCGAAGTCCCGGGCGGCGATGTGGGTCGGCCGCGGCATGGGCGCCGCATACGGCTCCCCCAGCGCGTTCTCGACGCTGTTGAACACCAGGAAGATGTTCGAGCGCGGGAACGGGGTGATGTTGTCGGCCGAGCCGTGCATGACATTCGAGTCGAACAGCAGCGCCGACCCACGCGCACCGGTGAACTGGGCGATGCCGTGGGTGTTGGCCAGCTCGGTGATGTGCGCATGCGACGGCACGCCGATCTGCTGCTCCTGCAACGATTCCCGATAGTGGTCGGCCGGGGTCTCCCCCTGGCACGGCACGAAGGTGCGGTGCGAACCGGGCATCACCATCAGGCTGCCGTTGAACGGATAGTTGTCGGTCAGCGCGATCGACAGGCTCACCGCCCGCGGCGCCGGCATGCCGTCCTCGGCATGCCAGGTCTCGAAGTCGGAGTGCCAATAGAATCCGGTGCCCTCGAATCCGGGCATGTAGTTCACCCGACTCTGATGCAGGTACACCTCCGAGCCCAGTACCTGCCGGGCCAGGCCGACCACCCGCTCGTCGCGCACCAGTTCCGCGACGACCGTACTGATGCGGTGCACCTCGAAGATCGACCGCACCCGGTTCGACTTCTTCTCGATGATCACCCGCTCGTCCAGCCGCAGCTCGGGATCGCTTGCCAGCCGGTCGATCTCGGCGGAGAAGCCGGCGACCTCGGTCGGACTCAGCAGCTCGTCGATGATCGCGTACCCGTCGGCATCGAAGCTCGCCATCGCGGGCGATTCGATCCGCCCCCAGACGGTGTGATCCGTCCGCTCGATAAGCGGTGCGGCACCGGGGGTTCGAGTCGGGTATCGGTCGATTCGACTCTCGGCCAACGTCATCGGAGTGTTCTCCTCCTCACCTACTGGGGTACGGCGACCAAGGGATAGACGCCGTTCTCGTCGTGCACCTCCTGGCCGGTGACCGGCGGGTTGAACACGCACAGCATCCGCATCCGGCTGCGCGTCTCCAGGCGGTGCCGCTCATGCCCGTTCAACAGGTACATCGAGCCCGGGCCCAGCTCGTAGCGCACGTCGTTGTCCAGGTCGTACAGCGTGCCCTCGCCCTCGATGAGCCACACCGCCTCGACATGGTTGGCGTAGTGGAACTCATGGGTGGTCCGGGCCTGGATCGTGGTCTCGTGGAAGGAGAATCCCACTCCGTCCCCGCCCAGGATGATGCGCTTACTGCGCCAGCCCTCGGCCGCGACATCGCGGTCGGTGCCGGTGATCTCGTCGGTGGTCCGCACGATCATGGGTTCAGTGTCCTCCTTGGACCATATCGACCGCACGCCCCAGAATCCCCAGGCCGTGGTCGAGTTCGTCGGTGGTGATGGTCAGCGGCGGCAGTAACTTCACGACCTCGTCCTCGGCGCCGGAGGTCTCCACCAGCAGGCCCTTTTCGAACGCGATGCGGCTGACTTTGCCCGCCTGCGACGCGTCGTCGAACACCAGGCCGTGCACCAGACCGCGACCGCGGGTGGATACGCCGGTGTAGTTGGCCGACAGCTCGGTGAACGACTGCCGGATGCGCTCGCCCTTGACCGCCGTCGCCTCCTCCAGCCGCTGATCGCTCCAGAAGTGCTCGAGCGCGGCCGTCGCGGTGACGAAGGCCGGGTTGTTACCGCGGAAGGTGCCGTTGTGCTCGCCGGGCGCCCACTGGTCCAGATCCCGGCGCATCAGCACCAGCGCCAGCGGAAGGCCATAGCCGCCAATGGATTTCGACAGCGTCACGATATCGGGTGTGATGCCCGCGGCCTCGAAGGAGAAGAACGGGCCGGTGCGGCCGCAGCCCATCTGCACATCGTCGACGATCAGCAGAATCCCGCGCGCCGAGCACAATTCGGACAGTCTGCGCAGCCACTCCGGCCGCGACACGTTCACCCCGCCCTCGCCCTGCACGGTCTCCACGATCACCGCGGCGGGCTTGTCCACGCCGGAGGAGCTGTCGTCGAGCACCTTCTCCATCCACGCCAGCTCGTCGGCGCCCTCGAGGTAGCCGTCGTAGGGCATCGGATTGACGTGCACCAGCGGCACGCCCGCCCCGGCACGCTTGGCGGCGTTACCGGTGACCGACAGCGCGCCCAGCGTCATGCCGTGAAACGCGTTCGTAAAGTTCAGGATCGTGGTGCGGCCGGTCACCTTGCGGGCCAGCTTCAGCGCCGCCTCGACGGCATTCGCGCCCGTCGGGCCCGGGAACTGCACCTTGTAATCGAGGCCGCGCGGGTCGAGCAGCACCGTATTGATGGTCTCCAGTAAATGCTGTTTGGCGACCGTCGACATATCCAGTCCGTGGGTGATGCCGTCGCGGGCAATGTAATCCAGCAGCGCCTGCTTGAGCACGGGGTTGTTATGCCCGTAGTTCAGCGCACCCGCGCCCGCGAAGAAGTCCAGATAATCACGGCCACCGCCGTCGCGCAGCCAGGCACCCTGCGCGGTATCGAACAGTGTCGGCCATGACCGGCAATAGCCGCGCACATTCGATTCCAAGTTTTCGAAAACGGTCATCTCAGCCGTGGTCATCGATGATCCCTTCCTGAGGTGTGGGCCACACTTGTCAACGGCCCGATCCGGTACAGGTCCTCTGATTCGTGCCCGTCCGGGAAATCCTGTGGTTCGAACAGCACCTGGCGTGTCAGTTGCGCTTCCCGGCGTCGTGCCAGGGAGGCGAACATCGCCAGCGATGCCTCATTATCCGGCGACACCGTTGTCTCCAGTGTCGAAATCCCTTGCGCTGCAAGATTATTCACCAAATGGTCCAACATCGCAACGCCGAGCCCCCGGCCGCGGTAGGCATGGTCGACCGCGACCTGCCAGATGAACAGCACATCGGGAGCCTGCGGGCGCAGATATCCGGTGGTGAACCCTGCGATATCCCCTCCGATTTCGACGACGACCGAGGTGGCGCGAAAGTCGCGACACCACAGCAGATACGCGTAGCTCGAATTCGCATCGAGCACCCGCGATTCCATCGCGATTCGCCACATGGCCGCCCCGTCACCGAGGCGTGGTGCGCGAATCACGGTCGGAACCGAGGACTCGATCGGCATACTCCGTGTTCGGGTCTGCATGTATTCAGATTTGCCAATCAAGTTTGAGGGCAACCTGTCGGCTTCATTACAGTCGTGTTACGTCCGTGTTTTCAGTGAGTTGCCTCACTGATCGGCAGCGATACGGTGAAACGCGCTCCACCCCCGTGACGTTCGCCACATTCCACCCGCCCGCCATGGGCCGCAACGGTTTCCGCGACCAGGGCCAGACCGATTCCGGTGCCCGTACCCGATCGACGCCCGCGGCGCACGGTGACGAACCGGTCGAAGATGCGTTCACGATCCTCCGCCGCTACGCCGGGACCGGCGTCGTCGACCGTGATCACCACCTCGCCGCCGATCCGCCGCACACCCACGGCAATCACCCCGCCGCCGTGCCGGTCGCCGTTCTCGAGCAGATTCACCACGGCCCGTTCCAGTTCGAGCTTGCGCCCCAGTACCGTCGCGTCGACATCGGATCGCAATAGATCGGGCGGATAGCGCAGCTCCGCGAGCGTGTGGGTGAGCAGATCGTGCACCGACAGCGGTTCGGCGTCCGCGCCGTGCATGCGCGCCTCCGCGCGCGCCAGCGCCAGCAGATCGTCGAGTAGCCGCCGCAGGTGGTCCAATTCGGCGCGCACCAGATCCAGCGCACGGCGGGAGCGCTCGGGCAGTTCATCCTTGTGCCGGTTCATCACCGCGACGCTGGTGGTCAATGTGGTGAGCGGCGTGCGCAGTTCGTGACTCACATCACCGACGAGTCGCCGCTCGCGTTCGATGCGGCGCTGCAGCGAATCCACCATGGCGTTGAACGCGTCCACGGTCGGCGCGAGATCGGGATCGTCGGTATCGGGCAGCCGGGTGCCCAACCGGCCCGAGGCGATACTGGCCGCCGTACCGGTCACCTGACGCAACGGTTCCAGCAGCCGCCGCGACAGCCACAGTCCGAATATCGCGCCGATTCCGGTGCCAGCGAGCGCGCAGCCGATCAGCGTCTCCCAGAAGCCGCGATGGAACAGGGCGACCGTCGCCGCGAGCAGCGCCGAGACCAGTCCGGCCGTCACCGCGAAGGCGACAATCGTCCGGGCCCGCAGGCTGTGCCCGCGGCCGAACGCACGACGTACGTTAACGCTGCACATCCAGTCGATAACCCAGCCCACGCACCGTCACCACGATCACCGGATCCGACGGATCCCTCTCGATCTTGGTGCGCAGCCGGCGCACATGCACGTCGACAATGCGCTCGTCACCGAAAAACCCTCGGTCCCAGACCCTTTCGAGCAGCGCGGTGCGTGAGAGCACCCGGCCGGGGGTCTCGGCCAACTCGCACAGCAGCCGGAACTCGGTGAGGGTCAGATGTAATTCCTCCTCGCCGCGGCGCACGATCCCCGACTCCGGCGAAAGCACCAGCGGCACTTCGGGATCCGCGTCCAGCACCACGCCCTGCGGTGCGGGCGGCTCGGCGAACTGCTGCGCGCGCCGGCGCAGCGCGCGCATCCGCGCGGTGATCTCCTTGATCTCGAAGGGTTTGGTGACGAAATCATCGGCGCCGGCCTCGAGCGCGGCCACCACGTCGTGGGTATCGTCGCGCGCGCTCACCACGATGATCGGCACATCGTGATCGCGACGGATCTCACGGATACAGGAGAAGCCGTCCATATCGCCCAGCATCAGATCGACGATCATCACGTCCGGCGCCCCGTTGTCGCGCAGATGCTCGAGCGCGTCCTCAGCCTCCTCGGCCTCGGCGACGTCGTAACCCTCATCCTCCATGGCCAGCCGCAGGGCGCTCCGAACTCGGTCGTCGTCCTCCACGATCATCAGGTTTGCAGTCATGCCTCCACCTCGCTTCAGACACACACCGGTAGCTGGGGTACCCCACTGACCACCGCGTAAACCTGGGGCAACACCTCGGGGTGCCGGGCGTTCGGCTCGACCCGTAAACTAGCCGTCAAGACAGTTAGGCGATTGGTGCGCTGCAGGGGTCGGGCCCACCAGGCGCACGGCGAGCGCAGGAGACAGCATGTCAGGTCGCCGCTGCCGATTCGGTGTCGCCACTGGGTTCGCCCTGGTGACGATACTGTTGGCCGCGTGCTCATCTTCATCGGGAACCGCGCCGAAGCCGGCGCCGGGAACCGCAGGTCCGGCGGCACCGATCATCACGGTGACGCCCGGGAACGGCAGCAAGAATGTCGACCCGCTGGGCAAGATCGAAGTGAGCGCCTCCGATGGCATCCTGACCGACGTCGCGATGACGAACGAGCAGGGCAAACCCGTGGACGGCATCCTGACGCCGGATCACACCGCCTGGAAACCGACCGGTCCGCTCGGGTACGACCATACCTATTCCGTGACGGCGCAGGGCATTTCGATCACGGGGCCGACCGGGCCGTTCAAGGCGTCGTTCGCGACGCTCACCCCGAGCAATCAGACCAAGCTGTATCTGACGACCACGGGCGGCCAGCCGCTGGCCGACGGCGGCACCTACGGCGTGGGCACCGTGATCGTCGCGCATTTCGACGAGAGCATTCCCGATAGGGCGGCCGCCGAGAAGCGGCTGAACGTCACCACCGATCCGCCGGTGCCGGGCTCGTGGTACTGGATGGACGATCGCAACGCGCACTGGCGGCCCGAAAAGTATTGGGCCCCGGGCACGAAGGTCTCGGTGAACGCCAGTATCTATGGCGCCCAACTGGGTCAGGGCCTCTACGGCCAGGAGGATTCCAAGACCTCGTTCGTCATCGGCCCGTCGCACGTCTCGATCGCCGACGACAACACCCATCAGGTCAAGGTCTTCGAGAACGGCAACCTGATTCGCACCATGCCCACCTCGATGGGCCGCGGCGGCAGCGAGCAGATCGGTAACAAGACCATCTACTTCAACACCCCCGCGGGCGTCTATACCGTGATGGACAAGGGCAATCCGGTCATCATGGACTCCTCCACCTACGGCCTGCCGGTCAACTCCCGGCTCGGCTACAAGGAGGCCATCGGCTGGGCCACCCGCATCAGCGGTGACGGTATCTATCTGCATCAGCTCGACTCCACCGTCTGGGCCCAGGGCAATACCGATACCTCACACGGCTGCCTGAACCTCAATCTCGACAATGCCCAGTGGTTCTTCAATTGGTCCATGCCCGGCGATGTCGTGGAGATCCGCGACACTCCCGGCCCGGTCCAGCAGTCCTGGAACAACGGCGACTGGACGGTCCCGTGGGATCAGTGGCAGGCCGGCAGCGCGCTGCACTGAATCACGCCTCGCAGACCGAACCCTGAATCGCGTAGTAGGGCACCGGTTCCGATTCGATCAGCGCGATCGGATCGAATCGGTAGATCGTGACTGCGCCGGTCTCGGGGTCGGGGACCTCGAGCGGTGCGCCCTCGGAGAAGACGACCTCCACCTCGTCGGCGTCGGTATCGCCCAGCAGTGATCGCACGGCCCGGTTCGTCGTCGCCAGCGGGCGCAGCCGGGCCAGGGCCCGTCCGTCGCCGCCGTGTTGCAGCTGAGCGTCCACATACCAGAGCAGCATGTGCCGCGCCGTACGCCGCCACTCCGGGAACTGCCGCGCGTGCGGGCTGGCGAACAGCCATTCCAGCAGATTCTCACCGGTACGCAGACCCGTGAATATCGCACGCCATTGTTCGTTGCAGGCCAACAGATCCCAGTCGAGGGTCAGGCCGGCGGCAGGTCCCGGATGGGCGTCGAGCGGACCGATATCGGTCGGGTGGGACACGTCAGGCGGAGCCGAGGGCGAGCAGCGGCATCAGCGCGCTGCTGCCGGTGCCCGCGCTGCCGAGGGCGCCCTCGCTGCTGCCCATGCCCGCGCTGCCGGTGCCCAGGACCTTCGCGAGCCCGCCGGCGGCGGAGCTGCCGGTGCTCAGGGTCTTGGCCAGCCCGCTCAGCACCTTGCCGAGATCGGGGGCGGCGGGCTCGGACTTCTTCTTCTTGGCCTTCTTCGCCGCGGCGACCTTCTTGACCGGAGCCTTCTTCGCGGCGGCGACGCGGGTCACATGCTTGGCCGCGGACACCGGGGCCTCTGTCTTGTCCGCGACGGTCATCGGCCGTGTGACGGGGAGGGATTCGACGTTGCTCGCCAGTCGCACGGAGGTCGCGGCATCGGCGGTGCCGGTGGTCGCGTGCGCCGCCTGGCTGTCCTGCGAGGGCGCATGGAGTTCGGCGATGCCCGCGGTGGTGACCAGTGCGGTCATCGACAGCATGGCCAATCGGACCGAGCCTACGGAGTTTCGTTTCGCGCTGTGCTTACCCATGAGATGTCTTCCTTCTACGAATTGTCTTGTGTCACTGGTTAGAACAGACCGCCGCCGCCGAGACCGCCGCCGACGCCGGCGAGGTCGCCGAATCCGCCGCCGAACAGGTCCCCGCCGCCACCGCCGAACAGATCGCCCGCGCCGCCCAAGAGGTCGCCGCCGCCGAACAAGTCGCCGCCATCGCCGCCGCCGAACAGATCGCCGCCGTCACCGCCGCCGAACAGGCCGCCGCCGTCACCGCCGCCGAACAAGTCGCCACCGTCGCCGCCGCCGAACAGGCCGCCGCCATCGGACGCGTCGTCGCCCGCACCGCCGCCGAACAGGCCGCCACCGTCGGAGGCGTCGTCGCCACCGAACAGGCCACCGCCATCGGAAGATTCGTCATCACCGGACTGGTCGCCACCATCCGACGCGTCGTCACCGCCGGATGTGTCGCCACCGTCGGAAGAGTCGTCACCACCGTCGGACTGGTCACCACCGTCAGAAGAGTCACCGCCACCGTCGGACTGGTCACCACCATCGGAAGAGTCGCCACCGCCGTCGGACTGGTCACCACCATCGGAAGAGTCACCGCCACCGTCGGACTGGTCACCACCATCGGAAGAGTCGCCACCGCCGTCGGACTGGTCACCACCATCGGAAGAGTCGCCACCGCCGTCGGACTCATCGCCGCCGCCCGGCTTATCGCCGCCGTCGGACTCGTCACCGCCGCCCGGCTTATCGCCACCGTCGGAAGAGTCACCCCCGCCGGACTCGTCGCCGCCGCCGGGCTTGTCCTCGTCGCCACCGCCGCCGGGCTTGTCCTTGTCGTCGCCGCCGGGCTTGTCCTTGTCGTCGCCGCCAGGCTTCTTGTCGTCGCCGCCGCCGGGCTTCTTGTCGTCCCCGCCGCCGGGCTTCTTATCGTCCCCGCCGCCGGGCTTCTTATCGTCCCCGCCGCCCGGCTTCTTATCGTCCCCGCCGCCCGGCTTCTTCTTATCGTCGCCGCCGGGCTTGTCCTTTCCTTTGTCCTTATCCTTGTCTTTGTCTTTAGCCTTGTCGTCGGCCTTCCCATTGGACGTGCCGAAATCCTGTGTCCAATAAGGGCTTCCATCCGAACCCTTGGCGTAGCCGACGCCGATGTCCTTCAGTCCACAGTTCAGGATATTGGCGCGATGACCCGCACTGTTCATCCACGCGTCGACTACCTCGGCCGCGCTCTGCTGGCCCATCGCGATATTCTCGGCCCAGGTTTGGGCCTTGTAACCCGCGGCGCCGATCCGGTCGCCCGGATCGCCCTTCGAGGAGTTGTGATCGAAGTTCCCAGTGGACGCCATGTCCTTGCTGTGGGCCTGAGCAGCATCGGTGAGGTGACTCTCCGATTTCAGATCCGAACAACCGGCCTTGGCACGTTCCTTGTTGGTGAGGCTGACAACGTCGTCGGCCGGGGACTTGGAGTCGGGAGCCGCCAGTGCGGACGGAGCTCCGGCAATAGCCAGGGCAGCGATTGCCGAAACACCGACGGACGCGGATAAGGACCGAAATGTAATCGAATGAGAAGTCATGTTTTCTCTCGAAGCCGGAGCATAACGTTCGCATAACGATAACAGCCTCATTCGAGGGGCGATACGAAACTCCGTGAGACTGAATAGCTTTGAAGCCCCGCCTTAAGACCCCCTGTACGGCAGCAAGATCAAACTGCCGAATTACGGCCGCCGCAGCGCCCCAACCGTTTACAGATAGCCCCCGTCACCGGCCATCGGACCGGCCGGCACGGCCCGGATCCGGGAGGTGTCCTCCCGCGCCTCGATCAACTCGGCCAACGTCATGCCGTCCGCACCCACCACCGGCCGAGGCCGATCACCGAGTTCGCGATCCAGCCAGCCCGTCGCCTCGGCGTAGGACAACCGACCCATCTCGAGCTGAGCCAGGCATCGCCCGGGCCGCACCACCGCCGGATGCAGATGGGACAGATTCTCGTTGGTGGTGATCGCGACCAGAACATCGCGCCCCTGCCCCAACATCCCGTCGGTGAGATTCAACAGACGGGAAAGCCCCTGCCCCGTGGACTCCTTCGCGGAGCCACGGATGAGTTCGTCGCAGTCCTCGAGAACCAGCAGACGCCAGCGGCGCTTGGTCTCGTCATAGGTGTCGACGCCGATGGCGACCTCCATGAGGTAACCCGAATTGGCGAAGAGAACCTCGGGATCGAGCACGCAGTCGACCTGGCACCAGTCCGCCCACTCCCGGGCCAGCGCGCGCAGCGCAGAGGTCTTGCCGGTGCCCGGCGGACCGTGCAGCAACAGCAATCGCCCGCGGATCTCCTCGGCGCGCACCGCCATCAACCGGTGCAGGGACGCGCCGACCGCCACGCCGTAGTTCCCCTCGATCTCCGACCAGGCCGCCGCCGTGATGGTGCGCTCACGCCGCTGTCCCCCGTGCGGCCCGATATGCCAGAAACCCATCGGAATCCGACTGTCCTCGGGCTCCGGTTCCGTCGTGGCGCCGGCAGAACACGCCTCGATCACCTCCCGCGCGAGCGCCTCGGTCACAGCACAGACAATCAACTCCGCCGTGCCGTTGGGCCGCCGCCGCACGTTCAACGTCCACCCGTCCCCCACCGAGAGCATGGCCCGCATCCCGTCACCCTCGCTGGTGCGCAACACCCGCCCGGCCTCCGGCAGTAACGGCGCATTCGGCTTCACATGCTCGAGCTCCACCGAAATCGCATGCGGCTGTTCACCACTGATATAGGGCGCGATTCCGATCGCATCGATGACATCACGAGGCGAGTCGGCATCATCGAGATTCATCACCCACGAGAGCTCACCGGCCACCGCGGTCGCGGGGTCCCCGCGACCGATGAGCCTGAGGTGTTCCTGGGGCGAGGTCATCCGACGATGATCCGGCCCCCCACCGCCCCAGGTCCAGCCATTTTCCGACAATCGCCCCGTTTCGGGTCCCACCGACAGCTCCTATATCGGGCCCTCCACTTCGACGACGGCGATATCGCGGCCATCGCCTGACGGAGTGCCCGGCAAGATTCCGGAAATACCGCAGGGTATGGGGGTAAGGGAACCGTTAGTGAGCCGCGTTCGGGGGCGGGTCGGGCGTCGAATGGGGATCGTAGGAACAAATCCCTAGCAGGAGGCGGTGAGTTGGCCATGGCGGCCGATCCCGACATAGTGTGGCTGCGCGAACTGGTGGATCACCACCACGCCGAAGCGGTCCTCCGCGCCCTCGCGGCGCATCCCCGGACCACCGTCGAATTGGCGGCCGCGCGGCCCGGTCCCGAGCTGGGCAGCACCGTGCGCATGCTGCTGGCCGAGGGGTTGATCCATTCCGAGACGTCCGGGAGCTGGGACAGCATCACCGCGGTTCCCCGCGTGCTGCGCCTGACCCTGCGCGGCGCCTGCGTGGTGCACTCCCTCGCCAAATCGCCGGTCCGGCAGGCGCTCAACGACCGCTAGCCGATCGGATTCCGCCCGCGCGGCGCCCGACCTCGCCGAGAACATATGACCGAAGTGTGACAGCCCGCCCGGGTGGAACTTTCCGGGCCGGGCCCGGGGTTGTACCCGGCGTCGATATGAGGAGGTCATATGGCACGGGAAATCAACCGCAATCCCGCGGCGGTCGCCGCGCTGTCGCCCGAGCAGTATCACGTCACGCAGAAGAACGGGACCGAACGAGCGTTCACCGGGGAATACTGGGACAACCACGAGCCGGGTATCTACGTGGATGTGGTGTCCGGTGAGCCGTTGTTCGCCTCGGTCGACAAGTTCGACAGCGGCAGCGGATGGCCGAGCTTCACCAAGCCCATCGATGCCGAAAACGTCATCGAGAAAAGGGATTTCAGTCATCTGATGATCCGCACCGAGGTGCGTTCGTCCCACGGCGACAGCCATCTCGGACATCTGTTCACCGACGGCCCCGCGGACGCCGGCGGCCTGCGGTACTGCATCAATTCGGCGGCGCTGCGCTTCATCCACCTCGACGACCTCGAGGCGGAGGGCTACGGTCCGTATCGAAGCTTGTTCACGAAGGAGGACGCGTGACCGAAACACGGAAGGCGATTCTGGCGGGCGGATGCTTCTGGGGGGTGCAGGATCTGATCCGTAGGCAGCCGGGCGTGCTGTCCACCCGGGTCGGCTACACCGGCGGACGCAACGACCGCCCCACCTATCGCAACCATCCGGGCCATGCCGAGGCCGTGGAGATCGTCTACGACCCCGCGCGGACCGACTATCGGGCGTTGCTCGAGTTCTTCTTCCAGATCCACGATCCGACGACGAAGGACCGGCAGGGCAACGATATCGGTAGCAGCTACCGATCGGCGATCTTCTATCTGGACGACGAGCAGAAGCGCGTCGCACTGGACACCATCGCCGATGTCGACGCCTCGGGCCTGTGGCCCGGCACGGTCGTGACCGAGCTCACCCCGGCGGTCGAGTTCTGGGAGGCCGAGCCGGAGCATCAGGACTACCTCGAGCGCTATCCGGACGGTTACACCTGCCACTTCCCCCGACCGGGCTGGAAGCTGCCCAAGCGGCAGACCGCCACGCTCGGCGACAAGGGCTGACGCCGTCCATCGTTAATCTCACCGTGCGCCGATACCTCGCGTTCGGGGCCACGATCCGTCACTGTCGATGCATACCTGTGAATGTCCTCATTCCACCTCGACGAAGGCGCGATCATGACCGTGACCGACGAGTACCTGGCCAACAACGCCGACTACGCCGCCCACTTCGGCGGACCGCTGCCGCTGCCCCCGAGCAAGCATGTCGCCGTGGTGGCGTGCATGGACGCCCGGCTGGACGTCTATCGCATCCTCGGCCTGAAAGACGGTGAGGCGCACGTCATTCGGAATGCGGGCGGGGTGATCACCGACGACGAGATCCGGTCGCTGGCCATCAGCCAGCGGCTGCTCGGCACGACGGAGATCATCCTGATCCACCACACCGACTGCGGCATGCTGGACGGATTCAATCGGTCGTCGCAACACCGGGTTGTTGGAGCGATCGTAGGTGTTCGTCGAGGGCTTCGGCGGGAGTGCGCCATCCCAGCGTCTTG
>NZ_JBITDI010000031.1:0-55443 GCF_044454005.1 Nocardia sp. NPDC051570 | reverse complement strand
TGATTTCGATCCTAGACAAATCGAATTATCGCAGCTCAGAGCACCTTTCGCCATTTCAGCGACCAGTTGTCACCAATTACAATGAATGGCCGAGGCTAACCCCACCGTGACCACTCGCACCGGCGGCATCCCCTTCGGGGTGGCGATCGCCGACTTCAACCACACCGGTCATCCCGGCCTGGCCATCAACAACGTGCTCCCGGTCCCCGGCGGCGTCGGCATCATGGACAACGACGGCAACGGCCACTTCGCGCCGCCGCGATGGTTCGGCGCCGGATTGCTGAAACTCGGCATCCAGGCCGGCGACCTCACCGGCGACGGATGGCCGTCGCTGGTCGTCGAGGACCGCGCCACCTCCGGAGTCTGGGTCATGCTCAACGACCACCACGGCGGATTCCTGCCACCGCGCTGGAACCTGCTCCTGCTGCCCGACGAGGACATCAAACTCTCCGACGTCGATGGCGACGGCACCCTCGATCTCGTCACCGCCAACATCGCGGCCTTCAGCTTCTCCGTGCATTACGGCAACGGCGACGGCACCTTCGGCCCACTCGTACCCACCTTCGGCGCCGTCGGTCCCTGCGCCGTCGAACCCGGCGACTACACCGGTCACCATAACGGCCTGCAGGACATCGCCGTTGTCCAATTCGTGCCGTCGGTCGTCCAAATCTGGCGCAACAACGGCGACCACACCTTCAGCTACCTCGAACAACACACCATCGGGCTCGGCGGCCAGGCCGCGCACGCTGTCACCTTGAACCACGATCGGCTACCCGACCTCGTCACCGCCAGCACGTTCTCCCAGGATGTTGCCGTACTCGTCAACAACAACCCCGCCAACCGGTGACCGACTTCGACTCACATGATCGGACTGCTGGCCGGGGGCGGTGAGCTCGGCACAGGGAATGAGGGAGTGGTTCGGCACGGGGCTACGTCGGTGTCGTTGGTGAGACGTCCGCCCGATGGGCAATGCGGCCCCCCGGTGTCGAATCGGCCAGCGCGAACGCCAGTCTTCTCGACCTGCATCGCGTGCACGGATGTAGGTCATGCGCATCTACGCAGGTCGATCCGTGTGGTTGAAGTACGTGTCCCCCTCCGGATGCAATGAATCGTGAATTACCTTGCAACACAATGGGAGTCATGCTATCTGATTCCAGAGTCGTATTGGACCCCCACCGCGGTTCGGTCCGTGGGCGTGTATACCGTTCAAGGATGAAGGCCGGAGGCGGCTTCACCGACATCTTGGGCCAGTTACCGGCGTGGATTGCCTTGTGAATCGGCGCTTTCCGGGCGTAAACCGTCCGCGTCGGGTTCGAGCGCATCGATCGGCCATCGAGGGGTCGGATTCCGTTGCGGGAACGTCTATTTCGTATCGCCCGCACCGAGCACGGCCACAACGGCATCCGCGAGCTCGGTGCAGCTCGGATCGCGATCACCGCGGCCAGATCCGCGCGCACGGTGCTGGGGTGCCGCCACGAGATGATCGACCGCACCTCCGTGTTCCTCATCTCGGCCTGCTCAGCGTCGGATGTCGCGGCCCGCTGGTCAACGTCGCAGACTTCGCTTGATGCGCTGTATCTGGCGCAGCCCGTTTGGTGCCACTGTCAGCGCGGCATAGATCACGGCCGGCCGCAGGTCGCGGCGCTGTTCGAGGGCGAGCCGGACCTGCTCGCGAGCCACCGCGAAATTCTCCTGGGCCAGCGCCGCCCGAGCCCGGCGCATCGCCTGGTGAAACCTGGCCTCGCGCAGCTTCCGGTCGACGGCGGTGCGCACGGCCGGGTCGTCGGACATCGTGGCGATATCGGTCAATGCCCGCTGCATATTGTCTTCGTAGATCGCGAATTTGGCGGGATCCTCGACCGCGCGACAAGCGGCGAGACGCTCCGGCAGTACTCGGATGTCACAACCGCCGGCCAGCATGCGCGCGGACAGCATGAATTCCTCGACCACCGGCAGGTCGGTCGGATAGCCCATACCTATCTGCCATGCTCGCGCGCGGATCGCAGCCGAGTAGTAGAGCACCGAGCCTGCCACGAACTCGGTGAGGGTTACCCGGTGGTCGACGCCGGGCTCGACGTCGACCCCGCCCTCTTGCCGATAGCTGTCGGTCACGATCACGCCGTCGTCGGTGAACCGGTACGCGTCGACGGCTATCACATCGGCTTCAGGCGCGTTCTGCAACGCGGTGTAGGTGTGCGCGCAGAATTCGGGCAACAATGTGTGATTGCCGTGCACGACCGTGAATATCTCGCCGCGGGCCTGCGTGACGGCCGCGTTGACTGCGGCGGCGAGACCCTCGTACTCGTTGCGCAGCAACTGAATTCGCGGATCGTCGGCGTAGCGGTCGACGACCTGGACGACGACGTCGGACATGCCATTGTCTACGACGATGAGTTCCCAGTCGGTGAAGGTTTGCGCGACAACGGAGTCGATCGCCTCGGCGAGATGGTCCTCGCATCCGTGGGCCGCGGATACGATACTGAACACGGGAGAGTGCATGGCTGAACCCATTTCGGTCGCTGGAAACCCCTATCCCGGCACTCGCTGGCAACCGACCACGGGTCGGATTGGTACGCGAGGTGCCGGACACCGATCACACATACGGTAACCCGCGTGCGGGCCACACGAAACGATATCCGCGTTTCCGTCGTCATGAATGAGCTTGCGCGACATAGTGATCCGCCTCCGCGGGCCTGCGGCCGAACCCGGCAGCCCATCGATGAAGTCGCCGACGATGAGTTCGGGTGCTACCGCAGTATCAGGTCTGGGCCGTAGATACGAGCGATCGGCCACGAAACCGATAGTCCCGCTTGCTGTTTCGTTGGCAGCAGTGGTTACAGTGGTGCGAGTCCCGCCTCTGTCGTGGCCTGTGAGAAGCCGTCGTGATAGACGATGCCCGGTGGCGCGATCTTCGAGTCGCGGTAGTATCCCTGTTTGAAATAGACGCCGCCTCCATCCGGCATGAGCGTGCGGACCATGCATCGCGTCGCACCTGCGCACGGGGCGGCGCTGAATACCTGGGGAACTCCCGCGACCCACAGCTCGATGAAACCCACCTGGTCCTGCGTCGACCATTTGACGTGCAGCTTGATGTCGGTCCACACGTCCGCGGCGATCGGCGCGCTCCACGGCGTGAACGTGGGACCCGGGACATCCGGTGCGTTCCAGGTCGAAATGACGATGCCCCAGCGGTTTACCCCGACGTTGGTCGGCCCCGCGTCGATGGCCAACGGCGGCGAGCCGTCTTGATCCGCGTGCCACTGGGAAAGTACGGTCCAGCCCCGATCCGCGGGGAATCCGCTCGCGAATCGCGTGCTCCACTGGTACCAGCGGTCATCGCCTTCGTCGGCTCGGGTAGCTTCCTCGCCACTGACCTCCGCTCGGTCACCACAGCAGATTCCGTTCGGTGCATCGCCCTGGTGGACTTCGAACCGCGCTGCGAAGCGACTGCCCTCGCGCACAACGGTCTTTTCGATCTGCATGCTGTAGGACGAGCTGTGGTCGTTCGCGCAGGGTGTGCTCCCCACCGCTACGTTCTGGCAGATTGCCCACTGATCGAAATTGCCGGTAACGAAGTCGCCGACGAACGAATGCGCCGGAGTCGGCGCTGGTACCGACGTTGGAGCTGCTGGTGATGTTGGAGCCGGCACCGGTTCGGGAGACGAGCAGGCCGCGATGAACGATATGAGCACGAGCGCGACGGCCGCGCGCAATGGACGACTCCGGCGTGGCACCGCGTTGCGCATCCGATCCGATGTCATGGGGCCGACCAGTTTTCGCTCATACCCCTACCGCCAGGTCGTCGCGGTCAGGGACTCGTACCAGGCTACCGTGTCGGCCAGGCCCTGATCGAAGTCGGCGCGGGGCCGATAGCCGATGGACCGCAGCCGCGAGATGTCGACGACGAGCTTTTCCGGATCGCCGGGACGATTCGCACCGCTGTAATCGAAAATCGGGCTGACGCCGGTGATCTTGCACAGCGATTTCGCGAGCTGATCAATGGTGTACTCCTTGCCGGCCCCCACGTTGTACGCCTCGCCCCGCAATGGCGCATTCGCCGCGACGGTCATGGCCGACCGGGCCGCATCCTCGACGTAGAGGAAGTCGCGGACCTGGGTCCCGTCGCCGTGGATGAACAGCCTCTCGCGGTCCCGGGTGAGTTTGACGAGCAGGTCGAACACCACCTGCTTGCGCTGTCGGGGGCCGAATGCCGAAAAGTACCGCACCGAGGCCATTTTCAGCCCGTAGAGATCTGCGAACACCGCGAGATAACGCTCGGCGGCCAGCTTGCCGACACCGTAGGGTGAGATCGGTACGGTGGGATCGTCCTCACTGATCGGGACGTGTACCGAATTTCCGTACACCGCGGCACTCGAGGCGAAGACCAGCCTGCCCGGCCACTGGAGTAGGCGCAGTGCCTCGAGTAGGCGGAAGGTGGTGGTGAAATTGAGTTCACAGTCGACCGCGGGCGCTTCGACCGACGGCGGGACGTACGCGTTGGCCGCCAGATGAAAGATCACGTCGACCGGGTTCGCGGTCAAGTATTCGGCCCAGTCCATGACGCGAATGTCGCGCTCCCGCAGCGTAATCGCATCTGCTACGGCAGCCAGATTGGCGCGACTGCCTGTCGCGAAGGTATCCAATACCGTCACTCGTGCGCCGGCGGTGACGAGCAGTT
The DNA here is from genome assembly GCF_044454005.1 of Nocardia sp. NPDC051570. NCBI lineage: Bacteria > Bacillati > Actinomycetota > Actinomycetes > Mycobacteriales > Nocardiaceae > Nocardia > Nocardia sp. NPDC051570. Next base: position 50,765 of record NZ_JBITDI010000031.1, on the reverse strand, counting down.
CGACGAGGTGCGATCCGATGAACCCGGCGCCACCTGTCACCAACGCCGACGTCGCGGTCCAGTCCACGTTCTGAATGGATTCGGCCTGATTCGATGCGGTCATGGTGTTTCCTTTCCGGCTATCTGCAGATAGGTTTCGATCGTGCGCCGCGCGACCGCATCCGGATCGAATTTGTCCCGGGCGATGATGTGGCCGCGCTTCCCCAGATCCAGAGCAAGATCTTGGTTTTCGAGAAGAGTCACCATGTGTGCCGCGAGCGCGGGCGCGTCATTCGGCTCGACCAGGTAGCCGTTTTCGCCGTCGACCACCATTTCCGCGACACCGCCCACCCGCGATGAGATCACCGGCTTTCCCGCGGCCATCGCCTGCGCGAGGATGGTCGGCGAAGTCTCCTCGTGGGAGAAGAGCACGACCGCCCGAGCTTGCGCGATCTCTTCGCGCAGGCGCTCGTTATCGACCATTCCGATGAATTCCACGTGCTGATCGAGGCCGAGCGTCGTCGTGTGTTCACGGACAGCGCACGCGTACTCCGAATCCGGTTGTGGGCCGACGACTATCAGGCGTGCCTGCGGAACCTGCTGCACCGCAAGGGAAAAGGCAGTGAGGAGACCCTCCGGATTCTTCCGTGGCGACAGCACGCCCGCGAAAAGCAGCCGCTGACCGGTCGTGGCCGAAGGGGCCAGCGCGAAGAACTCCGGAGCCGTCGGGTTGGGGATGCTGACGTGCATGCCGTGGACGAGTCCGGCCAGCGCTTTCGCGTCGTAGTCGGATATCGAGATGACCACTTTTGCCCGGCGCAGTATTCGGCGGACCATCCCGGCGACCAAGTAGTAGCGGATCCACTCCTTGATACTGGCCCGCGCCTGCAGTTTCGTCTCGAGATGCACCAGCCCGTGCACCGTGACAATGGTGTTCGGGCTCACCTGGGTGGCAATGTCGCCGCGCAGGCCGATCTCTTGTGCGTGCACGATGTCCGGCGCCAACTCGGCGATGATCCTGCGTATCTGCCGGACATCGAGGAACGACCTGCTGGCTACGCCGAGCCTGCGCTGCCCGCGCAGATACCGAACCTCGACTTTCGGGCCTTCGCGGCGGGTATGCACCGGGACTTCACCGGTGTGGAACCGCAGCACGGTCAGCTTGTCGATCTCGTCCCTCGCGGCCAGTGCGGGAACGAGAGTGCTTGTCACCGACTCGATTCCGCCCACTATCCGGCCCGGTTCGAGCGGATAGGTCGCAATCATGACGACGTTCAACCCCACGGTTACTCCTCGGTGTAGCCCGGTCGCCGGTACCCCGCAGGTCGGGGAGCGTTCTAACTGCCTGTACGACAACGTGTTTCGTTGGCTGCAGCCCGGGTATCGACATCGCGACAGCGGCCTTCACGGTCGGCGGGTCCAGAGCGGATCAGCGAAATGCGGTTCACAGAAGCGGATTTCGCGCCGTCGCTCGAAACCCGACAGTCGAGTGCTGCGCAACGCGACCCGGTGTCCGGCGACCAGTACGGGACCCAGGCAAGGCGGCATGTCGTAGAAGGTACAGCAGAGGTCGGCCGTGGGCAGGCGAGATTGCCAACCTTCGCAAAGGGCTTGCGGGCGTGGCGATTTGAGATACCGTTGCCGTGCGCTTACCGGCAGTCGCGACGCACGATCAGTGGAGGTGGAGATGGCAGCCGGACTGCCGTGTGGAGGTGCTGGGCACCGCATCCTCATCGAGAACAGCGAATATTGGCTTCGCAACTACGGCGATCTCGCGATGCTGGACGTGACGGTACGCAGGCTCCAGCAGCGTTGGCCCAAGGCTCGCATTGGGATCATGACGGAGTCGCCCGCGCTGGTTTCCGCGTATTTTCCTGGCGCAGTGGGTATTACGGTCGGCGACAGGGACCCGTGGGGATCGCCCCGAGCGGCGGAACGGCTGGCCGCCGAGCTCGGTCCCGCCGTTGTCGGTCCCGCGGCGGTCGCGTGGCTGCGGGCGAGGGCTTGGTTGCTACCGCGGGCGATCCGTGCCAGAGACCGTATCCGCCGCATGGTCGGCTCTCGGGTTGCGCCACCCCTATCCGCCGGTCGCACCGCGCAGGTCGCTCGGGTGCTTTCCACGGGTGGCTCCGGCGGCGTGGCGGTTGGTACAGAGACTGTTTCGCGAATTGTGACAAGACATCCCGGCGCAGCCAGGGCCGTACGTGAAGCATCGCTGGTCCTCGCGCTCGGCGGCGGATACCTCACCGACGCCGACATCCCGCAGGCGGGCCGCGCGCTCGAGCTACTCGAATATGCAAGCGACGCAGGCATACCCACGGCAATGGTCGGTCAGGGGCTGGGCCCGCTGCGCGATCCGGAGTTGCGGAAGCAGGCGGCGCGGGTACTGGCGAAGCTCCCACTGATCGCGTTGCGCGAGCGCCGGCGCGGCCCTGCGCTGCTCGACTCGCTCGGTGTCGCGCCGGATGTGGTCACCGTAACCGGCGATGACGCAATCGAACTCGCATGCGACGTTCGAAAGCATCAGGTGGGCACCGATATCGGTGTCTGTCTTCGGATCGCCGAGTATTCGCCGGTGAGTCGGCACGCACAGGATTGCGTCGGTGTGGCAATCCGCAGGGCCGCAACGGAATTCGGTGCGCTACTCGTACCGCTCATCATAGCGGAGACGCCAGGTTCACCGGACCGGCGGACGACGCTGCCGCTGGTGCGCGGCAGTGCGAACGCGGTAGCGCCGGTCGGCGGATTCGTGCACCCGAGCGTGGTCGCCGAGCAGGTCACACGGTGCCGGGTACTCGTCACGGGCGCTTACCATCTCGCGGTATTCGCGCTGAGCCACGGGATCCCGGTCGTCGGCCTGACCTCCACCGAGTACTACGACGACAAATTCCTCGGGCTCGCCGACATGTTCGGGGGCGGCATACGACTGATACAACTCGACGACTCGCATCTCGGCGAGCGGCTCGCCGTCGCGATCCGTGACGCGTGGGGCGAGGCCGAAACCGTTCGCGACGCCTTGCGCACGCGGGCCGATGAACAGGCAGCCGCCAGTAGGCAGGCATTCGAGCGATTGTTCGCGCTCCTCGAACGGACGCACGTCGAGCATGTCTAGCCACGGCGGGCCGCGTGCCGAATCGACACTGTCGCGACGGATCGGCCGCGTGGCCGGCGCATCGGCAGTGGCGCTCGTGTTCACTGAGCTCGTATCCTTCGGCCAGACCATCGCACTGGCCCGGTTGCTGAGCCCGGCCGAGGTCGGCATGTTCGCGGCGGGCACGGTGCTCACGATGCTCTTGACGACGTTCGTCGAGGGCGGTCTGCGATCGGGCCTGGTGCAGCGCGAAGACCAAGTCGCCGATGCCGCCGAGACCGTATTCCGCGCCACGTTCGCCAATGGGACAGCGATGGCGTTGGGTGCGTTCGCCGCCGCACCGATTATCGGGATGATCTTCCATAACCGGACCGTCGGGTTGATCGCGGCGACCACCTCCGGTTTCCTGTTGATCTTCGCGTTGACGAATGTGCCGGAAGCGTTGCTGCAGCGCGAATTCAGCGTCAAGCGGCGGATCATCGTCGGCCCGGCCGTTTCGGTGAGCTTCGCGGCAGTCTCGGTGGCGCTCGCCGCCTGCGGATTCGGTGTCTGGAGCATGGTCGCGGGCACCTATGTGTCCTACGCCGTCTGGGTGGTGACGGTCTGGTGGCTGGCCGGGTGGCGGCCCGGCCAGGGGCACGCCTCGTTTCGGCTCTGGCGTGAGCTGGCGCGGTACGGCTCACCGGTGGTCGTGAATATGCTCGGCGCGCGGATACAGACCTCGGTGGAGGCCGCGGTCGTCGGTCGCGGCCTCAGTTCCGCGGCGCTCGGGTACTACCGCTACGGCCAGCGGATCGCGCAGATTCCTGGTCGCTTCATCGTCGAAGTCGGTGCGACCTCGTTGTTTCCCGCATTCTCCCGTATCGCGGAGGAGGGGGATCGGGATCGGCTGGAGGCGGCGTATCTGCGAGCGTTGCGGCTCGCGACCGTGGGCGCGGCTGCGCTTTCGGGATTGATCATCGCGCTCGGTGAGCCGGCGGTCGTCGTCGTCTTCGGTGATCGCTGGCGCGAGGCGGGCGGTGTGCTGGTCGCCATGGCGGGCCTGGGCCTCGGCAAGGCGTGGATGAGCGTCAGCGAGGAGGCGATCAAAGGTTGCGGTCGCACCGCGTTGCTGAACTGGCAGACAGCAATCGAGCTGGGACTCGGTATCGGGCTGCTTCTCGTACTGATCAAGTCTTTCGGGCTGATCGGCGTCGGGCTCGCGACCTCGGTTACCACACTTGTCGTCGCCGTGGTCGTATCGAGCATCGCGCGTTCGGTCATCGGTATCTCGCTGCGCACATTCGCCCGCACCGTCGCCCCACCGCTGCCCGCGGCAGCGCTTGCCCTCGCGGCCTGCTGGTGTCTCGAACACCGTGTCCTGCAAGCAGATACGCGGCCGACCATCGTCGGAATCGGCGCACTGATCGTCGACGCGATCGTGTTCGCCGCGGTCTATCTGCTCGTCCTCGCGGTGCTCGCACCCGATGTGTTCCGTGGATTGGTCAGTCTGGCAACACGATCGGTACGCCGCGTCATTCCAAGAATCGCGAGGGAGATGAGTTGAACAGCGCCGCAAAAGTTCACGTCAATCGGGTATGGCGCCGCAAATGGCTGATACTTGCGATTACCGTGCTGGCTGTCGTGCTCGGCGTCCTCTCCACCCGCGACGCGCGGCCGATGTACACCAGCAGGGTGGCCATGACGATCGGCTCGCCGAACCGGGCCCCGGACCAAGACGCCGTCTTGTCGGTGGGATACGCGGAGTACTTCACCGATCCTGCCTATCAATCGAAGCTGCGGGCAGCAGTCGGGGTGCCGAGCGGCGTGCGCCTCGCCGCCAGAACCGTTGCGTCGAGCCCGATTCTCTACATCGAGTCGACGGCGACCACGCCACCGGACGCCCAGGATGCTGCGACCAAGGCGGGCGCCGCCTTTCGCGACGAGATCAACGCCAGGTTGCGTGCCGCGCAGGATGCCGCGATCGCGGCGGTGCGCAAGCCGTTCGACGATATTCGCGCCGCCAACGGCGTTGTCAGTGATGTAGCGCTGACGCAGATGCAGGATCGGATCAACCAGATCAACGCCGATACCTCGAACAAGCTGATCGACCTGCAACTCGATTCCGATGTGATGCGAAAGAAGCCGTCGCGGTTGCCGACCATCGCGGCTTACGGTCTAGCCGGACTTCTGTTCGGTGGTCTTGTCGCGCTCGTTCTCGGCGCCGTGTCGAGACGGTTGCGCACTGCCGAGGATGTCGAGGTGAAGATCGGCGTGCCCGTGATCGCTGTAGTGCCGGATGAGTCGAATAGCCGTGCCACTCGGGATACGGCGATGCGGCAGGTGGTGACCGCTGTCGGACTCGCTTCGCCGGGAGCGAACGCCGCGGTGGCGATCACCTCGCCGGGGCCGACGAGCGGTGTGGAGACTGTGGCTCGGATTGTCGCCGAAGAGCGCGCCAGGCAGGGTATTCGGACGATTCTGGTGCACGCCGATCTGCGTCATCGGCAGGGTGTCGGTGTCGGTGAGCTGTTGGCGGGTCACGCGAATATCGACACCGTACTGACCGCGACATCGCTGCCGAATCTGCGTGAGGTGTTCCCGGGCACCACCGGGGAGGACCCGTTCACGGCCATCAGCCGAGAGCGGTTCGCACGGTTGCTGACGCTGCTGCTCGACCGCGCGGACTTCGTGGTCGTCAGTGTGCCGCCGGTACTCGAGGCGGTCGAAGTCCAGGTCGTCGCGGCCGCAGCGGGTTCGACCGTGCTGGTCTTCGATCGGGCGACGACGAAGGTTGCCGACGCTCGTCGCACCCACCGTATACTGCGCGCGGTCGATGCGAACGTGCTCGGTGCCGTGCTCATCGATTCGGGCGATCGATCGAGTGCCGATGTCCCCGCCCCTGCGCAGGTGGATCCGGCTGGCGATCCCACATTCACCGCGGCGGGCGCCATCGAATGACAGGTATGAAAGGGCAACGGGCTCTGTGGGTGTCGACGAGTATGTCGACGCGTGGCGGCGTAGCGACCTTCGTGCGGCAGATGCGTGACACGCCGATCTGGGCGGAGTGGGATATCCGGCACGTCGCGACGCACCGCGATGGTGGAGTAGCGACGAAGCTTGCCACGTACGCGCAGGCACTGTTCATATACGTCTATCGTCTTGCGGTGCATCGGCCTTCGATCGTGCACCTGCACATCTCGTCGTACGGCAGTTTCCCGCGTAAGTATCTGTTCGAACTGATCGCACGTGCTGCGCGCACAGCCGTGGTGCTGCACGTGCACGGTTCCGATTTCTCTGTGTTCTACGACGAGGCTCCGCGGGCGCTGCGGGTATGCATCCGGGATTCCCTCCGGGGGGCGGCCGTCGTGGTCGCCCTCGGCGAGCCGTGGGCGGTGGCGCTGCGCGATATCGCGCCGGATGCGCGAATCATCGTGGTGCCCAATGCCATCAGACCGGCGAGCCGGCTCGAGCCGCCGAGTCGTTCACCGGACGCCGGGGCACCGGTGCAGGTGCTCTTCCTGGGGGAGGTCGGTGAGCGTAAGGGCACGTTCACATTGCTCGATGCGTGGCAGCGCATGATCGCGACCACGGAGACCACGGTGCTCCCGCGACTGGTGATCGCCGGTGACGGTGCGGTCGAGCGCGCTCGTGAGCTGGTCGCGCAGCTGGGCATCGAGTCGACTGTAGAGATCACCGGATGGCTTGCACCGCACCGGGTTCCGGATCTGATCGGACAGTCGCAGGCGCTGGTGCTGCCGTCGCACCGGGAAGGTCAGCCGATGGCGATTCTGGAAGCGATGGCGAAGGGGCTGTGCGTGGTGACGTGCCCGGTCGGCGGTATCCCCGACCTGATCGACGAGCGGTGCGGCCTCATGGTGCCACCCGGCGCGGTCGAACCACTCGCCGAGGCGCTCGGCCGGGTGGTTCGCGACGATGATCTGCGAACACGACTGGGTGAGAACGCATTACAGCGCGTTCGCGACGAATTCGATATCGATGTCGTGTGGCGGCGGTTCGATCGGATCTATCGGTCGGTCATGGCAGAGCCGGGCACCAGCGAGGCGGAGGCATGAACCCGAGGCAGCGCCGTCCGATACGGGTCCTGTATGTGGTCCCGGACCTTCGCGTCGGCGGGGCCGAACGGCACGTGACGACACTGTTGCCGAATCTCGATCGCGCACGGTTCGAACCCTCGGTGATCTGTATCGGCGAGGAGGGCAGCCTGTTCGCCGAACTCGGTGCCGCTGGTGTGCCCGCGCAGGCGCTGCATCGGACGAAACATCAAGCGGCAGCGGCGCTGCGTGATCTCGTCCGTGCGATGCGGCGGCAGCGCCCCGATGTGGTGGTCACCAGGGGCTACAACGCCGAGGCGCTCGGGCGGATCGCGGCGTGGTGCGCGAGAGTCCCGAAAGCCATTGTCTGGGTGCATAATTGCGGAGACGTCGAACCGCGCGGCCGGTTCCGGGCCGTCACCGATCGCATCCTCGACCGGCGCACCTCGGCGTATTTCGGTGTCGCACAGGCACAGATCCGGTACATGGTCGAGGATCTCGGCTACCCCGAGTCCAAGATCAGGGTGATCTACAACGGCGTCGACCCATCGGCCTTCGCAACCGGCGACGATCGCACCGCCGCAATGGATTTCGGGATCGGTGAACAGGACGTGGTCGTCGGTATCGTCGCCGCGCTGCGTCCCGAGAAGGACCACGCGACTTTTCTGCGGGCGGCCCGCCAGGTCGCCGACAGGCTGCCGTCGGCGAAGTTTCTCATCGTCGGCGACGGGCCGGAGCGAGGCCGGATCGAAAGTCTGGTGGGGGAATTGGGGCTCGATGATCGGGTGATCGTCGCGGGCTCTCGACCCGATGTCGCGGCGTTGCTGCGCGCGATGGATGTGGTCGTGCTGAGTTCGTACAGCGTCGAATGCTTTCCCATGGCGCTGCTCGAGGCGATGGCCGCGGCCAGGCCCGCCGTATGCACCTCCGTCGGCGGCATACCGGAGCTGATCGTCGATGGGAAGACGGGATACCTTGTGCCGCCGCGCGATCCGGATCGGCTCGCAGAGCGTTTGCTCGTCGTGCTTGCCGATGTCCCGGCACGCAAACAGATGGGTGCGGCGGCACGAGCTCGCGTCGACACGGAATTCAGTCTGCGGATGAGCATTTCGGCCGCAGAGCTTGCCATGGAGGAGGTCGTGGATCAGTGAGCGAGCGCAGCGAGCGATCAATAGGCACAGCCGAGCACCGCTCGGTCATGGCGGAGCCGAGCGTCAGCGAGGCGCAGTCATGAGCGAGCGATCAATCGGCACAGCCGCTGCCGGGAACGACGGAGCCGAGCGCCGGCGAGGCGGGGGCGTGAACGGACACATTCTGATCCTGGTGGAGAATCTATCGGTGCCGTTCGACCGGCGGGTGTGGCAGGAGAGCCGGGCGCTGGTCGATGCCGGTTACCGTGTGACGGTCATCTGCCCGATGGGAACCAAACAGGATCGCGAGGCCGAGGCGACCATCGAGGGCGTCCGAATCTTGCGCTATCCATTGCGCGCCGCCACGGGCGGACCTGTCGGCTATCTGCGTGAGTATTCGCTCGCGCTATGGCACACCCTGTGGCTGGCGCTACGGGTGCGCCGCGCGGGCCCGATCCATGTCGTGCACGCGTGCAATCCACCCGATCTGCTGTTCTTGATCGCGCTGGTGCTGCGGGTCGGCGGCACCCGCTTCGTCTTCGACCACCACGATCTCGTCCCCGAACTGTTCCGGTCGCGCTTCGCAGGTGGCCCCGGCCTGCTGTATCGCGTATCGATCGTGTTGGAGCGCATCACCTTCGCGTTCGCCGATGCGGTGATCTCCACGAATGAGAGCTACCGCCGCGTCGCTATCGAGCGCGGCGGAACGGCGCCGGATCGGGTGACGGTCGTTCGCAGCGCGCCCGACCTGTCCAGATTTGTGCCACGCGAACCAGATCCGGCGCTCAAACGCGGAAGGGCTTATCTGGGTGCGTATCTCGGGGTGATGGGACCGCAGGATGGGGTGGACTATGCGTTACGCGCAATTGCCCACTTGCGCAACGTTATCGGGCGCGCCGACCTACACTGCATCTTCATGGGCAGCGGCGATGCCTTCGATGACCTGGTCGCGCTGTCGAAAGAACTCGGACTCGAGGATGTGGTCGAATTCACCGGGCGGGTTCCCGACGAGTTCGTGCAGGTTTGCCTGTCGACCGCCGACATCTGCCTGTCGCCTGATCCACACAATCCGCTGAACGATGTGTCGACCATGAACAAGATGGTCGAGTACATGGCGATGTCGCGGCCGGTCGTATCGTTCGAGCTGACCGAGGCGCGGGTGTCGGCCGGCGAGGCGGCGGTGTACGTGCCCGACAATGACGAGGCGGGCTTCGCGGTCGCGATCAGCGAATTGCTCGACGATCCCGAGCGCCGCAAGCGGATGGGCGAGCTCGGCCGCGAACGCGTCGAGCGGGAATTATCTTGGGACACTTCGCAAAAGAATCTCATCGCGTTTTACGATGGGGTTTTTCGAACGTCGGTCAGGCGCCGTTCACGAGGCTGACGCCCAGCGGTGCATTCGCCGCCTGACCGGCCCGGCCGCCGTCGCCCTCCAGCCGCTCGGTCCGATCGGACACTGACCGCGTGACCGCCGCCGAAGCCCGGCGACCTTGATCTGTCACATGCGAGTGACGTTTCAGGCCAACGGAGTGTGTCGATGACCAGCGAAATGACAAGGCTATCAGCCGAACTGGGGAGTGCGGGTCGAGCGGCGGCGCGGCCGAAACCGCCGTTGACTCGAAATGCAGTGACGTACAGACCATTTGGGATGTGCTCTGCGTCAAGGTGTCTCGGCGTTCCTGCGCCGAAAGGGCTTCGGGGCCAGTAATATTCAGCTCTGAAGTCTCGGCGGAGTACCGCCATGAAGGCCGTTATTTTTGGGACGGAGCTCCAGGATGGCCTATCAGATCGACCCGGCACAGACCCTCGAACTTTCCCCTCACCCTGGATCATTCCGGAGGTCCGAACGCGAACACTGGCAGGACGAGTACCGGCGACGGCTCCGGGTCAGTGACGCGACCGCCGTCTGCGGCTCCATCGCGATGGCACAGCTCATCCGTTTCGGCGGCTTGAACAACGCCGCACGACTGAATTGGCCGGGTGACACCGGGATCGGGTACTCGGTCATCTCGATCGTGCTGGCAGTGGCCTGGACCGGATTCCTGGCCTTGGGCAATACGTGGTCGTCGAGCACGATCGGCACCGGTCCGGAGGAATACCGCAGGCTGATCGCGGCGACGATGCGGCTGTTCGGGCTGATCGCGATCGTATCGCTGCTGCTTCGAATCGAATTCGCCCGCGGCTATCTCGGGATCGCCCTACCGGTCGGTTTGCTGGCATTGATAGTGAGCAGGCTGTACTGGCGCAAGTACGCGGCACGGCAGCGCAGGCTCGGGCAGTATCTCACCTCGGTGCTCGTCGTCGGCCGGCGCGATTCGGCGCACGAGATCATGCGATATTTCGAGCGGGACCCCGCGGTCGGGTATTGCGTAGTCGGCGTCTACACCCCACGTGGCAGCGGTGGCGAGGGTGGATTCGAGACCGGCCTGTGGACGGCTGACGAGGAGTCGTCCGTGCTCGATGCGGTCCGCAAGACCGGCGCGGATACCGTCGCGATCGCGGCGACAGAGCAACTCGGAGCCCGAGGCATCAACGAGCTGCTATGGAAGCTCGCGCCGCTCGGGGTCGATCTAGTGGTGGCTCCCGGCGTGGTAGACGTTGCCGATGAACGACTTTCGATCAGACCAGTGGCAAACCTCCCGCTCCTACGTATCGAAAAACCCCAATACGACAGGGCGAAGTCATTCGGTAAGTTTGCGTTCGATGTTCTGTTCGCAACGGCTGCACTCCTGGTTGTCTGGCCGGTGATGGTCGCCGCCGCCGTTGTCATCAAGCTCACCAGCCGCGGCCCCGTCTTGTACCGATCCGAGCGGATCGGCTTGAACGGTGAAGCATTCCGCATGATCAAGTTCCGCAGCATGTACGCCGACGCCGACCAGCGCCTCGACGCACTGCTATCCCAGAACGAGGGGGCCGGACCCCTGTTCAAGATGCGACGGGATCCACGGGTCACCGCGGTCGGCCGCATCCTGCGCCGGTGGAGTCTCGACGAACTACCGCAGTTCATCAATGTCATCCGAGGCGAAATGAGTATCGTCGGGCCGCGCCCGCCCCTGCGCAGTGAGGTCGAACGCTATGACGGAAAGGTTCGGCGGCGGCTGCTGGTCAAACCGGGCGTAACCGGTCTGTGGCAGGTATCGGGCCGCTCCGATCTATCGTGGGACGAATCCGTCCGGCTCGATCTGTCCTACGTCGAGAATTGGTCGATGGTGCGGGACCTCCTGATCATCAAGAAGACGATCTCCGCGGTAACGAGGAGCGAAGGAGCGTATTAGCGGCGTGAACCGGTGGCGGCAGCCTGTGTAACCATGGAGGACCTCGGGAGCGCCGCCACCGGGCTTCAGATACGCCGTTGCAGTTCGCGGTGCCAGACCTCGAGCGAGAGCAGGGTCCAGATACGCGACTGTTCATCCCTTTCGCCGGACGAGTGGCTGTCGAGAAGGCGGCGCACCGCGGTCCTGTCGAATATCGAATCGACGAATGACGATGGTCCGATGAGCATGTCGAAGGCCATCTCGCGCAGGTGCCCGCGGAACCACTCGTCGAGTGGGACCTTGAAGCCGACCTTCGGCCGATCGACCAGATCCGTCGGAAGGTGCTGGCGGGCAAGCTCTTTGACGATCCACTTCGTTGTGCCGCCGCGCACCTTCACGGCGCTCGGCAGCCGGAACGCGAGTTCGGCCACCCGGTGGTCGAGGAAAGGCGGGCGCAGTTCGAGCGAGGCCGCCATCGACATCCGGTCACCGCGCTCGAGGAGGTTGTCCGCGAGCCAGGTGTGCGTGTCGGCGTAGAGCATGCGGCGCAATGCGTCCCCGCGCCCGTCGAGGTACGGGGCGAGTACGCTGCGTTCCGGCGAGCTACCCAGTAGCCGGTCGCGCTCCGTCGAGGTGAACGGCGCGAACCAACCGCGCATTCGTTCGGCGTAGGTGGGTTCGGAGATGGCTCGCAGCGCAACCACCAATCGGGCCCGATGCGCGGGCATCCGCTCTTCGAGCCACCGCAGCGGGGCGCGCGGGAGTGCGCCTGCCATGCGGGTCGTTCGCGCGTATCGGTATTTCGGGTATCCGCCGAACAACTCGTCGCTCCCCTCCCCGGAGAGCACGACTTTAACGTGTTCCCTTGCGAGTTCGGCGAGCCGGTACACCGCGACGTCGGCGGGCTCGGACAGTGGAGAGTCCCGATGCCAGCACAGCCTGGCCCAGTTGTCCTGGAAGTCGTTGGCGGTCACGAGCGTTTCGTGATGCTCGCTGCCGACGATCTTCGCCGCCATGCGGGCCCACCGGGTTTCATCGACCCGTTCATCGCCGAATGCGGCCGAGAACGTGTGCAGCCCTTCGCCGTTACGCTCCTTCGCCACGAGCGCACAGATCAGGCTACTGTCGACCCCACCGGACAGGTACGCGCCGACCGGTACGTCCGCGACGAGTGCATCGCGCACGGATGACCGGAGTGCGTTGTCGAGGAGGTCGACGGCCGCGTCGGGGGTGACGTCGATGACCTCGGAGTCCGGCGGGAGCGTCCAGAATGCCTCGATGCGGACGGCGCCGTCGGCCCGGACGACGAGGTGATGTCCCTGTGGCACCTTCCGTACGCCTTCGATGAAGGTGTACGGAGCGGGAACGGACCGGTGGGCCAGAAAGTCGTGCAGGCTCGCGGTATCGACGCCGGGTTTTTCGACCACCGGGAACAGCGCTTTGATCTCCGAGGCGAAGGCGAACAAGGTATCGGTGGCGTAGTAGTACAGCGGGAGGATGCCGAGCCGATCGCGAAACAGATGGGTTTCGTTCGTCCGGGAATCATGGATGGCGTAAGCGAATTGGCCGCGCAGCTTGCCGACACCGGCAGGCCCGTATCGCTCGTACAGGGCGAGCAGCACCTCGGTATCGCCGCTCGTGGTGAACGGATAGGTGAGCCCGTCACGCAACTGTCGATAGTTCAAGATCTCGCCGTTGAAGGCGATGTGGGCTCCACCGCCCGCGCCCGCCATGGGCTGCGCCGAACCCGCCGGATCGATGATCGACAACCGAGTGTGCGCGAAGCCGATGGCACCGTCGCACCACACACCGGCATCGTCGGGACCGCGGTGGTGCAGACGATGGGCCATGCCGGCAAGCAGTTCCCCGTTGACCGGGGCGCCGTCGAATCGGCGCACGCCGACTATTCCACACACATCGTCTCCACTTCGTCTGTCGGCCAACGACGTTGAACCTCGAGCCGCAGCCTTTGCTGCGAGCGTAGCCGTGGCGTGGCTCTGCCGGGTGTGGAATAAGGTTGGGACACTTGCAAAGTGGCGATGCAGGCGCGAAAACACTACCGGGACAAGCTATATGCCGCCAGAGCCTTGGCAGGTGGCGCCGAAGATTGCCCTGGAGTCGATCACGGGGTGAATAATAGGGCGGTGTCGACCCACCTGGTCTGGTATCTGCGCCGTCTCCGCACGATGGGCGGACAAGAAATCCTATGGCGCGCAGTCCGTTTCGCACAGCATCTGGTGGTCCGCCCGGTTACATGGCGGTCCGCGCGGAGCTCGCTGTTCGGTCGCGAGGTCCCCGACTGGGATAGCTTGCTGCGGCGTTTCCGCAACAGCACGGGCAGGCCCGTACTGCTCGATCGGACGCGGGCCGAACTCATCGCCGCGGCAGATCCGGAGGCGGCCACCGCGGTGGTCGCCGCCGCCGAACGGATCCGCAAGGGGGATGTTCGTCTTCTCGGGTATCCGTCGGCGAGTATCGGCACCACCGTCGACTGGAACTACGACCCGCTGGCCGGAATGCGCTGGCCGGATACGAATTCCGAGCGCATCGACCACCGCACCGCCGCGGGCGACCCGAAATGGATCTGGGAGCTCAACCGGCTGCAGCATCTGCCGCTACTGGCCCAGGCGTGGCTGTTCACCGGCGAAGACAGATTCGCCGACACCGCATTCGACCACCTCGACAGTTGGATCGAGCAGCAGCCGCCGGGCTCGGGTATCGCGTGGCGGGGGGCATTCGAATGCGGTATCCGTGCGATCTCGGTCGGGGTAGCGCTCCAGGGCCTGCGCGATGCGCCGGGATTGACGGCGGAACGCTACGGGAAGATCGTCACCCTGCTCGGTGAGAGCGCACGCCGCTGCTGGGCGCAGCGATCACTGTTCAGCTCCGCGAACAACCATCTGATCGGTGAGCTGACCGGATTGGCGGTGGCGGCAATGCTGTTGCCCGAATTGCCATCCGCCGCGCGATGGGAAGACGACGCGCTCGATGCGCTCGCCGAACACGCCGACCGGCAGATCCTGCCCGACGGCTCCGGCGCCGAACAGTCCATCGCCTACCAGCTTTCCACCGTGGAGCTGCTGGCGATCGTCTATGTGCTCCGCGCACTGCGCGCTGAGCCACCAGCGGGCAGGAGCGCAGCGACCGGGGAATCGGCACAGCACCGGATCGGTGCGGCGATCGGACGCAGTTCGCGCTATCTGGCCATGCTGGTCGGTGATGCCGATCCCCAGCCACGCTACGGCGACGATGATGGCGGATTCGCGCTACGCCTCGGCTCCGAACAGATCCGGACCGTCCGCGAACATCTCGGCATCACCGAGGCGGTGGTACCCGACCGGGCGGTCGCACGTGCGGCCACCTCGACCATGACATCCGCATGGCTGCGTACCGCGCTCGGGAACGACGGGATGGGTTTACCTATCGACGTTCCCGGACTGGGCGTCAGCGGATACGCACCGGATGGCGGGCTCGCCGTGCTGCGGGCCGATGGCCGTCGAGTGACCATGGATGTGGGGCCGCTGGGTTATCTGTCGATCGCCGCGCACGGACATGCCGACGCCCTGGCGGTCACCCTCGCCGTCGACGGCGTCGAGCTGATCGGCGATCCGGGCACTGCCAGCTACTACGGATATCCGAATCAGCGTGCCGTACACCGGAGTACCCGCGTCCATCCGACGGTGACCGTCGACGATCTGGATCAGTCCGTTGCGGGCGGCCCGTTCCTGTGGACTGTCCATGCCGAGGTCCGGGTGCGATCTGTCGACCTCACGCGAGGTCTGGTCGATGCCGAGCACGACGGATATCGCCGTCTCGCCGATCCGGTCGTTCACCGGCGCTGGTTGGTCGCGCCACCGGAGCGACGCGAACTCGTGATCGTCGACCTGGTCTCGGGCAGCGGAACGCATTCGGCGCAGGTGTCGTGGCCGCTGCATCCCGCGCTCGATATTCGTCCGGTCGACGGCGGACACATTGTCACCCACCACGGCCACACCGCACTCACCGCGCTGTACGCGGCGACGGCGCCGTTGGCGCGCAACGAGATTCGCGGTGACGAGCGCAGCGACCTCGGCTGGTGGTCGGAGCGACTGGAGGCTCGGGAGCCGTCGTGGTTGATCGGCGCACGCTGTTGCGGCACAGCACCGTTCGTTGTCGTCACTGTGCTGGACCCGCATCACGGCGTGACGCCGATCCGCGAACTGCGGGTGAAGTGGACCGGTACCGAAATCCGCGCGCAGTGGCTCGACGGTGGGACGGTCCGCACAGTGGTCGTCGACACGCTGCGCGATGGTGCGGCGGAGCTGAGCCATCGCGAGATCAGCAACCGCGATCTATGAATGCCCTTGCATAGCCGGCGGTTTGGTAGAGGTAGGACCACGCCCAGTACCACGGCGTGAGGTTCTCGTTGCTCGGTTCCATCACGAGCTGGCCCGCGAAACAACGCTCGAGGATATAGCGCGCCCGGGACAGGTGTGGACGCATCGTCACGACAATGACTGTCCGCCAACCCCGTTCACTCGCCAGCCGGCGCAGCTCACGACCTTCACCGACCGTCGTCGACGGGTCGGGAGCGAAACACTCCAGCGTGAATCCCCGCTGCGGCGTGTGGCATGGCTCGCGCACCTCGTCGATGTCGGTGTTCTCGCCATATGGATTCGAAAACAGTACGTACGGCGCGTAACCTTCACGCGCGAGCGTCAGCCCGTACTGATAGCGGTCCACCCCCTCGCCGCCGAGTACGAGTATGGCGTCGGCGCGGCGCAGCGGATCAATCTGCGGCCGCACATAGATCGGGACGCCAGCACCGATGAGCGCCGCAACGATGAGGATCACGGCGACAGCCGCGGAGAGCCTACGTCGTTGTTTCGCCGGGGTGCTCATCGGCGACAACATACCGGAAGTCTTTGGCCGCCAGGGAAATCAGGACGATCGTGAAGGCTGCAGGCGCGGAATCGAACCGCCCGCGGTCACCGTTCGAGGGCGGTGACGATCCGGCCCGCCGCATGCGCGAATCGTTCGGACACCTGCTGTTTGATCGGATGGATTCGGCGTAGGAGAGCGGGAAACATGGTGACCGAGGCGATGATTGCGGCGGCGCGCATCGTCCTGCGCTGCGCGAACGCGTCCCGCGCCGAACGACGCGCGCCTTTGTCGTCGCCCGCGAGGAACGCCTGCTGTGCCCGTCTGAGCAGCACCCAGTAGCGGAAGGTCCGCAGGGTTCGATCGAGTGCGGCCTTCTCCTCCGGCTCGGTGGGTGCGGCCCATGCGAACGACCGCTCGAGCTCGGTCATGAACGCCTCGACCTTCTCCGGGTCGCGTGTCAACGAGTCGCTGCGCAGCCGGAAGCGCGCCAGTCGCTGCGGCAGTATCCGGATGTCGTAGGACCTCACCATACGAATCCAGATGACCACCGACTCGTGCAGCTCCGCATCACCTCGGTCGTAACCGCCGACGGCGTCCCACACTTCCCGGCGAATCGCCGCCGTGTAATAGGGGACAAGGCCGCCGAGCAGGTCGGTCAGCGTCAGGCGTCTCGTCGGATCCGGCCGCTGTTTGACATTCGTCGAACGGTAGTAGCCGACAGGCAGGTCGGCGCCGGAGTCGTCGAATCGGAAGGCGTCGCAGCCGACCGCATCGATGCGCGGGTCGGTGTCGAGCGTGCGCTGTATCGCCGCACAGAACGTGGGCATCACCAGATCGTCGCTGTCGAGCACCACGAGATAGCGGCCCGTCGCATTCGTCGCCGCGGCCATGACGCCGCCGTCGTAGCCCTTGTTTTCCTGGCGGACCAGCCTGATTCGCCCGTCGTCGCCGTAGCGGTGCACGATCGCCGCGATCTCGTCGGACATACCGTTGTCGACGACGACCAGTTCCCAATCCGGAATCGTCTGCGCGACAACCGAATCTATGGTGTCGGGCAGGTATGCCTCGGTCTTGTAGGCCGTCGTGAGAAAACTGAACGTCGGAACGCTCGGCGCCCCCATGGGCACCCCCTTACCGCTGGTTACCATCCGATACCCAGGTAGCCCGGACGCAGGCGTCGTTGGGCGGCGCCGGGAAGCCGTACCAGGTCGATCACGGTCCGCTCCGGTCCGATGCCGTCGATCGCCGCGACGACATCCGGCTCCGCGGTGCCCGCGATGAAGATCTCGCCGTGCGCCACGACTTCCGCGATATCGTCGGTCAGCAGTTCTCCGATATGCGGCAGGCGCTCCTCGATGAAGGCGCGGTTGGCGCCGACCAGCCGCGACAGCGCCACATTCGCGTCGTAGACCCGCAGATCGTAGCCTTTGCCGATGAGCCGCTCCGCGAATTCGACCATCGGGCTCTCGCGCAGGTCGTCGGTGCCCGATTTGAACGACAAACCGAAGATCCCGACCCGCCTGCGGCCGTGCTCGATCACGAGGTCGACCGCGCGACGCAGCTGAGACTCGTTGGACGCCAGCACGTTCTGGAGCACCGGCAATTCGAGGTCGCGCTGGCGTGCGGTGTGGATAAGGGCGCGCACATCCTTCGGCAGGCACGAGCCACCGAACGCGAAGCCCGGACGCAGGTAGGCCGGGCTGATGTTCAGCTTCGTGTCGGCAAGGAAGATATCCATCACCGCGTGGGAATCCAGGCCGAGCTTCGCGCACAGCGCACCGATCTCATTACCGAAGGTGACCTTGAGCGCGTGAAAGCTGTTGTCGACGTACTTCGTCATCTCGGCGACGGCGATCGGCACCTGGAACCGCGGTCCCGGCAGCCCCTCGTACAGGCTCGCCATCTGCGCTCCCGTACGGTCGTCGGTCGCGCCGACGACGGTCTTCGGCGGATTCTCGAAATCGCGGACGCTGCTGCCTTCGCGGAGGAATTCCGGGTTGACACAGACGCCGAAGTCGACGCCCGCGGTCTTCCCCGATGCGCGTTCGAGGATGGGGATGAGGCTGCCCGCACACGTGCCGGGCACCATCGTGCTCCGGTACGCGACCACGTGCCAGGCGTTCTTATCCGCGAGTGCGGCCCCGATCTCCTCGCTCACGCGCTCCAGGTACCGTGTCGAGAGACCGCCGCCCGGCGCGGAAGGCGTGCCAACGCAGACGATCGAAATATCTGTTGCCAGAACAGCGTTCGCCACATCCCCGGTGACACTCAGCCGCCCGGCCGTGACTACGTCGGCGATCAGCTCGCCGATTCGCTCCTCGACAACCGGCGCCCGCCCCTCTTGGATGAACTCGATCTTCTGTGGGTTGACATCGACACCGATCACTGTATTGCCCTGGGCCGCAAGGCAAGCGGCCGACACGCAGCCGACATAGCCGAGCCCGAACACGCTCACTGCCAGTGCCCGGCCCGGCCGGTCCTGTTCGTTCATGCTGCCCACCATCCGGGATCGTCTGATCGCTAATGTGTTTTATACCAAGGGATTCCGTGATCTGTGGCGTTATCATCATCCGGTGCGAAGCGCGGCGCTCCCCGGGCACGTCGCGCACTGGGTCGTTGGAAGGTCGCTGAGTACATGAGACTGTCGAGCGGTAGTGCCGCCGGATACGGTCGCATCACGAGATCAACAGTGCTGGCAGCGGTCTTGTTGCTCGGCGGCGGTGCCGCTTCCGCATGTAACCGCACCCCGGCACCTGCGAACCAGGTATCCGGATCTGCCACACCGACGGTCGACGAGATGGTGGCGAAGAACAGAACCCCTGACCCTGGTGCGGTGGGTATCGGGTTGACGAGTATCTCTCTCGCGCATACGGATTCGGTGGATCGCGTGACGTACCAGTTCACCGGTGACGCGATTCCGGGCTGGGCGGTGCACTACGTGAAGCAAGCGGTGCAGAACGATACGAGGCACGTGGTCTCGATTCCGGGCGAGTCCGTTATCGAGGTGCTGATCCGGGAGGCCGCGAACCCGTTCCAATCCGGTCTGCCACCGTACTCCGGCCCGGTCACGCTGACCGACCCCGCGACGGCCTCCGTCGGCGAGGTGCGGTTCGCGAGCGTGGTGCACGGCGTGACCCAGTCCTTCATCGGACTCCGGACTCCGCAGGTGGGGTTCCGCGTGACCGGGCTGACCAACCCCAGCCGGGTCGTCGTGGAGCTCGATCACCAATGATGTTGCCATCAGCCGGATTCCGATCGGCACGAAGGACACCGAGTGGAGGGTGTCGGTGAAATCCACGATCATCGTCGAGCAGCCGGAGGTCCGTTGACGAATACGCTGAATGTCCTGGTCGACAGGATCTGGCAGCGCCGATCACTCGTTGTGGCGACTACCTTGGTCGTCCTGTTCGGTGCGTATCTCACGACCTACGGTCGCACCACGACGTATATGAGCCGGGTGCTCGTCTCCGCGGCTTCGACCAGACCGCCGACCCAGGACGCGATCCTGGCCCAGGGATTCACCTACTACATCAACGATCCGACCTACCAGTCGGGCCTGCGCCAAAAGCCTGGATTCCCAAGCGGTATCAACAACTTCTCGGCCGAGTTCGTCTCCGCGAGTCCGCTCTTCTATGTCCAAGTGACAGCCGATACGCCCCAGGCCGCCGAGGCCGCGGCGCCGAAGCTCGCCCAGCTGTACATCGACGACGTCAACGGCAGGCTCGACGCGAGCCGTGAGGCAACGGCTGCCGCCATGACCACGGCGATGATGCGTGTGTGGGGCGGGCAGCTGACCGCGAACAGCCCGAGCGCCTTCACCGCCCAGGTCCAACTCCAGCAGCAGATCGACCAGCTGAACGCCGATGGTTCCAACCGGCTGGTCATCCTCCAATCGGGCGCCGGGGCGACCGCGAAGGGTGCGGGCAAGACACGCACCCTCGCATCCGGACTCGTCGGCGGACTCCTCCTCGGCTGTGTGGTCGCGATGATGGCGGGTGCGGCAACGCGCCGGCTTTACACCGAGTACGACGTAATGGAGAAGACCGGTGTCCGGCCATTCGATGTCATCCCGCCGGGCGGCACCGCCGGACGCGACGCTCGCCGGCAGGTCGCGCTGCGCCACCTCGCGAATGTGGTCGCGCGGTCGAGCACGCAATCACCCACTTCGGTTGCGGTGGCGCCGATTTCGCCGGGCATCGGCGGCGACATGATCGCGCGGTCGATTGCCGATCACCGTGCGGCGCAGGGTGTCCGAACTGTTTACGTCGACGCAGACCTGCGTGGCGGTGTTGTCTCGAGCGACCCGCACACGATCGCCGTCGGCTCCGGGCTCGGACCGGGTGTCGGCGAGTATCTGCGCGGGTCGGTCGCCGACATCCGGGAATTGGTCACGGAATCAGCAGGTTTCGTCGAGATTGCGCCCGGCGAATCTGGCACCGACCCCTACCCGCTCTTCGATCGTGATCGAGTACGCGCATTGCTCGACGCCACAGGTGCGGCAGCCGATCTGGTCGTCGTACACGTGCCACCGATGAGCACCGCGCCGGAGTCACAGATCGTCGCCGATCTGGCCGATCTGACAATTCTGGTCATCGAGCGCGGGCAGACCCGGGTGCGCGACGTCCACGAGGCGGTACGTGCGCTGAACCAGGTGGGCGCCGACGTGCTCGGTGCCGTACTCGTCGATACCTCCGACGGACGCGGTCCGGAGCGGCGGTACCGACTCCCGAGTCGCTTCGCCCCCACCCGCTGGTGGCCGGGACGCGCACGGCGCGAACCGGCCCGCGATCTCGCCGAATCACGGACTGCCCCATGACCGTTCGATCACCAGTCGCAAACCACCTCGCACAGACGGTCGCGGTCGCGGTCGCGGTCGTCGCCGGGCTGGGCGCCGTGCTCGCGGTGTCACCGAAGGCCCCGGGCGGTGTCGGCACCGTCGCGGCAGTGGGCGGGTTCGCCGCCGTACTCGTCGTCATCGGACTGCGCGATCCGCGTTGGGCTTTCGTCTTCTTGATGGTTACGACGTTCCTGCGCCCCGCGATTCCTAAAGTCCTGCCCACGGCCGACCCGTTCATTCTCGCGTTCGGCGGCCTGATCATTTCCACACTCGTCTGGGTGCGCGGCCACCCAGAGCGCAGGGTGTCACTCGGGGCGCTCGACTGCGCGATGGTGCTCTACCTGCTCTGGAATCTGAATTCGATTCTGCAGCAACACGACTACCCGCCGATGCTGTACCCGCAGTCCGGCATGCAGCTCGATCTGTGGCGTTTTCTCATCATCGGCACCGGAATTCCGTTCGCGGCCTACCTGATCTCCCGGATGATCTTCAGTACGCGGCAGTCGATCAGCTATCTCATCACGACACTGCTGGCTTGCAGCGCGTACTCGGCCTGGGTCAGCATCATGCAATTCCATGGGCCGCACGCGCTGATCTGGCCGAAATACATCGTGGTCAGCCCGGCGTGGCCCGAACGCGCCGTCGGATTGCCGAATCAGCCCGAGGTCAACGGGCTCATCCTCATCGTCGGATATGTGCTGGCACTGGTCATGATCGGCACCGAACACCGCGCCCGCTGGCAGCGGGTGCTGCTCGCGGTCGTCGCGGCGGGGTGCGCGTACTCGGTGTATCTGACGCACACCCGCTCGATCTGGCTGGATTTCGCCACCGTCGTCGCGGTCGGCATCGTGCTCGCCAAGGGCTACCGCATCGGATTCGTGGTCACCGCCATCGGAGCGGTCACGCTGATCGCACTGAACTGGAGCAACTTCACCAGCTCCGATCGGAAGGCAGGCGGCGTCTCCTCGATGAACGAAGTGTACGACCGGCTCAACGCCGATACCACCGCCATCTGGGCCTTCTCGCAGAAGCCGTGGAGCGGTTGGGGTTTGGGGCGCTTCGTCGCGGTAAACACCTATCACCACCGGCAATGGACGCCGGAGACCCTGTGGGAAAGAGGTCTCGGAATTCCGGCGCACGAGACGGAACTCGGCATCCTCGCCGAGTTGGGCATCGTGGGACTGATCCTCTGGTTGACCGTGCTGGTCCTCATCGCACGCCGACTGGTCATCGGTTACCTTCAACTGCCCGCCGACGGCATCACGGGCCGACCGCTCGCATTCATTGCCGTGACCGCGTTGAGCTCACTGGTTTTGGGGGGCCTGTTCGTCGATCTTCGCCTGTTCGATTACCCGAGCACGATGGTCTTCGCAGTCGTCGGTGCGGCGGTCGGCGCGGCGGATCGAGCGTCGCATCGAACGATCATCGATCCGCTCGAGGCAGGCGAGGCGCACCGCGCGGCGATCCGGGCTCGGAAACAGCAAACTGCGATTGCGCCGCGAGTGGGCGCACACGGTCAATGACCAAGGCGGCCAGACCGGTTCGCATAGTGATCCGAGTCTGAACGTGCCGGCGCGATCCGCGACAAATGCAACTCCCTCGGCGGCCCCAAAAGCTTTCTGCTGCTGCCGAAGTCGAACGAGCTGACATGTTTTTGCATACGAACCGGCCGTCCTACGGGACTGCGGCCAGGTCTTCGCCGGGGACGAACGAGACGCCGCGGCGCGACACGTGCACGCGCAATCCACCGCGGCGGGCCAGGATCCATGCGACGGCGAGGGCGGCGAGGGCGGAGACCGCGCCGCAGGCGAACAATCCCACTCGTGGGCCGAATCGTTCGGTGACCCAGCCGACCACGGGCCCGCCGATCGGGGTCCCGCCGGTGAACACCATCATGTAGAGCGACATCACCCGCCCCCGCATCCTTGGTTCGGTGGCCAGCTGAACCATCGAGTTGCTCGACGTGTTGAAGGTCAGCCCGAGCAGGCCCACCACGGTCAGCATCGCGGCGAACACCCAGTACTCCGGCGCGAAGGCGGTCACCGCCTCCAGCGCACCGAAACCGAACGCGCTCATCACCAGCATCCGCAGCCGCACCCGCGATCGCCGTGTTGCCAGCAGCGCGCCTACCAGGGACCCGGCCGCCAGCGCAGTATTGAGCAGACCGTATCGCCCTGCGTCGATATGGAAGACGTGATACGCGAACCCCGACAGCACGGTGGGGAAATTGAATCCGAATGTTCCGATGAAGCCCACCAGCACGATCGGCCAGATCAGTTCCGGGCGTGCACTCACGTACCGCAGCCCCTCCCGCAACTGCCCTTTCTCCCGCGGCACCCGTGGCATCGGCCGCAGCTCCGAGGACCGCATCAGCAGCAGACCCCCGATCACGGCCGCGAAGGAGCAGGCATTGATGGCGAACGCCCATCCCGTGCCCACCGCAGCGATCACCGCCCCGGCCACCGCCGGCCCGATCAGCCGGGCGGTCTGGAAGTTCGCCGCATTGAGGCTGACCGCGTTGCGCAGCTGCCGGTGGCCGACCATCTCCGCGACGAAGGTCTGCCGGGTCGGATTGTCCACCACCGTGACCAGCCCGAGCAGCAGGGCGAGCAGGTAGACGTGCCATACCCGCACCGCATCGGTGAGTGTCAGCACCGCGAGCACGGCGGCGAGCAGGCCCATCGTGGCCTGGGTGAGGATCAGGAGCCGCCGCTTGCCGAAGCGGTCCGCGATCACCCCGCCGTACAGGCCGACCAACAGCATCGGCAGAAACTGCATGGCGGTGGTGATCCCGACTGCGAAGGAGCTGCCGGTGAGGCTGAGTACCAGCCAGTCCTGGGCGATGCGCTGCATCCAGGTGCCGGTGTTGGAAACCACCTGTCCGGCAAAGAAATAGCGATAGTTGCGGACGGCGAGCGAGGCGAACATACCCACCTCGGGGTGGGACGGTGGCACCACGTCGGCGGTCGTGCAGGCTATGTCGTGGTCGTCGGGTATGTCCTTGTCGTCGGTTCGAGTTGTCAACGTCACTGCGTGCCTCTCCGGGCGCGGTGTACCCCGCGTGCGGTACCGAAGCTCGTCAGTTCACAACTGCGCGAGGCGTTCCAGCACCGGTGCGGCGGAGCGCAGGCGTGCCCACTCCTCCTCGGTGAGTCCCCCGGCCAGATCCGTCAGCCAGGCGTCTCGAAGGCGGCGGCTCTCGTCCAGGATCTGCGCCGCCGCCTCGGTGGCGGTGACGATCACCTGCCGCCGGTCCTCCGGGTGTGATTCGCGCTGGACCAGGCCCTTCTCCTCCAGCAGCACGATGACCCTGGTCATCGACGGCGGCTGGACGTGTTCCTTGCGGGCCAGCTCACTGGGAGTTGCCGGGCCGATGCGGGAGAGCGTCCCGAGCACCTGCATCTCTGCCGAGCTCAGCGAATGCTCCACCTGCCGATGACGCAGGCGGCGAGCCAACCGCATGACCGACGCTCGGAGCGTGGTCACCGCGGCGAGATCGCCCTCGGAAGTCAACTCAACCACACTCATCAGGCTACCTCGTTAACTAGCCTAAATAAATCCTGCCGGGCACAACGCGGAAATCGAGGGGCGAATTCTGGGGGCACGGGCGCTGTGGGCGCAGACGTCGCTGTCGGAGCCGTACGAGATCGCCCTGGGCGACAAGAGTTTCATGGCGCGAAACAACGTGTAGGACAGGCGAAGACCGCGCCGGGAAGCGGAATACCCGACTCCCGACTGACCTGACTGCCGATCGCCCGTCGGATATACCCCTGCGCTGCAGGGCATCTCCCCTCACAGCCGCACTCGGGAGAGAGACTGTGCCGCTGGAGGTTCGGGTTGGACGGTTCGGATCTCGAGGCACCGGCGAACGCACGCTGGTCGGCATGAGCGCGCACTGCCGGCGGCCGAGCGGCTCCGAGATGATCTCGGCCCGTTCGCTCCAGGTGTTGACGTGGTCAACGGGGTCAGGCGAGTCATTTCGGCACGAATGCCGAGGCATGTGTCCATGGCGGTCGATGTGGTTCGTCCTTTGGGTGAGGTCGGTTATCGGAACCGGCTCGGACCTGAAGGAGTTCTGTTATGGCACGAGTGGTGCGGTTTGCAGAGTTGGGTGGGCCGGAGGTGCTGGAGCTGAAGGATGTCGAGGGCGAGGTGCCCGGTCCGGGTGAGGTGCGGATCCGGGTGCGGGCCATCGGTATCAACCGGTCCGAGGCGATGTTCCGTCGCGGCGAGTACTGGGAGCAGCCGAAGTTTCCCGCTGGGTTGGGTTATGAGGCCGCGGGCACGGTCGATGCGGTTGGCTCGGGCGTCACCGGGTTCGCGATCGGTCAGCCGGTCGCCTCGGTCGGGGCGTTCTCGATGAACGAGTACGGCACCTACGGCGATCTCGTGGTACTCCCGGCCACGTCGGTGGTGCCGATGCCCACCGACATCGACCCGGTCGCCGGCGCCGCAGCGTGGGTGTCGTATCTGGCGGCCTACGGCATGTTGGTCGAGTTCGGTGGGCTCAGGGCAGGGGATGCGGTCCTGATCACCGCGGCCTCCAGTGGTGTGGGGTTGGCGGCTATTCAGGTGGCGCACCGGGTGGGTGCCGTCCCGATCGCCACCACCCGCACCAGCGCAAAGCGACAGCGGCTGTTGGCTGCCGGGGCCAGCGAGGTGATCGTCACTGAGGAGGACGATCTCGTGGGGCGGGTATTGCATGCCACCGGAGGTCGAGGTGCGGATCTCGTTATCGATCCCATCGCAGGCCCCGGCGTCGAAATCCTTGCCAGGGCAACCAAACCCGCTGGAATGTTGATAAACTCCGGTGCTCTCAGTGGCCTGCCCACTCCGTTGCCGACGGCGAACCCGTATTTCACGCCGATCGTCACGCGGCCATTCATTTTGATGGAGATTCTCTACGATCCGCAACGTTTGCGGCGTGGGGTGGCGTTCGTCAACTCCGGTCTGCGGTCGGGCGCCATCGCGCCGGTCGTCGATCGCACCTTCGATCTGATCGATATCGTCGGTGCACATCGTTACCTGGAGTCCAACCAGCAATTCGGGAAGATCGTCGTTACGACGGACGCCTGAGGCGGTACAGATGAAGTCCTGCTCACGGTTTCGCGGTCCATGCCTGCGAAACCGTGAGTGGCCCGGGCTCGGGATGCCATAAGTGTCGCCGAATCAATAACGCGTAGTGGATTATTCGTTCAGTTCGGCGAGGCGGCGGCGAAGGTGCTCGGCCTGCGGCTCGCTCATATCCAGCGCGAGGGCCCGCTCGTACGCGGTCCGTGCCTGTTCGGCTCGGCCCATCCGGTGCAGCAGTTCGGCGCGTGTGGCGTGCCACCACGGATAGCTCTCGAGGTCGTCGATTCCATCGACCAGGGCGAGTCCGGCGTCGGGACCGTTGCGTTCGGCGACGGCAACCGCGCGGTTGAGGCGGACGACAGGGGTGTCCTGGACGGTGAGCAGCACGTCGTACCAAGAGATGACCGCATCCCAGTCGGTGTCGGCGTAAGACGGAGCCAGCGCGTGGCATGCGGCGAGCGCGGCCTGCACCACATAGGAGTCAGGTCGGTCGGGTGCCCGTCGGAGCGCCGTGCCGACGAGCTCCACGCCCTCTGTGATCGCCGCGGTATTCCATCGAGAACGGTCCTGGTCGGCCATCAGCACCAGCTGTCCGGCGGCGTCCACCCGGGCGGCCTGGCGCGCATCCTGCAGCAGCAGCAATGCCAGCAGCCCGAGCGCGGTCGGCTCCTCCGGCATCAACTCGGCCAGTAGTCTCGCCAGCCGCAGCGCCTCGGCCGTCAGATTCACGCGCAATAGGTCCGCTCCAGTGCCTGCGGTGTAGCCCTCGTTGAAGATCAAGTAGATGGTCGTCGCGACCCCGGTCAGGCGGTCGGGAAGCTCGTCGGCGGTCGGCACCCGATAGGGGATCGCGGCCAGCGCGATCTTCTGCTTCGCCCGCGTGAGCCGCTTGGCCATGGTCGCCTCCGGCACTATCAAGGCGCGGGCGACCTCGGTGGTAGACAGCCCGCTGAGAGTGCGCAGCGCGAGTGCGACCTGCGCTTCGATCGGCAGACTCGGATGGCAGCAGGTGAAGATCAACCGGAGTAGATCATCGCGAACGACCTCCGGGGGCTCGGGAACGGGACCGGTGAAAGCCGGATCGGTAAATGCCATTGCCTCGGCTTCCTTCCCGGGGCGCCTGTTTTCGCGACGGATCAGATCGATTGCTCGTCGTTTCGCGGCAACTGTGAGCCAAGCGCGCGGGTTGTCCGGCACCCCGTCGCGCGGCCAGGTCTCCAGCGCGCGCACGACCGCATCCTGCACCGCGTCCTGCGCCAGGTCGAAACTGCCGGTCACGCGGATCAGCGTGGCCCGCACCCGAGTGCCCTCCTCGCGCACCAGCTGAGCTACCGCGTCACTGGCAGCCGGAGTCGCCATCGGTCAGAGCTCGATTACGGGACGGACTTCGACCGCCCCGTTCCAGGCCGCCGGGATCTTGGCAGCCAGTCTGACCGCCTCCTCCATATCGGCGCACTCCAGCAGGAAGTAGCCCGTCAGCACCTCCTTGGTCTCGGCGTACGGGCCGTCGCTCGTGATCGCTTTTCCGCCCTTGCCGCCCACCACCCGCACTGTTTTGGCAGTCGCGGTCGGATAAAGCGGATGGCCACCCCGGATGACCGCGGCGGCCGCCTCCCCGAATGCAGCCGCCTCCTTCATCACCTCGGCATGTTCGGGCTCGGTCCAATCGACATCATCGGTATAGGTCAGAGCGATATAGCTCGGCATGGCATCACTCCTGCGGTACGGACCGGCGGCGGTCGCCGATCTCACTCCAAGGACGAACAGCAACCGTCGGAATGGACGTCAGACCGCACCCTACTGACCGGTGAGTGCCTAGCATCAGGAAACTGCAACTAACTGGCAAATCAACGGCTGGAGGGGCAACAAGCCGATCGACGGCGTCACCGGTGAGTAGCAGTTACCGAGGGTGGTCGGCGCCTGGGTGATCAGGTGTCGGCTGTTCGGGGGAGCCGGAGTTCGATTCCGAATCCGCCGTCGGGTCGGTGGTGGGTGGTCAGGGAGCCGTCGAGGAGTTCGGCGCGTTCTGCGAGGCCGCGCAGGCCGTGGCCGGAGCTGGGGAGTGTTATTCGTGGCTGGTTGCCGGGTGTGTTGGTGATGGTGACGGTGACTTCGAGCGGGGTTGTGCCGAGCTGGAGGGTGACCTGTGCTCCGGGCGCGTATTTGCGGACATTGGTGAGTGCTTCTTGGACGGTGCGGTAGATCGCTCGCTGTGTCACCGCGCAGAGGTCGTCGGGCAGTGCACCGACGGCGGTGACATCGATGCCACTGTCGCGGATCAGTTGCGGCAGTTCGGCAATGGTGGGTTGTGGTGTCAGCGTCGTGGCGTCGGTACCGGAGGCGCGCAGGACCGTGACCATGTGCCGCAGCTCGTCCAGCGTTGCGGCACTGAGTTCGCGGATCGTGACCGCGGCCGCCACGGTGTCGGGTTCGCGGCTGGTCATTTCGAGCGCGCCGGCGCGGACCGCGATGAGGCTTACCTGGTGGGAGACCACGTCGTGCATCTCCGAGGCGAGTTGCGCGCGGTCGCGAGCCAGGGCGGTCTGGATGCGCAGAGTTTCTCCCTCTTCCCGTGCGCGGGTCACCTCGATGATCTTGGCTTGCAACGCGATTCGAGATCTGATCAGGCGGCCGAGCACCGCCGGCGCCATCGCGGCCAGCAGGCGGGTGGCGACGATCGTCCGGAACAGCTCGAATGTGATGTGATCCCAGGCGATCGAATGACGAACCGCGACAAGAACTCCCGCCAGTATCGCTGTGCAGAGGGCGACGGTGACGCTGGGCCTGCTGTATCGGCCGACGCTGTAGAGCGCGGTCGCGGGAAGGATCACCGAGGACCACGTCGAAGGCAATGCACACAAGAATACGATCACCGGAAACTTGCGCCGCCACAGCAACGCGACCAGTCCGGCCGCTGCGGCGACGTGTTCGATGCCGTTCGACGGTGTCGAGGGCAGCAGCCAAATATCCAGTGCGGCAAATGGTATCGGAGCCAGGAACAGGGCGGTCCGATAACGCTGGAGCCGGGCGAGGTCGGTCACGGTGCGGACCTGTCGAGCAGACCCGCCTGCTGAGCGATCAACGCGGCCTCCACGCGCGTGCCGACGCCGAGTTTGGCGAGGATCGCGCTCACGTCGTCTTTCACTGTTCCGGTGCTGTGCTGGATCAACTCGGCGATCTCGCGATTGGATCTGCCGGCGGCAATATAGCCGAGCACGAGGCGTTCACGGTCGGACAGCCTCTCGATCGCCGCGCCGGCCGCGGCCACCGCCTCTCCGGCGGTGAAGCCTCTGATCACCGATCGTGTGACCGTCGGCGAGAGCACCACACCGCCGGCGGCGAGGGTCTTGACCAGCATGGCGAGCTGATGGGGGTCGGTGTCCTTGAGTAGGAAGCCCGAGGCGCCCAGTCGCAACGACTGCAGAACGTATTCGTCGGCGTCGAAGGTGGTCAGCATCGCGACCACGGGCGGTTGCGGCCGAGCCAGCACCGCACGAAGAATCGCCAACCCATCGATATCGGGCATCCGGATATCGAGCAGAACGACATCGGGGCCATAGTGGTCGATCTGTTCGAGCGCCGAACGGCCGTCGGAGGTAGCGACGACGTCGATATCGGGATCCTGTCCGAGAATCAACTCGAATCCCGAGCGAACCAATGCCTCGTCATCGATCACCATGACTCGGATCATGCTCACCGACGATACTGCACAAACCGGCAGCTACCTGACTGTTTCCGCGCCAGCCGGTCGGCGGTCGGAAATCAGACTCTCCGACGATGTCGCGCGAATCGACCGGCGCTTATCGTCATCGCTGCGTACTGGTGGACAACGAGCGTCCCGGCTGAAAACAAGCGCGATTGTCGCGCTCGACCATCCGCAGGAATTGCGAATCCTGCCGTTACCAGGCTGGTAGACCATGACACAACAGCATCCGCAATCCAAGCTGTCCAAGAAATTCCGTGAACTGCGGTTTCCACGCGAGATATCAATCGGCTGGCTGCATCTGTACGACCATGCCACCGGTGAGATGAATATCGTGGAGGCCACCGGCATCGTCGCTGTCGAGCATGATGTCGAGTTGGTCGGTGCTCGATTCACTCACCTGCGCCCCGAACATGCATGGTGCTTACCGCCGGAAGTTCTCGCCCACGCCGAATTCCTGGGCGCCGACGACGGGTTGCTCGCCACGCTGGCGCCGCTACCGGTCCGCGATCTCGCTGTCGACGGCATCGTCTCTGCCGCGCGGCGGGGCCGGGTCATCGAGGAAGACAGCCGCGCGGTGGTTCCGGGTGGGCAGGTCCTCACCGATGCGGGGCTCGAATACTTCATCGGTCATCGCTCGCTGGCCCGGCTCGCTGTTCACGACACGTCGTTCACCGATCAGTGCCTGGCCGAGGTGCTCGTCTCGTGCCCACTGCTCGACGCGGTGTCGATCGGCAGTGATCGACTCACCGGTGAACTCCTGCACCATCTGGACGCCAGGCCGATGATCGAGCTCGGAATCGACAGCCCGCAACTCACCGGTGACGCGCTGTCGCAGCTGCCGGAATTTCCCCGGGTCGAGCACGCCGCGTTCTGCGGGTCGCGGGTCTTCGACGATCTCGACCCCGTCCGGCTGCGCAAGAGCTTCCCCAATCTCGTCGCTCTCACCCTCACCACCGCCCGCGGAATCCGCCCTTATCTCGACTCCGTCATGCCGATCTTGCGCGAATTCACCGACGTCCCCGTCAACGGGGTCACCCGCTCGGGAAAAGGAAGGCTCCGATTCGGCATCCGCGGGGAAAGCAGCAGAATCCGATGACCACCCACCACGACACGAGACTCATTGCCCGGCTCCACGGTTCCCGACTATGTCGGCTCCTGCTGACCGCAGTCGACCTCAGCCCGGCGTCGATCGGGATACTGGTCGACCACGCCGATACCCTGCATCGCCGACAGCACCCACACCATGACTGGTGAACGGGACCAACGCCGGTGGCTCCGGATCCGGCGCCGTCACCCGCAACGCGATCGGCACAACACTCGCCTCGGACCAGCACCACTCGCTCAATCAGCCGAGCCCGGGATCTCGACCCGATCGAATCAACCGATTTCCACCATCGACCTGCTGGCCATCCGTCAGCTGTCGACCGGAGTATCCTCCGCCGGCGAAAGCATCCTCCGACACGAATGGATGCGATACACCCACTTCGAACCCTGACACCGCCGACACCAACGGGCCCGCCCGATCGCGCCTAGGGAATGGCAACAGTGGGACGAATCCGGGTATGCCGAGAGAATACGCAGAACAAACAGAACGGTCTTATATGGTTGGAGGAGTGAGTGATGCCGAATTCTCGACGGGCTGGGCGGCGGGCCATGGCTCCAGTAGACCCTTGATCGGCGAGATGTATGCGATCGCTGGAGTGTCGGTCCCCGAGCTTGTGGATCCCGACGACGAGTTGTCCTGGTCGGAAATCGGAAGCGTTGCGGCCAGGCGAGATGGCCTTCTGCTGGCCTGGGCGACGGTCTACGGGAACACGGAGTCGCCGGATGTGGCGATGGTGCAGCACCTGTATATCCCGCGGGAGGTCGACCGCCTGCGCACCGGCTTCTATGCCGGCGAACCTGCGGTCGACGAGGAGCGCGAAGTTGCCGTGCTGCTCTACCAGGCCGCCGCCGATCAGGCACGCACCGCCGGGTACCGCGTGTTGGTGTGGCACGACATCGACAACGGCCCTTCCGGTGACGCGGCGCGGGCCCTGAACGCGCAGCCTGTTCATTCCGAACGGACAACTCATCCGGACGCATCCTGGCGCGAGAGCACCCAGTACGAACTCCAGCTGTAGGGCTGGATCGTGGCTCCTGCCGTAATTGGTTGTGCGGCATGGTGTTCGGCAAGAAGATCGGGGCGGTTCACCCCGTCGTGCCCCGGCAATCGGTCCACCACCTCACCCAGAAGTTGTCTGCCGCAACGGTGACCACCTGGCAGTTCGAGCGGAGGTTCACCTCGCAGCCACTCGATCTGTCGGCGCCGGCCTCCAACGCTGCTCGATGGCGGGCCAGTTTGCGGTCGTATTCGGCGAGCGAGCGTCGTGCGGAGTCGAGTGCGGGGGCGTGGTCGTGTTGTGCGGCTTCGAGAGTCGAGAGTGTGTGTTCGATTCTGTCGGGGTGGAATATGTCGGCTGGCCAGGAGTCGATGGGGCCTATGAGGCGGTCTTCTCGTACGTAGACTGTGACGGGGTGGTCGATGTCGTCGGCGGTGGCGTACTCGGATGGGTATAGGCACCGGTAGTGCGGGGTCCCGTGATTCCAGTTGCCTTGCATTCGTCGTCCGCAGGTTTCATGGAAGACAAGGATTTTGAACACGTACCCATGTTGCCGACGGGTGGTGGTGCGTCCGGTGGATTTCGGCCTTCCTGCGCTCGACCGGCGGACCCCGATGACACATGGGCACGACCGGGGGGTCAGGGCCAACTGAACGAAATCCGGCGCTGAGCACTCCGGGGTGGTGGTTTCGTTTCTGGATCCCAGAAACCGCCAGCCCACGGCCGAGCAGCCAATAGTGTTGACGGCGTAGGGAGATCGGCATCCAACAGCGCACGACCTGAGCCGGAGGAGCGTTCCCATGCACACCTCGACCGAGGCCTCGAGCGGCCACGCCACCAGGACCACGCACCGTTTCGAACAGGGACCGACCGGGCTCGGCACCTCCGCGGCCCGGATCGTCGAACTTCGCCGGGCCAGCGACGATACAGACACCGCCAGCCCCGCCGATAACGACGCTGGATTGCGCATCCCGCGGTTCACGTTCCCCTGGCCATCGGCGTGCAACCCAGCCGCTGAGCAGGCCGAACAGGGCGCTCTGGCCTTCGCAGCCCGCTACGGCCTGATCCCCAACGAGGAGTATTACGCCCGGCTGGTGCGCACCAAATACGGCTGGCTGGCCGCCCGCTGCTATCCCGACGCAAACCTGGATCTGCTGCAGATCCTGGCGGACTACTTCATGTGGTTCTTCATCGTCGACGACATGTTCGTGGATCGGGTGGAAACCGTTGGGGAGTCCACGATTCCCAATCTGACCGCGATGATCGACGTACTGGACTACCGCAGGCCGGGGAGCGAGCCCGTCTTCGGGGAGTACGCCTGGGTCGATATCTGCACCCGGCTGCAGCTGCAGCTGTCCACCGAGCATTTCCAGCGATTCGCCCATGGCATGCGGATGTGGGCCGCCACCGCCGGCTTGCAGATCCTCAACCACCTGCGGGAATCCTCGGTCGATATCGCGCAGTACGAGACCATCCGCCGCCACACCAGCGGCACCAATCCTTGCCTGGACGTCGCAGACGCGGCCAAAGCCGGTCCGGTGCGTCCGGAGGAGTTCAACGACCCCGTTGCGCAGCGCTTGCGCATGCACGCCAACAACGTTGTGTGCTGGAGCAACGATGTGCAGAGCCTGAAGATGGAGATGCGGCAGCCGGGGCAGTACTGGAACATGGTGATCGTCTACGTCAACAAGGGCCTGACCCTGCAGCAGAGTGTCGACCTCGTCGCCGCCCGGGTGCGAAGCGAAATCGCACAGTTCCAAGAGCTCGGGCTCGGCGTCGAGCCCCTCGCGAGCCCGCAACTCAACGGCTGGATCGATGGGTTGCGACATTGGATGCGCGGCTACCAGGACTGGGTCGAGAACGACACCCAGCGCTATGCCGACGCCTACCTCGACGGCGATTCCGACGACCGGAAAATCGTCGCCACCCGCTGACTATCGTCGCGATCACCTCCAGGCCGGCGTGAGCGCACAGTCGGGAATGCGTGTGGGCCACACTCGAATCCAGCGGCGGGTACGTGATCGAATATGGCCCCGGTGCTCGCGGTGTCGGGTTGCGGGCCTGATGGCTACGCCTGCTCTTCGTCACCGGCCCGCTGCGTACTTGGGGAATTGCCCTGTTCCCCGGTAGCTCTTGCCCGGAACCAGCTTCAGGTCTTCGACTACCGAGCCGCCGGGTGGGAAGGCTCGGCGAGGATCGCAACACGCAGGCCGAGGCGCAGGTTTGTCAGCGGGCCGTGGTGGCGCCGAACCGTAAGGCCCGGTGAGGATCTCAAGGTCGGTGTTGATCGAACTCCACAAGGTTGGGCTGAGTGGCGCCGAACCGTAGGGCGCCAGCGACCACAACCCCTATCGTGCCGGGGATAGTTTTCTCGATGCCTTCTGGCCGAGATGGATTGCAGCCCAGGCAGTGTCGAACAATTCAAGGTGGTGCGTCGATCTGTAGGGCTGCATCCTCGCCGATGTCCTGAAAGCCCAGCGTGGCGGCCCGTGGGTCGTGTCGACAGCGCGCGAGCGTTCATGCACGGTGGCTACGATGCCTTGAAACGACGACATCTCTGACTTCAGGTCGTCAGTTATGCCCGCAAGACGGTTCGCCCGAAGTGACTGAGGATCGGAATAGTCGTAGGTTGCCCATTTGCGACTGTGAAATATCATGAACCGCAAACCAATTGGATGATTGCCGCACTTGGCTGATGCCTACCGGTCGCTGCGGTCGCAAGTGCTGCCGTCGGGGTGGGCGTGAGAGTGGCTGGTTCAGCGTGACGGGACCGACCGAGGCGAGCTGTCGCTGCCCCCGCAAGCCTGCAACGATCCTCGGGTTCGGCCGCCCGGAGCCCGGCGGACCGCCATCTTCAGAAAGCGAACCACGTCGACCTCCTCCAGAGACGGGACAAAATTACGGTTCTATCCGGGATAGCGGCGAACTATGGTCGCTATCAACGAATTTCGCCGCCGCTCCGCCGACAGCAACACATCATGACGACGCGATACAAGCCGCTTTGCCTGACGAACGATCGACGGCTGCGAGCCGATACGTGACCCATTGGCAAACTCTCGGATACTTCTGTGTGGCAGAGCTTTACAAGCTTCCGCACCCTTCAAGATCATCCCTGTGATCGGTTCTGATCGAACCGCGGAAGCCGTGAAGGGGATAGCCGATGTGTGGGATTGTCGCGATAGTCGGCGGACCTCAGCTACTCGACATCGATCGGATGATGGGCGCGATCGCCCATCGGGGCGAGGACAGCTTCGGCACCGTCGAAATCGGACAGCGGTGCGCGCTCGGAATGCATCGCCTGAGCATCGTCGGGGCCGAGAGCGGTGAGCAGCCATTGCGCAGCGGCGACGGCTCGCTGCATCTGGTGTGCAACGGGGAGATCTACAACCACGCGGCGATCCGCTCTCACCGAGCGGGTGACTACGAGTTCCGGACCGGATCCGATGCCGAGGTCGTCCTGGCGCTCTACCAGCAGTTCGGTGCGGCGGCAGTCGAATACCTGGACGGCATGTTCGCCTTCGTCCTCTACGACGAGCAGCGCGACACGTTCCTGGCCGCGCGCGACCGCTACGGCATCAAGCCGCTCTACTACATCCACGACGGCGAGAGCTGGTACTTCGCCTCGGAGGCAAAGGCTTTCCTCGGTCTGGGCCTGCCGATCGATCGGGTTCGCTCGCTACCGCAGGGCGCGCTGGTCACCCCGGACGGTGTCCGGCAGTGGTATTCGCTCGACGCGCACCGCCGAACGAGCGTCCCCGACCCGGCGCTGTTGCGCGCACTGCTCGAGGCCTCGGTCGACAAGCACCTGATCGCGGACCCGGGGATCAGGATCGGCACCTACCTCTCGGGCGGGATCGACTCCAGCATCATCACGGCCTTGTCCGCCAAGCGTCGCCCCGATCTGATCGCCTTCACCGTCGGCATGGAGGGCTCGCCCGACGTCGCGGCCGCGCGGCGGGTCGCCGAGCACCTCGGCATCGAGCACGTGGTGTGCTCCTTCGACATGAACCAGGCCAAGGCGCTGCTGTCGGAGGCCATCCATCAGACCGAGTCCTACAACCAGGTACTGGTTTTCGAGGGCTTGATGAGCATGCTGCTGGCCCGGGAGGTCCGGGCCCACGGGGTGAAGGTCGTGCTCTGCGGCGAGGGAGCCGACGAGATCTTCGCCGGCTACGGCCACTTCCGGACCCAATCGCGCCACCTGATCCCGGCCCTGCTGCGCGAATCGATCGCGAACATCGGCGACAACGAATGCCGCCGAATCGACCGCGCCACCATGGCCCACTCCCTCGAGGCCCGCGTCCCCTTCCTCGATCCGGCGGTCGTCGAATACGGCCTCAACCTCCCAACCGAGGCGATGCTGCGGCCCACCGACGACCGTGTGGTGGAGAAATGGGTGCTGCGCAAGGCAGCCGAGGACCTGCTCCCGGCCGAGATCGTCTGGCGCATCAAACTCGCCTTCGACCAGGGCAGCGGCATCCTCGGCCTACTCGGCGCGGTCGACGACGAGATCACCGACGCCGAACTCACCGATGCCCAGCGCCGATACCCCATGGCCGGAATCACCAGCAAGATCAGCCTGTTCCTGTTCCGAATCTGGCGAGAGCAGTTCGGCGAACTCGGCGGCGACAACATGTTCCGCCTCTTCGGCTACTACCCCACCCTCCAGGCGGTGATCGACGCCCGCTCCCGTGACAACTGGGGCACCGGCGAACCGGCCGCCGACCTCCTGCTCCTGGACGCTCAGCGGGGGTGAGCGTTGCGGGTGGCCGACAGCAGACTGAAATCCATTGGCAGCGAATGAGTTTCACCCAGCTCGAGCCCGGCAGCGGCGAGCAGCGCGCGGTAATGCTCGCGGCTGCGTTTCTACCTCTTCTTCGATTACCTGACAGGTCGAAGGGCCGAATCGGAACGTAACGGCGTTTCCGTCCACGGTGGAACTGACGTCGACGGCTGCGCCGGCGGCATCGACGGCGAACGGCACACCGACTGCTGCTGCGGTCTTTCCATCCGGTGCGATGAGATTCACCAAGAATGAGACGTGAAGTACCCGCTGATACCGAGCCACCGACCGATCATCTTGATCTTGAAGTCGGCTTGGCAACTCCTCCTGTCCGGGGCACCGTTGGACATCCGGATCGGGATGGGTGCGCCGCTGCGGCGGTCGCGTTCGGTTTTCTAGTCCGAGGTTGTCGATGCCTCAATTCGACCGGGGCTGTTGACGTCTGGGCGCAGGACGAGCGGCAGGTACACCTCATCGACGATGTCGATGACGACTTCATCGTCGACCGGCGCGCCGAACAGTAGGAAGTGGTTGCGCAACAGGTCGGGTGCGACCGCCGCGCGGCGAGAGTTCAGGATGGGGCGGTCGACCTCGCCGCGTTCGGCGGCCCGCTCCAGGATGGTGTGGATCGGGCCCGATCCGACCTTGTGCACCCGTTCCCGGATGAGGCGGCCGAGTTCGGGATCGCGCGTCATCTCGGCGAGCAGGCCGCGCAGGATGCTGCCGAAGGGCGTAGCCATTTTCGCGGACATCTGGCGCAGCAGAGCGATGACGTCGGTGCGGAGTGCCCCGGTGTCAGGGATATCGACATCGGAGATGCTGCCGATCTTGCACGCGTCCACCACCAGTTCGGCGCGGCCGGCCCAACGGCGATAGAGGACGGTCTTGCTGGTGCGGGCGCGGATGGCGACCCGTTCCATGGTCAGCCCGGGGTAGCCGACGTCGGCTAGTTCGTCCAGCGCCGCCTGCAGGATGGCGCGCTCCAGTTCCTCGCCGCGCCTGCGCGAGCCTTTGCGGTTGTCGACCGTTGTGCCGACGGATTGCCGGGCGTTCACTGGCGGCTTGGCTCCTGAAAAACGTTGCGGCGCATGGGAAGACACTTTAATCTGAAAATAGAGTACCAAGAGTATCTTATGATCTTAAGGGGACCGATGACCGACATTGTTACGACGCCCCGATCCACCAACGCTCCCACCTTTCCGAGCGACCGCACCTGCCCCTACCAGTTACCCGAGCAGTATTCCCGGCTTCGAGACGGGGAAGCTTCGCTGCGGCAGGTGACCCTCTTCGACGGCCGCCCGGCCTGGGTGGTCACCAAGCATGAGACCGCCCGCGCACTGCTCTCCGACCCTCGCCTCTCGTCGGATCGGACCCACGCCTACTTCCCGGCCACCTCGCCACGCTTCCGCGGTTTCCAGGACCGCCGACAGGCGTTCATCAGCCTCGACCCGCCCGAACACGGCGTCAAGCGGCGGATGCTGATCAGTGAGTTCACCGTGAAGCGAGTCAAGGGCATGCGGGCCGACATCGAGCGGATCGTGCACGGCTTCATCGACGACATGCTCGCCGCAGGCCCACCGGCCGACCTGGTCAGCCGGTTCGCGCTGCCGGTGCCGTCCATGGTGATCTGCCGGCTGCTCGGTGTGCCGTACGGGGACCACGAACTCTTCCAGGACGCGAGCCGGCGGCTGGTGCAGTCGACGACCGCGGCTGCCGCGGTCGCCGCACGCGACGAACTCGCGGCCTACCTGGACGGGCTGATCACCAGAGCACAGGCCGAGCCCGGCCCCGGCCTGCTGTCCGGCCTGGTCGCCGATCAACTGGCACATGGCGAGATCGATCGCGAGGAACTGGTTTCGACCGCGATACTGCTGCTCGTCGCGGGCCACGAGACAACGGCATCGATGACCTCGCTGTCGGTGATCACCCTTCTGGAGCATCCGGATCAGCACGCCGCGCTGCGCGCCGACCCCGGCCTCATCCCGGGCGCGGTCGAGGAACTGCTGCGCTACCTCGCCATCGCCGACATCGCGGGCGCCCGATTCGCGAAGGCCGATATCGAGATCGACGGGCAATTGATCAAGGCGGGCGAGGGCGTGATCGTTTCCAATTCCATTGCCAATCGCGACAGTTCGGTGTTCGCCGAACCGGACACCTTCGACGTGCACCGTTCGGCCCGCCACCATATCGCGTTCGGTTACGGCGTCCACCAGTGCCTCGGCCAGAACCTGGCCCGCCTCGAGCTCGAGATCATCCTCGCGGCATTGTTCGAGCGCATTCCGGCACTGCGGCTGGCCGTTCCTGTGGAGCAACTGACCCTGCGGCCCGGCACGACAATCCAAGGCGTCAACGAACTTCCGGTCACCTGGTGACCATTCCCGCGCCAAGCGCGAAAGGAGTCCACATGCGGGTAACCGCCGACCGAACTGTATGCATCGGTGCCGGGCTGTGTGCACTGACCGCTCCCGGCGTCTTCGATCAGGATGACGACGGCCTCGTGAAGGTGCTCGACCCAGACGCCGCCGACGAACCCGCTGCCCACGAGGCGATCGATATCTGCCCGTCCGGGGCCATAGCGTTCACGGAGTAGCAATGGTGAAGCGGCGCATGGCCCTTTCCGTCGCAGGCGGTTTCCTGAGTTCAATGGATCTCGCCGTTCGGGGACATTGCGCTGATACCAGTACTTCGACAGATACGAGTGCCGATAAGGCCGGCCATAGCGTCTGTCGCGGGACGACCATCGCGACCGCGGTGGGCACCGCAGAGGGTATGGCCGGACCCTGAATGAAGACAGCATCGGGCCCAGACGCCCCGAGCGCCCCCGCGGAGAGCGGTCGAACACACTCAACTCGGTAACAGCGGACGTTCGGCTGACCTTGCGCTACAGCAGGTTCGGACCGAGCGCTCAGCGGCCGTTGCGAATGTTCCGCGAGATCGACCAGCGGCCAACGACTACGGCTCAGTCGAACGACCGGAACGCAGGCAATACCGGACGTTCTCCGATCGCTCCGATGATCCTCCGCCGCCGGTGCGCCAGGTTCGAACAGGGAGTGCCGCAGTGAGTTCCACCTCGATGAGTCGACCTGCGAATCCAAGCTGCATGACGCCGCGAAATCGGCCACCGATCGTGCCGACGCCATCGACGCCCGAAACCTGAGCTGCGCGAAGGCGCCCGTTCAAGAGGACTTCGGGTCCGCCGCAACAGTATTCGGTGAATGGGTTCGCTGTGCCCGCCGGATGCGAGTCCGGCTAGGAGCGTGGGTCGGTAAATGGGGTTGTGGGTTCAGGTGGGTGTGCGAGATCGTTTTGAGGTGATACCCCCGTCGTTGCCTGTTGGAGGACCTTGTGGCCGATCTTGTGCCCGCATCGCTGCCCGCCCCGCCCTATTACGCGGTGGTGTTCACTTCCGTGCGGACCGCTGGTGACGAGGGGTATGGGGACAGGGCCGAGCGGATGCTGAAACTGGCTGCCGACCAGCCGGGTTTCCTCGGCGTCGATTCGGCTCGCGGCGCGGACGGTCTGGGGATCACGGTGTCGTACTGGAGCGACGAGGAGTCGATCGCGGCCTGGCGGGGTCATCGCTTGCCGCCGCCGCGGTGTTGAACGCGACAAACACGCGACCTCTTCACGCCTCAGTCAGCAGAGTCCCACGCGAAGGGCCGCCTCAAAGGCCCAAGCAGCCGAAACTTCCTCGCGCGTGTGTGTGGAGCGTCAACACCCGGTTGAAGCTGCCTCGTTGAGCCTTGGGCTCCTCACTTGCTGAGGATGGTCACCTGCCTGCATTGGCCGGAGTACAGAGTTCCGGACTGGATGCGGCACAGCGCAATCCGGTCCGGAACTCGCTGTGCCTGCTATGCGGCGGCGGTGTCGGATTCTACCTCCCGGCTGCGTGCCGGGGCAGCGGCTCGCTCCCACGGCGCGGGCCGCGGGAAGTAGTTCTCCAGGAAGCACTGCACCCGCGCCACGCGGTGGGATTCCTCGATCTCGGGGAAGCTGCTGTCGTTGAGGCAGAAGAAGTCGACGTCGCGGCGCACCGGCAGCACATCGAGCTGATCGAGCCCGTCGTGGGTCGTGGTGTCCACGTAGTGGACCCGGGCGGTTTCGTGCCGTACCGCCCTGCCGGTCAGCAAGGCGAAGTAGTGGTAGAGCGAGTTGGTCACCGAGATATCGGTGCTGGAGCGGAACGGGCTGGCCTGGGTCCTGGCGAAATCATCGGCGAACTCCCGCTCCATCTCCAGCAGCACACTGCGCCGCAGCGGTGTCGGCGCATGCGCGAGGTGCCGGGTGATCACCTGCCCGAACCGATCCTGCAGCAGTTTCCGGTTCACCCGCGCCCCGTTCTCGAACCCGCTGCGCTGCTTGGTATTCGGGCCGGTGCCGATCCGGAGTTCGGAATCGGCGAACCTGCTGATACCACCGCAGGTGAAGAACATCTCCGGAGCGACAGGACGACCCAAGAACATATCGTCGTTGGCGTAGATGAAATGCTCGCTCAACCCCGGGATGTGCTGCAGCTGCGATTCGACGGCGTGGGAGTTGAATGTCGGCAGGCAGGTCGGGTCCAAAAAGTGCTCCGCCGCACGAACAATCGTCACCTTCGGGTCTTCGGCGAGCCAGCCTGGTGGGGTGGAGTCGGTGGCGATGAAGATCCGTCGCACCCACGGCGCGTACTCCCGCACCGACCGCAGCGCGAACCGTAGTTCATCGATCTGCCGGGTCCGGGCCGGGGCTGTGTCGCCCTCGCCGAGGGTGACGCCGACCGCCGCTTCGGCGCGTCGCCTGGCCACTGCCGGATCGTTGCCGTCGACCCAGGAGAACACGATATCGATGGGGAATCCGATATCGCCCGCATGCGGTTCGAACATTCCCTCCAGGGAGATCCATTCGCAGCCGTATCGCTGGACTGCGATCAGCTCGAGATCATCAGCGGGAAAGCTGTTGCGGGTCAATGCGTTCGGGCGCGGGCAGCGCACCTCGTCGGGGCCGAAGTCCCAGAATTCGACGTCGATGCTGCCCGGGCCCTCGTCGGCGCGCAACAGCGGGGCGACGAGTCCGCGGAACTCTTCGCGCAGTGCCAGCGCAGGCGTGCCTGCGGCGGTCCTGATCAGCAGGAATCGGATATTGTTCGCCAGCAGAATGCCGCGGGTGAGCAGCAGGTTGTCCAGCGCCGACCGCTCGGCACCGGCTCCGGCCATCGGAACACATGTCATCAGGTTCTTCATTCGTCACACCTACCTACGGGCTCAACAGGATTCAGTGAACGCACGAAGGAGTTTGCACGAACGGAAATACGTCGCACGCGACCCCACACGTTGAGCTTCGGCACTACACGACGTATCCCTGCCGGATATCCGGCGGGAAGCCACCTGGGATCAACCCTTAAGCCGGGAAGATCTGTCCTGATCTTGGGCGTCTCTCGACGTCGTGAGATCAGTGGCCTTTGTTCGAACAGGAGCCTCACCTAACGAGGTGCACTGCCACTATAGCCGCATACGCACCACCGTGGCTCCCGGCAACGCGCGCAGGCCGTGCCGACGGCGCCCACCCCTTCTACTGGGCTCTCGACGGTCAGGCGATCACGCCGAGGTCGCGGCGACCTGGACCCACCACCGCGTCCGGATCGGTGGCGACCACCCGGTGCAGCAGTTCGTGGTAGATGTCGCGGAAGTCGACCGTGGACTTCAGATCGCCGTCGTCCAGATCGGTGAGGCTGGGTTCGTCCCCGTAGAAACCGCCTTCGACCGGCGCCCCGGCGACGAAGACCGGACCCGCGGTGCCGTGGTCGGTGCCCTGGGAGGCGTTGGCGTGCACGCGGCGGCCGAACTCGCTGTAGGCCAGCAGGACCACCGGGTGCCCGGCCATGTCCCGTAGGAAGCCCGACACGGCCTCGTCGAAGCGGCCGAGCAGTTGCTCCTGGGTGTGGCGTTCATCGGCATGGGTGTCGAAGCCGCCCAAGCTCACCGAATAGACCCGCGTCGGCACTGCGGCCTTGATGCACCGCCCGACCAGGTCGAGTTGGGCCGACAGCGGATTGCCGCCCGGTGTGGCCTTCGTTCCCTTCAGCACTGAAAAGGTCTGCTCGACAGTCTGTTCCGCCTGGTAGCCGGTGCACACACAGCCCTGTGCGGCGCTGTCGGCCGGATCGGTGGCAGCCAGCCCCGAGAGCGCCGCGGACATCTCCGGCGGCAGCGGCGCCGAGGCAGGATCCAGCGCCGCCGCAGTGTGTTTCACACCGAGCGCCAACTGCGGCAGCACCGATCCGATACTCACCGCACGGACCGGATCGTCGCCGGTGACGTCGAGCCAGCGCCCGATCCAGCCGGTCGGCACCGGCTCGTCCGGCGACGCGGTCTGCCAGATGTCCATGGAACGAAAGTGGCTGTGGTCAGGCTTCGGATAGCCCACGCCGCGCACGATGGCCAGGCGCCGCTGCTGCCACAGCTGAGCAAGGCCCTTCATTGCTGGGTTCAGGCCGAGTCGATCGTCGAGATGCAGCACTTCCTCGGCGCGATAGGCCAATTCGGGGCGAGCGTCGTGATAGGCGTTGTCGGCGTAGGGAATCACAGTGTTGATGCCGTCGTTGCCGCCGTAGAGCGTGAGCACCACCAGCACGCCCGACCCCGGTGGCAGGGGTGTGGTTTCGGCGCGGCGGTGCAGCTCGTCCCAGGTGATGGCGGACGCGCCGAGCACGCCCAGCGCGCCGAGCACGCTGGAGCCGACGAGGAACTGTCTGCGAGTGAATTCCGGCATGGCAGAGGCGCTTTCAGCTGGTGAGGTATTCGGGAGTATTCACAGCGAGGGTGATCAGCCGGGCCGGGTCCGCGACGGCGGCGAGCAGCTTCGCGCTGCGATCCGACCAGCCGCCCACGCCGAGCAGATGTGCCGCGGCGTCGAGCCGGTCCGGCCGCGCCGCCTGCGCGATCGGCGACAGGTCGGCCGTCTTCATCATCTCGGCCGCGGCGGTCAGCCGGGAGTGCGCGGCCGCGCTGGACATCCATCCCTGCCCGCGCGGCCACCCGCCGACGTCGGGCGGATAGAACGGCAGCTGTCCCAGCCCGCGCAGCACCCCGGCCACTCGCCGGACTTGGGCATCGTCGTCGAGCGGGATCCGCAGCGCCCGCACCATACCGATCAACCATTCGACCGGTCCGTGCACGACAGTGTTTCGGGCGGAGCGGAATTCCGCATCCGTGAGGATCGCGGTCACCAGCGCGGATAGGTCGCGGCCGGGCCCGTACGCGGCGGTCAGACGATCCAGCACGGGCGGTGTGGGCGGATTGTCGGAGGCCAGTTGCTGCCAGGTCCGCGTGGCGACATATCGAGCCGATTCCGGGCGGGCCAGTACGATCTCGCAG
Source organism: Nocardia sp. NPDC051570 (assembly GCF_044454005.1). Lineage (NCBI taxonomy): Bacteria > Bacillati > Actinomycetota > Actinomycetes > Mycobacteriales > Nocardiaceae > Nocardia > Nocardia sp. NPDC051570. The sequence goes on along the minus strand of NZ_JBITDI010000031.1, from coordinate 6,558 downwards.
AACTCTCGCGCGCCCAGCGGACCCGTCACGCCCAGAACGGTTTTCACGCCGTCGTCGTGCCGCTTGGCATCGAGTACCGCACCGCTGGAGCCGATCACCCACCCGGTCAACGCCCGCGCGCCCTCGCGCACATCGGTTTCGGTGTAACCGTTGCCGTGGCCGAGGGCGAACAGCTCCATGAATTCGCGGGACAGGTTCTCGTTGGGCGCCTTGGCGGTGTTCGCGATGCCGTCGAGCCAGCGCAGCATGGCGGGGTCGGTGAGCATCGCAGAGGCCAGCGTGCCGAAATCGCCGGTGCCCAGGCCGCGCAGCGTCGTGTTTTGGGCGGCCATCTCGGCGGCATTGCGCACCTTGGTGGCGGAGGTGGCGAAGTGGTTGTGCCACACCAGGGTCAGCTTCTCGCGCACCGGGACCCGCACGGCGGCCATGCGGCGCAGCCACCACGCGGTCAGGGCATCGAGCTGGGCGGTCAGCTCAGCCTGATAGCGATGCCGGACATCGGCGGTCGCCCCCTTGCCGGGCGGGGTCGGCAGGCTGAAGCTCGGCAGCGGCGTGGCGCGGGCACCGGGATCGGCCTCCGGATCGGTGGCCAAAGCCGTGCGCAGATAGGCGATGGGGTCGGATACGGCATCGATCTCGGCCCCGGTCGCGCCGAATCCGATTCGGCGCAGCACCCGGGCGGTGCCCATCCACTGCAGTGATTGCGTCCCCATATAGCCGAGTATCAGCCGCTCGCGGGCCGCCTCGAGCGGCTGACAACCGACCTTCAGCAGATCTTCAGCCCACCCCGGAGAATGTCCGAGTATGCGGCGGCCGGAACGCATCCGGCCAAAAGAACGCCGAGGGGAGTTGTCTCTTGGTCCGTTCGTAGTCGGCGGCGTCGGTCAGTGCGTCGATCTTGGGGTTTCCGGCGCGGCGCATGCCGCGGCCGACCTGCTCGAACCCGTTATCTGGTCAGCGGGAACGAAATTCGGGATGCTCGCTCGACGCGGCCATCTGATCGTCGGCGCAATCCCGTGGCTGATCAAAGCAATCCGACTTGGCCGGGGGCTGATTGAGTGACGGCCAGCCACGCCGATGACGTGCCCGTCGAAACGGCTGGTGACGCGGCGGGTGGTGGCCGTCCCCGCGGCGGGTGGCCAGCAGCAGTCCGATCAGCAACGCAGCCAGGCCCAGCAGCAGGATTCCCGACCCGATCCACACCTCGGTCCGGGAGTAGACGGGAACATGCTCGGGCGACATCGCGGCGATGGTCAACCCCCTACCGGGTCCACCCGCGAGCCACCATCCGATATTCGCCACGATCGACTCGCCCCTTCCAGGGTCCCCACGGCGCCGTAAACGAAAAGCGTTTACCCCCAGGGGATCCTACGGCCGAGTTGGGTCGCTCGGACCGCCGACGAACAGTCGGGCACAGCCGGGGTTCGAAGTGTGATTGCAGCGGCAAGAGGTCGGGCGATGTCGATGCCGGGAGATGACTGGTAGCGCGGAATTCCTTGTCGCCCTTCGCGCTGCGGTGCCAGTACCCTCGGCAGGGTCGGGGACAACGCGGAGAAGTCAGCTGGGGGTTGTGTGTCGACGATGATCGGCTTCGTGTCCGAGGAGAGCTCGGTGACCGACTCCGGCCCGGGAAGCGGTGCGTCACGTCAGCCGGTGGCGTTGGCCGATGAGCGAATCGGCGTGAACGATGCCATCGCCGCGGCGTTGACGCGGTGGGTGGGGTCGATGCCCGCGTTGTATGTGGTGTTGGTTGTTTTCGGGGCGTGGGTGACTGCTGCGACGTGGTGGGGGCCGTTGCATCGGCTCGATCCCTATCCGTTCCCATTTCTGCTGTTCCTGGACAACGTCGCTCAACTCGTTCTGTGTCTGGTGATCTTGGTCGGGCAGCGTGTGCTGGGTAGGGCCGCCGACCGTCGCGCGGTACAAACATATGAGAACGCCGAGGAGATCTTCCGCCAGGTCGCGGACCTGCAAGCCCATCTGGACCGGCACGATGGGGCGCTGAGCCGGGGCGTCAGTCTGCTGGATTCCAGCCCGCATCCCTGGGTCGAGCGGCACCGGGTGCAGTCTCCGCCGCAGGCCCGCGATGAGGTGGTGACCGCCAACCAGCGGATCGCGGCCTGGCTGACCGGGCGCCTGGGCAATGTGTGGGCGTTCTACCTGGCAGCCGCCACCCAAGCGGTCTGGGTGGTCTCGGCGCAGCTGGGCCTGCAGCGGTTCGACCGCTATCCGTTCGCGTTCATGAGTTTTCTGTCCACCCTGGCTCAGCTGGTGTTCATGATCGTGATCATGGTCGGGCAGGATGTGCTGGGCCGGGCGGGTGATCGCCGCTCGGAACAGACCTTCCTCGATGCTGAGGCCATCCTGTATGAATGCCGTCGTATGAAAGCGCGGCTGACCGCGCAGGACCGCATCATCGAGAGTCTCTCCGGCTACACCGCTACCCACGCCGCCGAGCAGCTCGCCCAGGCTGTCCACGCCGACACCGCCTTGGCCCGTTACGAGACCCACACCCGCCTCGCCGCTGGAGGTGATCGCGGCTCACATAGTGGTGCGCGGCACCGGAATTGGGACGAGCTGGACGAGGAACACAAGCAGTCCTATCGTGTTCGGGCGCGGCGGATCGGTGAGGATCTGGCCGCGATCGGGTGTCTCATGGTGCCCACCTTCGATCCCGCGCTGAGCGTCGCGCTCACCGAGGAGGAGGTGGGGGCGCTGGCCCGGTTCGACTACGAACGCTGGACCAGCGGGCGCACGATCGGCGCGGTCGAGGCCATGGCCGGACGCGACGAGGGCACGATCGCGGTGGCGTGGGACCGCTTACCGGATCAGGCGCGGGCGATCAGCATCGCTGCGGCCCGGCGCGTTCCGGCGGTGCTGGCCCGCGCTGGTTTCCAGGTGCTGCGCGACTCCCGAAGCGCTGGCGGCCCCACCGAAGCCGACTTCACTGCCGAGGATTGGGAAACCCTGCGCCAAGCGCTGATGGCTGCCGGTGTGCTGGTGGCGCTGGCGGAGGGTGTCGTGGATGCCGAGGAGATGTTCGCGCTGATCAAGAAACTCCGGGAGGTCAGCATCACCCACCCCGATCGGTTCATCCGCGAACTGGCCGGGGCGTCCACCTTCGACACGGGTCTGCGACCGGACACCCGCTACGTCGACTATGAGCCGCTCGCGGTGCTGACGATCCGTTCGGCCGTTGTCATTCTCGGCCGAACCGCACCGAACGCGCTTCCCGATTTCCGCGCGCTGCTGGGCGAGATCGCCGAGACGGTCGGCGACGCGAACCAGGAGGGTGGCTTCTTCGGGCTCGGCGCCCGCCGCCGCTACGGCAACGAAGTCACCGCTATCAGGGCGGTCTACCGGGCGGCGGGACTCGAGGACGGCGGTCCGGCCGAGTGACACTCCGGTTCCCCAGTCCGAGGCCGCCGCGGTGACCGGATCTCAACTCCTCACCGCGATGGTCGCGTTTGCCGGTACCACCATCGACGACCTGGTCGTACTCGCGGCGTTGTTCCTGGCCCGCCGGGTATCCGGCCGCCCTGCGGCCTGGATGATCGTCGCCGGTCAATACGTCGGGTTCGTCGCCGTGCTCGCCATTGCCCTGGCCGCGGCGGCAGGGTTGCGGATCGTTCCCGACCGGTGGATCGGACTGGTCGGGTTGGTCCCGATCGGGTTCGGCGTGTGGGGACTGTGGCGGTTGCGAGGTACCGGCACAACTACGCGACCGCCACTGGCCTGCACCGTCACCGGCATCGCGACGCTCGCCTTCGCCAACGGCGCGGACAACATCACGGTCTTCACGCCCCTGTTCCGTAGCCTCCACCTCGGCGGCTCCAGCCTGGCCACGGCCCTGTTCCTGACCCTGATCGGCCTCTGGTGCGTGATCGGCGCAGCGTTGGCAACCAACCGAACCGCGGCAGCCGCAGTCGGACGCATCGCGCACTGGCTGGTCCCCACCGTATTCATCGGCGTCGGACTACTCATCATCCTCGACAGCGGCACCCTCGAAGCGATCGGGCAGGCACTGTGAGGCCGCAACGACCACCAGCACGATCCCACGACTGTTGGACTGGCTTCTCAGTTGGTCGAGACCCCTCTCAGAATCGGGGTGTCTCCCTGAGCGGGTCGTTCGGTGAGTTTGTCGGGCATTGCGAACCATGCGATATGCGGCGGCGAGGGGATGTCCGAACCTTGATTGACCAGTGTCTGCGCGGCCTCCACACTTGATGCGTCGAGCCAACCCGCCCGGCACGAGGGTCGGTGTGGTCATGACGGGGCGACCGTCGGCCAGCGCGATGGTCGTAGATTGTGGAGAGAAGACAATGACTGTGCGGCACAGGATTTCAATCCTCGTCTGTGTGTTCGCTGCCGCCTCGGCGCTCGGTGGTTCCGTGGTAGCTGCCGCGCCGAGCCCGGGGATCATTCAGTTCCAGTCCCCGACCCGCAACATTGCGTGCAGCATGTCAGCCGAAAACGTTGTGTGCATGGTCGCTCAACGCATCTACACCGCGCCCCCGCCACCTCCGGACTGCCACGGCGGCTGGGGAGACGAGTTCGCGCTCCCTGCCGGACAACCGGTCCAGATCGTCTGTCATACCGATCGCCCCGTCGGAAACGACGTCCCGGAGCTGCCCTACGGCGATCAGCGGCAACTCGGAAACATCCTGTGCAGCAGCATGGTTGGCTACCTCGTCTGCACCGACCTGGGCACGGGGCACGGATTCCATCTCGCACGCGAGTTCTACACCATCTACTGATCGGCATCCGTCCCGGGTGTGCGGGCTCTCGAACTCGAACATTCGCTCGTCGGTGCGGCTTCAGTCGTTCGCGAGACCGACTGCCGGCCATCGGATACGGCTGCTCGAGCGCCCGGGCAGCGGTGCGGGTTCAGACGTTCCGTGTCTGCGGGCTCCGCTTCCATCAGTGACGAGGTGGCGTCACGTGGATTGGATGCCGAGGGTGGTCGTGGCGGTGAGGCCGTCGGCGAGCGAGTTGGGGTTCACCGGCGTGACGGTCAACATCGAATCGGCACCGCCCTGTTGGTTGTAGATGTCGTCCTCGTCGTTGTGCCACCGGCGGAAATCGTGCTGGCGGTACGGGTCCAGCGCGACGACCTGCCGGGTGAGCGTCTCGCTGACATACAGCTGGCCGGTGTGGATGTAGTTGCTGCCGCCGTCGGCCTTGACCTTGACATGGATGTGGACGGCCCGGCCGTTGTACCAACCGGGGAAGACGGTACGGAAGCTCACGATGCCGCCGGGGTCGGTGAATTGCACGCCGCGCATGAAGGTTCCGTCGTCCGGGGGCGGCGGGAGTGGTGGTCCGTCCGGGCCGTTGGGCGGCTGGTCGGTGAACTTGGAGTAGAAGCCGAAGGCGTCGCAGTGCCAGATCGCCACCATGGCGTTGACCAGGGGTGCACACGACCCGACATCTATCAAGGTCATCCGTAGGTTCAGCGGGATGCCGGGCTTGTTCTCGGAGATGTCGCTGCGCACCGGTTCGTTGTCGACGAAATACGGACCCTCGATCTCCTCCGGCGAAAGCACCGTCGAACACGTCACCTTGTCGGGGCTCGTTGCCCGGGCGGCCGAGGCGGTGCCACCCAGCACGGACGCGGTGACCGCGGAGATCCCCGCTACGCCCATCGCCGTGAGTGCTTGCCGCCTGCTGGACTGAAATTGGTTCTCGCTCATAGCAATTGACGATAGCGATGGCGCATAACATCCGCGGCCGGATCGAGCGGCAGTAGGGGGTTCCATATGGAAGGAATTACCAACGCGGCCCGGCGGTTGCCGCAGTCAACGTCATCCACGCGAGAGTCGCACGGCCCCAGTCGATTCGGGCGATCGATCGCGGTGGTCTCGGACGAACGCCCATGCTTCCGGGGTGAGTTGTTCGAGGCTGCGTTCGCCGTGTGGGACTACCGATCCCTAGGAGTCGGCGGGGTTCAGCAGTCGGAACATCAAACCCGCCGCGGCGCCGCCGAGCGGCTCGACGACGAGGTAGAGCAGTGTCGACGTGCCGAACAGGCCCATCGCCATGCCGCCGAAGAGCACGGCCGGGTTGAACACGCCGCCGGAGATACCGCCGACCGCAATGGCTCCGGCGGCGACGGTGAATCCGATTGCCAGTCCGTAGAACGAGTTGTTCGGGTGGTCCACGCTGGTAGCGACATTGAGTACCACGTAGGCGAGAGCGAAAGTGAACAGGAACTCCACAACGAGCGCCTCGGCGAGTAGCCGACCCGAGGGACTCCAGACCTGGCCCCGCGGGCCGCCGACGACTATGCGGACGACCGCCGCCGCGACCAGTCCGGCCACGACTTGTATGAGCCAATACCCAACGGCCGCAAGCAGTGTGATGCGGCCGCGGACCAGGGCAGCCAATGTCACCGCCGGGTTGTAGTGCGCACCGGAGATGTGGCCGCCCGCATACACCATGACCATGAGCGTCGCGCCGATCGCTAACCTCGGCCATTCATTGTAATTGGTGACAACTGGTCGCTGAAATGGCGAAAGGTGCTCTGAGCTGCGATAATTCGATTTGTCTAGGATCGAA